>DASVAJ010000025.1:0-23233 GCA_036376415.1 Terriglobales bacterium
CGATCCCCGGAATCGCCGTTCCCACGCGGCCCGGTTCGACATGGCGAGGATCATCCATGGTGCAGATCGCCGTGGTTTCCGTAAGCCCATAAACCTGTAGCACAGGAATTCCCAGCATCGTGAAATAAAGTTGGGTCTCGACGTTCAAGGGCGCAGAGCCGCAGATCAGGGCTTTGAGGCTGGAACCAATCATCTTTTTGCGTATTGTTGGGAACACGAGTTTATTGGCCAGGGCAAGCCACATGGAGTCCGCGAGAGTGGCTTTGAGTTCCTGCTGACGCGCGTAGGCGGCTTTGGCCCTGAGATACATGGTGCGCACGATGCCACCGGTCTTCCATATCTGCTCATCCACAGCACGTCGCACGCGCTCGAGCAGCGCGGGAACATTGACGAAGTAGTCGGGCTCGACGGTGCGTAGTTCGCCGGCTATTTTTGTCAGGTCCGTATTCATGAAAACGGCACTGCCGCGCAGGAGGCTAGTCAGGGTCGTAATCCAGGCAGCGGCGAAGTTCAACGGCGCCCATTGATAGACGCGGTCCTGCCCGGGGCGGTGATTCATGAGCACATCGAGCCGCTCGGAGGTGCATTTGAGGATGTGACCGACGTTGCCAGCGTTGATCATCACGCCTTTGGCTTCACCCGACGTACCAGAGGTGTAGATAATGGCGACGAGGTCGGAATCAGCGTGAGCGTGTGGCGCGGACACTCCGGTCCGCGCACTGCCGGGAGCGGACGATTCCCGAGTTCCTGCAAAGATCTGGTTGAACCATGCCTGCGGCGGCGCTTCCGGCCAGGCCTGCACCACAGCATCGCGTAGCGCCGAATCTCCACAGCAGATCAGCGATGGCGAGCAATCTTTCATCATGGCAACCAGTTCCGCCGCCGACTGGCGGGAGTAAAGCGGGACGACGATCAGGCCTTCGGCCATGATGGCGAGATCCATCGCAATCCATTGAACCCCGTTGGCGGCGAGAAGCGCGACGCGATCGCCTTTGCGGAGCGCCCGGGCAGCAAGAAAGGCACGCCCCTGGGCAATCATGGCGAGCAAAGCGCGGCCGTCGACCACAACGTTGCCGTGTTCGCGAAGCTCGGTTACAAGCGTCTGATCAGCGGACGTTTCGAGCTTCGCGTAGATTTGATCGAGGAAAGACATCCGCTGCTCCACGGCTATGTTGATGGCCACTCCACGCGCTTACCTCGCCCATGGTCCGATCCAATCACCCTGATGACCCGATCCAGCCGATTGTCCGGTCACCCGATTGCGCGACTCTAGCTGTACATGCCGATGAGCCGGAGCAGTCCGGCATCCATCGGCGGAAGATATTCTTCCCAGCTCCATTGGCCTTTATGCGTCGGGAACTCCGGGTAGCGGCGCTGCAATTCCTCTTCGAAGTAAACGCCCATCCGCGCCATTACCTTCAAGTTCTTCACCACCGTGCGGCCGATGCCATCGGCGATGCGGTCGCCCTCGGTCGCCAGCGTTTCCAGGGCGGCAAGCAATCTCGGCTCAAGATCGGTGTCATCGACGTTCATCAGCAGGTCATCGTGGCCGCGCTCGCGCATCAGGTTGCGGATTCGCTCGTCCATGGTAATGCCGCAGGAAGGCACCAGGGCCGGCATGGTGGTGACGATCCCGTGATAGCGCGAGGAGGCCATCATGTGGCAGGCGCGCAGAATGCTCACCAGTTCGTACATGTTGAACTGTTCGGAAGTAAGGATCGGCACTCCTCCCAGGCGCTCGGAAATTTTCTTGGCGGGGCGGGCGTCCAGGCGCTCGGTTGCCGCCAAAACCACGAAGACGTCGCGGCGCTTGCGAAACGCGTCCACCGCGTTGCCGATGGAGGTGAGGTAGTGCTGAAACTTGCGATCGGCTTCGGCGCCGGAATTGTGAAAATATGGCCCGCGGTAATGGCTCTCTTTGTAGGCGCCGGCGGTCTTGTGCGCGACCAGCTTGCCGATCGAAGCCTTGACCGGCCACTCGAACGGATTAATCGGACAAATGACCAGCACCGGCTTGCTGCCATCCCAGCCATGATCGCGCAGCACCTTGCGCCCGTAGTCGGGAGGAAGCGGTTCGAAAGTCCACGCGGTATCGGTGCCAAGCTCCGTGGGAACACCGAGTTCCCGGAGAACATTGCGCGACTCTTCGTTGCGGGTGATGATCAGCGACTCCTTGCAGAAGCGGGCGCACATTTTGCGGACGGAAGAATCCATGTGCCCGGCTTCGCCGCCGTATCCGATGGAGAGCTTGTTCTCGGCCGCCGCGATTCCCAGCGAGCCGATCATCATCGTGGTCAGCGCATTGGCGAACTTGCTCTTGAACATGGAGCCTTCGCACGCCACCACGCCATGATTACGCGGGACCTCGCGCGCAAGGAACGGCGGAAAGATATCCGGAAGATGAACCTGGCGGGTGCCCTGAAAATATCCATCGGTGAGCTGAAAATTCTGGCTCATGACGCTGAATTCGACGTTCTCGGCGCCCAGGATGTGCCGAATCTGGCGCAGCATTTCCTCCACGCGCGCGTCCGAACCCATATTGCGAGCGCCGTTGTACCCGGCAAACAGCAGCTTGAGCTTTTTGCCGGACTGCCAACGCTCGCCCTTGCCCAGCACCCAGGAAACTTTTTTGCGCTCAATGATGGAACTGACCCAGGCCTGCAGCATGAGATCCATCATGCGGCGGAGCCTCCCACCTTGACCGGCCAGGGCTGGTAAGGGTAGGTGAAGTTGGTGTCGCGGCTGAACTTCAGCAGGGGATAACTGTATTGAGAGAAGGGCACAGGCTTGCGGCCCAGTTCAGTCGTGACGCGGGTGTTGTCGAAAACCGTATTGAACGTGAGATAAGGCATGAATACTTTCATGAGCGCGGCGCCGCGGCCGATCCGGCTTTTGCGGTTGGAGAACAGATCGACAGCGCGGCTGAACGGTTTTTCCAGCCACGGCAGGTAAATCGGCCCGTGGCGTCCCTGGGCCGCGGACAACGATGCCGTGATCTGGCGAAAGGTCTGCGAGTCGCGACCGGACGAAAGGTGGTAGGTGTCGTACTGGGTGCGCTCTTTCACGTGCAGGGCGGCTACGGCATCGGCAACGAAATCCACGTTCACGATATCCACGCGGTCTTTGGCGCGCAGCGGCAGCACCGGCAAGCCCGCTAAGAATACGAAGGCTCGCACCATGTCGAACTGCGTGGTCTCGGCGCGGCGGCTGTCGCCGAGCACAATGCTGGGGCGAAAAATGGTCTTGGGCACCTCCGGCAGCAGCTGGCGCACCATGTGCTCGGAGAATTTTTTCGTGCGGGCGTAAGGATCGTAATCGGAACGGTTCCAGTCGACGGAATTTTCTTCCGTGACGACTTCATCCTGGCGCTGGCCCGCCACCGCCACCGTGCTCACGTGGCTGAAGCGGCGGAGCCCGTGGTAATGATCCGTCTGCATGGCCAGCTTGATGACTTCGAGGGTGCCGCGCAGGTTGACGTTGAGGCAGCTCTTTTCGGATTTGCGGTTCAAAGATGCGGCGCAATGGATGACGGAGTCGGTGGTATGTACCAGGCGATCATAATCATCGCCGGGCAAGCCCAAGTGCTCATCGGTCAGATCGCCGCGAAAAATCCTTATGCGCGCCTGAAGACACTCATAGAAAGTCCTGAAATCCATGTGCAGCTGTAGCGCCTGCCACAGCCGGTCTTCAGCCTGTTGCGCGTCCTTCGCCCGGACCAGCACGTTCAGCGAGGCGCCGTAGTCGCACAGCAGGTTGGCGGCAATGTGCGCGCCGATGTATCCGGTCGATCCGGTCAGGAATATCGCCACGTGGCTCCGTTAGTTCCAGTTTTCACGGCGTCGGTGTCAGTCCCGTTCGCGGCCTGCAGAAGGCGCGGCGGCCGGGCCTCCAGAGGCCGGCCCTCGATCAGAGGATACGTCCATTTTCGCAGCGCCGGGATGTGGATGTTGATCCAGTATTCCCACCAGTCCAGCGCAACGGTGTTGTAGCCGAACTGCTCGCGTTCCTCGGGCACGAGCGCCTGCGAGAGGCGCTCAACGTTATCAGCGACAAAATCGTGCTCGTTGCTCAGAATGAATGGCTCGAACAGTTCGATCAGCTTCTCGACTTTTTCCAGATTGCGATCGGCTTTGGCGAGCGGCGCTTTTTTCAAGGGAAGCGGCGCTGCAACCAGCTGAATCGCCTTGATGATCGCACGCTGGGCCGGCGCCGACATGCGGTTGTAGCGTTCCTTCGAAACCGGGATAGCGTCGAATCGCAGGCGCAGCCAATATTCCATTCCCTCCTGAGCGCGGTAGTGCTTGCGATGCGCCAGCGAAGTCAGTTCGATCGAGCGGCGCATGTTGCACGGATTCGTGACCGAGGTAGCCAGTTGATAAACCGCATCGTGCCGGCGCTCCATCACGGCCGCCGCGATCAGCGTCATGCCGCGGCAAACCGCGTCCACCGGGATGACGTCCAGCCGCTTGCGTTCATTGCTCGGGAGCTGACGGAAATAAGTTCCAAGCAGGTAAGAGAGCGAAGCCGAGGTGTTGATGCCCTCATTCCAGCCGCGAAAAGGCTGCGCGACCGAGCTCTCGACGATGGCGGGCCGGACGATTGCAATCGGCAGCCCGGCGCCCCGTATTGCGATCAAAGATTCCGCCAGGCTCTTGCTGAGCGTGTATGTGTTGGGCCAGCCCAACTCTTTGGCGCGGCGCTTCCCTGCCTCGGTCAGTTCGTTGCGCAGCCAGCGGACCCGGTTCTTGCGTATTTGATTTTCGAGGGCCGCGCCGCGGAGGTCCTTGGCTGCATGTTCCTTCCCGATCGCCTGGCGGCGAAGTTCAGCCGTCACTTCCGCGCTTTCGGCGCGCCGCTCGATGTCCTGAATCAACCCATGCAGCCCGTTCCACTCGCGCTCGGCGTCGAAGTCGCGTACCCCGGCAGGCGTGTAATTCGGGCGAAGGGTTTCGCTGACGCGGCCGTCGCGCGCGCCTGCAACGTAGCAGGTAGAAAGGTGCAGCAGCCCGCAATGGCCGGACTGGCGTATGAATTCGACGATGTTGAGGGCGGCATCGACGTTGGTGCTGAGCGCGTCGCGCAGGTCGGGATTGAAGTCGGTCAGCCCCGAACTATTGACGATCAGATCGAGCTTGCCGCGCAGTAGCGCAGCCGTTTCCGGCTCCAGGCCCAAGCCGGACTGAGTTACGTCGCCTTCCACGACTTGCACCTTGTCGCGGATGAACTGGAGCAGCCTTTGGCCGTAGCGATCATAAAGCGGATCGAAGACCGGCGACTCTTCCAGTAATTTCTCAAATCGCTGATGCGCGGGATTGGACTTCTGCTTGCGAATCAGAAGGTAAATGCGCCCGATTCCCGGAAGGTCCATCAAGGTATTGGCCAGCCAGACTTTGCCGATGAATCCGGTGACGCCGATCAACAGGACATGCTTTCCGCGAAGCGCTTTGCGAACGGACAGCGGAGCATCCGCGGGCCTGGCCTCAAAACTCACCAACGGGCGCTCAATCCCAGGGGCAGTTCTTAGTGCAGGCTCTACCGCGCGCGCCAGAAGCTCGGAATTCACAATACCGAGATCCTGCGCCAGTCGCTCTCGCGTCCGTCTGCCGTCGGGCCCCGATGACGACACCCGCGCGAAGATTCCCCGCGGGCGAATGACCGGATCGAGCAGGCGGCCGGTGGCGATGCCGTCGCGAAATTCCAGGCGATTGGCCAGAATGAAATTGACCCCAAGGTGCTGGGCCAGCGGACGCATTACGTGGTCGAGCCCCTGGCTTACCAGCGCGACCTTAGATTCGCCGGTAAGCAATTGCTGTAACTGACGAACGCCGTCCGGCTTCAAGTGGGGCTTGAGCTTGTACTGAAAGTATTCCTCTCCGAGCAGGTCCAGGCGGTCGCGGCTGATACCGCGCAGGATGGAGTAAACCACGCGGGTAGCAAAGGTCCGGTTGGTCGCATAAAGCAACGGGCGCAGCGCCGCCATCAGCAGCACCGACCCTCGCCGCAGCCAGCGTTGAGAGAACGTCTGGGCGTTCCAGGTAAAGAACCCGATGGGGCGGACGGCAGTCAACTCGAGCAAGCTGCCTTCGACGCGCCAGTAGACGTACTGGCCGGGGGAGTTGGGGTTTGATTCGATCAAAGTTCGTTGACTCTGAACGTCTTCTCAGAAAATCGATTGTGGAACGTGGGGCGTACTCGCCCGGACTGGCGAGCGAGACACCCGCTCTCCAAACTGAAGCGACCCGAGCACATCCGGAACCGTGCCTGCCCCGGCAACGGCCCGCAAAGCTCACTATTGTAAAGGATTGCTGGCCGAGGGCGAAGCCGGTTGCTGGCGGGCGCGAACCACCAGCGACACAAACCCGGCAAGCGCCAGGCAAACCGAGATAATCAGCATGCCGCCGCGAAAGCCGCCCCCCGCGCTACGCCTCAGCCCGATGATCTCGGGGCCAAAGTAACCTCCCAGGTTGCCGAGCGAGTTGATAATCGCGATTCCCGCAGCTGCGGCTGTCCCGCCGAGAAAAGAGGTAGATGTCGCCCAGAATGGCCCCTGCATGGAAAACGTCGCCATAAGCGCAAGACTCACAAATGTCAGCCCGGGAACGATGGAGTGCATCTGCGCCGCAATCAGCAGAAAGATGGTGGCCAGGAATGCCGATCCGGCGAGGTGCAGCCGATGTTTTCGCGTACGATCGGAGCGCATGCCGACCAGCACCATGGCCGCGGCGGTTGCGATGTAAGGAATAACCGAGACCACCCCGATCCCAAAGTTGCTCAGCGATGAGAGGCTGTGAATGTAGTTTGGCATCCAGAGGATCAAACCGTACGCGGACGCGGTCAGCCCGAAGTAGACGATGGTCATCAGCCATACTCGCCAGTCCAGAAAAGCCGCCCACAAGTCCGTCGCCTTCACCGCAGCTTGCTGCTGGTGCTCCCATTCCAGGGTGCCAACCAGCCAGGTCTTCTGTTCTGTATTCAACCAGTGCGCATCCTGAGGGTGATCTTTCAAAGTGAGCAGCACCACGACCGCGAGGAAAATCGCCGGCAATCCTTCGAGAATGAACAACCATTGCCAGCCGGCGAGCCCGGCTTGATGCAGCCCGAGCAATGCGCCTGAAATGGGGCCGCCGACGACTCCGGCGAGCGGGTTCGCGGTCATGAACCAGGCCACTGCGCGCGCCCGCGCCGTGGCGGGAAACCAATTCTTCAAGTAAAGGATGATGCCGGGAAAGAAGCCCGCCTCGGCGGCGCCCAGGACGAACCGAAGCGCGTAGAACCCGTGCACCGTGCGTACCAAGATCATGCAGCAGGAAACCACGCCCCACAGGACCATGATGCCTGCCATCCAGCGCCGCGCACCCACCTTCGCCAGCGCCAGGTTGCTTGGCACCTGCAGCAGCAGATATCCCCAGAAAAAAATGCCGAAGCCGGTTCCGAAAACTTTGTCGCTGAAACCCAACTGCCCGCGCATCTGCAGCGCGGCGAAGCCCACGTTGATGCGGTCGAGGTAGTTCACGACGTACAGAAGAAAGAGGAAGGGGAGGAGCCGCAGCAAAAGGGTGCGGACGGTTTTGGCTTCCAGATCAGAACCGGGAATCACGTTCGGGCGGGGTGCCGTGGTCATTCTGTGCCGCATCAGGATACGCCAGATGCCGTGACTTTAGCTTGTCAATAATTTCCGCGACGATGGCTTCGGGCGATTTGTCCACTTCTACGGTGATCGCATCATTGGGTTCCTGCAAATCTTCCAGCTGGCTTTTGAGGATGGATTCAGTCGCGAAATGACCGTGGCGGCTGTGCAGGCGCTGGCGAATCAGCTGGTAACTGCCCTGGAGATAAACAAAAACCACACCCTCCGATCCAAGTTCGTCGCGATAGGCCTGCTTCAGCGCTGAACAAGCCAGGACGGCATTGGTGCCGCTTGCACTCCATGCCGCGATCGCCTGCCGCAGAGCCGCCAGCCAGGGTGCGCGATCGGCATCGGTGAGCGCAATGCCGTGGCGGATTTTGTCCACATTCTCGCGAGAATGAAAATCATCGGCGTCGGCAAATTGCCAGCCGAGCTTCTGCGCCAGCAGCATCCCGACCGTGGTCTTCCCCGCGCCAACTACTCCCATCATGACAAGGACCATTCGCGCCCCCGTGCGGTTGAAGTCCCAGCGATAGCCAGGCTTGGACCAACTCGAAAGCATACAGAGCCTCGGCTGTATTCGCATATCCACGCCCGTGCGAAGTGGTACGATGTCGGGTCATTTGGAGTACTTATGAATGTTCAAGAGATGGTTCAGACATTCGATCCGGGCAAGCCGCTGAAGAGCGCCTTCACCATCCCGGGCTCCTGGTATACCGATGAGCGGATTGCCGAACTTGAGCGCAAGACTGTCTTCAGCCATACCTGGCAAATGGTCGGCCGCGCCGAGCAGGTGGCCGCGCCGGGCCAGTACATCACGGCTGAGGTCGCCGGTGAGCCCGTGCTGGTAGTCTGCGGGCAAGATGGGCAGCTAAGGGGATTCTTTAATGTCTGCCGTCATCATGCTGCAGCCGTGATGACTGAGCCGTGCGGCACTGCGGCGCGATTGCAGTGTCCCTATCACGGCTGGACCTATGGCTTGGACGGCTCCTTAAAAGGCGTGCCCGACTTTGAAGGCGTCGAGAATTTCGACCGCAAGCAGAATGGCCTGGTGCCGCTGAGCGTCGAAGTGTGGGAAAAATTTGTCTTCGTGCACCTGGATGCGGACCCCATTCCGCTCCCCGAATTTCTTGGCGGCATGGTTGAGCAGTTCAAGCCCCTGCACTTGGACCAACTCCATTTCGCAGGACGCCGCGAGTGGATCATCGACTGCAACTGGAAGGTGTTCGTCGATAACTATCTCGATGGCGGCTATCACGTCCCTTATCTTCATAAGGGGCTGAACAGCATCCTGAGCTACGCCGACTACACCATCACCAACGGCGAGCGCTTCTGCCTGCAGTCGAGTCCCATTGATGCTTCCGCCGGGGACGCCATGACTGCCAGTGTGCGCCAGGGCCAGGCGCTTTACTACTGGCTCTATCCCAACTTCATGCTCAACTGGTATGAAGGCTATCTCGACACCAACCTGGTGCTGCCGCTGGGTATCGACAAGGTGAAGGTAATCTTCGAGTTTTACTTTAACGATGTGGGCCCATCCGCGACAGAACGCAACCGCAAGAGCATGGACGTGAGCGAACGCATTCAGGACGAAGATCACTCAATCTGCGTGTCCGTTCAGCGCGGGTTGAAGTCGCGGGCATATGGGGCGGGCAGGTTGTCGGTGCGGCGGGAATCTGGAGAGAATTTGTTCCACAGGCTGTTGCACGCAGACCTCAGGCGAGGATGAAGGTGACAGCCTCTTTCCCTTCACTCCCGTAGGACTTATTTGGCCCAGGAAAAAGAACCATTTTTCGTTTGTAGTCTGCATTTACGATTTTTGCACCCACTTCCCAAAACCGGACAGCATCAACTTCATTGATCTCGTCTCGCATTCTTTAACTTCTATACTTACCCTATGTCCGTCGATCTCCTCCCGCCTCTGCGCCAGTACTGGGGCTACGATTCGTTTCGTCCCCTGCAGGAGCGGATCGTGCAGAGCATTATCAGTGGACACGATACCTGCGTGGTCATGCCCACCGGGGGCGGCAAGTCTTTGTGCTATCAATTGCCCGCGCTGGTTCTGGGAAAGACCGCCATCGTGATTTCGCCGCTGATTGCGCTGATGCAGGACCAATCCGCGCAACTGGCGCAGATGGGCATTCCGGCGGCGGTGCTGAACAGTTCGCTCGAATCCGGCGAGCAGTCGCGAATCATGCAGAAGGCGCGGGCCGGAGAATACCGGTTACTGTATCTCTCGCCAGAGCGCCTGGCGCGCGAAGACACAGTGGGCTGGCTGCGAGGCGTTCCTGTCTCCTTTTTTGCCATTGACGAGGCGCATTGCATCTCGGAATGGGGACACGAGTTCCGTCCGGACTACCGTCAGCTCAGCCGCTTGCGGGCGGCATTCCCCGACCGCCCCATTGCAGCTTTCACCGCCAGCGCCACGCGGCGGGTGCGGCATGACATCCTGCAGCAATTGCAGCTTTCGAACGCGCACAAGTACATTGCCAGCTTTCATCGGGGGAATCTGCGATACCTGGTGCGCGAATGCGCGATGTACGAGCAGAACGCGCTGCTTGCCCGCGCGCTGGGAACTTATCCGGGCAGCAGCGTCATCGTCTATGCGCCGACCATTCGCCGGGTGGAGCAGGTGGCGGACTTTCTCAACGAACAAGGGATTCCGGCGATCCCGTACCACGGCAAGATGGATTCGGCCACGCGCCGGCGCAACCAGGAACAGTGGATGTCCGATGAGGTACGGGTGCTGGTGGGCACCATCGCCTTCGGGCTTGGCATCAACAAAGCTTCGGTGCGCGCCGTCATTCACCTGGCTTTGCCCAAATCGGTCGAGCAGTACTACCAGGAAGCCGGACGCGCCGGACGCGATGGTGAATCCGCGGATTGCCTGCTGCTCTGGCAAAAACGCGACACCGCGCTGCTTGCCTACTTCAACAATGAGATTCAGGATGCGGCAGAAAAGGACCGGGCCTGGCAACGTTACCGGGATATTGTGGGATTTGCGGAATCGGGGCGCTGCCGGCACCGGCAAATCTGCGCGCATTTTGGCGAGACTCCCAAGTGGCAGTCCTGCGGAAATTGCGACGTGTGCAGCGGCATGCCGGAGTGGCTGAACGCAGCTGCTGATTCTTCCACGGCAGGCGTCGCGGTCCTCCCAAAACCGGGAGAATGTGCTCGCCGCAGCGCCGGCGAGGGCGCCCGCGCCGCCACAGCTTTCGCCGAAGTCGATCCTGAACTTCGCGAGTTCCTCCGCGAATGGCGGCGCCGGACGGCGCAGGACCAGGGAGTAGCGGCTTTTGTCGTAATGCACGACACGACGCTCGACGAAATCTGCCGGAAACAGCCCGCCAATATTCAGGAACTGAAACTTATTTCAGGGATTGGGTCCAGAAAAGCCGAGCGGTACGGGTTGAAGATCATCGAGGCGCTGAATAGATTCCGGACGGGGGCGCGCGCGGTCCCCAGAACGGCGGAAAAGATGTCCCGCCCTGCGGAAGAAACTTTGCGATTGCTCTTTCAGGGCAAGAGCCTGGAGGAGATCGCCAAAATTCGTGATCGCCAGACCGCCTCAGTAACCGCGCTGCTTGCCGACCTGATCGAGCAAGGAAGAGCGGAGCTTCCCGACACCTGGATTACCCCGGACAAGCGCCGGGCGATTGAAGAAGCCTGCGGACGTCTTGGATGCCAGCAACTTCGGCCTTTGAAGGATGTATTGCCGGACGAGATCACCTACGACGAAATTCGCCTGGTCATCGCCAGCCGCCGCCGAGCGCAGGGCAAAGCCGCCGAGACGGTTGCTTAGGTGTAACCCCTGCGCCTCTCCGGGGTGGCGTTCGGACCAGCGGCAGCACGGAGTCTCTCATCCTTGGATTCGCTCTGCTTTTGGCAATAAACTCACAGGGCCGCGCGCACTGCCTTGCGCACCGCTCCCGCGGTAATGCCGTACACCGCATGCGAAGCGAATGCGTACAAGTGGGACGATAAGGGTGATTCCGTGGGCGACCCTGAGAGCTTCAGGGCGGGGACGACAATCTCGTCGGCGCCCACGAACAGCACACTGCCAAAGCCTAAGCCGGTCAGCAAGGCGTTGCGCCGCCGCAGATGTCGCGGCCCGGCCTCCAAGAGCGCTCCATAGAGCGCACCCATGCCCGTGCCGAAGGCATAGTGCACGAGCGGACCAGCTTTCTTCTTCTGCTCACGCGAGAGCGGGTGGCCGGTGATTTCCGCCACCTTGCCTGCCGCTTTCATGGTGGCGTCTTCATCGGTGGATTCGCCCGACTGGTTTTGCGGCGCTTTCCCATTCTGCTTCTGCGACAGCTTGATCCAGAGGTTCTGAAACTGGTTCATCGCCAGACTGCCCGCTGCCCCCGCGGCCCCGCCCGCCAGCAAACCTTTCCATATCCTGCGCTTGCTCATCGCTGCTCTCCTGTTGGGATCAAACTTGAGATGCTGGAGAGAGCCAAAGGGAAACCGGTTTTTGTTCCATTTCGGGAATGCCATGCCAGCCGGTGACAAGTTTGTGTGGGAATCGCCGAATTCCTTCGTATCCTGAATGCAGCGTTAACGACGCTGCGGGTTGAAGCCGTTCTCATGCTGCGCAACCGGATTCCCAAGTTCACGGCAAAGTTTCTGCGCTCCTCAGCCCCCTCTTGCCGGCAGATCGCTTACGCGCTGCTTGCCTTGGCCGTCCTGGCGGCGGCCCCATTCCTCATCTGGCGCGATCTTTCAAAGCAATTGCTGGCTTCGAATTTTCTGCCGCATGCCTATTGCTATCTCCAGCAACCCGGTCTGGTGTGGACCCACGTAATTGCCGACTCCGTTATCGCGGTGGCTTACCTGGCCATTTCGATGACGCTCGTTTACCTGGTTTACCGGGCGCGCCAGCACATCCCCTTTCACTGGGTCTTCCTCGCTTTCGGGCTGTTCATCATCGCCTGCGGCGGGGCTCACCTGGTCGAGGCGGTCACGATCTGGGAACCGGTTTACGTGCTTTCGGCGGCAATCAAAGTATTCACCGCCGGGGCGTCGCTCACTACGGCTGCGGTTCTTCCTTTCACCGTGCCCAGGGTCCTGACGCTCGTGCGGAACGCCAGGGCAACCGAGGCGGTCATGCTCCAGTTGCGCGCTCATGAGGCCGAGAAAGACGCAATGCTGCGCGAGTTGCGGGAAAAGAAAGAGATGTTCCAGTGCTTGTTTGAATCTGCCCCCGACGCTCTTCTGGTCAGCGATGCGCACGGGCGAATCGTAGACCTCAATGATCAGGCGCGGCGCCTGTTCGGGTACGCCCGGGAAGAACTTCTAGGCAGCCCCATCGAGTGGCTGGTCCCCGAAGAATCCCGGGAACGGCATGGTTCCGGCCGCCACGCTTACCTGCAATCCCCAGAGATGCGCTCCATGGGCCAAGGCCTGGAACTCCACGCCCGCCGCAAGGATGGAAGCCAGTGCCCGGTCGATATCACGCTGAGCCCCCTCCCCGGGAGCGGAGAACCGCGGGTCCTCGCCGCCATTCGCGACATCACCGAGCACAAGCTCGCCGACGAAAAGCTGCGCGAGTCTTTGCGTGAAAAGGATGTACTGCTGCGCGAGGTGCACCATCGCGTGAAGAATAACCTCGCGGTCATTTGCAGCCTCTTCTACCTGGAATCGACGTATGCGAAGGATGCGCATACCGCGCAGGTCTTTCGCGAGAGCGAGAACCGGGTGCACTCGATGGCGCTGGTGCACGAAACCCTGTACGGGTCCAAGAGCTTTTCCCGGATTGACTTCGCCCAATATGCGAAGGTGCTCGCGACCGATATTCTTTCCACTTACGGGAAGCAGATCGAAACAAACAGCCTCATTCGATTGAAAACCGATCTGCAGCCCGTGATAATGAGCATGGATCTGGCCGTGCCTTGCGGTCTGATTCTGAATGAACTGATTTCTAATGCCTTCAAGCATGGTTTTCCTGACGGCAAAGGCGGAGAGATCACCATTTCGCTAGCGGCAGACCGTGATCAAAGTTGCTTGCTTCGCGTGGATGACAACGGAGCCGGACTTCCGGCGGGCTTCAATCTCCATACCAGGAAATCACTCGGGTTGCGTTTGGTGCGTTCGTTGACGAAGCAAATTCGCGGTTCCTTCGAACTGGTCCGAAGCGAGCCCGGCAGCTCAGCTCGCGTTCAATTCTCCACCAACCATGATGCACACTGAATTCGATACTCTCATGCAGACAGAACAAGCGGTTAGCTACACCCCCCGGGTTCTCATCGTTGAGGATGAAACCCTAATTGCGGAAGAATTGAAAGACCGGCTGGAAGGTTTCGGCTTCTCAGTGATTGCCATCGTCGATACCGCCGAGCAGGGAGTTCGCATTGCCACTGCGGAAATTCCTGACCTGGTTTTGATGGACATCCGGCTCAAGGGCAAGAAAGACGGTGTACAGGCGTCCATCGAAATCCGCCGCCACGTCGATATCCCAGTGATCTACCTGACCGCCTACTCCGACCGGGCAACGCTCGACCGGGCCAAGAATACCAACCCCTATGGGTATATCTTAAAGCCCTTCCATGAACGTGAACTGCAGGTGGCCATCGAACTCGCCATGCATCGCCACTGCCTGGAGCGGCAGGCGCAACAGCGAAGGCAGTAGATTCTGGGTGCGCCGGTTTGCGCCTCACGGCGCGAGTCTGCTCGCGCCGCGTTCGCTGCAATTCCCTCGAAACTAGAACTTGTAGCCGAATCCGAAAGAGATGATGGGATAGAACCTGAACGGCTTCATGCTCCTGTTCAGCTTAGCTTGTTCAGAAACAACGTTCGACTGAACGATGGGATCCGTCGCGGCGTTCACGCAGGTGCTCGGGTCTGTGGGGCTGGTGCAAACCGTTCCGCCTACGCCCAATGTCGACTTGGGCGATCCCTGGAAGGCGATCCCCAGTTCAACCGGGAAGGTGAAATGATGATTTTCGCGAACCAGGTTCCCCCAGCCGAATGTGACGGTCGGTGAAACCTGGTTGAAATTAACCCGGCCGCTGGCAAACGCAGAGTTGGTCTGAGTGTAGTACTGCTGCCCACCCAGCGTGAAACTGCTCCCGCCGTTCGGCCCGCCCGGAAGAAGTGCGTTGGCGGTAATCGGGTTGCCAATATAGTCGAGCAGCCCGCCGCTGATGTGGAAGCTGCGTGCCCAGGGATAGTAGTCATAATGGGCTTCAATCGTGCGGAAGCTCAGGTGGCCGTCATAATTGATGCCGTCTTTGTCGAAGCTGCGGCTGTAACCGAGGACATTGAACCCCGCGCGAACGTTAGAATGGGGATTCAGGCGCGCGGCCACTTCGGCCCCGGCGCCGAGCAAACCCACTTTGACTCCAAGGCCAAAATGATCCGCCATTCCCGCAGAGGACGCTGGTTTCCCCGGCTGGGATTCGACGGCGGCATCGCCATCGGGCTGGCCGTAGAGACTACAAGCCAGCGCAAGACAGCTGGCAAAAGCGACAAAAAAACGCACTAATCCCTTCATTTCTCTCCTCGTTTTCTTGTGCCCCCAACGCGCGGGGGGGGTTAGACCCATCGAGCAGGGTTTGATCCGAAGCATGCGGTACTCGGGCGACGACAGTCAAGGAGAAAAGGCCGTCTGTATCGCGTTACGATATTACTCTGGAAAGTTGCGAAGGTTTCCCGATAAGCTCTTCGGCCTGAACGGGAAAAGAAACCCCGGCCGGCGCTACCAGCGGCCCGTCGCCGCCGACGCTTTGTTAAAATGGCAAGTTGCAAGGAGCTTCCTCTTGAAGTCTGAGTCCACGCCTTATAACCCCTGGCATCATCGAATCGCCGTTTTTATCGCGGTAGTTACTTTCGCTGTTATCGTCGCCGGCGCGATGGTAACCAGCGAGGACGCCGGCCTGTCCGTCCCGGATTGGCCGACCTCCTACGGCCATTTCGTGAAGTGGCCGCCCATGTTGACCGGAGTGGTCTACGAGCACAGCCATCGCGTGATCGCCTGGTTCACCGGCATGTGCACGATCGTGATTGCCTTCTGGACATTGTTCGTGGATCGCCGCCGCTGGATGAAGTACCTGGCTTTCGGCGCCCTGGGCACAATCATTCTTCAGGGCGTTCTGGGCGGCTTGACCGTACTGCATAAACTGCCGCCGGAAATTTCTACTGCGCATGCCGCCGTGGGTCAGACATTCTTCTGCCTTGCCGTGGCCATAGCTGTCTTCACCGGGCGCGACTGGGTCGAAGCCGTTTCAGACCCGGTCGCCGACACCGGCCATCCCAAGCTCCTGGTTTTGTGCTGGTACGCGATCCTGATCCTGTACATACAACTGATCTTCGGCGGGATGTTCCGCCATCACGGCATGTCGTGGGCGCCGCACGTCATCAACGCAGTTTCGGTGGCCTTGATCCTGACCTGGACCGGCGTTCGGGCCATCCTGCAGTTCCCGCGCGTCCAACCCATTCGGCGTTCCGCCGTGCTGCTGCTGTTCCTGCTGATTGTGCAGATCTTCCTTGGCTTTGGCGCGTTCTTTACCCGTGTCGCCGAAATTCCCGGGTTGGCCCCCAGCGACTTCTGGCTGGTGTTCTCGACGGTCGCGCATGTGGCGGTAGGCGCTCTGCTGCTCGCGACCACCGTTGTACTCACCCTGCAAACCTGGAAACACGTGCCGATCACGCGCAACCAGGAAGTGCCGGAAGGCAAGGCCATCGCGGCGTAAACCGTTCGCGACGCTCCGATGTCAGACCGGCAAAGAGATTCGCAAGGGCGACCACGTTCATGTCATGCAATCCTGCGACAGAAGACTTTGTCGTAACAGACCCTGCCGGCCAGGTCACGCCTGGTATGTTCGTGAATTCGGCGGGGGGTAAGGAAAGACGAAACCAGTTCCGGCCACTTTCATCGAGGCTGGTGAACGGCGGATGGTGAAGATCCGGAGTTGCTGGGGCGCAGCCAATCCTAGCAACTGCTCCAGCACAGGGTTGTCGATCGTCGTAAAATAGCTGTTGACCTCCCCAATGTCACTCTCCGCGCTAGTCGGCTCAACTCCCAGCGAAAGTATCGCGGGTTCTCCGGTCATCGCTGTGTGCGAACTGGTGCACCGTTATGGCGGCCGTACCGCGCTGAATGGCGTCTCCTTTGAGGTGCGGCCTGCCGAACTCTTCGGACTGCTTGGCCCCAATGGAAGCGGTAAGACCACAATGTTCCGGATTCTGTCCACGCTCATGGTTCCGGTCGGCGGGCGGGCCATCATTCTTGGTCACGATGCCGCGAAAGAACCGAGCCAGTTGCGCCGCGAGATCGGCGTGGTTTTTCAGACCCAGAGCATCGACCTGAAGCTTACGGCGGCGGAGAATCTGCGCCACCAGGGGCATCTCTATGGTTTGCATGGAGCGGCGCTCACGAAGAGAATTGCCGAAATTCTCGAGCGCGTAGGCCTGGCGGATCGCGCGAAGGAAAAGGCCGAGACCTTTTCCGGAGGAATGCAGCGCCGGCTCGAACTCGCCAAAGGATTGCTGCATGGTCCACGCGTGCTGCTGCTGGATGAGCCCACCACCGGACTGGATCCGGGCGCCCGGCGCGATGTGTGGCAGTACCTGCGGATTCTCCGCGATCAGGAGCACGTTACTGTTCTGATCACGACGCATCTGATGGAAGAAGCCGAGCGTTGTGATCGGCTGGCGATTCTGAACGAGGGAAAACTGGTCGCGCTGGGCACCCCAACGGAACTGAAGCAGGAAATTGGCGGAGACGTGATCGTGCTGGAGACTGCGCAACCCGAGTCGCTGGCTTCGCGCATTGGGGCGCGCTTCCCCGTGGAGGCGCGAGTTGTTGGAAAGCAAGTCCGAATTGAAAAAGATCACGGGCATCGATTCGTGACCGACCTGGTCGAAGCCTTCCCCGGCGAAATTGACGCGGTTTCAATTTCCAAGCCGAGCCTGGAGGACGTGTTCATCCACCGGACGGGACATCGCTTCTGGAGCGAGCAGATGGAAACGGAAGAAGCAAAATCAGGACTACCAAGGGCACGCAGGTACACGAAGGAAAGCTGATGGCTACCACTACGGCTTCATTGACGCTTCAAGAGGTGCGAACGAAAGATGAACTGGTATTGCCCGCCCTCACCTTGTGGTGGCGCGAGGTGGTGCGCTTCTATCGCCAGCGTTCGCGCGTGATCGGCGTAATTGCCTCGCCGGTGCTCTTCTGGTTCGTGATCGGCTCCGGTTTCGGCAAGTCATTTCGCTCCGGCGGAGTCGGCGGCCAGCAGTATCTCGACTACTTCTACCCCGGCGCGCTCATCATGATCGTGCTGTTCACCTCCATCTTTACGATGATGTCGGTGATCGAAGACCGCAAGGAAGGATTTCTGCTCTCGGTCCTGGTGGCGCCGGTTTCCCGTTCGGCGATTGTGCTTGGCAAGGTGCTCGGTGGAACTACCTTGTCGACCATCCAGGGACTGATCTTCCTGATCTTTGCGCCGCTGCTGGGCATACGCCTGGGGCTGGGCACGTTCCTGCTGGTCGTGCTCGCGGTATTTTTGGTTTCCTTTGCGCTCACCGCGCTGGGATTCGCGATCGCCTGGCCGATGGATTCGACCCAGGCATTCCATGCCATCATCAATCTTTTCCTGATTCCCCTGTGGCTGCTGTCCGGAGCGCTGTTTCCTCTTTCCGGCGCATCAATGTGGCTGCGCGTGTTGATGCGCGTGAATCCGCTGACGTATGGAGTCGAGGCGCTGCGCCAACTCCTCTACCCGGCCACGGCGGCCGAGTCGTCACTCGCCGCTGCTATGGCAACGCTGGTCCTGTTCTCTTTATTTATGTTCGGGCTTGCGTTCCTGCTGGCCAACCGCCGAACCACCAAGCCGGCAGCGTAGAATCGCTCCCCGCAGCGACACAGAGATAATCGGGTGATCGGGACATCGGGCGATCAGGTCGTGCAACAGAAAATTGCGTGACGAGTTTCGCGGTCTCGAATTCTTCCGGGCGTTTCCTTCATAGTGAATCGGACTCGATGATCAAAGACTATTCGATCTTTCCCGCGATGAATGCCTCCCTAAACGGCAGCAGTGCGGTGCTGCTCGTGACTGCTCATCGCATGATCCAGCGCGGACGAGTCGCGGCGCACCGCGCCCTGATGTTAACCGCAGTCGCGACCTCCACGCTGTTCCTGATTTCCTATCTCTACTACCACGCCCACGTGGGATCAGTCCGGTTTCGCGGACAGGGATGGTCACGGCCGGTGTACTTCACGATTTTGATCTCTCACACCATTCTGGCCGCCTCCATCGTGCCGCTGGTCATCATTACGCTCACCTACGCGTTGCGACACCGATTTGACCGTCATCGCGCCATCGCGCGCTGGACTTATCCCATCTGGCTCTACGTTTCGGTTACGGGCGTGGTGATCTACCTCATGCTGTATCACCTGTTCGCGGGATGACGAGACGATGTTCTTTCCGGTACCTGCGTGCCGTGAGTGCTGAACCCTCAACCGCGAGGAACAACACCCCTAATGGGACAAGGCGCCATTGAGCATGCCGGCGAGGCGCAGACCGGCGCGGGCGAGTTGAGTGTCAACGATTCCGATGTTCTTGCGGTAATAAGCTTCATCCACCGATCCGCCATCGTTTAACCACACCTGCTTGGCAAGACGAAAAGAGTCGTCCGCCCAGGCCTCCGGGCCTCCACCCCTCTCGTGCTGCAAGTTGTTCTGCGCGATCAAGCGATCGAGCCGCGCGACATACTCTGCGTCGGACTGGCGGGAGTGCTCAATGAGTTCGATATCCCAAACGTAATGAAGATTACAGGGGCGGCTACCGCATTCGCGCCGTCCAAACTCCACGATGTGAATTTCGTTTCCTCCGCGGCCTTGGGCAAGGGCATGCAGCGGCTGATGAATGTCAGCCACAAAGTGCACCAGGAATTTGAGTGCTTCGGCGCGATCGGCGGCGCTGGCGTGACCATCCGCGAGGATCTGCCGGAAAATTTCGATTCTGTCCACGACGCAGTTATGGTGATCCTGCCAGGACGAAGGACGGCGGGAATTCCGGCGATAGCAGTCGCGGGGTTCGGAGAAACCCTCAGCGTTCCAGGGGATGTCCACAAAATGCCAGCCCGCAGTTTCCGGGCGCTGGTTGCGAATCTCATCAGCCCAGGTCGCAATGCCTCCCAAGTCGTCGTTGCCGAGCAGTGCTCGGACTTGGCGGAGCGCGCTGGCGCTGAGGCGCTCACGCGCGAGCTCAGCGACAACGCGGTGGCCCTCCGGCCCCCAGGCAAATGAAGGCATCGGGAGCGACAGGAACGCCAGGAAAAGTGCCGTAACCTTGCTCATAGGCGTAAAGCGATTCTACCCGTGACGCCGTCCAGGGCGAATAGGGCAAAACATTTCCTTTGGAATTTGTTTAGAAGAAACCGGCCCCTGAAGTTTCGTGAGCGTTGTCTCGCGCGGGAGTCTAATTCCTCACTCGTGGCCGTAGCCGCCGTCTTCCGGGCACCAAACTAACCAACAAACCTCATGGTTTGAATCATTTCAGAGCGTGGTACTCTCAAACTGCTCTGGTGTGTGTTGCTCCGGCGCCTGGGGTGACCGCACAAAAAGAAAATTTCCGGCGGCTGTTGCGCACGGTAGAGACGATTTCCGATCTCGGGCCAGAAATGACGGCCGAGCGGGAGTTTGCTCAGACTGCGCATACCATGCTTTCCGCGCTGATGCACGCCACGGGAGCGAACGAAGGCGTGCTCTTCGTGTTCATTGAGAAGCCGTCCATGCTGAATTCCGTCGCGGCGCAGGGCTTCGCGCTGATTCCTGAACCATCGGTGATTCCTCTTCTGCCCCGGCATGTTCATGCTCTGAGCACCACGCAAGGCGCAGTCCTGCTTTCCAAGCAGTCCTACGACACATTTCTCAGCTCGAATGGCAATGTCGCGCCGGAGCTATTCAAGTGCCTGGCTCCCCTGCGCGTGAGCGGCAAATTGGTGGGAGCGGTCGCGCTCGGGCGTCGCGACGGCGAGTCGTTGTACGACGAAGAGGGCCTGCAATCGCTCGATCTGCTCTGCCACTACGTCGCGCTCGCGGTGCAGAATCACGCGCTCACGCAGACGCTGGCCCAGCGGGTCGCGGAAAATCTCAGACTAATGGCTTCGCTGCACGGCTTTTACGACAACGCACTCGAGGCCTTTGCCACCGCGATCGACGTGAAACACGTCAATATTCATGGGCATTCGATTCGGGTAGGCCGCTACGCCGCCGGAATCGGCGATGCCATGGGCATGGACGCCAATGAAACCGGTGCGCTGCGCTCGGCAGGATACCTGCACGATATCGGCAAAGTTGCGGTCGACAAGCGCCTGTTCGGGAAGCCCGGCTCCCTTGATCCGGAAGAATTCCAGGAAATGGCCGATCACACCACCGTCGGCCATCAGATCGTCACCGGAGTTAATTTTCCCTGGCCGCGCATTCCTGAAGTGGTGCGCTGGCACCACGAGCGCGCCGATGGCTCAGGGTATCCCGACGGCCTGGGCAATGAGGATGTGCCCATTCAGGCGAGAATTGTCGCGCTGGCAGACACTTTCGACGCCATGACCAGCCCGCGTCCTTACCGCGAGCCGATTTCGCTGGGGGCCACGCTGAACGAGATTGTGCGCATGACCCCGATAAAATTTGACCCCAATGCGGTGCAGGCGCTGCTGGTGCAGATTCGACGCGATGCGGTCGGAACCAACCGCGTGCCATTCCTGGAGGACCGCTCCGCCGGAAACCTGGCGCCGCCGGATGTGGATCACCTGGCGGCGACTTTGCAGCACAAGCTGACCAATGGCCGCTCGTACCTGACTTAATGCTCAAGCGGCTGCACGTTCCTTACTGCACTCGCAGCGAACCCCATCCGCTTTTCCCGGGTGCGTGGGATGCCGGTTGTAAGTCCACTCTTTCCAGCCCACGTTCATTTCCTTGGCAAGAAATCCCCGCTCTGCCAACTGCAGAGCCATTTTGGCTGAGAGCTGTCAATCGTGGCTCCAGCAGTAAGCGACAATCTCCTTGTCTTTCGGGAGCTGGGAAAGCGCAGAATTGAGTTCTTCCATGGGCACACACCAGGCCCCGGAGATGTGTGCTTGCGCAAATGGCTCGCGCCCGCGGGTGTCGAGGAGAACAAAATCGTACGGGGCGTCTCCCTGCACCGCGTGCAGGACATCGTTTCTTTGCTTTTCCGTGTGGAGTTTATGGGCAAAATAGTCACGGTTGGCGCGTATGCGCTCGGGATCAAATGCCATGTCATGCTCCTTTGTAGGCGGCAATTGCTGTTGTTTGACTGCCAGGTCCCAGACTGCTTTGGATGCTGCCAAGGAAAAGCCGTTTCAACAATTTAGCGGGCTTCGGCGGCCCTGGACGCTGCTAGCCAGCAACTTTCCTGGCGCGTAGGGTTAATGATTGCGAACCGGAACCGCTCCATGCCTCTATTCTGGCGAGGTGTTGCCCTTCTGTTGACCAGCGTAGCGCTGTGTCTTCCCCTTGCTAGCGCGCGCAAGAAGGATTCCCCGCCGCAGGCCAACGAGCGCGCCCGTGCCATTCAGGCGCTCAATCGCCTGACCTTCGGACCGCGGCCGGGCGATGTGGACCGAGTGCTCGCGATTGGTGTGGATAAGTGGATCGATCAGCAATTGCATCCGGAGTCGATCGATGATCATGCTCTGGACGCGCGCCTGGCCCCGTTGCGGACGCTGAAAATGAGCCCGCGTGAACTGGCGGAGAATTTCCCGCCTCCGCAGACTATCCGGCAAATCGCGAATGGCAAAGAAGGCCTGCCGCATGATGCCGAAAAGCGCGCCATCTACCAGGCGCAACTCGAGCGCTATCGCATGCGGCAGGAGAAAAAGGATGGCGAACAGAGCGACGGTTCTATGCTTCCGGCCAACGCTGTTTCCGACGAGACGCGATCGGACCTGCTGGCCCTTCCGCCCGAGCAGCGTGTTCCAGCCCTGTTGAAATTGGCGCCGGCAGAGCAAATTGACTTCATGGCGAGCCTGAAGGGGCCGGCGCGGGATGACTTTTTCGACGGACTATCGCCGGAGCAGCGCGAAACCGCGCTGGCCATTCAGAACCCTCAGCAACTGGTTACCCAAGAACTGATGGACGGAAAGATCCTGAGCGCAACCTACAGCGAGCGGCAACTGCAGGAAGTGATGACCGACTTCTGGTTCAACCACTTCAACGTCTTCCTCGGCAAGGGAGTGGACCGCTATGAGTTGTCCAGCTATGAGCGGGATGTGATTCGTCCGCAGGCCCTGGGCAAATTCGAGGACCTGCTGGTTGCAACGGCGCAAAGCCCCGCCATGCTGTTCTACCTCGATAACTGGCTCAGCGTCGGGCCGGATTCGGACTTCGCATCCGGACTTCGACGCGGGACAAGACAGCGGCGCCTGCGGCGGTTTCCAACCGTCGCGCAAAATCCAAAGCAGCGCCGCAGCGGCTTGAACGAGAATTACGGCCGCGAACTCATGGAACTGCACACGCTCGGCGTAAACGGCGGTTACACGCAGAAAGATGTCACCGAAGTCGCTAAAGTCTTCACCGGATGGACCCTGAAGCAACCCCGCCAGGGCGGCGGTTTTGAGTTCAACGAGCGGATGCATGAG
>DASVAJ010000101.1:0-112518 GCA_036376415.1 Terriglobales bacterium
ATGCGAACGAATTGCTGGGGAGTTTGCCTCATGACCCCTATTTCGCCCAGGAATTTCGTCGATGGTTCCAGACCTCTCTTGAGGCTAATTCAGGTTCGATAGTTGGGGTGTTTCGCCAACCATCAAAGGCCCTCCGCTAAAATACAACTGCGACTCCATGCCTGCATCTGCGAATCCAGAGAGCTTTGAGGAGATTGTGCAATGGGCATACAGCACACTGCCACAGAAGATTAGAGATCTACCGGATTTTCCTGGAATACAGGTTGTTGACGAGCCACCTGCGGATGTGCTGAAGGACGTGGCGGAACAAAGGCGCTGGCGGAAGGGGACCGAACTGCTCGGATTATACAGTGGCGTTCATCGAACCGAGCGGCAGCACTTTCAGACGAGGATAGCTCCTGACTTGATCTTTGTTTTTCGCGGCCCTATTTTGCGGTGTTCCAGGGGAGACCTACGCAGCGAAGTGAAGCGAGTGGTCTGGCACGAAGTAGCGCACTGGATTGGGCACGGCGAACTCGATATGAAGGAATTAGGTTTGTGATCCTGCCTGGCGTTCTGAGTGCTAGCGAGCCGCGAGCGACTATGGGCAGTGCTGCTGCAAGGAGGAAGGCCCAGGACTTCGATTGAGCCGATCGCTCTCAAATCCTTATGGACTGTCCGAACGGCTCGCTAAGCGGAGTAGATACCAACGCAGAAAAGCACGACCATCAGAATGGACTCAGATTCCTGACTGTCGCCGTTCCGGATAACCAGGGAATGGACGGGAACGGTGGCGCTAGCGAACAACCAAGCTGCCTGGATCGTTCGGCGCCAGAATGTCCGTGGAAAGGCATGCGCGCTAAATAGCGCCGGAAATCACAGACTGCACAAGGTTACCGGCTATTGCAGCGTGTGCGCTCGAAACCATTAGCCCGGGGGCTTGTGAGTGAACTGGCGATGTTTCTCCAACTGACTTCAGCTTAGAATATTATGTGCCAGACCAAGGGTATGGGCACAGCGGAGAAAAGGTTCGGTCAGCGACTCGCGGCCATCAGCGAGAAGATTGAAGCGCAGCACGCGAAGTCCAAAAAGGCGTTGCAACACGCGCAGGCCGCTCTCAAGCATTCAGAAGCCGCCCGGGGGCACGCTTCGCATCCAACCTTCAACTCATGGAAGGAAATTGCCGCCTACCTAGGTCGCGGTGTTCGCACCGTGCAGCGATGGGAAAGGGAGTTGCAGCTTCCAGTACATCGTATCGGCAATGGTAGACACGCTCCCGTTTACGCCACCATTTCGGAATTGAAATTCTGGATGATGACTTCGGGGGTGGGAGAATTGAAGGTGGTGCACGACAGAGAGCCAATGGTGTCCGATTCCCCCAGACGCGAGGCGGCAGAGCTAACGGCAAGACTCAACGCACTCGCGCAGACACTTGCGGAAGCCAGCGTTCATCACCGCGGGCAAGCCGAAGCCCTGAAGAAGAACATCGTTGCTCTGAGGGCAAGCTTTGCTCGTCACAAATCCAGATAGCAGTTTGTTATGTGCCGCTTCGTCGCACTTTAAGGTCAGACTGCTGAGAGCAGTGTAATAGCGCGGCCTGCGCTTTCCATTTGCCTTCTTCGGGGTAAATGAGCGCTATGGCGATGTTAAGCCAATTTGCCGCTTGCTCGCCCACATCAAATCAATGGGCCTGACGGCAACGCCATCGGTATATCAAAAACGCGACAACACCGTAGCAGAGGGTGCCGCTGAGCAGGAAAAGAGGCCAAGTCACGTCGTGAGCACCGACGTTTGTAATGGCTGGCAAAATCCAAAACGGCGCACTAAGCCAGCCGAAAACGCTCGGAGCGACACTCGAAAGGCCAAAGACAATCAGCGACAGCACTAGGCCGAGAGAGCCGAAGACAAGAACGTTCTTGGCAAGCCTCATGATCGCCCACTCCAAGCATATTAACGGGCTTTGAGTGTAATAGGGAACCAGGTCAGCGAAGTACGGAATGATGTGACGCTATGGTAATGGAAATGGTCACGAACGCGATGAGAACTGCGACCACAAACGAAACGACCGAGGCCACAAGCAGACGTGCGATGAGACGTGGCAGTCGTTCTGCGTCTTCATAATTTCGAGTGGCAAACGCACCAGCAAGACTCGAAACACCGAGACAACACACCGACGTCATCAACCAAACCGTAGCCCATCGCTGCGCAGACGCTACATCCGCTTCACGCCCGCGCAGGCCGAGCAAGTCCCCGACTACGATTCCTTGCCCCATATAAAGCAAGTAGGTGAAAGCGGAGGCAGCGGAAAATAAGATCGCGCAAGCTCCAAAACCCCAGAAACGAGGGGCAACTTGCCTACCTGTGAACAGTTTCATCCGTGTGAAAGTTACACCCTGACAAGCGGAAATTCCAGATCCCTGTTGATACCAGGCGATTACACGCTTGGAGCGGCAAAGTGGAATTTTGAGCGTAATCGGATTTAACGACAGCTAAGGCGTTGGCTTCGCCAAATTCGTACGGACTTCCACTCGGTTTGGAAGCTCAAGCAAGACCGTGGGATTCACGAATCCGTAGACCTCGGGCGCCTCCAGCTTGTAAACGAACGTCACCGTAAATGTCTGCGGTTTGTGCTTATAAAAGGTCCACGTCCTTGCGTTCGCCTCTGCTGCATTCAAAAGAAGCTTTTGAGAACCATTTTGGGTGATATTTGTGATTGAGCTTCCGTCCGTCGTGAGTTTTAACTCCACAGCGCCTTCGACTCGCGCCGACCTTGCCAGTTGCGGGTAAAGAGGCATTTCGGCAGATTTGACGACTGGTAATTCGAGCGCTGTATTCTGTGCCGCGACAGAACAAGTGGATAAAGCGATCACGACAACATGCCAAGTCAGGATTCGCATTTCAGCGAATTATATTGCGACATGGTCAGAATGAAAGCAGGCAATAGCGCTCATTGAGCCGAATTCGAATCGCGCTGAATGTAAAGCGAGCGTAAAACGAAACTGCTTTGCGTAGGTCTGATCTCTAAAAAATGTTGATTTTTCTGAGGAATATGGCGCGCCCTGAGAGATTCGAACTCCCGACCTTCTGGTTCGTAGCCAGACGCTCTATCCAACTGAGCTAAGGGCGCGTGGGTTGGTATCAGTTGATTATAACGAATGCCTGGGAGAGTGGGAATCGCGCTGCCGGCCCGGCATTGCGCCTTGGTGTGCGAGAGCGCGCTTGAATTCCTCGCCGAATTCTGCCGCGCGATTGTTGCCGCGCCAGTTTACCGATCGCGACTTTCATTCTTTCCATCGGGAGTCGCTGGCAACTCAACCGGGCTGCATGGCGCACACGGGCAGTGCCAAGGAAACGTGCGCGAATTCCCGCTGGGCTCCGCGGACGCGGCGAGGCACACGAAATTCATCACTCGCAAGTTGATGCGAGCTCGCCGCCGTTCTCCATCGATGCAAAACTGCGCGCGTCCTGATCGGGAAATGCGGCAGCACAGAGTGCGGCCACAGCTCAGGCGTGCATCAAGTTGGGGGAATTGCTTGAGGTGCGCTCAGATCCTGCGGTGGTTAAGCTCCGGTCAGTGATGGCTGAACACGTACAGCAGGCCAGAGACGGAGAGCAGAACCATACCCACGAAAACGGCGTCGATAAAACGATCTGTGAGACTGCGATGCTTGGCCAGAGAATCCATAATCATTTTTTTGCATTTTACGCCGGACGTCAATCCACTGAGGTGAATTGAACGTCCGGCGAGTGGGCCAGTGCTCGTGCGAAGGACACTCGCCCGGGAAGTGAGTAGGATTGTAGCATGGGGTCTACAACTTTAGTTGTATTTTTGTACAACTTTTGTTGTACCCCCTCGCTCCCACCCACTCGCACCACCCCCGGCCCCAAAAACCTCCTCATTCATAGTGCGAAAGCCGCCCCGTCTGTTTCTTCAGGTAAGTAACCTGGGGTGGCGACTCGCTCCCAGCCCGGACTGCGCCCGGGTTCGATCTCCAGCGCTGGTTGCAAGCTGTTGAGAAAATTGGGTTCGACGCCGCTCGATCGCTGAGCTATTATGGGCAGCTCGGGATTTCCGGGCAATTCCATAAAAGAATGCCAACCACACCTTCGGGAACTGCGACCGCCCCCGTCTCCTCCGACCGGCCTTCCAGTCCGCCTCGGCGTTCGTTTCTGGCGGCCTTGCTGGGCGCTGGCTCTGCCGGCGTGGGCGCCCTTTTGGCGATTCCCGTGGTCCGCTTTATCGTGCACCCGTTGCTGGCAAGCACCACGGAAAAATCCTGGTCCGAGGTGGGCAAAGTCGATGAATTTCAGTCGATTACCGCGCCGGTAAAGAAGGTGGTGCAGTTTGAGCAGCGAGACGGCTGGCGCCGCCTGATGTCGGAAAAACCAGTGTACGTGGTCAAGGATGCCGGCGGCCAACTGGCCGTGCTCTCGGCCGTCTGCACGCACCTCGGCTGCACGGTTCCCTGGCTTGCTGACCAGGAAAAGTTCATCTGTCCCTGCCATAAGGGAACCTTCGATCCCACCGGCAAGGTCATCGGCGGCCCGGCTCCACGCAACATGGACGCGCTTCCCATGAAGATCGAAGACGGCGTGCTGAAGGTTCAGTACGAGTTCTTCCGGCAGTTGAGTCCTCATAAGGAAGTGATCGCCTGATGGCGGAGACGGGCAAACCCGACCAGGGCGTCATTGCCAGGCTGATTCGTTGGAATGAAACGCGCACCGGCCTGGACACGCTGCTGCATCATGCCCTCGATGAGCCCATCCCGGGCGGCGCCAAGCTGGCTTACATCTTCGGATCGGGACTGCTGTTCCTGTTCGTCTCGCAGGTCGTGACCGGCGTCTTCCTGGCAATGTATTACGTTCCCTCCGCCGACCATGCGCACACCACGGTTTCCTACATAACTAAGGAGGTCTCCGCCGGCTCGTTCCTGCGCAGCATTCATGCCTACGGGTCGAGCGCGATTGTGATCGTGCTGCTCCTGCACATGATTCAGACCTTTATCTACGGCTCTTACAAAGGCCGGCGGGAACTGCTGTGGCTGGTGGGCTGCATACTTTTCGCGCTGATGTTGGGAATGGCGTTCACCGGATATTTGTTGCCCTGGGATCAGAAGGCCTATTTCGCCACCACCGTGGGAACGAACATCTTCAGCGAAGTTCCCTTCATCGGCAATGGGCTGAAGCGTTTATTACGCGGCGGCACCGAGATGGGCACGCTCACCCTGTCGCGCTTTTTCGTGCTGCATGTTTTTCTCATTCCGGCGCTCATCTTCTTCTTTGTCGCGCAACATATTTATCTATTCCGCAAAGCCGGAGCCGCGGGGCCGGTCAAGGCGGATCCGGTCGATCCCCAGCTCCCGACGGAGACGTTCTACCCCAAGCAACTGATGATGGACATGGGCTTCGCCCTGCTGATCATTGTGGTGCTCGGGTTCTTCGCCTGGCGTATGCCGATGAATCTCGGGCCGAAAGCGGATCCCTCCGACACGGTCTTTCTGCCGCGGCCCGAGTGGTATTACATTCCCGTATTTCAATACCTGAAATATTGGTCGCCTTCGACGGCGATCATCGGAATTCTGCTGATCCCAGGGATCATCGGACTGCTTTTGGTGGGGCTGCCTTTTTATGATCGCCGCCTGGAACGCCGGCCGTGGAAGCGCCCCATCAGCGTGGGGATTTTTGTCGCCATTTTCTTGGCCCTTGGTTTCTTTGGCCTGCAAAGCCACCATGAAGACATGAACAATCCTGGAGTTGCCGCGCAATTACAGCGACAGCGCCATGAAGAAGAAGAGTTCATGAAAGCGCCGTTTGAGGCGGAAGTGGTGATGGCGGGCGCTCCCACTACGCCCGTAAATCCCGGCGTCGCCGAGGGACAAGCCATCTTTGTGCGGCAGGGCTGCAACGCTTGCCACGGCGACGGCGGCGTAGGCGGCGGCATTGGACCGCGGCTGGTGGGAGTCAGTGCGAAATACGATTCACCCAAAATTCAGTCGTTGCTGCGATCCCCCACCCCGGCGATGCTCGCCGGCGGCATGCCGCCTGTCGATCTTAAGCAAGATGAACTCGATCAGCTGACCGGCTATTTGCAGAGTCTGAAGTAGGAAGTGCGGAAAACCTTTAACCGCAAAGGTCGCGAAGAACGCCGCAAAGGGCGCGAGGCATTCAGCGATACGGCTTTCTTTGCGTGCTTTGCGAAAGCCTTGGCGTACTTTGCGGTTAAGAGCTTTTTGACCGTTACCCTCGGAGCCCAACCGAGCGAAGTGAGCGACATGCGAATCGATGTAATCCTCGTCGCGGTTTCGGTGGTGTGCCTGTCGGCATTCCGCTGTGGCGGAGCGAGTAGCGGAGGCGGAACCTCGATAGCCACGCCCACCATCTCGAGCAAAGCAGCGCTGAATGGCGCTGTCATCGTCAGCTTAAGCGAGGCCTCGCCGGGTGCGCTGATTTACTACACCCTCGACGGCAGCACGCCGACTGGCTCTTCTCAGCGATATCAGGCTCCCTTCCTGGTCGCACGCAGTCTCACCCTCAAGGCAATCGCGATCACACGAGTTGCGTCCAGCCCAGTCGCCACGCAAGCATTTGTGCTGAACATTCCCTCGGGAACGCTGGTGTGGAGCGATGAGTTTTCGAATTCTTCCGGCACGATTGCGCAGCCTGATCCTGCGACCTGGACATACGACACGGGAAACAGCGGGTTCGGCAACAAGGAACTGGAGACCTATTGCGCCTGGGGATCCAATGCGTCACCATGCAGCAACGCTAAGCACAGCCAATACGTCGGAACCGACGGCTACCTGCATATCGTGGCCCAGCGGCCATCGTCCGGCGTGTATACCTCGGCGCGCATGAAAACCCAGGGCCTGTTCAGTTTTCAGTACGGACGTTTCGAAGTGCGCGCCATGGTTCCTGAGGCTCAGGGCTTCTGGCCGGCGGCGTGGCTGTTGGGAAACAATATCGTGACCGTACATTGGCCGGCGTGCGGCGAAATGGACGTTATGGAGCGAGTCAATGCCGCCTCCAAACCCGATTGGAACGCAGGCTCCATTCATGGAACCGGATTCACCGGCGGAGAAGGACTGGGCCGGAACTACAACTTCCCTGCCGGACAGAATGCCGCGCAATGGCACACCTATGGCATGATCTGGTCTCCGGGAAGCATTGCCTATTACGTCGACAATCCTGCGGCGCCGTACGTCTCCTTTACGCCCGCGAAGTTAACCGGGCTGGCCAAGGCAGTCTGGCCCTTTGATGATGGACAAAGCAGTTTTATCATTCTCAATCTGGCGATCGGCGGCACCTGGCCGGGACCTCCCGATGCCTCCGCGCCGTTTCCCTCCGAAATGCTGGTCGACTACGTGCGCATTTACGCCAATTGAACTCGCCGTAACCCGTTAAGCATGCGCCATAATTGACGCCCCCGGCCCGCCCACGTAAGATTTTCCGCAATGGTTGGGGAGACCGTCTCGCATTATCGCGTCCTCGAGAAACTCGGCGGCGGGGGCATGGGAGTGGTGTACAAGGCCGAGGACCTCGAACTTGGCCGCTTCGTCGCACTCAAATTCTTGCCGGACGAACTGGCGCGCGATCCCCAGGCGTTGGAGCGTTTCCGCCGCGAAGCCCGCGCCGCCTCGGCGCTGAACCATCCCAACATCTGCACCATCCACGAAATCGGCAAACACGGCGCGCAGACGTTTATCGCGATGGAGTTCCTCGACGGGATCACGCTGAAGCACCTGATTGCCGGCAAAGCGCTCGACAACGAACGCCTGCTTTCGATTGCCATCGAGATTGCCGACGGGCTTGACGCCGCCCACTCGCAAGGCATCATTCACCGCGATATCAAGCCTGCAAACATCTTCGTGACCAAGCGGGGCCATGCCAAGATCCTCGACTTCGGGCTCGCCAAAGAAATGCAATCGGCGGCGGCCGCCAGCCGCCCCGGTTCCACAAACACGCTGGCGCCCACGATCGAGGAAGCTCATCTGACCAGCCCTGGTTCCACGCTAGGAACGGTCGCGTATATGTCGCCGGAGCAGGCTCGCGCCAAGGAGATGGATGCCCGCAGCGATCTGTTCTCCTTCGGCGCCGTGCTCTACGAGATGGCGACCGGAACCCTGCCGTTTCGCGGCGGAAGCTCAGCCGAGATCTTCAAATCCATCCTCGATGCTGCGCCGGTTCCGGCCATGCGCCTCAATCCCGATGCGCCCCCCGAATTGGAGCGCATCATCAATAAGGCGCTCGAAAAGGACCGCCACCTCCGCTATCAGAACGCCGCTGATCTGCGAACCGATCTCGCGCGCCTGAAGCGGGACTTAGATTCGAGTCACTCGCAGAGTGCGTCAACCGAAACTGCTGCAGCGAGCTCATCGCAGCTCTCCGCCGCTCAGGCTGCGAGCGGCCGTCGAAAGTATGTAATTGCAGGTGTTGCGGCGGTAGTCCTGATCGGCCTGGCAGCGGGCGGCGCGTACCTCCTAAGAGGAAATTCCAGTCAGGGCAAGATCGACTCTCTTGCCGTGCTGCCGTTCGTAAATTCCACCAACGCCGCGTCCAATGAATATCTGAGCGACGGCTTGACCGAGAGCCTGATCGGCACGCTCTCGCAGCTCCCCAATTTAAAGGTGATGGCGCGCAGCACGGTGTTTCGCTACAAGGGCAAGGAAGATGACCCCCAGAAAATCGGGCAAGCGCTGCAGGTGAATGCGGTCTTGCTGGGGACCATCACGCAACACGATGATCAATTAAGCGTGCAAGCCGACCTGGTGAATACTGCGGACGGAACGGAAATCTGGGGATCGCACTATGACCGCAAGCTGGCCGACATCACGCAACTGCAAAGCGACATCACGCGGGATATTTCCGCGCAGCTCAAAATCCACCTCAACGGTGGGCAGCAGCAGACACTCGGACGCGCGGGCACTACTAACTCGGAGGCGTACCGCCTGTATCTGGAAGGCCGCCAGCTGTGGTACGGCCGCACACCCGATGGTTTAAAGCGAAGCATTGATTTGTTTCAACAAGCGATTGCTGCCGACCCCAATTACGCGCTCGCGTATGCCGGGCTGGCGGACACTTACAGTGTAGCCCCATCCTATGGCATAGGTATCAGCCCTCGCCAGGCGGCGATCCAGTCCGATGAAGCTTCACGAAAAGCAGTTGAACTGGATTCTGCTCTGCCGGAAGCCCACACCTCGAGAGCATTTGCCTTGGCCATATCGTGGAGATGGAGTGAAGCGGAACCGGAATTTCATCGCGCCATCGAACTGAATCCGAATAACGCAGCGGCGCATTACTTTTACGCATTCAGTTTCCTGTACGCGGAGAACCGCCTCAATGAGTCATTGCAGGAATTTCACACCGCTCTTTCTCTCGATCCTCTTTCCGCCATCGTCGGCACCAACTACGCCACCACGTTAATGTGCGCGCACCGCTATGCCGAAGCACTCCAGGAGTACCGCAAGGTACTCGACCGCGATCCCACCTTTGCGCCCGCACACTACAAGCTGTCGCAACTCTATGCCACGATGGGCCGCTTCGGCGACGCTGTCAGTGAGTTTCAGAAAGCGAGCCCGATCTCAGGAACCTGGAGCCCCGATGCCCGCGGCTACAGCCGCATGTCCATCGCCTCGCTGGGGCAAGGCATCGACAATCTGGCGGCAGTTGCGGTGAGCTCAGTCATTGCTGGAGAACGCGACCAGGCCTTTAAGTACATGGAGAATGCGTATTCGGATCACGATAGTGAACTGACGATGTGTATCCGCTACCCTGCGCTCGACCCCATCCGCTCCGATCCCCGCTACAAAGAGCTGATGCGCAAGTTGCAACTGCCCGAGTAGCCCCGGCGCTTGGATGGCGCTACCGCTTGCGAGATACCGCTCTGATATCGTTTGTACGCTATGCTTCAGCGCATTCACGTCAGCGGCTATCGGTCGGTTCGTGAGCTGACGCTTGCACTCCAACCCATCAACATTCTCACCGGGCCGAACGGCTGCGGAAAATCGAATCTGTACAACTCACTTGTGCTGATCGGCCGGGCCATGCACGGGCAACTGGCGCATGCCATCGCGGAGGAAGGCGGGACCCCCAGCGTGTTTTGGGCCGGCGGTGAGCGCGTCCGCTATCAACGAAAGAAGCCTCCCCAGAGAGTAATTCTTGGATTTGAGGCAAAGGAGTTGGGCTACGAGCTTCAGGTAGGACTGCCAGGTTTCAGCGAGCATGCTCTGGGCACGAAATTCACACTCGACCCCCGCGTGAAAGAAGAGTACATCTGGCCTACACAGAGCAAGCGCCGCGTGCTGATGTTGAAGCGCGATGGGCCTTCGGCCTGGCTGCGAAACTCCCAGGGCAGCCTGGTCACCTATCCCTTCGCCATCTCAAAACATGAGTCCGTCCTCGCACAGATCATGGATCCACATCTCTACCCTGAGATCAGCGCGCTTCGTAACGAGATTCTAGGCTGGCGTTTTTATCACCACTTCCGCACGGACGCGGAATCCCCGCTTCGGCAAGCGCAAATTGGAGTACACACGGGAGTTCTGGCTCACGACGGTTCCGACCTGGCGGCTGCGCTACAGACGATTGTGGAAATTGGCGATGAAGCTTTTCTTCGCCAGACCATCAGCGACGCTTTTGCAGGCGCGACCCTCCTCATCGAGGCAATCGACACCCGGTTTAGTGTCAAGCTGCAAATGCCCGGATTGCTACGCCCACTGCAAACCCGTGAACTCTCCGACGGCCAGTTGCGGTTCCTGTGTCTGTGCGCTGCCCTGCTCAGCCCACGGCCGCCTTCGCTCCTCGCGCTCAATGAACCGGAAACCAGCCTGCATCCCGACCTCATCACCGGGTTGGCCCGTATGATGGTTCAGGCGGCCAAACACACACAGCTCTGGATCACAACCCACTCGGCTGCCTTAGCTGAAAGCGTGGAGCGACAATCGGGAATTGCGCGGGTGCAGCTGCGCATGGTTGCGGGCGAAACTGACGTGGAACATCGGTGACGGGAACGGCTGCGGAAGAAAGGCTCGCGTCTCAGCCCTCTTCCGCCACCCCCGCCAGCACGCTTTTCTTGCGCTTATTGGCCGGCAGGATTTTCTTCCGTAGCCGCAGCGACTTGGGCGTCACTTCCACGTATTCGTCGTCGGCAATGAATTCGATCGCCTGCTCGAGATTCAGCTGACGAAAGGGCACGAGGCGAATGGCTTCGTCGGCGGTGGAAGCGCGCATATTGGTCAGCTTTTTCTCGCGCACCACATTTACGTCGAGATCGTTGTCTTTGGCATTCTCACCGATGATCATGCCCTCATAAACGTCGACTCCGGGCCCCACGAAAAGCTCTCCGCGTTCCTGGAGATTCCATAAGGAATAGGCGGTGGATGTTCCCGCGCGATCCGCCACCAGGGCGCCCGTGAGCCGATGTGGAATTTCCCCTTGCCACTCGGTATAGCCATCGAACAGAGAGTTCATCACGATGGTGCCGCGGGTATCGGTAAGCAATTGGCTGCGCAGGCCGATCAGGCCGCGGCTCGGCACTTTGAACTCCAGCCGCACACGGCCATAGCCATGATTGTGCATATTGACCATCTCGCCCTTACGCGAGCCTATCTGCTCCATCACCACGCCGACAAATTCTTCGGGGACATCAATGGTCAGCCGCTCAACCGGTTCCATCAGCTTGCCATCGACTCGTTTCGTGACGATCTCCGGCTTGCCGACCATGAGCTCGTAGCCTTCGCGCCGCATCATTTCGAGCAGGATGGAAAGCTGCAACTCGCCCCGGCCCATCACCTTGAAGGAATCCGTGCTGCCGGCATCCTCCACCCGCAGAGAAACGTTCGTCAGCAGTTCTTTCTCTAAGCGCTCGCGCAGATTGCGCGAAGTCACGTACTGGCCCTCGCGGCCGGCGAACGGCGACGTGTTCACGGTGAACTGCATGGCGATGGTCGGCTCGTCAATGGTGATCGGCGGCAGCGGCGCTGGATTTTCCGCGCTGGTGATGGTCTCCCCGATGGTGATGCCTTCCACCCCCGCGACAGCGACGATGTCGCCGAGTTCCGTCTCGGTCATGTCCAGGCGCTTGAGACCGGAGAAAGAAAACAACTTCGTAATCCTGGTCTTCTCCACCGTTCCATTGAGTTTGGCGATGCCTACTTCTTCGCCGGTGCGCAGCGTGCCGTTGAACACGCGCGCAATGGCCAGCCTACCGAGATAGTCGCTGTAATCCAGGTTGGCTACCAGGATCTGTAGAGTTCCGGATGGGTCACCCTCAGGCGGGGGAATCGTGTTCACGATGGCTTCAAAGAGCGCCTGAAGATCTTGCCCGTTCCCAGACTGGTCCGGCGACGCGGTCCCTGCCTTGGCGTTGGTGTAGAGGACGGGAAATTCTAGCTGCTCCTCCTTTGCGTCCAGATCGATGAATAAGTCATATATCTCATTGAGGACTTCCTGGGGACGGGCGTCGCTGCGGTCAATCTTATTAATAACCACGATCGGCGAAAGCCCAGCCTCAAGGGCTTTGCCCAGCACGTATCGAGTCTGCGGCAAGGGCCCTTCGCTGGCGTCGACCAGCAGCATGACCCCATCGACCATCTTCAGCGCTCGCTCGACTTCCCCTCCGAAATCGCTGTGCCCTGGGGTGTCTACAATGTTGATTTTTATGCCTTTATAGAAAAGGGCCGTATTCTTGGCGAGGATGGTGATGCCGCGCTCGCGCTCCAGTTCGTTGGAGTCCATAACGCGTTCGATAACGGCCTCATTGACCCGAAAGGTGCCGCTCTGCCTGAGCATGGCATCGACCAGCGTGGTCTTGCCGTGATCGACGTGAGCAATAATTGCGATGTTTCGGAGGTGAGAATTCATGGGGAGGGTTCTGATTTCTGGAATATTGCTATGTAATACTGTACCGCAGTTACGCGAAAATGCCCGAACTGAGTCACACACCACTTTCGTGCCATGCTCTTGGCACGTCTCGGCGATAGAACCAATTTTAACAAGCACTTATAGTGAAACGGTGTAGAGGCAAGTGCACCCGGTTCAGCAGCTTATGTGCACGGCTTTGCACAGTGTCAGGGGTAAGGTCCAGAAATTACTAAAGTAAGTCCTTTGTTTTCAGTGGCACCAAAGGGCATCTACTTTGGTAACGAGTGTGCTCTTATTTCCGGTATTCTGCGGGTTGAACTCGTTGGGAAGGTCGGCCAATCGCAGGGGCCTAACAGGCTTCCCACAAACAGCAATTCCCCCAAGTTGTAGGAACGTACGGAGGAGCAAACATGAGACGAGTAGTTTTGTTGGCGTTGTTGGCCCTGGCGCTGCCCACAGCAGCCCTGGCTAGCACCGTAGATTACGTCGGCCAGGCGGCGCAGGGTGTTTCGCCGGCAGCCACAGTGGTAGGAAGTGTGGCAGCAAATGGCAGCCTGAGCGTCACCTTCCATTCGCTGTCGGTCAACGGCGGCGCATTCACATCAGGAACCGTTGCTATTTCGGTAAGCCTGAATTCCAGCTCTTGCGGCGCCGGTTGCTTCAATATCAGCGGCGGCACTGTGCAGATCTGGAACAGCAGCAACGCGCTTTTGTTCTCGGGTACTTTCAGCACCGGTACGGCCCAGCAGGTTGGCAATTCGATTACCATCGCTGGCGTCACAACCGGGGGCAATACGATCGCAGGCGTCTTTAATCTTGGCTCGGCCGGATGGTTCGGAAGCAGCGACACATTCGTCACACCCGAACCCGGGACGCTTGGATTGCTTGGAACGGGATTAGTTGGACTTGCAGGTCTGGTTCGGCGCAGACTGCGTGGGTAACTTCGCAGCTGGGTCGTGAACACCAACAGAACACTTTGCCTCACGAAGCCCTGCCCGAAACGGCGGGGCTTTCGCTTTGTCAGCCGCTTTCACGATCAGGTTGAGTAGTCGGCATTGATCGAGACGTATTCGGCGGTCAGGTCGGTAGTAAGAAAATCGAGCGCGACCTGGCCCGTACCCAAGCTGACCGTAATTTTGCACTCCGGCTTGGATAGCTCCTCATGCGCGCGCTGCTGATCGAACCCGCAAGCGGCGGAGCCGCAGCACACCAACTGACTCCCGATGCGAATGTTGATCTTTCCTGGGCTGATCGGAATGCCGCTCCTGCCCACCGCCGCCAGTATCCTTCCCCAATTGGGGTCGGCGCCGGCCCACGCGGTTTTCACCAGAGGCGAGTGAGCAATAGTGCGGGCTGCCTGCAGCGCTTGCGTCCGATTCCTCGCCTGCTCGATCCTCAGCCGGATAAGGTGCTGAACACCTTCTCCATCAGCCACGATCTGCTCAGCCAACGACCGGCAAACGCTGAAAAGGGCGGATCGAAATTCCTTGCGGACACGTCGAAGTTCCACCCCAGCCTCTCCCGATGCCAGCAACAGCACGGTGTCGTTCGTGGAGGTATCGCCATCAATGGAAATGGCGTTGAAAGTTTCGTTGCAGGCCTGCTGCAGTGCGCTTTTCAACTCGGCGGAGCTCGCCTTCACGTCCGTCAACAGGTACACCAGCATGGTGGCAAGTTGTGGGTGAATCATCCCCGCCCCCTTGGCAACGCCAGTGATGCAAGCCGCGCCCGACTGCAACGGCACGCTCGCCAGCTTCACCTGGGTATCGGTGGTCAGGATAGCCTCCGCGAATCGGCGCAGATGACCGGCGGACGTCCCGGCATTCGCCAGCAGGGCCTGCAGGCGCGACTGCACCTTCTCCGCTGGAAATGGAACACCAATAATGCCGGTGGAGGATGGAAACACTTGCGATGGACGGATCTCCAATAAACCCGCCATCTCGGCGCACACCAGCTTGCAGGCACGGACTCCGTCCGGCCCGGTGGCGCAATTCGCATTTCCAGAGTTCACTAGGACGGCGCGAACGCGGCCTCCGTTGTTGGCGAGCGCCTTGCGTCCAACCTCAACCGGCGCCGCTACGATTCGATTCCTGGTGAAGAGAGCGGCAGCAGTGTTTCCCGGGCCGGCAGAGATCAGCGCCAAGTCCGGCTTGCGGCTGGCCTTGATGCCCGCCGCGAGTGCCGAGAATTTAAAACCCTTCGGAAGAAAGATCGGGTCTGACGAACTCATGCGTGCAGTCTAATTAGGGAACTCGCGGATTCCTGCAGAATGGCAAACCGCGGCAGCTCGCCTTTGACCATGGCAACTTCGTCGCAACAGTGATACCGCGGGCAGACGCAACAATCCTTGATGATTTTGTCGGGCAGATCTTCGCGCTGCGCGGCTTCGAACCCCAACTTGGCGAAAAACTGCGGGCTGCGCGTGAACAGGCAAATGCAACTGACCTGGTGCTTGCGCGCCTGCGACATCAGGGATTGTACCAGCAGCTCGCCACCGCCGCGCTTCTGGTAAGCGCGATCGACGGTGATGGAGCGGATTTCGGCCAGATGGGTTCCATATAAGTGCAGCGCTCCGCAGCCGATGATCAAGCCGGCTTCTTCAAGCACCACGAAGTCGCGCACGTTCTCGCAAATTTCGGCGAGGCTGCGCGGCAGCAGCGTGCCGTCAGGAGAATACGCGCAAATCAGCTCATGAATGCGCTCGGCATCGGGCAATAAGGCTTCACGCGTGTGCATGGGCGTCCTCGTGAACAGAAGTCAATTGCTTGCGGGCTGCGGCAATGGCTGCCTGTACCCGCGCGGGAGCGGTTCCGCCGGGAACGTCATGGATTCCCAGCACATTTTCCAGCTTCACGAAGTCGTAGAAATCGTCCTCGAAATGCGGGTCGATGGCCTGCAGATCGGGCAGCTTGAGCTCCTGCAGTTCGCATTGCTGGTCGAGAGCCAATCGCACCGCTTTTCCCACCTGCTCATGCGCGATACGAAACGGCACTGCCTTGCGAACTAAGTATGTAGCCGCGGCAAACGCGTTCATGTATCCGCTTTCCGCGGCTTTCTGCATGCCCGGGAGATTGAACTCGACGTTCTTGATCCAGCCCGTCACCAATGGAAGCAATGACACCACGGTTTCCGCGGCATGAAAAAGTGGCTCTTGAGTTTCCTGCAGGTCTTTGTTGTAGGCGAGCGGCAGTCCTTTGGTGGAAACCATCAGCGCGTTGGCGTCGCCCATCACGCGCGCCGCTTTGCCACGCACCAGTTCCAGCAGATCGCCATTCATCTTCTGCGGCATGGCGCTGCTGCCCGTGGAATACGCTTCCGGCAAATGCACAAAGCCGTACTCTTGCGTCGAGAACAGCAGCATCTCTTCCGCCCAGCGGCTCAGGTGCAGCGAGAGCAGCGACAATGCATTCACGAATTCGAGCGCGAAGTCGCGATCACTGGTCGCGTCGACGGAATTCGCGGTGGGCGCGGTGAAGCCCAGTTCCGCCGCCATCAGCTCGCGGTCCAGGGGCAAAGTGGAGCCGGTCACCGCCCCCGAGCCGAGAGGACACAGGTTGAGGCGTTGGCGACAATCGCCGATGCGCTGCGCATCCCGCAGGAGCATCTCGACATAGGCCAGCAGCCAATGCGCCACCAGCACCGGTTCCGCTCGCTGCATGTGCGTATAAGCGGGCATGGCAGCCGTGCCTGCCTGTTCGGCGCGGTCGAGAAGTGCCGCGATGAGCTGAGACAACTCGGCGCCGATTTCGTCGCACGCTGCGCGCGTGTACAAGCGAAGGCCGGTAGCGATCTGCTCATTCCGGCTGCGGCCGCTGTGAAGTTTGTAGCCGGCGTCGCCAATCAGTGAGACCAGCTTCTTCTCGACAAAGTGGTGGATGTCCTCCGCTTCATCATCTTCCAGAAACTCGATCGAAGCGGCGGCGCGCTCGCCGATTTGTTCGAGGCCGGAAAGGATTGTGCTGAGTTCGTCCGCGGAAAGCACGCCGGCTTTCGCCAGCGCCCGCGCATGCGCGGAACTGGCTTCGAGCTCGCACTCGAGCAGGCGGCAGTCGAATTCAAACGACCGCTGCCAGCTCTCAAAGGCGGGGTCGAGCGGCTGCCGGAAGCGGCCCGACCACATTTTCATTGCGCGACCTCCGCTTCGGTCCGCGCCCTTTGCGAATCCTTAGCGTCCCTTGCGGTTAAAGTCTTTTCTTTAAGCGCGCGCGATCGCGACGGCAGCCCGAGAATGCGAATGAACCCAGCCGCATCTTTCTGGTCATAGCTTTCGCCCATGGTGAACGAAGAAAGATCGGTGCGATAAAGCGAATGCTCCGACTGACGGCTCACAACCGACACATTGCCTTTGTAGAGAGAAAGCGTAACTGTGCCCGTGACTTCCTTCTGCGTGCTCTCCACAAAGGCGTCCAGGGCCTCGCGCAAAGGCGTGAACCACAGCCCGTAATACACCAGTTCGGCATATCTCAGCGCGATATGCTGCTTGAAATGCATGACGTCGCGCTCGCAGCACAGCGCTTCGAGTTCACGATGAGCGGCGATCAGCAGCGTGCCGCCAGGTGTCTCATAGCAGCCGCGCGACTTGATTCCCACGAATCGGTTTTCGACAATGTCCGTCCGGCCGATCGCGTTGCGGCCGCCGATCTCATTCAGCAATTCAACCAGAGATACTGGATCGAGCCGCATGCCGTTCACGGCCACAGGAATCCCTTGTTCAAACTCGATCTTTACCTGCTCCTCGCGATCGGGCGCTTCCTGAGGAGACTTCGAAATCTGCCACGTGCTCGGGAAGGGCGCATTGGCGGCGTCTTCCAGTTCACCGCCTTCATGGCTGATGTGCCACAAATTGCGGTCGCGACTATGAATCTTCTCGCGGCTGGCCGCCACGGGAATACCGTGGGCTTGGGCATAATCAAGGCAGTCTTCGCGGGACTTTAATTCCCACTCACGCCAGGGAGCGATGACCTTCAGTTCGGGCGCCAGCGCCTGATACGTCAACTCGAAGCGCACCTGGTCGTTGCCCTTGCCGGTGCACCCGTGTGCCACAGCCGTCGCGCCCTCTTTCAAGGCGACTTCGACCTGATGCCTGGCGATCACCGGACGCGCCAAAGAAGTTCCGAGCAAATACTTGTGCTCGTAGACCGCGCCCGCCTTGAGCGCCGGAAAGACGTAGCCGGTCAGAAATTCTTCGCGCAGGTCTTCGACCACAACCTTGCTGGCGCCGGTCTTGTACGCCTTCTCGATCACGGCGTCGAGATCGTCTCCCTGGCCGACATCGGCGACCATGGCAATCACTTCGCAGTTATAGTTCTCCTTCAGCCACGGAATGATGATGGAGGTGTCGAGCCCTCCGGAATAGGCAAGCACAACTTTTTCAGGCATGAGCGCTCCTTACGGGCTGGCGGCTCTTGCCGCCGGCCAGCATCATTAATATGGCTTTCTGCACGTGCATGCGGTTCTCGGCTTGATCGAAGACGACCGACTGCACGGAGTCGATCACCGCATCGGTAACCTCTTCATTGCGTTTCGCGGGCAGGCAGTGCATGAACACGGCGTGCGGCGCGGCTTCCGCCATCAGCTTTTCATTCACCTGGTAGGGCGGGAAGATCTTCGCCCGCTCTGCGGATTCGTGCTCGTGCCCCATGCTGGTCCAGGCATCGGTGTAAACCGCATCAACACCGCGTACCGCCTTGAGCGGATCGGTCAGTAGCTCAATCTGCGCGCCCGTCGTCTTCGCAAGATCGCGCGCATCGGCGAGAATCTGCGGATTCGGGCCATATCCCTTGGGAGTCGCAATGCGGATTTTGGATCCCAGCGAAGCCGCGGTCAGCAGCAGCGAGTGCATCACATTGTTTCCGTCGCCCACGTAGGCGAGCGTGATCCGTTTCACGTCCCCGAACTTTTCCTGCAGAGTGAAATAGTCGGCCAGCGCCTGGCAGGGATGCTCGACTTCGCTCAGCGCATTCACGACCGGAACACACGCGTGCTCGGCCATGCCCTCCACCGTCTCGTGAGCAAACGTGCGCAGCACGATGGCGCTGACCCAGCGCTCGAGATTGTGGGCGATGTCGCTCAACGATTCGCGCGCGTCCAGCCGCTCATGCCGCTGATCAACAAAGGAAACGGAACCGCCGAGCCCCGCGATTCCAGCCTCAAAGGTCAGGCGTGTACGCAGCGAGGGCTTCTCGAAAAACATCGCGATGTGCTTGCCCGCGAGCGCGCTGCGGAAATCCTCCGGGCGAGCCTTCAGCAGGCCGGTCAAGTGGAACAGCGACTCAACCTCGACGGGAGTAAGGTCGCGGATCGAGACCAGATCGCGCCCCGGAAAGCTGGTCACGAAGGGTTGCGGAATACTTTCCGCGGCAAATGTTTGGCTTCGCACTTTGTCTCCTTTCAACATCTATGCTGCTACTTTGCGCCCTTTCCTCTGTGCCGCTCGGTGTTCGGTCTGGTTGATGCCTTTTGCCTGCGCCAGCGCCTGATTGAGGGCGTCAATCACCTGGTCGACGTGTTTCTTCTCGATGATGTACGGCGGCAGGAAACGCAGCACCGTATCGTGCGTGCGATTGATCAAAATTCCCTTGCCGAGCAACTCGGCGACTACAGACTTGGCAGTGTCTGCCGAGTCCAATTCAATCGCCAACATCATTCCCATTCCGCGGACGTGTTTGATCGCGGCATGCTTCTCCTGCAACGCTTGCAGCTGTCCGAGGAAATACGCACCCAGCCTGGTCACGTGTCCGAGCAACCTGTCCAACTGCTTGAGGACTTCCATCGCGACCACGCACGCCAGCGGGCCTCCGCCGAACGTGGTGCCATGCAGGCCGGGATGCATTCCGGTTGCAACCCGATCGGTGGTGAGCAACGCGCCCAGCGGCAATCCGGCCGCCAGCGGCTTCGCCACCGTAACGATGTCCGGCTTAATTCCGTAGTGCTGATAAGCAAAGTATTTGCCTGTGCGCCCCAGCCCGCACTGAATTTCATCGAGCAGAAGCAGCGCGCCCGATTTCTCGGTCAGTTCCCGCGCCAACTGCAGGAATTCCCTGCTCACAGGATTGATTCCGCCTTCGCCCTGAATGGTTTCGAGGCAGATCGCGCACACGCTGCCATCGAACTGGCGTTTCAAGTCATTCACATCGTTGAACGCAACAAAGTTGACTCCCGGCACAAGCGGCGCAAACGGATGCCGGTATTTTTCCTGGCCAGTGGTCGCGAGCGCGCCGAACGTCCGCCCGTGAAAGGAGTTTTCCAGCGCGAGCAGACGCCATTTCGCCTTGTGCCCGTTGCTATTATTGGCGCGCGCATAGGCGCGGGCCAGCTTTAACGCGCCTTCCCAGGCCTCGGTGCCGCTGTTGCAGAAGAATGCCCGGTCCAGGCCCGACATTCTGATCAGCCGTTTCGCCAGTTCTGCCTGATACGGGTGGTAGAAGAGGTTCGACGTGTGAATCAGCTTCCCAGCCTGCTGCTTCAGCGCCTTCTGAATCGCCGGATGCGCGTGGCCGAGCGCATTCACGCCGATCCCGCTGACGAAATCGAGATAGCGCTTGCCTTTCGAATCCCACAGGTACACGCCACGCCCATGCGTGAATAACACCTTCTGCCGGTCATAGGTGGGCAGCAGCAGCTTTTGTTCGGCGCGCATCACGGCAGCCAGGCTCATGCTCCGATGACCTCCGTCCCGTATTCGAGCTTCTGAAAATAAAACTGGGGCAGCACTTCCGCCTGCGCCGCCGGCAAAATTCGCACCCGGCCCACGCCTCGCTTCAGCGCAGTGCTGCAAGCTTCGAGCTTGGGCAGCATGCCGCCGCCAATCACCGAGTCGGCGATTAGGGTGGGCACCTGTTTCGTGGTGAGCCACGGCATCACGCTGCCCGCCGCGTCTTTCACGCCAGGAACGTCGGTGAGAAAGATGAGCGTGTCGGCTTTGCAGGCAATCGCACAGGCCGAGGCCATCTGGTCCGCATTCACGTTGTAGTACTCGCCATCGGAGCCGAGTGCGAGCGATGAAAGCACCGGAATCCCGCCTTCATGCCAGATGGCTTCAAACCAACGCGGCTCAACCGCGCAAATTTCGCCCACAAAGCCCAGGTCGTAGCCCGATGTCTGCTTCTTGCGCGCGCGGAAGGTCATTCCATCGCCGCCGCAGAACCCCACGGCGGGCAGTCCAGCCTTGACCACCGCCGCGACTACCTTTTTGTTGACCATGCCGGCGAGCACCATCAGGGCAACGTCTCGCGTTTCAGCATCGGTGATACGCAAACCGTTGATAAAATCGCTTTGCTTCCCCAGCAGCTTGAGGGTGCGGGTTAGCGCCGAGCCGCCGCCGTGGACCACGGCAACCTTGTGCCCATCTTTCGCCATCTCGACCGCAGCCCGCGCGCACTTGTGCAACGTGGCCTCGTCCTCGAGAGCTACGCCGCCGATTTTGATCACGATTCTCATGAAAGCCCCGCTTCCTTCACAACAATCCTTCCTCTTCTGAGAATCCGTACATCAGGTTCATGTTCTGCACGGCTTGCCCGGCCGCGCCTTTGATCAGGTTGTCTTCGCAGGAGACGATCACCAGCCGCTGCCGGTCGGGCCCAAGGCAAAAACCTAAATCGCAGTAATTCGTGTTCAGCGAAAACTGAATTTCCGGCAGCCTGGGCGTGGCAAAGACGCGTACGAACTTCTTGCCCTTGTAAAACTCGCGATAGCAGGACTCGATATCCCCCGCCTGCATTGGCCGCTTCAAATGCACATAGACGGTCGACAGAATGCCGCGCGGAATCGGCAGCAAGTGCGGCGTGAACGTAATTTCGTTGGTCGTAAGCTGCAATTGCTCGGCAATCTCGCCCAGATGCCGATGCGTAAATACCCCATAGGCGGACAAGTTGTCGGCGACTGAAACGAAATGCGTGCGCGAGGTAGGTTCCTTGCCGGCGCCGGATACGCCTGACTTCGAATCAGCAACAATTCCTTTCTCGCGATCGGCCAGGCCGGCTTTCAGAAGCGGCGCCAGCGCCAGGATCACCGTGGTCGCATAGCAACCCGGGTTGGCAACGACGTTCGCAGTCGGAATACGGTCGCCATTCAACTCGGGCAAACCGTACACCGCCTTCGCGGTCAACTCCGCAGCTGTAACCGCATCTTCATCCTTGGATCCGTAGATGGCGCGATGCTGTTCCTGCTTCAGCCGCCAGGCGCCGCTGAGATCGATCACGCGAATCCCGTGTGACACGGCTTCCGGCACCAGCGCGCGAGACACTTCATGCGGGGTTGCGAGAAAAAGCAACTCAATCCCATTCTGCTTCAGCGACGGCCAATCCAGCGGGTGCAACGGATAGCTGCCATTTCCGGAAAGGACCGGAAATATGTCGGCAAGATTGACATCTGAGGACCCCTTCCCCGTTTTTTCCGGAGAGGGAGAATCTTGAGTTTCACACCGCCGCAGCAGCACAGGCTTTTCCACTCCCGGATGGCGCAGCAGAAGGCGGGTCAATTCCAAACCGGAATAGCCGGTCGCTCCAAGTACCGCGACTTTGAGTTTTGCCGGCATCAGGCAAGCATTTCCTGAATGCGGCCGGCGAGGCGCCCGGCGGCGCGCTTGTCCTGGCAAACAATAAGGATGGTGTCGTCCCCGGCGATGGTGCCGATGGCCTCGGGCCAGTTTTCTTCATCCAGAGCCGCCGCCACCGGCTGCGCGCTGCCCACGCTGGTTTTGGTCACCAGCAGGTTCTCCGCCGCTCGCACACTGGTCACAAATTCCCGCACCAGTCGCGACACCGACGGCAGTTCGGTGTCCGTAAGCGCAACTTCCCTGCCCGGCAAGGAATATCCGCTTGCGGATTTCGCCAGTCCCAATTCGCGAATGTCGCGGGAGAGAGTGGCCTGGCCGGCCTCGATGCCGCGCCGATGCAGAAGTTTTTGCAGTTCTTCCTGGTTTGAAACCGAGCCCTGCCCCAGCAGTTCGAGGATGGCCTGTTGTCGGAACAGTTTGCTCATGAATTAATATTCACAGTGATGAATATTTATTCATACATTTTAAGGCATTTGCGGGCGCTGTCAAGAGGAAATCCCAGGAAGAACCATTGTTTTCAGGAACATCACCACAGAGACACAGAGAAACGCTTCCGGGATCTTTCTTGGGAGCTGGCTTTGTGACCGATTCCGGCTTCCTTCTTGCCTGGATTCCTTCGAAATGAATTCGGGTTTCTCCTGATTCCTGTCTCTTGGTGCTCTGGCAGACGGCGGCCTTGCCGCTTTACAATCTGCCGAAATGACCGAACCAGCGCAGGTCGACCTCGTCGGCGTGGGGCTGAACGCTAGCGACACGCTCATCTTCCTGCCCGAGTTCCCCGCTTGCGGCTCGAAGGTTCCGGTCCGTTCTGTCACCGTGAATCCCGGCGGCCAGGTTGCGACCGCGGTGATTGCGTGCCAGCGCTGGGGCTTACGCACGCGCTATGTCGGGAAAGTCGGCGACGATCAGGCGGCCAGAGTCCATGCGGAAGAGTTCAACCGCGCCGGAACTGAAGCCTGCCTGACCACAGTCCCGAACTGTTCCAGCGCGCAGTCGATCATTTTGATTGACGAACGCGGCGAGCGAACCGTGCTTTGGGGGCACGATCTCCGGCTTACCCTTCTGCCCGAGGAACTGGATCGTCAATGCGTCGTGAATACGCGGGCGCTGCTGGTGGATGGCTGCGATACCGAAGCCGCAGTCAGGGCGGCGAAGTGGGCGCGAGCAGCCGGCGTGCCGGTTATCGCCGATCTCGACAAGGCCTACCCGGGCATTGAAAGCCTGCTCGATGATGTTGACTACTTGATTGTCAGCCGCGACTTTCCCGGCCAGTTGCTGGATGAGCCCGACCTGCGTAAGTCGTTGGCTACGTTACAGAGTCGTTTCAAGTGCGCTCTGTCCGCGGCCACGCTTGGCGTAGAAGGCGTGCTCGCCTGGGATGGCAACGAGTTCCAGCACGTGTGTGCGTATCGAGTTCCGGTAGTCGACACCACCGGCGCAGGCGATCTCTTTCATGCCGGATTCATTTATGCGCTTCTGCAAGGCTGGGGACTGCGGCGGCAGCTCGCCTTTGCCTGCGCTGCGGCCGCTTTGAATTGCACCGCCGCGGGCGCGCGCGGGAGAATCGCTGCGGTGGGTGAGATTGAAGATCTCATGGCGAATGGACAGCGACACTCCTCAAGCTTTACGCCCTTGGCACCCCACCCTGGTCACAAAAAACGCGACTAGGACGGGGCACCCGCGCTGTGGCGATTCAAATCACCGCCCCGTCACTTCCAGCTCCACGGGCCGCGCCATCGAACTGACCGCCGGATCGTAGTATTCGTAGACTCGCGAGCGGAAGGTGTGGGCGCGAATCGGATATTTCGCTCGCAGCCGGAATTTCAGGGTTACAGTGCTGCCTGGCGCGAAAGAGTCGAAATACAGAATCGCTTGCGTCGCGGTTTGGGAGAATTTCTCCAGTCGTCCGCTCTTCTGCCCCGCGCTCTTTTCCACATAGTTCTGCAAGTCTTCGCTGAGGAGATCGAAGCCCGGCGGAATCCCCAAGTCCACCATGACCATGTTGGCAGGCTTATCGAGATTATTACGGACAGTTGCGGTCGCGGTTGCAAGGTCGTCCTGCTCCAGGTGGGTGCGGTCGTATTTCACGTCAATGGACAGCGGCTCATTCGCCGGCTTCTGATCCCATGCGAGGAAATAGCTCCCAACTACCTGGTAGGCCAAGCCTCCCTTGCCTTCGAAACGTAACTCAACTGTGCTGGGCTTCTGCCCGTCGACGTCTTTGAACACGAACTGATGCAGAAGATCATTATTCTCGGGAGTGAGCGTGAGCTTTTCAACCGGTTTGTCATTCAGCAAAACCTCGACTGTGCCGCGCACATCGGCTCCAGCTTTTTCTGTTGCGAACAACAGCGCGCGCAACGACATGATGGTGGCTTGCGTGGTTCCCCATGTGCCCCACTGATCTTTTTTCGCGGTAATGAAATTCAATGCCTTGCGAACGAAACTCGACGCCTCGCCCCATTTGAGCAATGCTTGAACCGCCAGGCCCGTAGTTTCAATGCTCGCGCTCTCGCCCGTTGAGTAGACGCCGGTTTCCTCCGAGGTCCACCAGACCTGCTCGCCTTTTTCCGTGCGCGCATCGAGCAGCACCTGCATCGCCTGCCGCGTGAAGTCGCGATCTTTGCCGTAGTCTACGGCGAAGTTTGCAAGGACGGCGAGCGTGTAGGCATCGGCTTTTTCGCCCATGTGCTTCTCAACATAGTTCTTGGCTTTCTCAACCGCCGGCCCCTGGTAGCCGGTGTTCTCCAGCGACCACGCAATGTAGGCGGTTATTCGCAGCAGGTCGCGATTGAAGCGGTTGGTCGCGCCTTCATTGATGAAGGACTTATCGGGCTGCCAGCTTCCATCCGTCTGCTGTTGGCCGGCGAGCCACTGCTGGGTTCGCGAAATCACCCGCGGGTCCACGTCATACACCTTGGACATGTCATAAAACTCCATGAGCCCGTATGCGGTCAGGATCTTATTGGCCGGTGCATTTCCGAACCAGGAGAAGCCTCCGCCGGGCACTTCAAACGTCAGCAGGCGCTGGTATCCGTTGGCGATAAAGCCTTCTGCCTTGGCGTGCACTTCGGGCGTGAGCTTCTTCGTGCGCTTCATGTAGTCAAGCGCGAGCACGTCCGGATAGGTGCTGGATGAAGTCTGCTCAAAGCAACCGCCGGGCATGCGCAGCAGGCTGTCCATGCCTTCGACGACCTGGCTCAGCGGCCCGGGATAGAGGCGCACAAAAATCTTGCTCGCATCCGGAATCGCGCCTTCCGGAAACGGCAATTCGTGACGGACCGTACTTTCCAGGCGGCCATTGAACACGAGGCTTTGTTCTCTGCCGTTGGGGATGACTTCAATTTCGCGCACGACGATGTCCGCACGGCTGCTCTTGCCGTTCATCTTCGCCGTCAACCTAAGCTTGAACTTGCCGATCCGCTGCGCCTCGATCGTGAATTGCGATCCACCTGCTCGCGAGGGATCAACGGAAACACCCTTTTCTGAATCGTCGTCCACCATTGTGAACCAGTTTTCCTGCTGCAGCTTGAGGTTGACATCGCCGCGATTCCCGGAGTAGTTGTAGACGGCCACCGGAATGGAGACGCGATCGCCTTGGGTGAGCGCAACGGGCAAGTCAAGGTCGACAAAGAAATCCTGAAATACTTTAAGACTTGAAGTGCCGCTGCCCAGCGCGCCGTGCACGGTGGACGCCATCATCGCCATGCGCCAGGTGGTAATTGAGTCCGCCAGCGGAATGCTGATGCTCGCGCGGCCGTCGGCATCAGTAATGATTTCGGGGTTGATGTAGAGCGCTTCCGGAAAATAGGAGCGAACATGAGCCGTCGGCTGGTCTTCTTTTTTGTCTTTTTCCATCGTGGTCGCGCTGTTAAACGCGTTGACTTGCCGCGACATTGCCATGGCCGGAAGCGGCGCCATTTGCATGGCATCCCGGCGGTTGACAGCTAATTCCTTCGCCGCGCGAAGATCCATGACTCCGCCCGTCGCAACCGCAATCCCCTGGCTGAATACCGGTGCCGCCATGTCGGTCACGGCCACCATCTCGTTAGCTTCGCCAATCTGTAGCGTGGCGGAAAGCAGGGCGCGGTCGCGCGCTTGGATCCTAACTTTTCGTAGTTCGGCTGTTTGGAAACCTGGCGACACAATGCGCACCGTGTAGTCGCCGGCTCGCAGACTCGAAACCGTAAATTCTCCTGTACCGTTCGTCCGCGCTTTGCGCACACTGCCAGTCGAAAGCTCGTGCACCTCAACCCTCGCTCCAGGAACAACTGCGCCGGACGGATCGCTGACGCTGCCGGTGATCTCGGCGAGTCCGTTGAAGGCTCCGCGGTCGTGTTCAATCGCTACTTTGATGTGGTTCGGATCTGGCGGTCCTGCGACCATGCCCGGCCGGGCTTCCAGGAACGCGGCCATGTCGTCGGCAGAATAGAGTTGCCGGTCGGGACCCGAACTGCGCACCAGGTAATGCCGCTTATCGCGGAACCAGGTCACCGGTTCCAGGCGAAGCTCGTTGCCCCAGGAATCCCGTGTCTCGGGCGCGCCCTCTTCCTTCAGCTTCGCAAAGGCCTTGATCAGGTCTGTGTTATGTCCCTTCTCAAAATCTGTAAGCCGTTCTGCCAGCCGGTCCACCCGCGCCCGGAAAGCCTGCTGATACCGGGTCGCGTATTCCGGATATTTCGTCATCGGCAGGGTGCGCCCGAACTCCGTTTCGAACTTGTTCGGGTTCAGCATCTCGGTAGCGGAAAAGAGTGCCCGGGCCGCCCTGTCTTTTTGTTCGATTTTCGACTGTTCCGCCGGCTCGACCACCTCGGGCATGCCGATCGAGTGAATCTCGTAGCGCGGCTTCATCACCTCCTGTTCGAGATAGAAAAATACCTTGGCGAATCCCGGCTGTTTTTCCGCCAGCGCAAACACGGCTTCGTCCACCACCTGCAGCCCCAACGCCGCATTGACCCCTTCCCCTCGCGAATTGGTCACGCGGAATGACACGCGGGCATCCTCGCCCGGTTTGTAGACCGGCGAATCCGCCGTGGCTTGGATTTTTAATTCATCGGCAGGCTGAACGAAGACCAGCCGATGATCTCCGACCGGTTGCGCATTTCTGCCAAAAAGATACGCGTTGAAGTCTACGACGCCGGCGAGGTCGGGAGCTGCGGTCAACGCAAGCTCGGCCTGGCCATGCGTGATATCCACATCGCGGGTAAGAATCGTCTGGCCTTCTTTGACAACATCCACGTACGCGGTGCCGCGCTCTTTGCTCGAGAATACTTTCAGCTGAATGCGGTCTCCGGGGCGATACACCGCTTTTTCAGTTCGCAACAGAATCTGGTCCTCTCCGGAGCGGCTTTGCAGCGACAAAGAATCTGCCGCCACGTTGCCATCGTGATCTCGAGCTTTAATCGCGATCTTCTGATCGCCGGTTGCTGCCTTGATCGACACCACCGCCACCCCGCCCTCGTCCGTCGCAGCGTGCTGTTCTGCATTGGCGAATGAGACCTCAAGATCGGTTTTGGCGGGACTTCCATCGGCATAGGAGGTAAGAACGAAAACCTGATTCTCCAAGTTCGGGACCAGCTCGCCGCCTTCCGGAACAGCCGTGATCACGATCGGCGACTCGCTGATGGTAATCGGCTCGCCGCGCGTCTCCGAGTGCCCGGCCGAATCCTTCACCGTCGCTTCCAGCAGCAGGCGCGCAGCGCCGTGGCTCAACGGACGTCCGGCAGAGTAATTCGGCAGCCGCAAATCAAAGTGATAATCGCCGTTGCCATCGGTTGTGCCCTTCACCGAACCTGCCTCGAACACCGCGACGTCCATGCCTGACGCTTTCACCGCGATTTCGGCATGGTCGACGGGTTTGCCAAAAAAGTAATTTGCATGGACTGTTCCTTTGACGTGATCGCCGGGCCGATAGCCGTGTTTCCCGTTAGCTCCATCGAATTCGACTGCAACCTTAAATTTCGGCAGAACATATTTGTCGACATTGAGGGCCAGCTCCGCGGTGTTTATGGGCACATCGCCTTCGCCCATCAACGCGCGCGCATGATAGGTGCCCAGATTCACTTCCTCCGCAAGGGCAAACTCCGCGGATGCAACTCCGAATTTATCCGTCAGCGTGGCTTTCTTGAAGACCTTGTTGCCGCGGGAATCTTCCACCTCGAAAACGAGTTTCCGGTCCGCCACCGCAAGATGATTGGCGCGATCAAGGGCGAGCGCGCGGACGTGTATCGTCTGGCCCGGCTGGTAAATGGGCTTCTCGGTCGTAAGCAGAATGGAAGCCTTATTCTCGAGCCGCACACTCTGGGTAAACTCGGTCGATCCGATCTCCGTATCCACCGTATATTTCAGTTCGCAGGTTCCGACCAGGCCAGCCGGAAAGCGCAGCTGCGGCCGCGTTGTACCTCGCTGGTTCAGCCTCCCCGCAAACAGCAGGCGCGGTTTTGCCTTTTCCGCAAGCAGTTCCACGCGGACCGTCGCCGGCCCAGAGATGGATTCGTTCTGCGAGTCAGTCACGATAACCCGCACAGCCGCCTCGCTGCCGCTTAAATAGGACTGCTGGCCCAGGATGTGCACCACGGGCGTGCGCAGAATCGTGGAGATGGACGCGATGCCCTCGATGGCAGGTTTATGGTCATCGTATTCGAAGCGATAGCGAAGCCGTTGCCAGACCAGGTCTGCGAGCGCGATGGGCTTATCCGTCTTAAGATCATCGCTCCATTCGCCGCTTCCAGCCCGCGCCTCAACACCGCGCTCGGTTCGCCCAAGCACGTTGTCCTCGGGATCCAGCACTTCAAGGGTCAGGCGGCCCGCCCCGGCCTGAGCCGCGCGATACGCAATTGCCACTCGAAGCACTCCGTGAACATAGGTCGCACGGGTCGTCCCGTCCGTTCCTGCGGAATGAACCGCCTCGTTCGTAAATACCGTCGCGCCCACGACGAATGCGATCGCCAGACACAAACAGGTTCCAGTCCTGCCCGGCCAATTCGTAACTTTGCCCATACGCTCCCCCGCGAAGGACTCAACCACTTCTCGTCCTAAGTAGATGAACGTGTACATGCGCGGATCTTGCGCCTTTTCTTTGTTGGGCGCGGGGTTCGAGTCAATTACTGCAGGCGTCCTCTTGAGGTATATGGCGGGAACATAGAAGTCAGTTACGGTTACTCAGGTGACTTCTGGGCCAGCAGACGGCGGTAGATAGCGGCAGTCTCCGCGTCGAAGCACACGAACAAGACAGTTTCAATTTGCCCATCGTGCTCCATAACTTCCTTAAGGGCGATGCGCGCAGCGCGCTCTTTGGGAAAGCCATAAACGCCGGTGCTGATCGCGGGAAAGGCGATGCTCTTGATGTTCAGCGTCTCGGCAAGTTCCAGGGAATTGCGGTAGCACGATGCCAGCAGCCGGTCTTCATCGTGCTGGCCATCGCGCCAAACCGGACCGACGGTGTGAATCACATGCTTGGCAGGAAGCTTGTAGCCTTTGGTAGCCTTCGCATGACCAGTCTTGCACCCACCCAGAAGGCGACATTCGGCGAGCAACTCCGCACCGGCGGCGCGATGAATTGCGCCATCCACGCCGCCTCCGCCGAGCAATGAACTGTTTGCGGCATTAACGATGGCGTCTGCGGGCTGCCGGGTGATGTCACCCAGTACAACTTCGATCCTGCGCTGCGGCACGCGCCATTGTACGCCGGAACGACGTTATAGATGCCGGTCCGTGATGCGACAGGTCGCGTTCACGGCTGCGGAACTGATTCCTTGGCGTAGTAGCCCTTCCGGCAATGGATACGTGTACCCTTTCGCGAGGAAATAGTGACCGTGTGAAAGAGGCCATCGGGTGCGCCGAAACCGGGACTGTAACTGACAGCGTATTCCTTGCGCAATTCGTCGCGAATCTTATTAAATGCCGTTGAGAGATCACTATCCTCGCCGGCTCGCAAGAACTCCCCGCCGGTTGAATCCGACAAGGACTGCAAAGTCGTATCGCCCTCCTGGCAAACCGGGTCGCTCTGGCAGGCCGCTTTATTGGACGAGGTGATGGAGAAGATGGCCGCCTCGGCATACAATGCGTCGTTGGTGGCTTTCGCCAGCCTTCGCCGGCTGCTGTTTTCCTGTCCATCACTGAGGATCACGATCACTCTGCGCACCGGCCCCTCATCTTTAATATCCGCGAGCCGGCGCGCCGCGAACGACAAGGCATCGAAGACCGCCGTGTCCCCGCCGGGCTTGAGCTTCTTAATGCTGCGTGACAACTGCCGCAGGTCCGCGCTCGGCCCTTGCGCCAGTTGCACATGCTGATTGAAACCGATCACCATTGCCGAATCACCCGGCCGCAAGACTCGTTTGAGGAATTCCGCAGCGGAGTTCTGCTCGAACTTGAATCGCGCGCGCACGGAATCGCTCTTATCAATCAACAATGCCAGCCGCAGGGGCAAATTCGTTTTTGCCTCGAAATGGGTAACCCGCTCGGGCCGCCTGCCATTGTCGCGAATCTCCAGGTCCTCCGGCCTCAAGTTGTCGACCAGGTGCCTGCCCCGCGTCACCGTGAATACCAGGTTCACTTCCGTCACGCTTCTCACCAGACGCACGGCAGTCAACGAGGCCAGAGAGGACGAATTTTCCATCGCCACCGGGTTTTCTTTGCTTTGTTGGCCGAAACAACAGAGGCTGGCAACTGCCAGGAACAAACAGGGGAGACTTGCTTTCATTACCAGTTCCTTCGATCGTACGGCACTTCAGATGCCACTTGCGCTGCCGACGTGGTGCATAGCTCCGTAAGCGTGACTGCAATTCTTTGTAGAAAAACCCTGAAGGAGTGCTCACAAGCTGGTAAATTGGTCGGTGCACTCCAATGGCCAGGCACCGCCGAGGAGAGCGCGCAAAGTCAGGATGGTCATTCCATGTTGAATCGAACCTTGTTTATCGCGGCATTCTGTACCACAATGCTCCTTCCCAGGGTGCAAGCCCAATCCGCAGAATGGAAACAGCTTTTCGACGGCAAAGATCTGACCGGGTGGAAGCACGTCGGCCCTGGCTTCATGACAGTTGAGAATGGCCTGATCGAAACTCACGGCGGCATGGGCCTGCTGTATTGGACGGGCGGCAAACTGGGCGACTGCACGATCCGCGTGGTTTATAAAATGCGCGATCACAACGACAATTCCGGAGTGTTTATTCGCATACCCATCGAACCCCGCGAAGAATGGATGCCGGTCCACTATGGTTACGAGGTGCAGATTGACAATGAAGCCGCGGGCGAGGACGAACACCACATAACGGGCACGTTGTATTCGCTGACCGAGCCTATGGCGCGGCCCGGCAAGCCCGGGCCAGAGTGGAACACGATGGAAATAACCCTCAATGGCCCCCGCACAACCGTCGTTGTAAACGGGACGAAAGTGACCGACTACACCGAAGGGGATCCCGTTCCTGAGAGGAAATTCAGCTTTGAGCCGCAGCGCGGGCCGCGCCCGAACGAGGGCTACATGGGCCTGCAAAATCACAGCGACCAGGACGTCGTGCTCTTCAAAGAAGTCGCCGTGAAGATGCTGAGCCAATGAACGCTGCTCAGCCGCATTGGGTTTAAGCAACACAAATCAAAAGTTCTCATAGGAGAGGACAATGCCTATTTCGCGAAGAGAATTTCTCCAGACCAGCGTCACCGCTACGGGAGCGCTGGTGGGAGCCAAGACCATTTTTCTCGAGCCGAAAGCCATGGCTCAGTCCGCTGCGCCTAGCGATCGCGTCCGTTTCGGCATGATTGGAATCGGCATGCAGGGTTCGGGACTGTTGGGAGGCGCCATCACGCTGCCCAACGTGGAGTGCGTTGCGGCCGCTGATCTGTACGATGGGCGGCATACATTGTCGAAAGAAATCACCGCAAATCCCAGCCTTCCTACCACCCGAAATTACCAGGAACTGCTCGACCGCAAGGACATCGATTGCATCGTCGCGGCGGTTCCGGACCACTGGCACCGGCGCGTCGTCGTGGACGCCTGCAATGCCGGCAAAGATATTTACTGCGAGAAGCCCATGTCGCATACCGTGGCGGACGGCTTGGCCATGGTCGAGGCAGCGCAGAAGAACAACCGCATCGTTCAGATTGGCTCGCAACGGGTCAGTTCCGCGCTTTGCGCCAAGGCGCACGAGATGTACCACGACGGCGCCATCGGCGACGTCGAGATGGTCGAACTCACGCTCGGCCGCAACGACCCCACCGGCGCGTGGGAGTACCCTCCGCCACCCGATCTTTCTCCGGAAACCCTGGATTGGAACACCTGGCTCAACGACGCCCCCAAAATTCCCTTCAACAAATATCACTTCGCGCGCTGGAGATGCTGGCGAGCTTACGGCACGGGCGTGGCCGGCGACCTCATGGTGCACCTGATCAGCGGCATGCTGGTCACCCTGGGCTGGAATGAGGTGCCGCGCTCCGCCTCGGCTCTGGGCGGCATCTATCGCTGGAAAGATGGCCGCGATATGCCCGATCTGCACACGGTACTTTTCGACTATCACGGCATTCCGGTCTACGTTCGCCTGGGCCTGGGAACTGAAACTCAGGAACTGGCGCGCTTCATGGGTCCCAAGGGCCTGCTCGAGGCCGGCCAAAATGACCTGAAGTACTCCCCGCAAACCGGCGAAGACACCGCGCCCAGCTATTACGCCTTCGGGTTCCCGGCAAAATTGCGCGAGGCCTATTTCAAAGAGTGGCATGCGCAGCACGATCCTGTGCTTGGCCATGAACCTATTTACAACGACGTCAGTTACCGCGGGCACGATTGGGACGATGTGCGCCCCCATCTGCAGAATTTTTTCGATGCGGTGCGCTCGCGTAAGCCGGTGGTGGAGGATGCGGTATTCGGCAACCATGCCGCTATCGCTTGCCACATGGCCAATGAATCCTATTTCCGCAAAAAACCGGTCGTATGGGATGAGGCCAGCCGCACGATCAAGAGCTAAAGCCGGGGGGCAAACAAACCGTCATTCGAGCGAAGCGCGATGCTTGGCCTTCGCTCGAATGTTCCGAATCGAAAATCTCTTCCATCGCGGTTCACAGCCAAGCCGCTGCTATTGCCGCGTCACCTTGCCACTCAGTTCGATCTGCTCCGCAGAATCGCCCACCCATATCTTGAACTCGCCCGCATCGGCCGTCCATTCGTGCTTTGGAGTGTTGTAGTAGGCGAAAGCGCGGCGGTCCAACTCGACCGAAACATGCCTGGTTTCGCCCGGATTCAATGTGATTTTGCTGAAGCCTTTCAGCTCCTTCACGGGCCGGGGCAGCGGCGGGTTCGTTTCTCCAACGTAAACTTCGGCGACGTCAGCCCCCGCCCGATTGCCGGTGTTGGTCACATCAAAGCTGACCGTGACCGGTTGATCGCCGGAAACGGTGCCTGGAGAAACAGATAAATTCTTCAGGGCAAATGTCGTGTACGAGAGTCCAAAGCCAAACGGAAACAGCGGCTTGATTCCGGTTTTGTCGAAATGGCGATAGCCGAGAAAGACACCTTCCTTGTATTCGACTTTTTTCTCTTCGTCTTTCGGATAGTAGGAATCGTGCACCGCATTGTCTTGCCAGCGCTTCTCGATGCTGATCGGCAGCTTGCCCGATGGACTGTAATCGCCGAAAAGCAATTCCGCCAACGCCGTGCCGGCCTCCTGCCCCGCATACCAGCATTCAAAGATCGCGGGAACGCGCTCGATCCATGGCATCGCGATACCGCCGCCGGAGGTGATCGCGACCACCGTGTTTTTGTTGGCATCCGCAATCTCGCTTACCAACTCGTCCTGCACCGGCGGCAGCTGAAATGTGCGGTCGCTGCCCTCGCTCTCACTCGACGGGTCGAAACCGACTGCCAGCACGACCGCATCAGCGCGCGATGCGAGTTGCTTCGCGTCCGCCTCGATCATGTCCTGCGGGCGGACGATGCCAAGGGTTAGACTCGGTCCTCCCCACTGATCTCGAGCTGAGTACTCCAGCGCCACTTTATGCGGGCCGGCACTCAGCGGCACATTCGCTTCGGCGACCAGAGCCAGGGCGCGGTTCCCCCAGTGATCGATGACCTTCTTGCCGTCGATGAAGAGGCGATAGCTGCCACCCTCGCCGGGTCCCTGGATGAACACCGTATGATCGCCCGCGGCCTTCGGCGTGAAGTATCCCGTCCAGCGCGCCGATAAATTACTTCCGGGGACGCCTCGGCCAAACGCGTTCGCGCCATTGATGTGGCGTTCGGTCCGGGTCACCAGCGGGTTGCCGGCAAGATTCAGGTTGTTAAAAAACTCCGCCTTAACCCCAGCCTGGCGGCCGGCATCATCGACGCTCAACGGAGTCGCCTCGGCCATCTCCGCCAGAGTGGGAATGCCGCGCTGGTAATACACCTTGGCTTTGTTGCCCAAGTAATCGCTCAGCCCCTGCAAATAGCTGATCGCGACAAAAGGCTGCACGCCGGCGCTTCCCCCGCCCACCGGCTGTCCCGGGTATGCGTCCGGCCCGATCACGGCAATCGATTTGATTCTTGTTTTATCCAGCGGCAGGACATTGCCCTGGTTCTTCAGCAGCACCATGCCCGACCGTGCCGCCTCCAGCGCCACCTGCTTGCCCTCGGGATTCATGAGCGGAATCGACAAGTCCGTCTGGTCGCGATCCAGCCAGCCAAACTGAACGGCTTTCCTGAGAATTCGCCGAACCTTGTCATCGATGGTGGATTCGCTCACCTTGCCCGCTTTCACCGCCGGCAGCAAGGTTGCGCGATTCATGAACTTGCCCGACGGCATCTCCAGATCGAGTCCGCCATTTGCCGCCGCCACCCCGTCATAGGTTGCGTCCCAATCCGACATGATGATGCCATCGAAACCCCACTCCTGCTTGGCCACGTCCGTGTTGAGATATCCGTTCTGGGTCATGTGCCGGCCGTTGGTCAGGTTGTAGGAGTCCATGATGGCGCCCACGTGCGCTTCCTTCACCGCGGCTTCAAACACCGGCAGGTAGATCTCGCGCATGGTGCGCTCGTCGATGATGGAGTCCATGTTGTGGCGGTCGTATTCCTGGTTGTTTCCCATAAAGTGCTTGATGGTCGCGCTCACGCCTTCGCTCTGCATACCCTCGATGTAGCCGACCGCCGTGCGTGAGGCCAGAAACGGATCTTCGCCAAAGTACTCGAAGTTCCTGCCATTCATCGGGGCGCGATAGATATTCACGCCTGGCCCCAGCATGAAGTGCACGCCACGGGCGCGCGCATCCTGCCCGACGACTCTTCCCATGCGCCGGGCCATCTCCGGATCCCAGGTCGCGGCCAGGCCCAAACCGCCAAACGTCGTGGACGGCCCGTAATTGCGCACCCCGAAGGGCCCATCCGCCATCTTCAGGCGCGGCAAGCCAATTTTTGCATTGGCGCGAATGTAGAAATCATCGACTCCGCCGATGAGGTCAATCTTTTCCTCCAGCGTGAGTTGCTTGAGCAGCTTGTCCACGCGCTGCGCAACCTCCGCCGAAGAAGGCGCAGGCTCCTGCGCAGCCAGGTATAGAAAATTTGCCGGGAGAAGAATCGCTATCGCAAAAACGGAAAAAATACTAAATCGGAAACGAAGCTTTCCAGACATTAGCCTTCCTCCAAACCAGATGTTCGCTAAGCGCCCGCGAACGAGCGCCGCGGACAAGTCACTGCGTTTAGAAGTATAGCTTTGCTGGTGGCTGAATCGTTGAGAGAGGCTGACGGGCCCGTCCGCACAATGAAGTGTCCTCAACCACCCGAATAGGTTTTGGCTTTGGATTCCGCGTTGGCTTGGGGCCTGGCAGTGATGGCCACTTCGACGGTGAGCTTTGTTCCCTGGCCAGGCTCACTTTCAATTTCCAGCTGAGAACCCATGGACTGCGCGCGCTCCCGCATGTCCAGAAGTCCGAAATGTCCCACCATAAGCGAAGGAACAAAACCGCGGCCGTTGTCGCTCACCGACAAGCGTACACTTGCGGGCGCATACCCGAGTTCCACCGTGACCTGGGTGCACTCGCCGTGCTTGATGGCATTGGATACGGCTTCCTGGCCGATCCTCAGCAGGTTCATTTCGATGGCCGAGGGCAGCCGTACCGGGCTGCCACACGTCTTCAAGTGGATCACCGCTCGATCCGCCGGCGCCAGCGGCTTGATAATCTCGGTGAGCGCCGAGACAAGATCTCCGCATTCCAGCAGATGGCAACGAAGGTCCCACACCGACCGGCGTGCCTCCAGCATGCTGTGCCGGCTCATGCGACGCGCATTCTCAACCGCCTGCTGCGCTACCCGTGGCACCTTCTCAAAACAATCGGATGCCAAGTCCAGCTGCATGGTGATTCCAGCCAGTTCCTGCTCGAGGGTGTCGTGCAGCTCGCGCGCAATGCGATTGCGTTCCTCGAGCACAGCGCCGCTGCGCAGTTTTTGCCGTACCAGCGCCATCTGTTCCCGCAAACGCTGGCCCAGAACAGCAACCCATGCGAGCACGATCAGCAGCACACCGAGGCTGGCTCCCAACATCCACATCGCGTGCCGGAAGTTCCACCACGACGGCGCGCGCAGGACAGTCACATCGTCGCTGGAACGCAATAACAGGCGCAGCGATTGTGGCGTGGACCACAACCCTCCGCTGCGCACAAGGCACACTCCGGCAACCCGCAGCTCGCTGTTGAGCGGAATGGAAACTACGCGGTCCATCAACGCGCTGGACGTCGCGTCCGCTTCAAACAAGTAGCTTTCCGAGCGCAGCATGAGCCGCAGTCCGCCGTTTTGGCTTTGCCGGTCCAGCAGGATGGCATCGGTCGTGACTAACGCGCCGTCGTACTGCTCCCAAGGCAGCTCCAGCCGCAGCTTCACTGGAACGGGAGGCGCGGCGTGGTCCACGCGATGAAATAACGCGTCAGAGAGAATGGGCGCGGATTCGCCCACCGCGGGAAACCCAAAAACCTCGACCACATCACCCGGCTCGACCCGCGTATCCTGCTGGGTGAGAACGCGCAAACCGGCGCCCTGAGACTCCAGGAACAACGCGCTTCCGGGTTGCTGATACGCAACCACGCCGCGCACCCGCACCCGCCGGCGCCCCTGGCCGGGCGAGAATTGCAGCAACGCCGAAAATGAGGTCTCTTCCGCGGGCGTCTCGATGTGCAGAAAGCTAAGCCGCGGAACATAAAACAGAATGCCGCTGAGTTGCCGCCGCGCGGTGAAGAGGCTGCCGCACACGCCTTCGATCAGAATTTCGCGATCGACCCATGACGAGAAGTCCTCGTCATGCGTAACCGGCACGCGCACGGCAAACTCACCGTTGCCGGAGGCAACTCGCATGGCCAGGGCAGTCTCGCGCCAGGATGTCCGGTCAATGTTCACGGAACGCACAATACCGCGCACCTGGACCCACTGGCTGTCCATCCGTCCGTCCGCCAGCTCATTGAAGGAATAAAGCTTCCCGGCCGGGAGTGTTCCTCTTCCGATCACCCGCGAGCTTTGTTCCCGAATGACGGGCGCAAATTTGCCGGGCCCGGTGACGCCCTCAACCTCCACGAGGTCTCCAAGATGGTGTTGCAAAGACCGCGAGCGGCTCCCCTCGACGTAAATCCCGGCGGTCGAGTCCTGAATGAAAAAATCAGGTGCGGGAAAATCGGCGGTGATCACGCCTCGAATTTTCACTGGAAGCGCTTGCGCCGCCTGTTCGGGCGAGAGCCGCCGAACCTGGTCAGCATGCGTTAGCGGCTGGGCGGGATTGGATGAAGCCTGCGCCGACGCATGAACCGCAATAGCGGAAAATGCCAATACAGCGATAAAGCCGGGGCGAACAAGCCGTCCCGGCGACGGTCTGGCCGCGGTTGGCCTTGAGTTAATCATGGACGTCTGTCAGCATCATCCCTGGTCCTGCTCTGGATAGCGTAGCTGAATTTCGCCCCCAGCAAAAGGCGGCCAATGAACCGTATTCGGGGCTGAGATGATCTAATCAGAAAATGCCCGCTCCGCCCAAAGCGCCAGATACGCGCTCCCCCCGGCAGAAGCTTCGTTCCGTGATGCCGCTGGTCTGGGAACTGGTGCGACCAAGGCGCGGAATCCTGGCCCTCGGTTTCGTCTTGATGGCCGTCAACCGAGTCGCCGCCCTGGTGCTTCCCTACTCGACGCGATTCCTCATCGACAGCGTCGTCATCAAGCGCCATATTCAATTGCTCAAGCCGCTCGTGCTCGCGGTTCTCGTGGCTACCATCATTCAGGGCATTACATCGTTCTCGCTCACGCAGCTGCTTTCCAAAGCGGCGCAGCGCCTGATTGCCGAGCTTCGGCAGAAGGTGCAGGCCCACGTGGGGCGCCTGTCGGTCTCTTTTCATGATTCGACGAAGAGCGGAGTGCTGGTCTCACGCATTATGAGCGACGTGGAAGGCGTGCGGAACCTGATTGGCACCGGCCTGGTCGATCTGGTAGGCGGCCTGCTCACCGCGGCGATCGCGCTGGTCGTGTTGTTCCGCATCAGCGCGCTGATGACCATGCTGGCGGCAGGCTTCTTGCTCTGTTTCGGATTGGCGCTGAAAAAAGCCTTCCAGACTATTCGTCCGATCTTTCGTGAACGGGGCAAAATCAATGCCGAGGTCACCGGGCGACTGGCCGAGTCGCTGGGTGGTGTGCGCGTGGTCAAGGGCTATCACGCAGAGCTGCGTGAAGACAGGGTCTTCTCCGGCGGAGTCATGCGCCTGCTGGACAATGTGATGCGGACCCTTACAGCAACTTCCGTGATGGGGCTTTCCGCCAGCGTGCTGCTGGGCGTGGTGGGTGCGGTAATCATGTATGTTGGCGCGCAGCAAATCCTTGCCGGCGCCATGACCATCGGCGGCTTTTTCACTTACACCCTCTTCATGGGATTCCTGATCGCGCCCGTCATGCAAGTCGTTCAGATCGGCACTCAGCTGACCGAAGCGATGGCCGGCCTCGAGCGCAGCCATGAAATCCTAAAAGAAGCGGCGGAAGATAAAGACCCCAGGCGCACGCTTGTGCTTCCTTCCATTGACGGCAACATTGATTTCGAGCACGTCAGCTTCAGCTACGATGGCGCGCGCACCGTGTTGAATGACATCTCCTTCCACGCCTCGCCCGGAACGGTGACCGCGCTGGTCGGCTCCTCCGGATCCGGCAAGAGCACCATCATCGGGCTCATCTCTTCTTTCTATACACCCGTGCAAGGCCGGGTTTTGGTCGACGGCGTGGACCTCAGCACCGTGCGGCTCGATTCCTACCGCACTCAGCTGGGCGTCGTGCTGCAGGAATCGTTCCTGTTCGACGGAACCATTCGCGAAAACGTGGCGTTTTCTCGCCCGGACGCGGCCCAAGAGGCCATTTTGCGCGCCTGCCGTATCGCGCGGGTCGACGAATTTGCGGAAAGCTTCGCGGACAAGTACGACACCGTTGTCGGCGAGCGCGGGGTGAAGCTTTCGGGCGGCCAGCGCCAGCGAATCTCCATCGCCCGCGCGATTCTCGCCGAGCCGCGGATCCTCATCCTCGATGAAGCCACTTCGAGCCTCGACTCCGAGTCCGAGCAGATGATCCAGGAAGGGCTCTCGTACTTAATGCAGGGCCGTACCACGTTTGTGATCGCGCATCGCCTCTCAACCATCCGCCGAGCCGATCAAATTCTGGTGATCGAACAAGGGCGCATCGTCGAGCGCGGCACGCACGAGGAACTTTACGCCGCGCACGGGCGCTACCACGAGCTCTACACCAAGCAGCACGGTGTGGAGACCAATCTGTTCCTGGCGCCCGGCGAGGCCGACGCCACAGAGGTGGGCCATTCCGCTTCCGAGAAGCCTGAGGCGCAGGAAGTAGGCGTCAGCGAAGCGTTGCGCATCGTGCGCGGCGGCGCCAACTAATTCAATTGCCGCCCTGCTGCCTTGGCGGACACATCGGCTCTTCTCGGCTGGGGATCGACAGCAGGAATTTCTTGCAGCGGAAATCGGTGCAATCGGAAGTTACAAACGAGGAGAAGTAAAAGAGCGGATCGAGCACATCTCCAGCTCAATCCGCTCGACTGATTTACTTCATATGGCGAACATAATCGACCACCTGGTCGATCTGAGCATCCGTCAACTTCCCCTTGAACGCCGGCATTTTATTCTTGCCGTTGGTGACGATCGCCTTCATATCGGCCTCGGTTATCTTTTGCGCCTGGGCTGAGTGAAAGTCGGGAATATTTAAGGTCTTGCCGATGGGGGTTTTGCCGTCGCCATTGGCTCCATGGCAAATCGCGCACTTGGTGCTGAACACGTTCTTTCCCGCCGCATCGTCCGCGACGGCGAAGCCGGTCAGGGCAACCATCAGAAATAGAGCAGCCATGAGTCTCAATTTCATATTTATCCTCAAACCGATATTTTCGTGCCTACATCAATGAACACCATGATAAACGGGATGTTGCTCTTCGTGTATTGCCCTGATTAGAAAACAGATGCGCAGATCCGGCGCAGATAGGAACCGCCGGGTTGCCCCTTCAGTTTGAGGATGCGGTCTTTTGCGCCGCGCGCTGCTCAACCGCGGGCTCGTGGGAAACGATGGAGTACAAAAATAGCAGAATGCCGGCAAGCACAAGCGGGCAGCCGATCAGAATGAATGCCATGAACGCGAGCGGATGAACCCGAATCAGGCTTAGCAACAAAACTCCCAGGCCCAGGCAGACGAGAATCGATGCCATGCGAAGCCGCCGCTCGAGAACAGGCCGAGGCAGCAATAAGCCGTTTGCCATGCTACTGCCCTCCTTTCCAGAAGGTCGCCGTTTCCAGCGTGCCGACGTCGTGCACGGTGTCATGGCATTTGCTGGTCATGCAGGAGACCCGGTTGGAATTGAGTTTGCTCATCATGTCGGGGGTTTTGTTGTGCTTGGGCTCTTCTTCGTAGGCCCGCATGCCGGCATGGCAATGTAGGCATTCGCGATTGTTGAATGGCGTGTACAGCTTGATTTCCGCGGGGGCCGGAGTCTTTCCAAAATACTGGACGTAAATGTGGCGCAGGCCGCGGAACTTCGCGTGCACCGGCCCAAACATCGTGTAATCCGTGTGACAGGTATAACAGGCGTGGTCCCGCGGAACCAGATTGTTCTGGAAGTGTTTCGCCGGAATGTAACTGGGGTCGTCGACGTGCAGGCTGCGCCCGAAATCGTTCATCACGTGGCAGGAGAGGCAGAATTGCGTGCTTTCCGCCCGCTGCATGTGCTCGGAAAAGCCCAAGCTTACGGCCAGCACCGGCAAAATGAAAAGCGTCAGGAAGGCAAGAATTTTGCCGCCCCGCACGCGCGTCAGTTCGGCGCGAGCCGCAATCAACCCCGCCAGCACAACCACGATTCCGATGAATAAAACTTCCAGAACTGTAGGCGCCATCGTCGCATTTCCGGAAATCTGGCTTACTTCTTGCCAAGGCTGCGGTAATAATCCACCAAGGCCTTGATTTGCTCAGGGGTGAATTCCTTTTTATAAGAATCCATGTCATCCCCTTTGCCGTCGGTTACCGCCTTCATCATGTCGGCTTCCGAGTCCTTCATGTTGGCGTGAACGTCTTTGACGTGCACCTTCTTGCCTTTTGCTGTATTCCCGGAGCCGTCTTTGGCGTGGCAGACCGCGCATTTCTTGTTGTAATTGTCTTCGGCACTCTGAGCCTGTAGCACAGCCGGAACCATAAATCCCATGACAAGTACGAATAAAGACACAACCACCAGGTTGCGGTTGGGCAAGGCTTTTGCAGCGTTCATCATTCGATCTCCTCCATGATTCAGTTCCGTACCCGCTTGCGGCACACTTAAAAATCCCGGCTCCAGCGGATGGTCAGCAGGTTCGCGGCAAAGTTATTCCCGGTCACAATTTGCTGGACATAATACGTCCGTTGTAAGTCGAGGGAAAGCCGCCCGATTTGGGGGAAGTTGTAGTATAGGGTTCCCGTAGCCAGCGGCCACCGGACCGGTCCGTAGGCGGGTGGTTCGCCACTGATGCGCCCGACTCCGCTTGAACTGTCGAAGTTGCCGCTGAAGCGGACTCCCAGCCGTCGCGTCGGCTTGGCATCGATTCCGCCCTGCCACACGCGGTTGATCTCCTGATCATGCAGGAAGTCATTCAACGGAGCCGTACCCCGGATATATAGGACGTATCCCTGCGCGAACAGGCTCTCATACGTAAATCCGGCAAAGATCGAGAAGCGCTCGTTCAGCGCGTACGATGCCGTGGTGGTGTTGGCGCGAACATGGTTCTCAAAACGCGTAGTGAGGAACTTCCCATTGCTGACATTCAGGTCGTTGTCGATGGAGAGTCTGGCGAAGGGGCGGAACTGGACCACCCCGTGTCCGCCGGCTTCCGTGTGCGGATTCATCGCGGTGTATGGGCTGCCGTCATTCAAGCTGTGTATATCCCCGCGAAAGCTGAATTTTTTGCTCGGGTCGTATCCAAAGCTGAGTTCTGGACGCACCGTATTGATGGTGCGGGTCACATTCGCATCGATGGTCCCGCCATCGATCGCCTCAACGTTCAGCCGCGTGAAACGCACTCCCGGACGCAGGATCAGGGTTCCTATGGGCGTGAAGTCCATCTGCACATTCACATCGCTGAGGTTGTTATGCCATTCGATATTGGTAGCTCCCGCGGCTGGCGTAGTGCCGTTAAACAGGCTGCTGAAGCTTCCAATCCCGGTGCTGGTCAGGTGCGAATAACGGTAATCCGCGCTGAGGCTCCACCAGTCAGTCACATCGTAGGTGAAACCTTGGCTGAGGATGTGGTCGGGTTCGGTAAGCGTATCGCGCCCGGACTGGCTCACCGAGAACGGCGCCAGCACGCCGCTGGTGGCGGTGGGCCCGGTTCCGCTGAAGGATTGATCGAAGCTCGCCGGCCCTCTGTACCGGTAAAAGAAATAGCTGCCTCGCCACTCCAAACGTTTGAGCGGCTTGCCCAGGAATGAAAACTCGCTCACCGGAGTGCTCAGGTGCCGGAAGTTTGACCAGGTGAAGCTCGACAGCGGTTCCAGGGTTGAAGTCTTTGCGGGATCAATGCTCAGTTGCGCGGAGGAAATGTTGTTGAGAGTTTGATTCACCGATGTCGCCTGGTAACCGGCAACGTAGTGCAGCGACCAGGAATGGTAGGTGTAGTCCACGCCGCCGGTGAGGCGATTGGTTTCATCATTGATCGGCGCAAACAGATAAAACGGGTTCGCACGCGCGTAGCTGCCCCAGTAACTGGGTGAGGTCAAAAAATCAGGCGACGCTGTGGTGAAGGTCGTGCCGCTTTCGGTTGTGCGATAGTAGTCCACATTGAGGCGCAGATGATCGGTCGCGTGCAGAGTGAGATCTGCCGAGCCGAACTTTCGCACCGTATCCCAGTTGTGGTTATCGGTGAGCCCTTTGGAGAGCCCGGCCGCCACCGTGGTTATGGGGAGAATGGCGGTGTCATTTTGATTCCAGAAGTAGTACGCCTGCCGCCAGCTGGCGCGAAAATCGAATAGTTTGTGCTTGCTCACCGTCACCTGAGCGGTTGGAAAAGGATCTCCGCCCAGGCCGCTGGCGGTCAGCGAATAGTTGTCGGCAAAGGTATTCGCGCCTTCCTTGGCCGAGCCCAGCAGGCTGAAGTCCATCAGCCGCGGCCCCGAGCGCAGGTTCATCATGCTCATATACATCGGCCGGTAGCCACTCACGTCAGTGAAACGATAGCCCATGCTTGCCGAACCCTGCGTATTGAAGTTGCCGAAGCTGATCGGCGGCGCCTCGTAAGTGCCTTGCGCAAACAACGGGAACGGCAGCACCAAAAGACTGGCGAGGAGAATTAGAAGATAAGAATTGCGGTTCATAGGCCTCCGTCTCTGGTCCTCATCTCAAAAAATTGGGATCGAAATTCGATCCGTGTATCTGCACGTGGCAACGCGTGCATTCGCCCGCGGTCTGGAAACCAAACCGGCTGTGCGGAACGCCGATTTTTCCGGGTGCATTGATGTGGCACTGCAGGCACAACTGCCGCCCTTCCCGCCGTACCAGCAACATCCGGTTGGTGCTGCCGTGCGGGGTGTGGCAGGTGGCGCAGCCTTCCACCCGTACGGAAGCATGCTCGTAGACGTAAGGCCCGCGCTTTTCCTGGTGGCAATTCACGCAACTTTGGAACTTCGGCCGCGTCAGGCTGGCGCGATTGAGGGATCCGTGCGGGGTATGGCAGTCCGTGCACTTCACCAGTCCTTCCGGAACCCGGTGATGTACTGGCATCGAAAACTCCGCCTGCACTGTGCCATGGCAGCCAAAACAAAGCTTCGGCTCGGATTCTTTCAGGAGACTGCCGTGCAGCCACCGAACCTCATCCGGCAGCTGCGGAACTTCATAGAAGTGCGCTTGCGGAGAAGATAGCGGCCCCTTGCTCTGGTCTTTGACTTCCGCCACCAGGTGCGAGGTGTGGCACTGATCGCAGGACATCCCGTGCGCCACATGGGTGGAATGTTCAAAGTACTCCTGCTGCTTGCTGCTGACGTGGCAGAACAGGCAGCGCGCGGCGTTCTCCTTGGAATTCGAGCGGAAATGGAAGATGGGGAACTGCTTCAAAGCCTCGGTGATCTTCTCGTTGACCTTGAACGAGAAGATGGGGTGCTCGGACAGGGCGCGCTGGGTCTTGCCTTCGTCGCCTTCAGCCGCCTCGATCGCGTCCGAGTGAGCCTTGCCGGGCCCGTGGCAAACTTCACAACCCGAAATGTAGCTCTTGCCGGGAACCGCCACTTTCGAATGCGCAGTTTTTTCATATTCCCGGTATTCGGGCTTATGGCAGGCGCGGCAGCGGTCAATGCCGGCATAGTCATTCTCGTTGCCCAGGATGAACGACGGGGCCACCGACGGGCCCTGGGTAGCTCCCGGCACCTTCTGAGCGAACACTCCGTCTGTATGAAGACATAGAAATGAAGCGAGAAGAATGAAGCTTGGAACTGCTCTGGCTGTGAGGCCTGGTCGAGCTTTCATAGGGCGTCTGATCTCCTTCATGGGGGATTCGCCTGCCCATGCACCGCAAACCTGGCGACCTGTCTTGCTGTACCGCATGCTCGCAAGCCGAAGGAGGTAAGGAGCCCTCCTTAAGTCCGGCGAGTCGGTCGACCTCAATCCCAGTCTGGGACTGGAGTCTGCGCGAGTTTCGCATTGGGAAGAAGCGCAGGTCTGTGACTACAAACCACAATCGCTGTGACGCCCATCACAAAGCCGCCCCTGAAAATCCCTAAGTGACTGCTTTATCCACCTTTATTCACGTGATTTCACAGACTTAGGTCCGGTACACACTTCGGTAACTGTGCTCGCCGTCACGCCCGTCCTGCTAAACTCGCTGCGTGCGCCGCCTCATCATCAATGCGGACGACTTCGGCCTCACCGCAGGCGTAAACCGCGCCATTGTGGAAGGGCACCTAAACGGGGTGGTCAGTTCGACCACAGTCATGGCTTGCGGCCAGCGATTCGAAGATGCGGCCGCCCTGGCGAGACAGGCGCCCGGCCTGAGCGTCGGCTGCCATCTGGTGTTGGTCGATGGCACACCAGCCGCCAGCGCCGCCCAAATTCCCAGCCTGATAGGCGCTTCCGATGGTCATTTCCGGGAAAAGCTGCTGAACTTTGCCTGCCTGGCGCTGGCGGGCAAACTGGATCCCGGGCAGATCGAGGCGGAAGCTATGGCGCAGATCCAGAAACTGCAAAAAGCCGGTATTGCGGTCTCCCATCTGGATTCGCACAAGCACACCCACATGTTTCCGGTGGTGCTGCGGGGAATGCTGCGGGCGGCAAAGAATTGCGGCATTCGCGCCATCCGCAATCCTTTTGAGCCGCTTGTGTTTACCTCCCTGCACCACTGGAAAAGGCAGTTTCAATTACGATTGCTGAGCCGGTTTCGGGCGAGTTTCCACGCAGCCCTGGCGGATGCCGGCGTGGTCACGCCCGACGGCTGCATCGGCATCGCCGCCACCGGTGGACTCACCCGGGAAACCTTCCAGGCTTTAATCGAAAACCTGCCCGACGGCACTTGGGAGTTCGTCAGCCATCCCGGCTACCACGACCCCGACCTGGATAAGGTCAAGACACGGCTCCGCGAATCCCGGGAAAAGGAGTTGGAAATTCTGACCAATCCTGCCGTCAAAGACCTGCTTCGGCGCGAGTCGATTCAACTGATTTCCTACCGTGAACTCTAGTTCGGGTCGGTTCTTCTACGGCGTTCTAAGGCGTGGCCCGCCCCGGAAGTGCTATCACCTTCGGCTGTAACGTTCTATGTACCATTGACGATATGATTAGGCCACTCTGATGGAGAAAAGGCCCGAAACTCGCCTGCCAACGGAAATTCCGGTCCGCGTCTGGGGCATGGACGCAGACGGCAAGCCTTTTTTCCAGAATGCCACGGCCTCGAACTTAAGCAGCGAAGGCGCATTGCTGAGCCGCTTGGCACACCCGCTCAAAACCGAAGAAATCGTGGGCATCCAATATGGCGAGAGGAAAGCGCGGTTCCAGATAAAGTGGGTGAAACCCGTGGGTGTGACCAAGGCATTCGAAGCCGGGGTCCGCATCCTGCAGGGGCAAATCGCTCCCTGGCAAGATTTGACCGCCGAAACCCGAGCCGCCAGCAACCTTTCGCCGCGGGGCACGGAAAGCGCACGCCCGGGCGATAAGCGCCGCTATGTGCGCCACCGGGTCAATTTCCCCATCACCATCAGCTTCCGCGACAATCACCGTTCGCACATGCAGTGCACCGCCACCGATATCGGCGGCCGCGGCTGCTACGTGGAGAGCCTGGTGCCGCTGCAGATCGGCACCGAAGTGATCGTGACCTTTTGGATCGACTCCGAAAAGATCAGCACCAAAGCTATGGTGCGCGCCAGCGATCCCGGAGTCGGCATGGGCCTGGAATTCACCGCCCTCGAAGTCTCCATCCAGCAGAAACTTCAGGCCTATCTCGACAAAATCGACCAGGGCTTCGCCGCCGCCGCTGGCGGGCAAGGCAACTGAGAACGGTCTCGGCTCACAGTCGTCGGTCGTCGGTCAAAATCTCGCAAACGAACTGCGCCAATCTCCGACCGCGTTTCGACCGTCGTGATCCAGCGGACGACGTGCGACGAACGACGTACGGCGCGGCCCTCAGTCCTGACCACAACTGACAGCCAACGCGACCGACGACGTTTTTTGCAGCTAAAATCTGAATCTACTCCAGGCTCCAGCCATCGAATTCACCATGGCAGACGACCGCAGGCTGAAAATCGGCATTACCTGTTATCCCACCTACGGCGGGAGCGGCGTAGTGGCCACCGAACTCGGCCTGGAACTGGCCCAGCGCGGCCACGAAGTCCATTTCATCTCGTACGCGCAGCCCATTCGCCTGAACCGCTCTGAGCCCAACATCCATTATCACGAGGTGGAAGTCTCGCGCTATCCGCTGTTCGAATATCCTCCTTATGATCTGGCGCTGGCCACGCGCATGGCCGAGGTTTCGGAGCTTTACGATCTCGACCTGCTGCATGTGCATTACGCCATCCCGCACTCGGTCAGCGCCATGCTCGCGCGGCAAATGCTCGCCTGGGGACCGAAGCATCGCAAGCTGCCGTTCGTCACCACGCTGCATGGGACCGACATCACGCTGGTGGGTCAGGACCGCTCCTATCTTCCAGTGACGCGCTTCTCCATTGAGCAAAGCGACGGCGTCACTGCCATTTCGCAATACTTGCGCGAGCGCACGCTGCGCGAGTTCGGCATCAAGAACAACATTAAAGTTATTTACAACTTTGTGAATTGCGAGCTTTATTGCCGCGACAAAGATCTTGGCGAGCGCCGCGCCGAGTATGCGCCGAATGGCGAGCGCATCCTGGTGCACGTGTCCAATTTCCGCCCGGTGAAACGGGTCACCGACGTGATCGAGATTTTCGATCGCGTGCGCAAGAAGGTTCCTGCCAAGCTTCTGCTGATGGGCGATGGCCCGGAGCGCTCACCGGCGGAATGGCTGGCGGTGCAAAAGGGCATTCACCATGACGTGATTTTTCTCGGCAAGCAGGAGCAAATCGGCGAGAAGCTGGCCATCGCCGATGTGCTGCTGCTTCCCAGCCAGCTCGAATCCTTCGGCCTGGCAGCGCTCGAAGCTATGGCCTCGGAGGTCGTCCCGGTTGCCACTCGGGTGGGTGGAGTGCCGGAAGTCATCGAGCACGGCAAGACTGGATTTCTCGCCGAAGTCGGCGATGTGGATGCCATGGCCAACTATGCCATCGAGATTCTGAACGACGAACCGCGCCTGCGGCAGATGGGAAAAGATTGCCGCGGCGCCGCTGCCGGACGATTTTCCGCCAAGAAAATCATTCCGCAATACGAAGACTTCTACCGCCGCGTGCTCGAGCGGTCTTCCTGAAGGACCGGAAAAACCGCATCGCCGGGGAGAACCGGCAGTTTCATGCGCACCAGCGTGCCCGTTCCATTCCGGCTATCGATCACCATGCGCGCGGTATCGCCGTAGAGCACCTTCAATCTTTCTGCCACGTTGGCCATGCCGATGCCGCCCTGGCCTAGTCCGGTTGGCCGTTCCAGGAGCTGCACCGACGCCATGCCCACGCCATCGTCTTCCACTTCAATGGTGAGGTGCGTATCGGAGAGCTGGCTGCGCAAATAAATACTGCCGCCATCGATTTTTGACGACAGCCCATGCTTGATGGAGTTCTCCACCAGCGGCTGCAGCAGCATGCTGGGTACCATCACGTCCAGCGATGCTGGATCCAGTTCCTTCACCACGCGCAGCTTGTCCCGGCCAAAGCGGACGACTTCGATGTCAAGATAATTGTCGATGAAGTCGATTTCCTCCTGCAGGGGAACGAAGGCATCGCTGCTGTGCAGCAGCCGCCGAAGAATGGTTGCCAGCTTGATGATCAGTTCGCGCGCGGTATCCGGATCGATGCGCACCAGGGAAGAGACGGAGTTCAGCGTATTGAACAAAAAATGCGGATTGATCTGGTTCTGCAGCGCCGCCATGCGCGCCTGCAGCAATAGTCTCTCCTGCTCTTCCAGCTTGATCTGCAGCCGAACGCCATTCCAGATTTTCAGCTCGATGACGATCACGGTCACGGACGTGGCATAAGCCAGGGCATCCACCCAGCGGGGATGGGGGAAATAGGGCACGGTGGGCGAGAGACGCGCCGCCTGGTTCACTAGAAAGCGCAAGACCAGGATGGTCACCAGAAACATCATTTGCCAATCGGAAAGGCTCGGGCGCTGCTCGCTGCGCTTGATCCATCGCGGAACGCTCAGGTAATTGAAGGGGGAAAATTTCCACACTTCCTCGTGACTGGGACTGAGCTGGCGCAACTGCCCGCCGACCAGGCCAACAACGATGTTCATCACAAACTGAGGCCACGCACCGTTCCATAGAGAGGGTAACGCGAGCAAAGCCCCGCCGCTGGCGCCGGCGAAGCGTCCGGCTATAGCGCCCAACAGGAGCGTGGTTTCAAACGTCAGATCGCCGGTGAAGGTGGGAGTGGCGGTGTCGAAACGGATCCAGACGCCGGTCGCCAGCGACTTCCCGATCCATGCTGAAATGACCAGCCACAAAACCAGATAAATCCGGTCACGGGGGGAACGCTCTTCCCGGAACAGCAGAGACTTGAACTCTACCGAACGCACCAGGGCCGCGGCAATAGCGGCGGCCAGGCCCAGCTTGACCATCAGATTGATGAGAATCAGACTAAGGTGCTGTTCCATGGGAACTACGTCGTTCGTCGCACGTCGTGCGTCGCCCGCCGTGCGTCGCCTGCGGTACGTGGGGCGCAGAATCTGTTGTCATCCCCGACGTAGACGGCTACACGAGCTTACTCAAGACTCTATCACCAACAGGTGAAAAGACGCGGCAAAATGCGGCAAGGCTGTAGTCTAGGACACGACCCGCGGGTGGCAAACGAGTTCGGGCCATCGTGACAAACATGGATCAAAGTAAAGCACGTGAAAACTCACCGCCGCTGCCGAATGGGCTCGCTGCAGATTAGTCGCCGGCTCGTGCAGCCAGGCCTTTCAGCACGGATTCCAGAGCCTCCACCCGTTCCGGGCCGCCCTGGGCCATATCTTTGCTGCCGCCGCCGCGGCCGCCGAGCGCGGCTAACGCTTCTTTCATAAGCGCGCCCATGTTGTGCGGCTGCCCCGCGGATTGAGCGAAAACAATTGCCGGGGCCGCCGCCGTGGAAGCAAAGAAGCAGATCGCAGTCCCCTGCCGCACGGCTCTCTGTGCCAATAGCTTCACGTAATCCAGATCGCGGTCGGGAAAGATTCGTACCATCATCTTGCGGCCGTTGCGCTCCGGCGTCTCCGCGAGCAACTGATTCGCGTGGTAGGACGCCAGTTCTTCCTGCAAGTCAGCCACCGACTTCCGCGACGCCTTCCCCGTTTCCTGCAGCTTGCGTATCTGCGGCGGCAATTCCCAGATATGACCGGATAGGAGCGCGGCCGCTTCGGTTAAAGCCGTAAAGTCGCGGCGCGCGGTTGCAACGGCGCGGTTGCCGCAAACGAACTCCACGCGCCAGCCCGGCTTCACCTTCTCGGTTTTGCGCAGCAGGATGGCGCCGATCTGGCCTGTCCGGGCCACGTGCGTTCCCCCGCAAGCGGTCAGATCAAAGTTGCGGACGTCAATCAGCCGCAGCTGATCGCGTTCTGCGGGCGGAATTTTGCGAAGCCCAAGGCTCTGGGCCTCGTCCCGGCTGACAAAGCGAATGTCGACTGGACGGTCCTCGAGAACTACGTCGTTCGCCAGTTTCTCTGCCTGGGCGATCTGTTGCGCGTCCAGGGTGCCGGCAGCGAGATCAATCGAGCAGAATTCGTCGCCCATGTGGAAGGAAACCGTTTCATACCCGAAGAGCTGAATGAACGCCGCCGACAGGACATGCTGTCCGGAGTGCTGCTGCATATGATCGCGGCGGCGCGGAACGTCAATTGCACCGCGTACGGCAGTGCCCATGGCCACCGTATCGCCCTCGATGAAGTGCAGAATGCGCCCGCCCTCGTCGTCCGCAACCTCGGCAACGCGGGCGGATCCCTTGTCTGTGAACAGCGTTCCTGTATCAGACAGCTGGCCGCCGCTGGTGGGATAAAACGCGGTGCGATCAAGCACGATGGCGGGGCGATCCCCCGACAACACCTCGACCACGGTTGCGGGGAATTCGTGCAGGAAGGAATCGTGGTAATACAGTCTCTCAGTCATGGAATCTCGATCCGAGATGATCAGTATGGACCAATGATGCCGCCAATGTGGCGGGCTGCGGGGGGCCTCCTGCGACCCAGAATTTCATCCATTTCGGCAATGATCTGCGCCGAGCGCTCGCGGCAAGCAGAGGCATACTGTGCCGCTTTTGCCGGATCCTTAACCTCGCAGGAGTAAAAACGGGCCGCAGCCTGCAGCACCTCGATGGAATCAGGAGAAGCTTCTAAGGCCTTCCGCAATGCGTTTTCCGCAGCGGCCAAATTGCCGGTATCTTGCAGCTTCTTGGTTTGCGCCAAGAGCTTAGATAATTTACCTGGTGTGTCTTGATTCATGCTGCGCCCAAGCGGATCAGTTACAACTACGATGCCGGCAACTGCTTCAGCAGTCCTTTGGCCTTGCGGAACCACGGACGCTCGCGCCGCCGCAGATACCCCGGCAAGGTCGGCTTCTTCGCCAGCACGCGTTGTGTCCACTCCCGCGCCTCGGCGTGACGGCCCTGCGATTTCAGGAACTCCGCGTAGTGCAAATAGGTTTCCGAAAGCGTCGAAATCTGCGTGGTCCTGCGGAACAGTTCATCGGCCTGCTGATTTTGCCCTGTCCTCGCATAAGCATGCGCCAGCAGTCCGGCGGCACGGTAGAAGTCATATTTTGGATCTTTCGACAGCACCCGTTCGAGATCGCGTACCGCCGCCGGAAAGTCGCCCAATTCGATTTCCGCAATGCCGCGGCGATAAAAGGGGTCCGGCGAGTCGGTTCGCGCGGAGATGGATTTGTCAAAGGAATCGCGCGCCCGCGCGTACTTCTTTTCGTCGAGATACAGGTCGCCCAGTTCCTCGTAGTTTCCCGGCGAAGGATTGTCGAGAATGACAGACTCCAGTTCGCGAATTCGGCGTCGCCGGGGAAAAATTTTGAATGATTCGCGCAGCAGCCCGAGATCGGGAACGACCTCAACCGCAATATATACAATCGCTCCTAAGCCTCCGCCAATGAGGATGATCCACAGCCAGTACCAATCCGGCCGCCGGCGGATAAAGTGCACGATCGCGATCCCCTGGAGGATGAAATTCCAGGGAAACAGGAATAAGTGAAGGTACCCCATGGGTTGCAGCGAAATATAACAGATGGCTGCGTCAGGCTCCACGGCTTTCAAGCTTCGGGCTTTAGGCTTTGGCTTCAGGCTTCAGCCTTAGGGGTCGGGCTTCAGGTTCAGTTCTCCTCGCTGCAATCTTTTCCGGTGTCTTAGCTGCCGGCACCCATAGTTCGCAGATCACGTGCAGGCCAGCACAAAGGCTCATCCTAGAACCTAGACGCCTGAAGCCTGGAACCTGATGCCTGACGCCCGATGCTAGAATTTCCCCAGTGACACTCCCCATCCGTCTTCTTGCCGTGGACATCGACGGTACCCTGCTGAACTCTCAATTCCGCATGTCGCCGGTCGATATTGCTGCCCTGCAGCGGGCGCGGGAAAACGGGATTGAGGTCGTCCTGGTCACCGGTCGGCGGCATACTTTCGCCCTGCCTATGGCCCAGCAGCTGGGGTTTGACCTCTGGCTGATCAGTTCCAATGGCGCCGTAACCCGTTCACTTGCCGGGGAGAGCTTCCACCGCGACCTGCTCCCGGCGGAAACCTGCCGTCGGCTCCTTTCGGCCATGCGCGAATTCCGCGGCAGCACGGTGGTCACCTTTGACAAGGAATGCAAAGGAGCGCTCGTCCTGGAACGCCTGGACGAACTGACCGCCAGCATCCAGCGCTGGCTGGAAAAGAACTTGCACTATCTAGATTTCGTCATTCCCCTCGAAAACGCGCTGGTCGCCGACCCCGTACAGGCTATGTTTTGCGGCACCATTCCCCGCATGCGCCAGGCCCTCGAATGCCTGCAAGGAAGCGGCCTGATGGATGAGATTACGTTCCTTCGGACGGAATATCCCCTGCGCGACCTGCTCATTGTCGACGTGCTCAACCGCGGGTGCTCCAAAGGCCATGCCGTCGAGCGCTGGGCCACCCACCGGGGGCTTAAGCGGGAACAGGTCATGGCCATCGGGGATAACTACAATGACCTTGAGATGCTTGCCTTCGCCGGAGTCCCGTTTATCATGGAGAATGCAGCGCCAGAGCTGAAGGCCTATGGCTGGCCCGTGACCCGGTCCAACGACGAGAACGGGGTGGCGGAGGCCATTGAGCAGGTGTTAGGCGAGGGCAGGGTTGAACCCGCGCTGGAAGGATTGAAGGATCCCAATCCGTGAAGTTTCCCGGCAAAGTCGCGATGGTACTGGCGGCAGGCGTAACCTGCGCCTCGGCAAGCGACCTTGCCATCCTGCGCAACGGCAACTCCATTCGCAGCGAGCGGCACGAGGTGGTCGGAGCCGTCACTCGCCTGTATCTCAGCCAGTCGTCGAGTGGGTACATCGAGATCCCCAGCGATCAGATCGAGCGGTTTGAAAAAGACACATCCCCGCTGCCCGCGCCTGCGAATACCCCGGCGCAACCAGTTGTCGCACGGCCCCAGGCTCAGCAGGCCCTGACACGGGAGGGCCTCGACCAGGTGGTGAACGGCGCGGGCGAACGCCATCAGATCGATCCCGATTTCATCAACAGCGTGATTCGCGCCGAAAGCGGGTTCCAGCAGAACGCCGTCTCCAAAAAAGGCGCGCAAGGATTGATGCAACTGATGCCCGGCACCGCCTCCCAGCTGGGCGTCCGCAATACCCTCGATCCCAATGCGAACGTCGAAGGTGGAACCAAGTATCTGCGCGAGCTTCTGGAAAAGTACAACTACGATGTGCCCAAGGCGCTGGCTGCGTACAACGCCGGCAGCAAGCGTGTAGATCAGTACCACGGTATCCCGCCGTATCACGAGACCCAGGCTTACGTGGCGCGAATCATTCGCGACTTCAACAAGAAAAAAATCGCGGAGAACCCCGCGCTCGCGCGCCAGGGGAAGGCTAAGCGTCCGAATTCAGCAAGCGGCACGCAGCATTCCGTTGCATCCGCGACGCCATCGCATCCCTCGAAGAGCGCGTCGGCGCCAACCCACAAAGCAGGAACCAGCCTGGCCAATTCCGTGCCCAAGGGTCCGCAGACTGCTTCCAGGTGAAAGCCTGTATCATTCATCAGGAGAAAATCTTTAAGGTGTGAGCCGGGCGCGCTCCGGCTCGCAATGCAATCTTTCGGTTCTGATGAATAAGAAACGACTGCTCGCATATGTTCTCGTCGCGGCGGTGCTGGCCGCTCTTTTTTATGTCCAGTTCCGCACCTGGCGGCGCTTCGACTGGGATGTGTTCCTTTCGCAGACGCGCGAGGTCACACGCGGCTGGGGGCCAATCCATATTTTTCTGGGAGTCGCTTTCACTTACATCGCCTACTTCATGCGCGCGGTGCGTTGGAGAATCTTCCTGCGCCCGGTTAAGAAAACCACATCGGCCGCATTAGTCGCGCCCACGCTGATTGGCTTCACCGGAATCGCTCTGCTGGGCCGCCTGGGAGAAATGATTCGCCCTTACCTGATCGCCCGCAAGCTGGAGTTGCCCTTTTCCTCGCAATTGGCCGTATGGACGGTCGAACGCATTTTCGACTTTGGCGGATTCGCCGTGCTGTTGATCTGTGCGATCTTTCTTCCCGGCGGCACACTGCGGACCCTGCCCTATTACGGCCAGTTTCGCAAGGGCGGACTGCTGCTGGTCGCATTCGTCGCCGGGCTAGCGATCGCCGCCTGGATTATCAGCGCTAAGGGCGAGTCGCTGGCCGCATGGATCGAACGCCGCTCCGCGCGCCACGGCACCGGCCTGGGGCACAAACTTGCCGCACGCGTCCGCGAATTTCGCGGCGGCCTGAATACCATTCACGGACTTAGCGAATTTGTCCAGCTGGCGGCGGTATCGATCGGCATGTGGTTCCTCATTGCGCTCGCGTACGAGCAGGTGGTACGTGCGTACGCGGCGCCTCTCCACACCGTTGTCTTCGCATACGTGTTTCTGCTCATGTTTGCCAGCATGCTCGGCTCGCTGGTGCAGCTCCCGGGAGTCGGAGGCGGCTCGCAACTGGCGACCATCACCACGCTGCAGCGCGTTTTTGATATTCCACCGGAGGTGGCCGCCAGTTGCGGCATCCTGCTCTGGATGGTGACATTTATGACTGTGATCCCGACCGGCCTGGTCCTCGCGCACCGCGAACGGCTATCGCTGCGCAAGCTATCGCGGGAGAGCCAGGCGGAAGAGGGATTCGCGGAAGCGTAGGAAGCGGCGAGCAGCGAGCAACCAGGGCCGAGCGCCAGTTCTCCGGATTCAGCCAAGGCCTTAAGGAAGGATTCCGTTTTGCCGGGAGGCGGAAAACCATAAGCCGCCAACCACTACCTGGCCATCGCCGCCAGTTCCTGCTCCGGGAGCAACTGCAACTCCATCCAGCCCTCAACCGGCAGCGCATCGATCGGCAAGCGATTCTGCCACACGCTGAAGCGCAGGCGGATCTGGTTCGCGGCGGGCGATTCCGGGGAGGAAGATTTCAGTGGCGCGGCGTAGAGCAGGGATAACGGCATTTTGAACTCGAAGGTTTGGCCGAGGGCTACGGCCGCATCTTCCGCGCGCAGTCCTTCGCCATCTTCTGAAATTTTCCAGGCCGCGATGCGCAAGCCTTTCACCGCCACGTCCAGACGCAAGGCCCGCCGCGCGCGAACCCCGTTTCCCGCCCACGATTCCAGGTTGACCACAATTTCAAGCTCATCTTGTGGTGAGAGTTCCGCAAAATCCACGCGTCCGTAAACGTGCTTCTCGTCGATGCCGGCGTAGATAGAATCCAGCAGAAAAACCTTGCCATGCATCGCGCCCGCGCGACGGTCGGCGGTGTAGTGTGCAGCGCCCATCCATTCGAAGTAGCGGATTTTCGTGCCATCGATGCGGGGGTGAATGTAACTGGCTTGCGGGACGAAAACCGGGTGCGCCCCCCCGCGCATGATCGGCTGCGCCAAATAGTCGGGAGGTGTCGCACGCAATGCCTGGTACACATTCGACAGATGCTTGCGGTAGAGTTCGTCAAACTCGCGGTCATTGGCCGAGTGATGCTCCGGCCCATACCACCAGTTCCAATCGCTGCCCTCCGCGATCAACAGTTCTTCCATGGCCAGCCGGCGCTGCTCTTCGGAGCAAGCTTGCGATGCTTGCGTATAAAAGTTGCGCGCGTGATACAGGTAGTCCCAGGACTGGTTGTCTTCGGGCGCGCCAATCCACACATTGAAGTTGGCGTTGATCCAGGATCCCGGCACCAGCGAGTTCAGCACGTTGACATTGGTGTGGCGTTGGATGGCCTCAGAAACCGTCACCGCCTCGATTCCGGAATCTTTTTGCAGCGCATCATAGAACCGCCGCAGGAATTCCCTGCCTGACTCGGGAAAATACTCCCACGCATTCTCGCCATCAAGGATGATAGGAATGACCGCGTCAGATCCTCTGCGCAAAATTGGTTGCGCAGAATCCTTAATGTTTTGAATTAAGTGGCCCGCAGCCTCTTGCGCCGGCATCCCCGAATAAACGAATCCAATCAGATCGGAGATGGCATGGTCGCGAAAGACCAGGTGCATGTGCGTCTGGGCGTTTTCATACCGGTGAACCGTGTACAGCTTGGCAGCGGACGCGTCCGGCAATCGCCCTCGCCCATCCCGCATAAACGACATGCCCAGGGTACGCGAGAGCACGCCTTCGTCGGTGGCCATCCACTGCACGCCCAGTTCTGCCGCGATGGCAAAAACCTCTTCCGAAACGCTGCCTTCCGACGGCCAGACTCCCTTGGGACGAATGCCAAAAACGCCTTCGTGCAAATCGAGCCCGCGCTTGAGTTGTTCGCGCGCATCTTCCGGATGGCGGAACCGGTTCTGCGGAAGTGGCAGTCCGGGCGTAGAGACTGCCCCGGCATTGGTGTCGCAGATCAAAGGCAGAATCGGGTGGTAGAACGGCGACGTTGAAATCTCGATCCTTCCCTGCTTGGCTGCCTCGGCATGGGCCGGCAGAACTTTGCGGATCAGTTCGCGCTGATGCTCCGTGACAAATTTCTGATCCTGCGCGGAGTAGCCACGTCCTTTGCTCACCAACTCGGCAATTTCAGGTTCATTCAGAAAAAACTCGTCGTACCAGGCCAGCTGCGAAAGCACCTGCAAATCGGTGAAATCCTGCGGTTGGAAATAGCCAGCGGCGCGCTGGGGATCTTTTGCCAGGCCCTGGAAGCGCTCCCACAGCTCGGCATAGCGCGGGTAGCGCCCGATCAGCCGCTCCGCATTGGCCTGGAACAGGTACTGCAGCGCGAACCGCCGCTCGTCCGGGGTGAGCTCGCCCGCCGGGCGTGCGGCCACCCGGAAAAACGCATCCTGCGCCGTTCCGCCGGCATATTCCTGAATCTGACGGATCAGCGATGGCACCAGGTTGAAAGTTTGATGAACCTGGGGAAACTCTTCCAGCAGTTTTACCATCCCGTAGTAATCTTTGAGCGCGTGCAGGCGCACCCAGGGCAGGCGGTATTCCCCGGTAACCAGATCTTTATAGAAAGGCTGATGCTGGTGCCAAAGGACGACAACGCGCAAAACGGGCATCGGCAGCCGGATTCCTGATTACAATGAGATTTGTCAGCAGTCTAGCATGGCCGGGAACAACGGTCAGAAGGCTGGAAAGGTTTTGATGCTCAGGGTTTCAACCTAAACTTTGGCACTCTGAGCTGCAGCTGATTGTGAAGCAAAAGTTCCCGAAGCCCAATGAAGACTACAATGTCCGCTCCCGTGCGCTACGACTTCAGTTTGTTTTCGCGCGACGACCTCTACCTTTTTAACGAGGGTCGCAACTACCGCGCCTATCGACAACTGGGGGCGCATCCCGCGATTTTCGATGGCGAAGCCGGGACCTGCTTCAGTGTGTGGGCGCCCAATGCCCGCAAGGTATCCGTTATCGGCAACTTCAATCAATGGAGCCACAATTCTCATCCCCTGGAGCCGCGCGGCAGTTCCGGCATCTGGGAAGGATTTGTTCCCGGCGTAAGCAAAGGCTCGCTGTACAAGTTTCACATCGTCTCGCATCATCACGGCCATGTTGGCGACAAAGCCGACCCGTTCGGCATTCTTCACGAAAAGCCGCCGCGCACGGCCTCAGTGGTCTGGGATCTGGAATACTCCTGGAACGACAACGACTGGATGAACTCCCGCGCTGGACGCCAGTCCCTGCACGCGCCGATCTCAATTTATGAACTCCACCTGGGCTCGTGGATGCGCGTGCCCGAGGAGCACAACCGCCCGCTGTCATATCGTGAGATCGCGCCCAAGCTCGCCGACTACGTGCAGCGTATGAATTTCACGCATGTCGAACTGCTTCCCATCATGGAGCACCCCTTCTTCGCGTCCTGGGGATACCAGACGACCGGCTACTTCGCTCCCACCTCGCGCTTTGGCACGCCGCAGGATTTCATGTTCCTTGTCGACTACCTGCACCAGCGCGGCATCGGCGTGATTCTGGACTGGGTTCCATCCCACTTCCCTGCCGACGCGCACGGCCTCGCCTACTTTGACGGCACGCACCTGTTCGAGCACGCTGATTGGCGGCTGGGCTTCCATCCCGACTGGAACACCTACATTTACAACTACGGCCGCAACGAAGTGCGCAGCTTCCTGATGTCCAGCGCCATGTTCTGGTTGGACAAATACCACGCCGACGGACTGCGTGTGGACGCGGTGGCTTCCATGCTCTACCTGGACTACTCTCGCCGCGAGCACGAGTGGCTGCCCAACAAGTACGGCGGCCGCGAGAACCTGGACGCGATTGAGTTCTTACGGCAAATGAATCTTGAGGTCTACAAGGAGTATCCAGGCATTCAGACCTATGCGGAAGAATCCACCGCGTGGCCCATGGTTTCACGCCCCGTGTATGTCGGGGGACTCGGCTTCGGCATGAAATGGGATATGGGCTGGATGCACGACACTTTGGAATATTTCAAGCGCGAACCCATCCACCGCAAATTCCATCACAATCTGCTGACGTTCCGGATGCTGTATGGCTTCAGCGAAAATTTCGTCCTGCCGCTCTCACACGACGAGGTCGTGCACGGCAAAGGTTCTCTGATCGGGAAAATGCCGGGCGACGAATGGCAGCGATTCGCCAATCTCCGCCTGCTCTTCGGCTACATGTTCGCGCAGCCGGGGAAGAAACTCCTTTTCATGGGCGACGAATTCGGCCAGGTGCGCGAGTGGGGCCACGACATGAGCCTGGAGTGGCACGTCACCCAATATCCGGTGCATTCCGGCGTGCAGAAATGGGTGGAGCAACTGAACCGCGTCTATCGCGAAGAGCCGGCCATGCATGCCATCGAAACCGAGCCGGAGGGCTTCGAATGGGTGGACTGCAATGACACCGCCGCCAGCGTTATTTCGTTGCTCCGCAAGAGCAAGCGTCCTGAAGATACGATTCTGGTCGTCTGCAACTTCACCCCCGTGCCGCGCGAAAACTATCGGGTTGGAGTGTCTGCCGGCGGCTACTGGCGCGAATTGCTCAACAGCGACGCGGCCGAGTACGCCGGCAGCGGTATGGGCAACAGAGGCGGGGTACAGGCGGAGGACATTCCGGCGCACGGCAGGCCCCATTCGTTGTGCCTGACCCTGCCGCCCCTGGGGGCGCTATTCCTGAAGCGAAGCTAGCCTTCCTGCGTAACTTCGCGCCCTGGGTGGTCAATGGCAGAGCATTGGGCAAAAAACATTAACCACAGAGGCAGAGGGAGGGGCGCGCCTCTGAGCCGCTAAACTTGCTACCCTATTCCCATGCCCACCACCGGCGAACGATTCGAGCGCGCGGTTCAGATCATGGCCCGGCTGCGCGGGCCCGGCGGATGTCCCTGGGACCGCGAACAGAATTTCGACTCGATCAAGCCTTACACCCTCGAAGAAACGTATGAGGTTCTCGAGGCAATCGACAACCGCGACTGGGACGAACTGCAAGGCGAGCTCGGCGACCTGCTTCTGCAAGTTCTTTTTTATTCGCAAATGGCGCAGGAAGACGGACGCTTCGCTATCGGCGACGTCCTCGACCACCTTTCGGACAAGCTGGTCCGCCGCCATCCTCATGTCTTCGGCGACGTCACCGCCGAGACCTCCGCCGACGTTCTGCGCAACTGGGAAGCGCTTAAGGCTGAAGAAAAGAAAAAGCGCCTTGAAGCCGGCGGCGGAAAATCGGCTCAGCCGGACAAAACAGAATCGGTCCTTGCCGGCGTCTCGTCGGCCATGCCCGCTCTGCTCGAAGCCCACAAACTGAGCTCGCGCGCGGCGCATGTCGGCTTCGACTGGCCCGAGATTGCCGGACTTTTCGAGAAACTGGAAGAGGAATCCAACGAACTCAGGCACGAACTGAAGCAACTGCCCTCGCCGCCGCGGCCCTCCGGCAGAGGCGTGGCGGGTTCAGGCAAACCGCAGGTTCCGGAGGAATTGCGCCAGCGGCTGGAAGAAGAAGTCGGCGACATGTTCTTCGTCCTGGTCAATGTCGCGCGCTATCTTTCACTCGATCCCGAGTCAGCTCTGAAAAAGACGAACCGCAAATTCAAACGCCGCTTCCAATGGATGGAAGCGCAGTTGCGCACCTCCGGCCGCACTCCGCAGCAGGCCACCATGGATGAGCTCGAATCGTTGTGGCAGCGTGCCAAGGCTGAAGAATTTGCCTCGACTCAGGTTGAGAAATGAAACTCGAAGCCATCACCCTGCGCGAGCTGCACATGCCCTTAAAGCATTTCTTCGAAACCAGCTTCGGCCGCAGCGAAAGCCGCCGCGTTCTGCTGCTGACCGCGCATTGTGAGGGCGTAGACGGCTGGGCCGAGTGCGTAGCCGGGGATGGCCCATTTTTCAGTTCCGAGTGGATTGAAACCGCATGGGTCACAATCCGCGAACATCTTGCCCCGGCGCTGCTCGGAATCGTACTGAGCCAGGCCGGCGAAGCTGCTGGTTACATGGAGCGCGTCCGCGGCCACAACATGGCCAAGGCGGCGCTGGAAAACGCCCTCTGGGACGCCGAAGCCCGGCAAGAGCAGCAGCCGCTCTGGAAAATGCTGGGCGGCACGCAGCGCGAAATCAACTGCGGCGTTTCCATCGGAATTCAGAACTCCCACGAGCAACTGCTGGAGAAAATAGAAACCGAACTGGCCTCCGGATATCAGCGAATTAAAGTCAAAGTGAAGCCTGGCTGGGACCTGGAGGTGCTGGAGAAAATCCGCCGCCGCTGGCCCCACATCCTGCTCAGCTGCGACGCGAATTCAGTTTACCGGCCGGAGGATCTCGACCACCTGCGTCAGTTCGATAACTTCAACCTGCTCATGATGGAGCAGCCGCTTTGGGACGACGATATTTTTGAGCACTCGAGACTTCAGCGCGAACTGAAGACTTCCATCTGCCTCGACGAATCCATCCGTCATGCCCGCGACGCAGAAACAGCGGCGGAACTCCACGCTTGCTGGATCATCAACATCAAGGTCGGCCGGGTCGGCGGATTCAGGGAAGCCATTGCCGTTCACGATGTGTGCCGGCAGCATGGGATCCCCGTGTGGTGTGGCGGCATGCTGGAAACCGGCATCGGCCGCGCGCACAACGTGGCGCTTTCCACCCTCTCAAATTTTCGGCTCCCCGGAGATGTTTCTGCCTCGAAACGCTACTGGGCGGAAGACATCGTCGATCCGGAAATTGAGGTCACTCCCCGGGGAACCATTGCGGTAAAAGACGCGCCAGGAACGGGCTACGAGATTAAGGGCGCGCTGATCGAAAAACTGACGGTCCGCAAAGAAACCATACGCAATCGCGCCGCCACGGCTTAGCGGCCACAACAGAGCTGCTGCGCTTCGTCCTTGGATTTCAGCTTTTCAGCACTGCTGGATTTCTCGTTGGTTTTCGCTGGAACCGGCGCGGAAGCCGACTGTTCCTGCGCGGCCTGCTTCTTCAAAAGCGCAACTCCCTGCGCAAAGCTCAAATCGGATGGCACCGGACGAAAGTCAGAAAACGTGTCCGTCGATTGAATGTTGAGTTTTTTGATCAACAGGACTTTCCCGGTAAACGATAATTGCATGCGGGTCAAGTCCCAGGTGTGATCGACGACCATGGCCTGTTGCACCAGGAAATGCCCGCCCTGGTCCAGGTGCCCCAGGATGCCCCAGCCAAAACCAACATCTTTCTGCAGCGTGCCGTCAATTTCGGCAATCCGTTTTTCTTTGGCGTCGATCAGCAGTTCGCCCGCCATACCCGTAAGCACTTGCTCCACCCGGGTGGGCGGATTGTAAGCAGGATTCGGCCGGAACTTCAGCCGGACTAGTTCATCGCCCGGACCTCCCACGGTCGCGGTGCCCGCCTGTGTTCCAGCTTCCTGGAACAAGAAGGCATCCGGCAGCGCCCGCATGATGCGTTCCGAACGGTCCGAGTCTTCCTTCTCCTCCTTGCGCTTGCGGTTCAGCTGCTCCGGATTGCGAACGTAGTTGTCCAGGCGCGCTTCTTCCGACGTGCGCTGCTGCTCATTCAGAGGTTGGCCGTTCTGGGCGACAATCATCCCCGCGGTCGCCTCCCGCGTTTCCACCAGCAGCTTGGTTTGCCACAGATGCGCCGTCTTGCGCTCATCTTTGAACATGAAGTGCATGGACGCCACTCGATTGGCATTGAGCTCGTTCTGAACCGCCTCGCGCACCAACTGTTGGGGCGGCAATTTGGGTGCTTGATCTTCGGCCCTGGCCCCGGGAATGCCGGCCAGCGCAAAGACCAGGAGATAAGAGACCAATTGGCGGTGGACCTGCGTTCCGGTCACAGGCAGCATTTTAGAATAGAAGCGCAATAGGGGAACGCCGTTGTACGCGCAAGCCAGGGCGCCAAGCATCCGGTTTATACCTCGCTTTCGCCGCACTCATGAGTCAAAAAACCAGTACATCACGGTATATAACGCGCCCCTCCGCCCGGCAAGTCGACGGAAATGATTTACAATCCAGGTTCCATCACGTTCGCGCACTTCAGGGAGGTAATCCATGAGCACCGCCGCGGCATCGGCAGACTTCGCCCATATCGGAAAGTCCGTCAACATCAAGGGGGAGCTCTCCGGCAGCGAAGATATCTATGTAGACGGCCAGGTGGAAGGCAGCATCCAGCTGGCGGGAAACAGCCTGACTGTCGGTCCCCATGGACGCGTGCGCGCGAATGTTACCGCACGGAACGTCACCGTGGGAGGGACTCTCGACGGCAATATTCAGGCCAGCGAACGTACCGAACTGCGAAAATCGGCCGTCGTGAATGGAGACGTCCAGACCAAACGGATCGCAATCGAGGAAGGCGCGTACTTCAAAGGCAAACTGGAGATTCTGACCGACGGCAAGCCGCCGGGCCTAGCCGGTACCACGGCTAAAGCTTAGCCTCCAGGTCGACCCGGACAAGCTGAAGTAATCTGGCCCTGGCTGCGCCTGGCGCGTTATATTGAGATCAAGGGGCCCTCGACGGCAGCGTTGGCGTTGAGGCGGCGCGTCGCGGGCAGACGCGATCTTCAGCTCATGAAATTCTTTCGCAGCACGCCGGCACAGCCGCCGGCTTCGAAAACTCCACCCCGCCTCAACCGGCGCTCCAGCGCCATGGCTGAGATGTCGCGCATGCTGAAGTCGGAAGAGACGCTTTGCGTGCTTGATATTGGCGCCACTTCAGCTTCCAACATTCGTTTCTTCACCGAGCGCGGTCATCGCATCTACAGCCAGGACCTGCTGGAAGCTTCGACCGACCCGTCGCTAGTCACCCGCGACGAGCAAGGCCAGCCCACTCTCGACAGCAAGAAATTTCTGGACGAAAACCTCGCTTACGAGAACGGCCTGTTTGACCTGGTCTTCTGCTGGAACCTGGCGGACTACATGGACGAGAGCCTGGTGAAACCGGTGGTGGGACGTCTTTGGTCAGTGATGAAACCCGGAGGAATGCTGCTGGCATTCTTTCACACCCGGGAAGCCGGGCCGGACGCGCCCTACTATCGCTATCACCTGACTACCTCCGACATGCTGGAGATGCATGCGCTGAATGCGAAACGCGATCACCGTCCGGGACAGGCCGCCAGACCCTTTGCCCTGCAGCGCGTCTTCAACAACCGTCACATCGAAAACCTGTTCCGCGACTTCGCCTCGATCAAGTTCTTCCTCTCGCGTGACAATATTCGCGAGGTCCTGGTGGTGCGCTAGTCTCAGCGCGTCATTCGGACCAGCTGTTTCGCCACTCTGGGCGATCTCTGAAGAAACCACAAGGCTGGCTTGCGCAGGGCTACGGGCCACATCAGCATTTTGCGCAGACGCGACGAGGCGCGCATCACTCGCGACAAGCGCATTTCGTACGCTGTCGCATAAGTATCCAGTGCATCTTGTAGCGAACATTGCCCGCGCACGAATGCTCCCGCGCATTCTGCCGCAAGCACGCCGCTGCGGATGGCCAGCGAGATGCCGTCGCCGACAAAGGGATCGACAAACGTTGCCGCATCGCCCACCTGGATCATTTCATCGCGCACAGGTTCGGGATCATGGAACACCAGCGGCGAAGTTGAGACTGGAACCATCAATGGCTCCCAGGATGCGCTTCGCGCCCGCAGCGCCGGATGCAACTGCAGCACGTCATCCAGGCCAGTGGCAACTTTGCTTCTCACCATAGCGCAGGCATTGATCACGCCGCCGCCATCCGCCTGGGCAACGGGTTGAGCTCCGCAATAGCCGCCTTCAAAGAAGTACAAATCCACAGATCGGGGGGGATTGGGCTCATAAAAGTGCGCTTTGAGCCCAATCCATCGCTCCCCGGCTGCCCGCGTCCGATGTTCCGGGCTACTAAGAGAAGACCATCGCCCGGCAGCGTTGATCACCGCCCTGGATTCAAAGATCTCGCGGCCCGCGGATACTTGGAAAATGGCGCCGCTGCGATTCACCGCGTGCACGGCGCAATGGTCTCGCAGCGCAACTCCGCCCTCTCCGGCCGCTTCCCACAAGGCCTGATCGAGTTCAAAACGGGTCACACCCACGGCGGGAGGCGATACTTCCGCCTGTAACTCGGCGCCATCCAGAAATATTCTGGCGCGGCCAATCGGGGGTGCGCCGGCGATCAAGCGCTGGTGCCGCGGCGCTAACAGGGTCCGGAGCAACTCGAGAGACTCCGCCGACACAAACTCGCCGCAAACCTTCTGTCGCGGAAAGCGCCCGCGCTCGAGAAGCAGCACTGGCGCGCCCAGGCGCGCGGCACGAATTGCCGTCGCGCAGCCAGCCGGTCCAGCCCCGATGACAGTCAGGTCATAGATCATTTGCCTTCTGCTTCCACGCAATCACGCCCATGCGATACAGGTAATGCGTCTTGACCTGCACGTCGGCGGCGCCCGCCTGCTGAAAGAAACTCCGCATTTCGTCCACGGTGTAGGCTTGCCAGACGGAAGCCGGAGCATCGTTACGCGTGATCCGGCTGCGGTAAAGCGGAAGTCCGGCATAAGCCAGCGCCAGGTGCAAAGGGTGTCGAATCAGGTCGTGGACAAGCACCGCCGACCGGCACACCCTCAAGCTTTCTCTGGCAAAGGCAACCACGGCATCGGGCGCAAGATGGTGGACAAACAATGACGTCAAAACGAGATCGAAGCTCGAATCCCGGAACGGCAGCTTGAGCGCCTCGCCTGCAATCTTGTGCATGGTGCCGTTCTGCGGCAGATGCGCGGATGAACGATCGAAGAGCGCAAAGTGCAGCTGTACGCTCTTTGGTTTGAACTCGTCGCGCAGCCATCGCGCTACGTAACCGTCGCCGGAAGCTACGTCCAACAGCGACACCGTACGGCTGCCACGGCCGCCCACCGCGTCTTCGATCAGGATGCGCACCGTGGACAACCCGCCAAACCAGCGGTTGAACCAGCGCAGGTCGCGCAGGGAGCCCGCCACCTCGGTCGGAGTGCCCGCATCAGAATCCAGCAACTCGGTCTGTGGCCGCCGTTTCACCAGGATTGGATTCTATTGGAAGAAATGCCGGTCGTTGTCATGCGACGGTCAGAAGGAAGGTGGCCCACCCTAAATTCCACAAAAACCCGCGAAATTTAGGATGGGGCACCCGATGACCGATCCGCGGACCCCTAGACTTCCGCCAACTCTTCCTCGAGCAGCTGCTTGTTATAGAGATCGGTGTAATAGCCGTTGCGGGCAAGCAGTTCTTCGTGCGTTCCCAACTCCACGATGCGGCCGCCATGCAGCACGGCAATGCGGTCGGCGTTGCGCACGGTGGAGACACGATGGGAAATGAATATGGTGGTCCTGCCCTGCATCATCTCCCGCAGGTGATTCAGAATCTTGTCTTCGGTCTGAGTGTCAACACTGGAAAGCGCGTCATCCAGAATGAGGATTCGCGGGTTGCGAATCAGGGCGCGGGCGATGGCAGTACGCTGCTTCTGCCCGCCGGAGAGCGTAATCCCGCGCTCGCCGACGATGGTCTTGTACTTGTCAGGAAAGTCCTCGATCTCGCCCGCGATATTGGCTGCCTCCGCCGCCCAATGCACTTCCTCGTCATTGGCGCGCGAAACGCCGAAAGCGATGTTCTCCCGTATGGTATCGCTGAAAAGAAACGTCTCCTGCGGCACGAAACCAATGTTGCGGCGGAGAAAGGCCACAGGATAGGAGCGAATGGGCAAGCCGTCGATCAGCACCGATCCGGGCTCGGCATCGTAAATTCGCGGAATGAGGTCCACCAGGGTGGTCTTGCCCGAGCCTGTTGGTCCGACAATGGCAAGACTGGTTCCGGCAGGTATCTGCAAATCGATGTCATGCAGAACCGGATGACCGTCGTAAGCAAAATTCAGATTGCGGAACTCGATATCGCCGCGGATTTCCGTCTCCGAATCCACGGGCAGAGCCTGGGGGGAATCGGTGATCTCCGGCTTCTCCAGCATCAATTGATGAATTCTCCCCAACGACGCCGTCCCCCGCTGAAAGATGTTGATCACCCAACCGAGGGCGATAACCGGCCACGTGAGCTGCACCATGTAGGTATTGAACGCGACAAAATCCCCTACGCTCATCGAGCCGTAGAGATGCAGAGTCGTGGTAGTGCCGAGATAGGAGGTCAGGCGCACCGTCGCCATGCCGTTGATGACTTCGCGGCCGCCGATCCACAGCACCAGCACAATGGCCAGTCCGAGCATGGTTTCCAGCGTCGGCCACAACATGCCCATGAGCCGCACCAGCTTCAGGCTGCGCGCGATGTATTCGCGGTTGGAGCTCTCAAACCCCGCAATCTCGGCGTCTTCCTGCACGTAGGCGCGGATCACGCGCACGCCCGAAAAATTTTCCTGCGCCCGCGCGGAAATGTCCGAAAACATCGCCTGAATCCGTTCAAAGCGCTCGTGAATCTTGCGCCCGAAATACTGCACCACGATGCTCACAAACGGCAGCGGCAAGAAGGCACACAGAGTCAGCTTGGGGCTGATCGACAGCATGAAAGCGATCGCCCCGGCGGTAAACACGATGGTGTTGGCCGAATACATGATCGCCGGCCCCAGCAGCATGCGCACCGCATTCAAGTCGTTGGTCGCCCGCGCCATAATGTCGCCGGTGCGCGTGCGCTGATAGAAGCTGTAAGACAGGCCTTCGAGGTGGCGGAACAGGTCGTTGCGCAAATCAAACTCAATGTCGCGCGAGGCCCCGATCACAATCCAGCGGGTTAGAAACTGAAAAATGCCCTTGCTCCCGGCGACCACCAGAATCAACGCGGTCAGGCGGGCAATGGTGTGCAGCGTCGCGGCCGAAACTTGGGAGCTTTTCAGGGAATCGATGGCCCGGCCAATCACCAGCGGAAACAGCACCCAGATGCCGTTCATCATGAGAACGGACAGCGTCCCCCACGCGTAGCTGGCGCGGTATTTCTTCAGGTAAGGATAGAGGGGGCGCAGATTCGCGAAGAACATGAGCTAGTAGATGAGATTCTACCAGCGCGGGGTGCAGCTTTCAGGAGGGCATCACTGGCGTTCCGGCCGACTTTCCGCTCCTGCCGAGCGCCGCGAGCGCTCAGGGAATGCGGCGGCAAAGGACGCGGCCAGCAACAATACCCAGAATGCCGGCAGCAAACGCTCGGAGTGCATCAGCCAGGAAATGAACCAGTCGGAGTTCATGATCTCTTCTCAACCCAGGAAACCCGCCGGAGTTGCGCTACGCCGAGGCGCAGCCCAACTGGGCTTGGCCGGTCCTGATCTTGTATTCGGTGAGGATCTGCTCGATTGCGGAAATGCGCTCGGCAGTAGTCAGGCTGCGGTCTACCACTTCGAGTTCGATCCGTCCCAGCCAATATTGCAGGGCCCGATCGATTCCGGAAGAGATTTCTTGCGCCACCATGCTGACGAACTCGGTTCTGCTTGCAGTGCGGGCCATATGTGCTCCCATCAGAAATTGCTTTTCTTTCGCTACCGAAGATGTGGGCTGGGCGGGTGTGGACACCCGCCACCACACGGTTGTTACTGCTGGTCGGACGGCGCAGGCGCTTCCTGGTTTTGCAGGTGCTGCTGCATGCGCTGCTGATGCTTGGCGATCATGTCGCCAACCTTGGCTTTCTGGTCAGAGTTCAGTAGCTGGTAAATCTGCGCTCCGATCTTGGCGTGCTCGACCTCCATCGCCACGTGCGTTTGGGCTTCCTGATTAGCAATAGCCGTCGCCTTCGCCGGATCGAAGTTGCCGCTGGTGACCAACTGGATCATCTGCAGATGGGCCTGCATTTCCTGCTGGCGGAGCGGCTTGATCGTAGGCTTTTCCTTCTCGAAGATTTGCTTGACCTGGGCTTTCTGGTCGTCGGTGAGATTCAACTGATGCAGGAACATGCCGAACTCCGGCCCGCCCATTCCGGAGAAATGTCGATGCATGCCGCCATGCATGGGGCCTCCGCCTCCGCTCTCCTGTGCGAACGCAAGTCCGGCCACTAGCGCCAGGGCGAGCGTCGCGATGAGTGCAACCACTGCGATTTTCGATTTCACTGCTTCCTCCTCTACTGAGCTCATTTTTGAGCTTCTGTCTACGTAAAATAGGAACACGAGGGACCCTTTTCAGGTGGTAAAGAGTGCGTCAATCCGAGTAAATCTTTGTAAAATGCCACCCCGCAGGTTTTGACGAATCTTTACTCGTTTGGCCACAGGGCCGCTACTAGAATGAGCAAAGTGGATCGAATTCTGGTCATCGACGACGACGTTGAACTGTGCTCGCTGGTGAGCGAGTACCTCCGTCCCGAGGGCTTCCAGGTCGAATGCGTGCATGAGGGCAAGGCCGGCCTGACGCGAGCGCTGGCGGGGGATCACCTGCTGGCCGTTTTGGACGTAATGCTGCCCGGCATGAACGGCTTTGACGTGCTTCGTAAAATTCGTGATTCCTCGCGCCTTCCAGTTCTGCTGTTAACCGCGCGCGGCGAGGATGTTGACCGCATCGTAGGTCTCGAAATCGGCGCGGACGATTACCTGCCCAAACCGTTCAATCCCCGGGAACTGGTGGCCCGAATCCGCGCGATCCTCCGCCGGACCCAGGGTCAGGGCGATGCCGTGGTTCCCGATGTCATTAAGGTTGGCGACGTGGAACTCGATCCCGCCACCCGGACCGTGCTCCATCGCGGCAAGCCGGTGGAACTGACCTCGGTCGAGTTCAGCCTGCTGCATGTGCTCTTGCGCGAAGCCGGACGCGTGGTCACGCGCGATGCGCTGGTCGACGAAGTCCTGGGGCGGAAGTTCTCTCCCTTCGACCGCAGCATCGATATGCATGTGAGCAAAGTGCGCAAGAAGCTCGGCGACGATGAGGACCACATCAAGACCATTCGCGGCGCGGGATACATCTTTGCTTTAGCAAGGCCGAAAAAGAACGGGACCAAATGAGAAGCCTGTTTCTCAAAATTTTTCTGTCGTTCTGGCTGGCGCTGGCACTGTCGCTGGTAATCGCCATCCTGCTCACGGTGGCAAGCCGGCCCACGCGCCAGATCTCCACCGTGGAAGCCCTGCAATCCAGGTTCCTGAGTGAAGCCGTGGATGCGTATCAGCACGGCGGTAGTGGCGCCCTGGAGGCCTACCTGCGGAGGTTGCGCGACACGCACCACGTACACGCAGTTCTTTTTAATGAGAATGGGCCGCTTGTCTCCCATCCGATCCGGCCATGGTTCATCGAAACCTTCCACAACGAGAGGCATACTGCCGATACATTCTGGGGGCGCCTGAGTCCGCATTTCCAAATGCTGAAGGCTTCCATGATCAGTTCCGACGGCCACCACTACACGCTCGTGACCGAGTTACCGCCGGGTCAGAATGCCCTCTTCGGTCCCGGCGGCATTCCCGGCCTGGGTATGCTGATCGCAATCCTCTCCTCGGGTCTGGTCTGCTATTTCCTGGCGCGATATCTTACGGCACCGATTCTTCGCCTTCGTACGGCCACGCAGAGACTGGCGGCGGGCGAGCTTTCGGCCCGCGCCGGGGGCAACGGCACTTGGGCCAAGGACGAGGTCTCGCAGCTGGTGCGCGACTTCGATCAGATGGCCGAGCAGATCGAAAAACTGGTCAATGCGCAGTCACGCCTGTTGAAGGACATCTCGCACGAGCTCCGCTCGCCGCTGGCACGGCTCACCGTGGCGCTGGAACTCGCGCGCCAGCGCACCGGCCCTGAAGCTCAAGCTGTGCTCGACCGCATCAGCCTCGAATCCAGCCGCATGAATGAGCTGATCGGCAGCCTGACCACCATTGCGCGCCTGGAAAGCGGCACCGGTACCCTGCGCAAGGTTCCAGTGCAACTCGAAGACGTGCTTGAGGAAGTCTCCCGCGATGCTGCGTTCGAGGCGCAGGCGCGCAACTGCCAGGTGGAAACGGCAATCCTCGACGAACTTCCCGTCCTCGGCGATCGCGCCTTGCTGCACAGCGCCATCGAGAACGTTGTCAGAAACGCCACCCGGTACACCCGCGAAGGCACTAGCGTAAAGATTCACGCGGAAAAGTCGCAGCGCCTGGGCGTCGAGGAAGCCGTGATCCGCGTGACCGACTCGGGTCCAGGCGTCCCCCAGGATTCGCTGGAGAAGATATTTCATCCCTTCTATCGCATTGATGATGCTAGGGGAAGATCGACGGGCGGCGTCGGCCTGGGCTTGGCCATCACGGATCAGGCGGTCAGGCTGCACGGAGGCTCAGTCAAAGCATCCAACTTACCAGAGGGTGGGTTGCTAGTTGAGATAAGGCTTCCCCTGCAGCCACCCGCGGCGGACGGCGCACGCGCCCGCCAATCCCCGGTGGCTGCAGGCGAGAAGCCTTAATTTTGACCGAAGCCAGGAGCTCGGGTTTGCTCTTTCCGGCCCATTCCTGATACACAATTGGGGTAAGCCTTTCAAAAATCAAGGTTTCAAAGTTCACGTTTCAAGGTCTTGAGCCGCGGGCATGAGTCCCTTGTGAAGGGACGGTTCGTTTTGCCGCAAACCTTGAACCTTGAAACTTTGAATCCGGCAGCTTGAAACTGTGAACCAAACCTCTCCTTCAGGAGTACGAATGCGCACGAGCTCTCGTTGGGTGCTGATCTTGGTTGTGTTGCTCGCTATGGCCCTGGGCAGTTGCGCCAATGCCAGGAATAATCTCGGCAACGGCAATGTCTGGGTAGCCACGCAAGGGGATCAGAAGCTGACCTCGTTCTCCATCAATCTGACGACGGGAGCGCTTTCCAGCGTAGGGAACCCGGTAGCCACCGGAGCTACTCCGGCTGGGATGGTGATGACCCCCGACCAGAAGACCATTTTCCTGGCCAACAGCGGCGATAACAGCATCACCGCCTACAGCATCAACTCCGATGGAAGTCTGAAGGCGGTGAGCGGCTCAACTTCTACACTGATTCAGGGACCCAGCGGGTGCGCCAGCAATTGCACCCTCGGCCAAATGCCCGCCGCGTTAGCCATCGACCCGGGAGGAAAATTCCTGTTCGTCGCCGACCAGGGGCAGCCCAGCAACCCAATGATCCCTGGCGGAGTTTCCGTTTTCTCGATCAGCGGCACATCTCTTTCCCCTGCCGGGCCTGGCTGCCCTTCGGGCTTTACCCAAACCGCTTGCCCGATTCTGCTGACCGACCCCACCACCGGTTTCAGCACCGGGCCGTCTGGGATCGCGATCTCGCCGGTTAGCTTCTCTTGCGGAAGCACCGGCAGCGAGACCTGCAACGCCCTCTATGTGGCCAATCAGTTCAGCAACACGGTCTCGGGATTTCAATATTTCGTGGATAGCAGCGGGGCCTTCCATGTTCTGCCCACGGGCGGATCGCCCTATACGGCAGGCACCAATCCGACCGGCTTGGCCTTTTCCCGCTGTGCGGGAGTGAGCAGTGCAAACGCGCATTGCACCACGAACGATGGAAACAATCTCTTTGTCACCAATTCCGGCTCCGGCAACCTGATGATATTCACCGCCTGCATCCAGGCGGTTGGCTCGTGTGCCGTCGCCGATGGCTCCCTGCTTGCGAGCCCGGGGACAGCGACAACTGGCATCGGTCCCATCGCCGTGGTCGCGAACCCCCTGATCAACTTCGTTTATACCGTGGATCGGGGCTCAAATCAGGTCTCACAATTCAGCTATAGCCCCATCACTGCCGTACTGAGCGCACTATCCCCCGCGGCGGTATCGACCGCGCAGAATCCCATGAGCGCCGGAATCACGGGGAATGGCCGCATTCTGATCGTCTCCAACAATGCAACTTCGAACATGTCGGTGTACACCATCACCCAGCCGCCTTCCTCGGGCGGAAGCAGTACGGCGACCGGCAAACTCGTTCCGGCAGGCCAGCCCACAGTCTCTTTGTCCGGGCAACCCTCGGCTGTGCTTGTGCGATGAAGACAAAGGCCGTCACCTTGCCGTTGCGTGCATGGGGAAGAAAAGGGCGCCGCTTTTGGCCGCGCCGGCTTCATCTGCTGCTCCCTGCTATCGTGGTTCTCATGAGCACGCTTGCGCTTCCACAGCAGCTAGCCGCGCCTAAGGCGATCACCGACCCCCGGCAGATCACCGCCAAGCCGGATGCCGAGGTCGAGCAGGGCGAAGAAAGCCTTTCCCTGCCGCGCCTCTACATGACCCGCCAGATCGGCGATACGGCATGGTCGCCGGATGGCAAAATGATCGTTTTCGTCGCCAACATCACGGGCAGAAATAACCTCTGGCTGGTTCCGGCAGGGGGCGGTTGGCCGACGCAACTTACGGTTAGCGATCAGCGGCAGACGCATCCAGCCTGGTCGCCGGATGGCAAGTGGATCGCCTACCAATCGGACTACGAGGGCGATGAGCAATGGGACATCTTTTTCGTCTCGCCCACCACCGGCCAGGTCGTGAACGTCACGAAAACGCGCGACGTTTCCGAGGAACAGCCCACGTGGTCGCCTGACGGCCGTTATCTCGCCTACATGGTCAAGCCGAAGACATCGTCCACTTACGAAATCCATGTCTTCGATACGCTGATGCGCGAGACGAAACATGTCACCACCAACACGCCGGCGCACCAGCTGAACGCCAATCCCATCTGGTCAAGAGACGGAAAGTTCATCGTCTACACCCAGGAAGAAGCGAAAGGAACGAATTCGAATATCCTCATCGCGGAGGTGGCGACCGGGAAAAGCACGCTGCTCACGCCCCATGAAGGCGAATCGCTCTACGCGGCTAATGACATTTCGCCGGATGGCAAGAGAATCCTCATCACCTCAGACGCCCACAACGGCTACCAGAACGTCGGCCTTCTCGATGTCGGAACAAAAAAGATCCAGTGGGTGACTTCGGAGAAATGGCAAGTATCCGGACGCAATTTCTCGCCTGATGGGAAACAGCTCACGTGGACCGCCGACGTCGACACCACAACCGGGGTTTACGTTCATAACCTCACGTCGGGGACAACCGCGCCGCTGCACTTGCCCCAAGGCGTGAACTACCTCGGCGGCGCGGAGTCCGCTTTCTCCCGCGACGGCACGCGTCTGCTCTGCTATCACAACGGCGCAGATGCCCCGAACGATGCCTGGGTGTATCACTTGGACACCCGCAAAGCGACGCAGATCACCCATTCCCTGATGGCCGGCGTTCCGGCGCCGCATTTCGTCGAGCCGTTGCTTGTGCATTATCCCAGCCGCGATGGAAAATTCACCATCTCAGCGCTTGTCTATGTCACCCACAACATGCAGCGCAATGGGCAGAATGCGGCCATCGTTTATATTCACGGCGGCCCGGCGTCGCAGACCGTGAATTCGTTCAATCGGTTTATCCAACACATCGTGAACCAGGGCTACATCGTGATTGCGCCGAACTACCGCGGATCGACGGGCTACGGCAAGGCGTTCCAGAACGCGAATCTGTTCGACATGGGTGGAGGCGATCTCCAGGACGTGCTCACCGCCGCCGACTTCCTGAAGCAGACCGGATACGTCGATCCCAAGAAGATGATCGTGATGGGCGGCAGCTATGGCGGCTATCTCACCATGATGGCGGTGACTAAGGCTCCGGAAACGTGGGCGGCGGGCGTGCCCATCGTGCCGTTCGTCAACTGGTTCACCGAAATTCAGAACGAAGATCCGGTGCTGCAGCAATCCGACCGCGCCACCATGGGAGATCCGGAAAAAAATCCGGACTTCTTCCGCGACCGGTCGCCGTTTTTCTTTGTCGACCGCATCCAGGCGGCGTTGTTTCTTTTAGCCGGCGGCCATGATCCGCGCTGTCCGAAGGAGGAAACCATCCAGGTGGCCAACGCGGTCAAGCAACACGGCGGCACGGTGGATTACAAGATTTATGAAGACGAGGGCCACGGCTTCTCCCGCGTCGAGAACCAGATTGACGCGTACCAGCGCGTAACCAATTTCCTCAAGGCCCGCGTTCCGCCCGCCGATTGCGGCTGCAAGCTGAACGAGTAGTGTGTTCGTTTGCGCGGTTTCGAAGGCTTCCTTCGTCCCCTTTGCGGCCGTTCTTCGCGCCCTTTGCGGTTAAAAGCTTTTGACCGCAAAGTACGCAAAGGGATCGCGAAGGTCGCAAAGAAAACCTAGTCGCCTTGGGAAGATTCTATCGCTCGGATCAAACCTGGAATCGTGAACTCCTCCGCCTCCATATGAACCGGCAGCCCAAGTTCGCGAAGCGTATCCGAAGTAATCGGCCCGATGGACGCCAACCGCACGCCGTCTAAGCCAGTGTTGGGCGGACATTCTTGTCCGCCAAGCAGCGCAACGAAATTCCTCGCGGTAGAAGAACTGGTGAAAGTCACCACGTCGGGCCTGGTCTTCGGATCCCGCATCAATTTCATGAGCTGTCGCCGCGAGGATTCCGGAACCACCGTCTCATACGCCTCGACCACCTCCACCCGCGCGCCCAGTTTCCGCAGTTCGCGCGGAATCACATCTCTCGCGACCTTGGCCCGCGCCACTAGGACTCGCTTTCCCCGTACCCTGCCCTGCAAACTCTCTACCACGGATTCCGCCACATATCGCTTCGGGACCACCGCAATTTGCAGCCCGATCTTCCGAATTTGGTCGCGCGTGGCCGGCCCAATCGCCGCAATTGCCAGATGCATCAACTTGCGCCGTGGAATCCGCAGTTGTTTCAGCCGCGCCGCCAGCGCCTCAACGCCATTAGCGCTAGTGAGAATCAGCCAGTCGTACTCCTGGATGCGCCTGAGCGCAGCATCGAGCGGCTTATAGGAACGCGGCTTGCGAATTTCGATGAAAGGAATCTCGATGACATCCGCGCCCAGCTTTTTCAGCCCAGTCGAAAGCGCGCTCGCCTGGTGCCGGGCGCGCCCGACCAAAACGCGCACGCCGCGCAGGGGCTTTTCCTTTGACACCTGCGCCGTCATCGCCGCCCGAGCCCTTGCTGCTTCATCAGCGCCGCAATCCCGCTGGCGGAGGAATCGCCGCTCCCTGCCAGCGCCTCGATGATGTTCGCCTGCTCGGTCCGCGTCCGGTTCTGGCTCAGCTTGAACTTAGCCTCGATGCGGTCTGCAACCATCTCGAAGGCCACAATGTGCCGCACCATCCGGCTTCGATAGTCTTCTCCCAGCGACGCCCACTGCGCCGCATAGGAGGAATCAAATTCCGCGATCAGCTCTTCGAGAATTTCCCGCGCTTCCTTCTCGTCCACAATTCTCGCCCGGCCGTACACGTGCACGGCCGCGTAGTTCCAAGTCGGCACGCTTTCTCGAGCTTCATACAACGCCGGCGAAATGTAGACATGCGGCCCATGAAATATCACCAGCGATTCCGCCGCAGGCTCGAGGCTTTTCCAGTGCGGATTCGCCCGCGCCACGTGCCCGCGCAGCCGCACCTCTCCGTCCGCCTCTTTGATCGCAAGCGGAAGATGGGTCGCGTAAGGGCTTCTGTCGACAGTCGAGATCAGGATGGCAAACGGGTTCGCCCGCATAAATGCCAGCCAGGCCTCGCGATCTTCAACGCGGTTAAACTCGGGGATGTACACAATGGCTCGCTTTGATCTGGCTACTGTATCGTGGGTTGCCGGACGGCCGCCGCGCCCAAGAGTTTGGCGTTTAACGAACCTCCGCTAAAAAGCATTTCCTCAATGGCAGAACCGACGTGCTCAGCCCGCAGGCTGCCGCCGGCGCCGTCCTGCATATAAAACTGGGCCGCACGTCTCATGAGTTCCTTGATAAAGGCGGCGCTGCCGCGGTCGGTGTTGCGAACCACCAGTTCGACGACCTCGTCGGTCAGGGGCAGCCCGCAGGAGTAAAGCCGCACCAGTTGCCGCCTACCGCGGTCATCCGGCAATGGAAACTCGATCGCCTGGTCAATGCGCCCGGGCCGCGACGCCAAAGCTACCTCGAGGTGTTCCGGACGATTGGTGGTGAGCACGAACAACACCTCGGCATCCTCGCGAAGGCCGTCCATTTCATTCAAAAGTTTATTTAGAAGACTTTCTTCACACGGCCCGTGCATTTGTTCCCTGGCGCGCGCAATTAGATCAACATCTTCGATTACCACCATGGAAGGCTGCAAAAACCGGGCCAGCTGAAGATAGTGATCGAGCAGCGCAACCTGCTCGGCGGTAATGAGCAAGGTCGTGTGATCCGGCAACTGGCCGGCGAGGTAATGAATGGTGTGGGTTTTACCTGTTCCTGGTGGACCGTAAAACAACACCCCCTTCTTCACCGGCATGCCTAAATTGCGGAGAGCTGCGCGGCGGCGTACAAAATCGCCTATGTTGCGGTCCAGCAGTTGTACTGTCTTTTCTGGCAGAATTACATCCTCGCGCTTTACGCTTCGAAGTTTGTGCACGCGAACCACGCCGCTGTGCCCGGAATAACGGTCGGGAGCCTCAAGAGAAATGACCTTGCCGCGATAAGAAGCGGTCTGCTTAACGAGATCCTCAACTTCATCCAGTAGATTCCGACAGAGGCGCGCACCAGCTTCTCCCGGCAGAACGGCAATCTCGACATGCGTGCCCGCGGGTTGCCCATAATACGACGCTGGACCGAGCAGCAGCGCATACGGGGTACCCGTATCCTCCGCCAGCCAGAGTCCGCGGCGGAGGCAGCGCGCCGGAAGCGTTTCTCCAATGTCGATCTCCTCATATTGCAGAGGTCCGATGACTACCGGGTAATGCTGAGCACCGAAGAGGTGAGCGATCGTGAGAGTCTCATGAACGTACTGGGCATGAATTCCAAGAATTTTAGCTTCGCGGCGGTCCACAAGCTTTTCGAGCGCTATCTGCACGTCCACTCGCGCGCTCAAGGGAAACGTCCGGCTTGCAGTTACCAGCTCGTGAAGAGGCTTGCGAAAGTGGCTCTGTAAGGCCGCCTCGGCTAATGGCACCGGTTGGGCTGCGGTCTCGCTCATAACTCCTCCCTGTTTTTGCACCGCCGCTCATGGTTGCTGCGGCGCCGCGGTGCTCTTCCCATATACCTGATCAAGAATCGCGCCGCCGCCGCGCGCAAGAAGCTTTTCGGCCGTGAATTCCCCAACGACAATCGCCTCCGTTCCATTCATGGATTCGCGCAGCACGACGCTTCCATCAGGACTGGCAACTACAGCCTCCAGTTTCAATTGTCCATCTGTCCACCTTGCATTCGCGCCGATCGGCACCTGGCACCCGCCGCCGAGCTTCTTCAGTAATGCGCGCTCGCAATCGGTTTCCACCCGTGCGCCTGCATCCTCGAGAAACGCGAGTGCCTCCAGGACAGCAGCATCTCCCGCGCGAGCCTGAATCCCGAGTGCTCCCTGGCCCGCGGCGGGACACATGACGTCGATGGGGATCATCTGCCGAACCGCATCCGTCTTGCCCAATCTGCGCAACCCTGCGGAAGCAAGGATGACGGCATCGTAGTCGCCGGCTTCGAGCTTGTGCAATCGCGTATCCACATTTCCCCGCAACGGGTGCACCGCCAGGTCCGGCCGCAACGCCTTGAGTTGCGCTTCCCGGCGCAAGCTGCTCGTGCCCACCCGCGCCGCTTTGGGCAACTGTTCTATGGACGAATAGCGAAACGAACAAAAAGCGTCCCGCGGGTCCTCTCTCGCCGGCACCGCCGCAATCTTGAACTCTCCGGCAAGTTCGGTTGGCAGGTCCTTTAAACTGTGAACCGCAAGGTCGATGCTTCCCGCTGCCAAGGCTTCTTCAATCTCCTTGGTGAACATCCCCTTCGCGCCCACTTTTGCGAGCGCAACGTCGGTGATCTTGTCGCCGGTGGTGTGGATGATCGCGATAGCCGCTTCGTGCCCGCGTTCCCGCAGCCGTGCCGCAATGTGCTTGGCCTGCCACAGCGCCAGCTGCGAACCGCGCGAGCCGATGGTCAGGCGCAAGCCTCAGTTCCTCCCGCCTGGATCATCGTCGTTCTGACTGGAACCTGCCGCACCCGCCTGCTTCGCCGGCGGCTTTTCCTGCAGGTCAAAAATTTTGCGGAAGGAATCGACCAGAGTGGTCATTTCCGGAGCGCCCGCCGCCGACTTTAAGCTGCGGATCGGCGTGTGCAGCAGCTTGTTCACGATACCGCGGGTCAACGCTTCGATTGCGGCTTCCTGCTCCGGCGTAAGTTCCCCCAACCGCCCGCGCATGCGGTCGAGTTCCGCCTGCCGGACAGTTTCGAACTGATCCTGCAAAGAGACAATCGTCGGCGTGAGATGCAGTGTCTGAATTCGCGCCTGGAAGCGTTCGACCTCGTCCTGAATAATGCTTTCGGCGCGCTGGGCCTCGTGCTTCCGTCCTTCCACATGCGACGCGACCGCCTCCTGCAGGTCGTCAATGTCATAGACGAAAATTCCGTCCAGCTTATTCATTTCCGGATCGACATCCCGCGGCACGGCAATGTCGATGAAGAACATGGGACGGTTCCTCCTCCGGCTGAGGAACGCCTCGCCATGCTCGCGCTTGAAGATCGTGACCGGCGAGCCGGTTGAGGTAATGATGATGTCCGCGCGCTCGCAATGCTGATAAAGCTCGTCGAATCGGACCGCGCGCCCGCCGAAGTGTTCGGCCAGGACCTTCGCACGATCGTAAGTGCGGTTGGCAACGAAGACGGGTCCGGCCCCGCGAGCCACCAGATGGCGCGCCGCCAACTCCGACATCTTCCCCGCCCCGACCAGGCAAACGTGCTTGCCTTCGAGCGATCCAAAAATCTTGCTCGCCAACTCCACCGCCACGGACGCCACCGAAACCGACGACGCGCCCACCGCGGTCTCATGCCTTACCCGCTTGGCAACCGCGAAGGCACGCGTCAGCAGCAAGTCCAAATATGACTGCACCGTACCCGTCGCCCGCGCCACGGCATACGCTTCCTTCACCTGGCCCAGAATCTGCGGCTCACCCACCACCATGGAGTCCAAGCTGGAGGCCACGCGAAAAACGTGGCGCACCGCCTCGGCCTGGCGATATTCGTACAAGTGCGCTTCGTAAGAAGATGTATCCAGGCTGAAGTATTGCCGCAGGAACTGCCGCAGGTCGGAGCTGCCATTGGCGCTGCGCGCCAGGATCTCCACCCGGTTGCAGGTGCTTAGTATCAGGCCCTCGCTCACCCCAGGCACGGAAACCAGCTTCTGCAGCGCCTCCGGCAGGCGGCGCTCGGGAATCGCCAGCCGCTCCCGCACTTCCACGGGCGCGGTCTTGTGATTCACGCCGATGAGCTGGAAATTCATGGTCTGGCCAGCTTGTGCACCGCGCTGAAATAATTCGCCGCCCACGCGACAATCGCCATAGCGAACGCCCCGGCGGCCAGGTATGCCGCCCGCCGGCCCCGCCATCCCGCCGTCCAGCGCGTGAACAACAACACCAGATACACTGCCCAGGTCAGCAGCGAAAACAGAATCTTGGGATCGCGAAAATCGACCCGCCCGAAATCCGCCTGCGCAATGACCATGCCCGCAACCAGTCCAGCCGTCATAAACGGAAAGCCAATTAGTAGTGAGCGGAATCCGATCTCGTCGGTTACTTGCAGGGCGGGAAGTCGCGACAGCAGGCCCCGGGGCCGCTTCGCCTTCAGAGCACGCTCCTGGAGCAGGTAAATGAGGCTGGCGCTGAAGCTGAGCACCAGCGCCGCGTATCCCGCTAAGATCAGCGAAATATGCGCGATCAACCATCCCTGTTTCGTGGACGGTGTCCAAAGGATGGGTCTTCCCGGCAGAGCGCCCAAAAATGTCAGCAGAAACACCAAGGGAAAGACGACAATGCCCGGCGAGGTGGTCCCATAAATCATGTACACGATCAGGAACACCACCATGATCAGGAACCCGAGCACAGAGGCGGCCACGGAAAGCGAGGCCAGGCTGAGTTCGCCCGACTGGTGCACCGCCTCCACGATGGCCACGAAATGAAATACCATGCCCAGGTAAGCAGCATGCAGCGCCAAGCGGTTCAGCAATTCTTTTGTCCGGGTCAGCGCGACCAGTACATAGACGAGTCCGAGGGCATAGAGTGCGAGCGCAACCCGCAACCAGATGGTAGGCATGTGGAAAAGTAGAGGGCGGGCCGATCCGCCCCGTTTGGCCCATTATATCGGCTCTGGAAAGGAAATCACCGGCTCAGGCGTGGCACTGGCAACGGCAAAAACGTCTTTTCTGGCTTTTGGCCCGCGGCTACTGGCTAGGGTTCCTCGTCGCCGCCCGACTCGTCGATGGCGATGCCGCCGAAGTCTTCGGAAACTTCGATCAGGCGCTGATAGTGCTCATACCAGCCGGTGGAGGCCTCATACAGCATCATGACCCCCTGGAAGGCGAAGCCCAGTTGCAGGAACCCGGTCTTGCCCAGGTAGGTGCGCAGCCAGCGCGCGTCTTCGAGGTCGTCATCGCTGGTGAATTCGGCATTGCTCAGACGCTGGATCATCTCTTCCAGCTCTTCCTTTTCGAGCTGCCAGGAATCCATGGTGATGAACGGAGATCCTGCCGCCTTCGCCAGTTCGACGAAGTCCTTCCAGCTTTCGGCCTCATCGCTCGGCTTCCACATGACCGTCTGGACTTCTTCATGGTCGACATATCCCGGAAAGCGGCGAATACCATGGCCCTCGATGAAGGCGACCATGTCGTCCTTGAGGACCGCGAGATCGTCGGGCAGAGGGGGCATAGCGATCAGATAATTGTATGCCAAAATGAGGCGTCAGGCGTCAGGCATTAGGCTTCAGGCTTCAGGCATCAGGCATCAGGATTCGTCGAGGGCAGTCCTCATTTCGCCCTACATGAGTTTGTCCACGACAGGCAGCCTGGCAGCTGAAAGCCTGCAGCCGCTCTTTTCTGCTACACTACCGTTTCACCAAAATTTTCTGACCCGCACATGCTCCTTTCGAAAGAATATGTGAGCTATCTGGCTCGCGAAACCGTGAAGAGACTTGTCGCTTCGCAATTCGTCGAAACCAAGTCTTTGCCTACAGTTACAGAAAAAGTGCACGCCGCCATGCTGGAAGAACTGTCGCTGGAAGACCGCATCAATGACGAGGTTCGCGTCATCCTCGAGGCCTATTCCGATGAGATGCGCAACACCGGCGCGAACTATCAGGAGATGTTCCGCAAAGTGAAGAACGAGTTGGTCAGAAAATACCGGGCGGTGCTATGAGGATCAGCCGCGACAAGGCGAACAAAGTTGCGCACATGGTCACGGACGCGCTTGCCTCCATGGATGAAGTGGATTTTGTCGAGGACCGCAACACCATCCGCCTGGAAGTACGAAAAATTCTCGAGGACCTACTCAACCAGGAAGCCAAGATCGATCAGTCCGCCCGCCAGAAGATCGAAAGCCAGAAGCGCACCATCCTCGAAGGCAGCCAGGAGTGGGACATCCTCTACCGCAAGTACTACAACGAGGAAGTGAAGAAGCTGGGCGTGTAGAGGCGGGCGATTGCACCCGCCCCTGGCCGGTTACGCAGCCCGGTTGAGAGCGTCTGAACCGTGCTGCTTGACCATCTTGTTGTAATTTCCCATGATCAAGAACGGAGCCGCCCACTGCCCCACGAATAGGCACCAGTCGTCCTTGCCCAGCGCCTTCAGGACCGCGGAAGTGATCATCGAGCCAACCGCCAGTCCCAGGTAAACGGTGGACGGTGCCCCCGACGTGATTCGCTCGACCGCCCCGGTAAATTGGCCTTCCGACACCTGCCCAGGTTCTACTCTGCTCTGCATGTTTACTACTCCTCGGTGATTTGTTTCCGTTCTTCGATGCCGCCAATGGGTATCGGGCCATGACAGCAAAGAAATAATCGTAAGCAGCATTCCGATCGCGCGCGCCACGCGCTTCGGTGATAATGGACGGGTTGGACCTTCATCACACCTCGGCGAGACTCAAAGAAAGCGCTCAACAGGCGGGCTTCGATCTTTGCGGGATCGCGCCCGTGGCCGACTTCCCAGAACTGGCCCGCTTTCCCGAGTGGATCGCCGACGGCCATGCCGGCGAGATGAAATATCTGGAATCGCGGGCGGAAGATGGCCAGCTTCGCCGCGCTTCGCTGAGATCCGTTTTCCCGTGGGCTCGCAGCGTGATCGTTTGCGCCATGAACTACAACACCGCTGATCCGCGCTCGATTGAGGTCCACGATTCGGAATGCGGCTGGATCTCCCGCTACGCCTGGAGCCGCGAAGACTATCACGACTCCGTTCTGCGGCGGCTGCGCCAGGTTGAAGCCAGATTAAAAGAAGCGGCCGGCGTCAACCCACTTCTCGCAACCGCGGCGAGAAGTGGGGCACCCCCACCCCTCGTTGAAACTCGTTCGTATGTCGACACCGGACCGATCGTCGAGCGGGTGTACGCGAAGTACGCGGGCATCGGCTGGCTGGGCAAGAACACCTGCCTGATTAATCAGAAGATCGGCTCCTGGCTTTTTCTCGGCGTGATCATCACGTCGCTAGAACTCCAGCCCGATTTGCCCGCTCCCGACCGCTGCGGGACCTGCACGCGCTGTATTGATGCCTGCCCTACGCACGCGTTCGTCGCGCCTCACCAGCTCGACTCCAACAAATGCATTGCGTATCTCACGATCGAAAAGCGCGGAGCAATTCCCGAGGAATTCCGCGAGGGCATTGGCCGCCAGGTTTTTGGTTGCGACATTTGCCAGGATGTCTGCCCCTGGAACCGCAAAGCTCCGCCGTCGAGCGCACCAGAATTTCAGCCGCGCCAAGGCCTGGTGGATCCGGCGCTGGCGTGGCTGGCGGAAATCTCTGAAGAAGAATTCCGCGATACATTTCGAGGCTCTCCCGTCAAGCGCGCCAAACGCGCAGGTCTTCGCAGGAATGCGCTGCTGGCGGTTGGCAACAGCGGGAATCGCGAGTTGATTGCGGTTGCGAAACGTGCGGTAAACGATCCTGACCCGGCCATCGCCGAAGCCGGGCGCTGGGCAGAGACTCAGCTCACCACCGAGGCACAGAGACACCGGGGGAAATAAGCACCGTGACATTCCGGCCCCTACCGCCCCTTCCCGGAACCTGGAACTCGGCTCCGTACGCCGCCAGCCGGGATAGTCAAACCTCTGTGCCTCTGTGTCTTTGCGTCCCTGGGGCGATCCTGTCGGTAGCGATCCTTGACGTACTTTCCCCGCCGGAGTAGTCTTTGGCGCATTCTTCAGGAAAATCCATTTCCACTGCACCGGAGGCTCAATGGTCCCCATTCACGCGTTGTGGCTCCCTATCCTGCTGTCGGCTGTGATCGTGTTCATCGCCAGTTCCATTCTTCACATGGCGCTTCCCATCCACAAAAGTGACTACCGCAAGCTTCCCGATGAAGAGAGAGTCCTGGACGCCCTGCGCACCGCCGGCGTAACCCCCGGACGCGTCTACCACTTCCCTTTCACCACTATGAAGGAAATGAAGGCACCCGAAAACGTGGAGAAGTTCAAACGCGGCCCCGTCGGCCTGCTCACCATATTCCCCAGCCGCGTACCGGCGATCGGAAAGTGTCTGCTCGAGTGGTTCATCTACTGCATTGTGGTCAGCATTTTCGCCGCGTATCTCACGGGCCGAACCCGAATGCCCGGGACCCAGTACCTCGAGGTCTTCCGGGTAGCAGGCTGCAGCGCGTTTCTCGGATATGCCCTGGCGCTGATCCAAAACTCCATCTGGAAAGGCGAAACCTGGGGTGTGACCACCAAGCACGTCATCGATGGCCTGATCTACGCGTTGTTGACCGCCGGAACCTTTGGCTGGCTGTGGCCCAGACCGTAACCCAACCGGTTCACCGCTGGGCACTTGATTTCAGGGGCGGCAACCAATCGCCGCGCCCGGCACATCTGTACAGCAGAGGGAAAGTTCCTGATTCATAAGAGTCTGCCGCGGTTGGCGGGGGAGGGCTTTTGCGTCTCTGATCGGGGTTTTTTCCGCGCAGATTGCGTGTCCAGCGGTTTGCAATTTACCGCCAGCGCAGTGACAATTGTCATTCGTCCAAATCCAATCCAGATGAACTAGAAAGTTGGCCCAGAGAATGGTGTCAGGGGAACTGAGCAGGAAATACTGTTGTCTCGCGAGCTTGGCGCTGATTCTCGCGCTGCTGGGAAGCGCGTTCGGGCAGGACCAGGACACCGGCAGCATTCAGGGCAAGGTACTTTCCACCCATGGACCGGCGATCCCCGACGCCACCGTTCTGATCACCAACACGTCCACCGGCCAGACTTTCGTTGTCAAGACCGACGCCGCGGGGTCATTCGTTTCTCCCGCGCTGCCCGCGGCTTCCTACGCATTGCGCACCGAGGCCAAGACTTTCATCACGACCACCACGCATGTGACGGTGGCAGCCGGCCCCGCAACCGCGGCAGAGATCCGCCTCGAGCCCCAGCCTTTACCCGGAATCGTGGCCGCTCGAAGCATGGAATTGCTGCCGCTGAATGGCCGCAATTTTCTGCAATTGCCGGAATTGCAGCCGGGTGTGCAGACCGCGGATGCGGGGGCGATTGACCCTTCGAAGAACGGTTTTTTGACGCTCTCGCTGGATGCAAGCCTTGCACGCACGACGCGGGTCGAAGTCGATGATCTCGATCGCACCGATCGGATCCTGGGGATGAGTACGCAGAATGTTCCGGCCAGCGCGATCGATGAGGTTAAACTCGGCCGCTGGATGGGACCGGTGGCGGGCCAACTCAAGGCTGCCGACGCCGTCAATTTCACCACTCGCAGTGGAACCCATGATTTGCATGGTGACCTGTTCGGCTTCTACCGCAACGGAAGTGTTTTATCAGCAAAGCTGCCAGGCAATGGCGACGACTGGGGACGGCAGCAGTACGGCGGCAGGCTGGGCGGAGCCTTGGGCGACAAGCTGTTCTTCTTTCTCGACGCGGAACGCAATCGCCAGGACCTGGCCGAACCCGTACTTTTATCGGGTCCATTCGCATCGCTGGTGCCTGCTGCGAGTACCTTGCGGGAGCCCTTGCGCGAAATTGAGACCGCTGATCGCCTCGATTATCAGCTTTCGAAAAACACGCGCGGGTTTTACCGCTTTGGGTATGACCAACTCAGGGATCTGCATCCGTCCGGCACGGGTCCCAGCCTGCAGGCATACCTCACACGTGTCAACGTACCGTCCCATGCCCTGGGTGTCGACCACATATCGGGCGACTTCGTGCATTCGTTCCGCTTCGAGTACATGAAATTCCGCAACATTTCGACCGATCGATCGGCCGGGATTCCAGCCGCCGTCAATCCCGACCCCAGCGTCACCGTCAACATCGGTGGCGGTGCGATTTCGCAGTGCGCAACCGGATCTCTGTTTTGCTCGGGGCCGAATTTCGAAGCGCTGCGCCAAACCTATCAATCGACCAACCAGTTCCGCTACGACGGCAGCCGCGTGCGCGGCAATCACATTCTGCACATGGGCGCCAGCTTCAACCGCATTCTGGCCGCGCAGAACGCCCCTTTTTACGGCCTCGCTCCCACCCTTTCCGACCAGAGCACCGTGGCTTTGCCGGCCGGCATTGGAATTTCCGGGCTGGCATCGGATCCGCTCAGCTACCCGGTGCAATGGGCTTTTCTTGGGAATGGCCGCGGCATCGCAACGGAAAAGTCTCAGTTCGGATTGCCGGGCGGCGGTGCGCAAGACAATCAAGTCATGGCGTATGTGGGCGATACCTGGAAGATCCACCCCGACCTGGCGATCACGTATGGAGTCCATTGGGTGCGCGATACCGGCATGAGTGATGCCGATCTCGGCAGCATCCCGCAGCTCAATGCATGGGGCGCGTCGCTAGGCAAACGCGTACGCCAGCCCAATTTCAACTTCGCTCCGCAACTGGGATTCTCGTGGAACCCGGGTACCAGCGGAAGCACCACGTTTCGCGGCGCCATTGGGATGTTTTACGACAATTCCCTGTTCAGGAATGAGTTTTTGGACCGGCCCCTGCGCTTGAGCCAGGGCGCTTACCTGGCCACGCCGGCGGCCTGCGTCGGAGGTGCGCCGGGCCGCATTCAATGGCCGAGCGCTCTCGTGCCGGGTTCCACCATTACCAGCGGCAGCACAATCGTGGGCATGGCCAATTCCGACGGAACCGTTTCCCCCACCTGGTGTAGTCAGGCGATCGGCGTTGCCGGCCCGCAGGCGGTCGCGCTGCAGCAGGCTTATCAGGCGGCCACGGCTGCAGCAACTGCAAACCCAAGCTTCATCGGCAATCCCAACGCGTTTGCCGGACCCTATCAGAATGGCCTCAGCCTGCTGAGCCCGAATTATCAGACGCCCCGCACCGTCCACATGAATATTGGCATGCAGCACGAACTCAAGCCGGGGCTGACGTTCACCTTCGACTACGTTCGTGAGGTCACGACGCGCACCCTGCTCGGCGTCGACGTCAATCACGGCGGCGCGGCCAGTACTTTTAATCAGAACAACGCCATTGCTGATCGGGACGCGGCGCAAACCAGCAATGGATGCCTGGCCGGCCCCGCACAGGTCGGCTGCATGGTTGCGAATCTGGGGCCGGCAGGCGCCCTGGCTGCGTACGGCGCGGCTGGAATCGGCGGCCCCGCACAGGTGACAGGCGGTGCTCCCTGCCCCTTCTGCGCCTTCCCCGGACTTCACCCCAACCTGGGCGTGAACGTCATGAACCTTCCGGAAGGCCGGTCGGTGTACAAGGCCATCAACGTTGGACTGAAGCAGCACCTGATCCATTTGAATACGCCATGGCTCCCAGAGATGAGCTTCGAGGCCGCCTACTCGCATTCGCGTAATGAAGGCCAGGTCGCCGATTCCAGTCTCGCGAATTTGGCCACCGACTACGTCAACCCCGACCGCTTTACCGGATGGGATGCGCTTGACCGCACCCACCAGGTTTCCGTCGGCGGTTTCTTCAGGTTTCAGCATTCGTTGCAGGCCAGCTTCATCAGCCACATTTCCAGCCCGCTTCCGGTGTCGTTGCGCTTCCAGCAACTCGCGGGAGGCGCCGAAGTTCTGGTAACCGACCTGAATGGTGACGGCACCACCGGCGACTTCGTTCCCGGAAGCAGCGTAGGCTCGTACATGCGCCATACGAAGGCAGCCGGATTGCGAAGTTTTATCGACAGCTACAACACGAATTTCGCCGCCAATGCGAATCCGGAGACGGCTGCCGGAATCATGCTCATCAACGGCGGCGTGTTTTCCCTCGCCGATCTGGAGCGCATGGGCGGTGTGATACAGCCGCTGGCGTCGCCGGTGCAAGATGTCGCCGGCCTGGGCTGGCTGAAGACCTTCGACGTGCGCTTGAGCTGGGAGCATCACGTTCAGGACCGCTTTACGATCACTCCCAGCATCGGCCTGTTTAACGTACTCAATTTCGCGAACTACGACGCGCCCGGCAACACGCAAAACGGATTCCTGAACTACGGCGCGGGAAGCGTGTTCCAATCGGCTACAGGGGTTCAGCCGCAGAATACGGTCGGCGGAAACTCTCCCGGTGGATTCACCATGCGCTCGAATCGAACTTCACTGGGATCGGGAATGAGCGCCGCGGGTGCGCCGCGATCGATCGAGTGGGGCCTGAAGATTTCCTTCTAGCGAAGCAGTACAATTCCGGAATGCCTTTTTCCGAAAATGCCAAGCGCCCAGCCAAAGCTCCGCCTCCGGAGTGCACCCACGAGGAAGCCGCCTACCTGAAGACCCTGGTCGAAAAGCAACGGCCGGTCACGATCAAATTGACCGATGGTGAATCGGTGCGCGGCTGGATCGAGTACTATGACCGCGACATGCTGCGCCTGACACGCGACGGCAAGCCCAACCTGTTCATCTACAAAGATCGAATCGCCTATGTAGCGGAAGAAGGCTCCTGACTGGGTGCGGGGCCTTGGAAAATTGCCATGTGGGATGGACGACCTCGCCCGTCCGGGGCAACTGCAACTCGGGGTTCAGCCTGTGATGTTCCCCGTTCCAGCTGCTATCTCTGCATGAACTCATCCGCATGCACCACGAACTCCGGATAGGCATCCGCCCCTAACTCATGCAGATCAAGCCCCTGCCGCTCGCCATCAATCGAAACCCGATACGGAATAAATCGGCTAAGCAGCCAATTCAACCCATAGGTCATTGGGAAGATCAAACCCAGCAGGGTCGCGATGCCCACCAACTGGGCCATGAACTGAGCACCCGATCCAGAGAAAATCCCGGCGGCGAGCAAACCCCAAATTCCGCATACGGCATGAACGGAGATGGAGCCGCAGGGATCATCGACCTTGAGATGAAGCTCAAACATCTCGACCGAAAGCACCACAATTACCCCCGCAACCAGGCCGGTGAGAATCCCCGTAACAGGTTTCAAGGTCGCGCACCCGGCGCTGCTGGCGACAAGGCCCGCCATCCAGCCGTTGGCGATCAGCGAAGCATCAGGCCGGCGAAACCGGACGCGAGTAGTGGCAGCGGCGGCGAGAGCAGCGGCGCAGGCGGCGAGGGTCGTGTTGAAAACAACTAAAACCAGTCTTTCTGCAGGCAATCCCGCCGGAATGTGCAACATCGCGCCCGCTGCATTCAATCCCAGCCATCCGGCCCACGCCAGCATACAGCCGAAAAGAACAAACACTCCATTGTGAGCGGGAATCGCGGCAGGGATGCCACTGGCGGAGTATTTTCCGCTTCGGGAGCCGAGTAACCACGCCAGCGACAGAGCTGCCAGCCCGCCCACGACCTGAATTCTGCCGGATCCGCCAGCATCAAGGAGAAATGTCATTCCGTATGGAAAAATCAGCCCGTTGGTATGTGAGACGAATATCTCCGTGTGCGCCGCCCAGCGAGCGAATAGGGGATAGATAAAGCCTGCGAAAACAGCCGTCGAGAGACAGGCACCGCTAAGTCGCCATCTGTCAGCCGCGGACCCAAGCGGGATCAAAGCGCTCACCGCAACACTAAGGATGGGCAGTAAGCACGCTGCCGCGGAAGGATTCGCCCAAGGCACATTCCGTAGAAAGGGGCGCAACCAGACGCCGAAATATGGCCCGCCAACTAGGCCTTCTATTGCTCCACCCCACGAAAAATAGGTCAGTATCGCTATGCTCATAACGCATAGCGACGAGGTCATTGCATGCGCAGCGCTGCGTGAACGCCCGAGACCCGTATTGATGAGTGCAAGGCCGGCGATTGCCAGAGGAACAACCAGAATGAACAAGAGGTACAGTGCAAGCCATGCGTTCTCGGTCATCGACTGTCCTCAGCCGAGGGAAGCTGTGCTCTGGCAACGAGCGCTAAGCCTAAGATCTCGACTCCCAGCCCCGCAAGGATGAAGGCTGATAGCGCGCTGCCATGCAGTAAGTAAAGTGCCGTCTCGACGATTCCCCACCCCGAAAGCAGCAACAGAAATCCCAGCAGCTTCATTGGCTCCTTTTCGCTGAATGGTTTGTTCCATGACAATACAACTCCACCAATTCAGCAAGCGCATATTTGCGATGGGGAGAATCGATGGTCTGTAGCGCGGGGTTGTGTGGCGCGGGCGCCCTCGCCCGCGAACAGCGGGGCAGCTAATCTTCAGCCGGAGTTATAGACCTTAATCGAACCGCGGGCGCGGCCGCCGCGCCACACGGCTTCTGCTGCTGCCCCATCACTAGATCACCTGATCAATTGTGTTACGCTGGCCCTGACCCATGTCCACCGCTGAACTTGAGCGCCAGTCGCCGGATTCGCTGATGCTGACCGGCTTCTGGTATCGCGCTTTGCCGTCGGACAAAGTGATTCGCGGACGCCTGCACAAGGCGATGTTACTCGGCTTGCCGCTGGTGATCGGGCGTGACCGGACCGGCACGCCTTTCGCTTTGCGCGACGCCTGCCCGCATCGCGGCATGCCGCTTTCCTGCGGCCAGTTCGACGGCGAGCAGGTCGAATGCAGCTACCATGGCTGGCGCTTCGACGCCCACAGCGGCCAGTGCCGCGCGGTGCCATCGCTTACCTCGGATCAGAACCTGAAGATGGACCGCATCTACGCTGGCAATTACGCTTGCGAGGAACACGACAGCTTCATCTGGGTCTTCATCCCTGATCCCGGCCCTGCCGGCGCCGGCTTCACCCGCCGCGAAGAAGCGCCAGTCGAAGTCCCGCGCGTGCCCAGGTTCAGCGACAAGTTCAAGACCGCGTACCTGAGCGTCGATCTTCCCTGCACCGTCGATCACGGCATCATCGGCCTCATGGACCCGGCGCACGGTCCCTTCGTCCACCAGGCCTGGTGGTGGCGCACCCGCCACAGCATCCATGAAAAACAAAAGCAGTTTGAGCCCATCTCCGCCGGCTTCCGCATGAGCGCCCACACGCCGAGCGCGAACAGCGCGCCTTACAAGCTGCTGCGGCTCTACGCCGACGCGGAGTCGATCACGACCACCATCGACTTCGTGCTGCCCAATTTGCGCTATGAGACCATCCGCGCCGGCAAAGTGTGGTTTTCATCGCTGACAACGGTCACGCCCATCACTCGCGAGCACTGCCGCATCGACGTGGTCGCCTGCTGGAACATCTTCCGCTGGCTGCTGTTCGCGCCGTCGCTGCTGAAGTTCGTGTTCGCCAAATTTGTCGAGCAGGATCGCCGCACCATGGAATTGCAGAGCGAAGGCCTGAAGACAAACCCTCATTTAATGCTGATCGACGACGCGGACCGCCCTGCCAAGTGGTATTTCGCGCTCAAGGCAGCGCACCTCGAAGCCAAACGCACGGGCGCTGAGATGAGACACCCGATGAGCGGACCGGTAACGCTGAAGTGGAGGAGCTGAAAGAGTGGTTAGCGGTCAGTGGCCAGAGAAGAGCGAACCGCCAGCACTGCTACTGCCCGCTGGCTGCCGGCATTTCCTGCACCAGCCAATCCAGCGCCTGTTCGCGCGTATCAAACGTCGGCAGGTCGCGCTGCGAAAATGCCTTGAGGTTTTCGTAGAACACGTGCGGCAAAGAGTCGGCGCCCACCCACGCAGATCGCTTCAAGAGCGGGCGATCAAAGACTGTGGCCTGCTTCAGGCTCTCAATGGCTGTCTTGTCGAACTTCGCGCCGGTAAAATCCGCCAGCAGCAGAACCGTGCCACGGGGCAGGTTAGCCGCATATGACGGAACCTGGCGCGCCACGCGAGCGACTTCTTCCGCGCTGCAGTTGGAGAGGTCGGCCAGGAGCACCTGCTGGCCGCGATGGGTGACGAACCGGATTCGGTCTTCCATTGCCGCCTCCGTCCTGAACTGGCTCGGGAGTATAGCAGAGGCGGACAGCGGGGTACAGAAGAACGTCAAGGAGGCGCCGTCGGTTGTCGGCCTTCGGTCGTTGGGGTTTTCTACACTCCCACCGGCTGCTTGTTCGCCACGGGCACCGGCGTAAGCCAGTGGAAGCGGTCTACTTCCTCGCCGCGCACGATGCCGAAAAACTCGCGCTGCAGCGAGCGCGTAATCGGGCCAACGGTTCCATCGCCTACCGTAATGCGGTCCACCGAGCGAATAGGCGTCACTTCCGCCGCCGTGCCGGTAAAAAAGACTTCATCGGCGAGGTATAGCATCTCGCGCGGGATTCCCGCTTCGACCACAGGAATGCCCAGCTCGCGCGCCAGCTTGAGGATCGAATCGCGCGTAATCCCGGGCAGAACGGAGTTGCCCAGCGGCGCGGTCTGCAGCACGCCGTTGCGGACCACGAAGATATTCTCGCCCGAGCCTTCGCTGACGTAGCCGTTCATGTCGAGCGCAATGCCCTCGGCATAGCCGTTTACCGTGGCCTCCATGCGGATCAGCTGGGAATTCATGTAATTCGCGCCCGCTTTGGCGAGCGCTGGCAGCGTATTGGGAGCAATGCGCGTCCACGAAGAGACACAGACATCGACGCCGGTGTCATCCTGCGTGAGATATTTTCCCCACGGATAGTTAATGATGTAGACCTCAACCGGGCACTTGTTGGGGGAAACGCCGGCATCGCCGTACCCGCGAAACACAATGGGACGCACGTAGCACGGCCAAACACCATTGGCGCCAATCAACTCGACCATCGCCGAAACCAGTTCCTCGCGCGTGTAATTGAGGTCCATGCGATAGACCTTGGCCGAGTCGAGCAGCCGCTGCATGTGATCCTGGGCGCGGAAAATCGCCGGCCCAGACGCGGGCGCGTAGCAGCGAATGCCCTCAAACACCGAGGACCCGTAGTGGACGACATGCGACATCACGTGAATGGTCGCGTCTTCCCAGCGAATCAGTTTGCCGTTATGCCAGATTTTCCCGGTCTTTTGCAGGGCCATGAATGCTCCTCGAACGCCGCCGCGCGGATGCGCAAAAAAAAACGACTCTTGTAATTATAACGTGCAGGATAGGTAGACGCGGCTCTCCAGAGCCGCCCGGTTATTGCTGCGCCTGTGGCCCAATCGCATCCTGAATCTTCTTGATCATATCTTGTGCTCCCTGGGCCATCGGCCCATTTGGATCAAGCTTCAGGTATTCGCGGAATTCTTTCAGTGCGCCGTCGGCGTCGTTCTTTCTGAGTGCAAGATCTCCCGCCAAGATGTGCGCTGGCGCCAGGGCCGGCATCAGGGTGATGGCTTTTTGGACGTGCGGCTCGGCATCGTCCCAACGCTTCAAGCCAAAATATGCTCGCGCCAGTTCGTAGTGCCCTTCCGCCGACGAGTCATCGAGCTTCAAAGCCTCAGTCAGCGTCTTCTCGGCGTTGGGGAAGTCTTTTTCGAACACCTGTATCTTGCCGAGCGTAAAGCGCGCATCGGCCAGCTTGGGATCCACCTCGATCGCCTTGGCCAGCGCGGCTTTTGCGTCTGCAGGGTTTTTCAGCTGCATATCGGCGGAGGCGAGCAGCACGTATGCGTCCGCAAACTTCGGATAATCTTTGATCGCCTTGTTAAGGTGATCGACGCAGCCTTGTATGTCCTTGCCCTCTTGCCAAAGCTCGCGGGCCTTTACAAATTCTTTCTTCGCTTTGTCGGGGACCGAAGCTAAGCGAGCATTGAGCTTGGCGTCAGGACCTTCGGGAGCAACCGCCGGAGGCCCAGATCCGGGTCGCGGTTTCAGTTCGAACGTCAGATAGGCCATGGGATCGGTGTCCATATTGATTTCCTGGCTCGACTCCTCATAACCCGGGAGCCGGACACGGACGATGAACTGCCCCCCTCCTACCCCCTGCACCGAAAACCTGCCGTTCGAATCAGTTTCGGCTTGCGTGGAGTACCCTCCTTCTCGCGCCTCGATCATTACAACCACCTGTGGCAATGTATGATGAGTGACCGCATCCTTCACGGTGCCGTTGATCGATGTCCGCCCTGGCATGCCCGGACTTTGCGCGAGGCAACGGAAAACTGAGAGGTATGCGAAGAGAAACAGGATTGAAAGAGGAAAACGTGAACGTTTCATGAATCACCGTCTTTGGATGTTTGACTGCAGCCAGTTCAAAGTTCGCTCATTGCCGCGGAAGCGAATGGAATTCTATTTCATTTCTTGTCATTTCAACCGCAGCAGTAATGATACGCAAAGCGAATCATTCTGCGGAGCGCAGAAACCTGCTTTTCTGTTCGTCATGGCAAGAAATAGGTTTTGTCGACTAGGGAGGATAGTTCGCCCACAGCCAACTATCACTCTCCCCTCGAAATGACAGATTAAGAGGGTAATTCGGGTGCCCCACCCTTCTCGCGTTCCTTGCGAGAGGGTGGGAATTTTGACCTCCACGATTCCCGTCACCCTAGATGAGCAAACGTCAAAATACCCGCGCTGTGACGCCAAACAACAGCCAAACAAGGACGGAGCACCCTTAGAATCGAATACTTTTCAAGAAGTAAAAAGGGAGGGCGAGTAACTCGCCCTCCCAAAAAGTTAACACCTGACCTTTAGAACTCCCACTTGGCGAACAAGCGGGCGTTGAACGGCCGCTGGAACGCTGGCGGAATGCCGACGTTGCCATTGCCGACGGGAGCCTTAAAGTCGGCATTAGGGACATTCAGCGATGCATCCTGGAACTGATCCACACGAAGCTGGGTCTTCTGATTAGCCACGTTGAACAGGTCCGCGCCGAAGTGCAGCGTCGAGCGCTCGCCTACTTTGTGGCTGTAGTCAAGGTGCACATCGCCGTAGCCAGCGGTCGGCGTACGGCCCAGAGAACCGCGACCGCCAAACGGAACTTCGCCCGCATTCTGGTAAACCGGGTGCGCTCTCAAGTCATTGAGCGGTACACCGGATTCGATGCGGACTCCAGTCCCCAGTGTGAGATTCTTCATGAAGCCGGTCTGGAATGTGTAGCTGACGAAGTTGTTGAAGATGTGCCGGCGATCGGTGTTCAGGAAGCCGATGGCGAACTGATTGCCAAGAAGCCCTAAACTCCCCGTGGTGAAATCAAACAGAGAACTGATACCCGGATCGCTCTGGCCGTTGTCGTTGCGGAATGCGCCTTCGTAGTTCCCGGCCAGTGTCGACCAGCGATAGTTGGTGCGCGTTTGCCATCCGTGACTAAAGCTCTTGGTGATTTCCACCTCGACGGCTTTGTACATGCGGACCGGGGTTGCAAATCCGTCGCTCTTGCCGTCCGGTATCGGGAAACCGGCGTTTGCATTGAGCACGCACACATTGTTAGTAACTCCGTTAAAAGGATTCGTGATCGGAGCATAGAGGTAATTGGCGGAAGTCCCTGAGCCCAGCGTGGCGCAGTTCCCCGGATCCGGTGCATTCGCCGGGTATATCGCTTCCTGGGTGTTCGTGAAGTAATCGCTCTTGCTGTTGGGATTACCAATTTCAAACTGCTGAACCACGCCCATCAATGCGGCCTCAGGTGACACTCCGGAGAGATCCTCAATGATTCTCCGCAAGTGGCGTTGCTGATAGCGGGCGCTGACCAACAGGCCATGCGGGAATTCATGCTCTACACCGAACACGACCTCCTCAAGGTTCATCATCTTCGTGCCGTGCGCAATTGCCTCACCTGGTTGGGTAGAGAGGTACAAATATGGAGTCAAGGCATGGGCATCATCGACCGTTGGGGTAATGCTGCCGTCCGGATTGGTGGCAAGCATGCAGTTGCCCGGAGCGGCGAAGCAATTCGATCCGGTGAACGGCGGGATCAACAATACAAATTCGGCGTCCTCTTCGTTACCGAGAGAACGAATTGCCATGTCGAGCGGTATGTTGTAGTTGGTGCGCCCCCAGTTGCCGTAAATCTTGGTCTTGCGGTCGCCTTTGGGATCAATCGAGAGTCCAAACCGTGGTGACCAGTTGTCCGTAAATGTATAGTGCGCCTGCTTGTGAACGCCGGTAATGGGATCGGTGTAGGCGATGCCTTGCATCATCTCCTGATCCCAGCGATAGCCAGCATTGAAGACGATGTGACGTCCGATAGCCCAAGAATCACCCGCATAGGCAGCCTGCACCCGCGAATGCGAGTCGAACTGAGGTGTGCTGAAGAACCCGCGGTTCTGTACCAACGTGACTTCTGTAAGTCCATTCCCCGGGACGTTCATAAACACGCCAGTGCCACCGACGCCGTTCGTAGCACAGGGTGCCGGAGAGCAGTTCCAGCCCTGCGCGTCTATTCCCCAGTTAGCAGCCGGATCCAGTTCAAAGGTATTTGCGTAATCGGTCACGCTGAGCGGATTGCCACTGCTATCCACCAGACCGGAATTTGTAGCCAGGCCCGGCGGGACGGCATAACCCCCACCTGTCGCCTGCCGCGTACCATAGTAGCGGTTCCATTCGGTGCTGTAGCCTATGCTGACGGTATGCTGGCCTAGCAGATTGAAAACTTTTTGCGTATCAAAGTTCAGCCGGCGATTGTCGCCCTTGGTGTTTTCGTAATATCCGAGGCCCTGTCGCTCGAAAATGCCCGTCAGCTGTGTCCCCAGGTTACCCTGGGTTGGATCCGTCCCACAGGAATTGGTGCCTGCGATCTCATCCGCAACACTTGGCGTACATCCCGAACCGGTGGTATCGAAAACGCCAAAGACGTTTGGATCCTGCGGGGTTTCGTTCAGGTAATTATGACCCCAGGAGAACGAGGTATCGAAAAGCCAGGTCGGGGAGAGGGTTGCGTTATAACGTGCCACCCAGTTTCGGCTCCCATTGGAGAGCTTACTGAAAGCTGTGTTGTTGAACTCATTCATAAGCCCGACAACTTCGGTCCCGTTGGGGGAAAATTTCCCCTGTCGGGTCGGATCGCCGAACAACGATGTCTCGAGGACATGATTGTCATTAAGTTTGAACGTTCCCTTAGCAGCGTAATCGTAGCTGATGGATGGAATCGTGGTCTGCGCAATGTTCGGGTAATTCGCGAACACTCCACTGAAGGTGGTCGCGCCACATGCACCGCTCGCGCACAGACCATGTTGATTTCCGATCACGTCATATAAGCGGTTCCACGTCGGATTGAAAGAGCCAAAAAAGAAGATGTGCTTCTGCGCTCCGGGAATGTATCCACCCAACTCGCCGGCGATGTCCCACTCGCCCTGATGAAGCGCCGCGCCTTGCAAGTTCAACTTACGGAAGTTGTCAGGGTTCGGATGCTCCACTTCAAGCTGCTGCGGCCCGAAATACCCGCTCACGCCGCCGTGATACTGCTCGCTCCCCGACTTCGTAACGATCTGCACGATACCGCCGGTCGCCTTACCATACTGCGGCTCGAAGCCACCGGTCTTCACGTCAACTTCTTTCACGAACGAAAGATTAATGCCTGTCGAAAGCGGCCCGTAGCTACGCGAGAAGACGCCAATGCCGCCGAAGTCGCCGTCAGTGATGTTCACGCCGTCAGCGATGTATTGGTTCTCCAATCCACTGCCTCCCGCGATCGAGGGATTCGCGCGTCCGGTGCCACCGCCATCATTCACGCCAGCCGCCGCATAGAAAAGGCCGGTCACGTTTCGCTGGACGGGAATCTGGTTATAGAAAGTGTCGTTCAAACTGGTTTCCAGCTTGGTGGAAGCTTCGTCCACGCCAGCCGCCGCCGCGCTCACCTCAACCACTTCGGAAGCGCCGCCGGCCGTCAGGGTCACGCGGATGTTCGAAGTCCGGTTAACGTTGACTTCGATGGCTTTGATCTCTGTCGATTTGAAGCCGCTGGCTTCAGTTCTCACCGAATAGGTGCCTGGCGTTAAGCGTTCAAAATCGAAATAGCCTTGGCCGTTCGAGGTCGCGGTCGTGGTCCCAATGGGGCCGACCAGCGTAACCTTGGCATTGGCAACAACCGCGCCGGAACTGTCAACCACGGTCCCGGCCAATCCGCCTTTTACGGTGGATTCCTGGGCTAGCAGGTTAAAGCTGAAAAACAGCACAAGCGTCGAGAAGAGGATGCTGCGAACTTTCATATTCGCTCCTGGGAATAGGAGGTAGTCTCCGATTTGCGGCAACACACACCTGGCACTGGTGGGAGACTCATGCACGTTTAATGCCCGAGGATTTTACAACCTAAGTTGTAGAAACGAAAGCAGCGGAAACTTTGGTGAGGAACTTACTTTCCAAATTTCATAGGACCATGTACCGCAGAACTATGGCTTATGGAAGATACTGAAGCGGTTGGACTTGTTAACCGGACGGTCGGTATTGGATCTTATGAAGCAGGGCTGGCCGCCATCAGTTGTTTGCCCTTCTGCTCGGCGGCGGCGGCTTTTGAGGCTTGCCCTGCGCGACGGTAGTAGTCGGCAAGGCCAAGCAGCAAAGATCCGCTCTTGGGATTCAGGGCCGTGCCCGATTCCATCACCGCAACCGCTTTCGGGAGGTTGCCGAGTTTGGAAAAACTCTCGGCCAGACGCACAATTGTCTGCTCGTCGGTGGAATCGGTCAGGCCGCCGCGGGAGTACACATCGACAACTTTCGCGTAGTCCTGCTGGGCAAAGTACAGTTCGATAAGCTTGTCGCGGAAGCGCTCGTTGCCTGGTTCCTTCGAGTACGCAGAGTGAAACCAGTCCGTGGCCAGGGACTTGTTGCCCATGGCCAGATAGCACGACGCGCGCTGCCAGTCGGGTCCTCCGGGAGAGGCTTCTTCTTCTTCAGTGTCCCAGGCCGCGGCAGCCGACCTGGTGTCGCTCACGCTGAAATTCAGCGAGCCGTAAGCCTTGGCTCCGGAAGCGGGATCGCGAAGCGTCATCACCAAGCGGTAGTTGCCGGGCTGAAGGTCGGCGGTGAGAATCTGCTTGCCATTGATGACCGATCCCGCAGGATCGAGTTGGTTCAGCGGAATCTGATCGGTGACGGTTTTGTTATCCTGCGCGCCCATGCGGCCATAAACGTAATCAACCGCGATGCTCTTGCTCTTGTCAGCCGAATTTGCTAACGACGGCGCCCAGACCTGATAGAAGAAACGCAGCGGTTCACCCTGCGTGAGCTGGAGTTCGCCGCCGGCGCGCGGCAGGAACTTTACTCCTGCGCCAGTGAACGGTCGTACGCCGCGTCCACGCGGGTCAACCGTCTTCGCGCTCACGAAAGGAACTATGTTGGAAACCTGCAGACCTTGCTGTGGGACCTGAGGGACTTCCACCTCAACATCGCGATGAAATGCGACATTGCTCAGCAAATTGCTGAGTTCAAATTCCACTTTGTACTTACCCGGAGGTAATGGCAGCACGCCCTCGTATCCGAAGACCTTGCCCTTGATTTCATCGAACTCCGCCGCGGAAATTGACTTTGAAATCTTCTTGTCATCAGAGAAGATGAGTTTCCCATCCGCTCCCTTCACCTTGGCCGAAACCAGAATCGAGTAGTAATAGCCCTGCTTTTCCGACTGCCCAACCGTGAAATCGTCGGGTTTTTTGAGCCGTAGCACGTAATGCAGGCTGGTGTTCCCGCCAGGATCGCGCATGGGCGCGGTTATGACGTCGAGAAATTCTTCGCCGAGTATGACGCGGTGCGAGACATCTTCCAGAAGGCGTCGACGATTGGCGATCTCCTCCTTAGTCATGGGGTTGTTGGGCAAGTCGTGAATAGTAGCCAGCATCACGTCGGAGGCAAGACCGATCGCGCCTCCGCTGAGGTCGACCGGTTCGTCAGGAATCAGGCTGAGGGTTTCACGCGCCACATCATTCCCCACATCCTGCTCAATGATGTGCAACGCTTCCTGGCGCGTCGGTCCGACCGATGCCGTGATGAGTCTCTCCGGACCATCGGAATAAGGATGGTAGATGCGGAACTCGTCCGTCGGATCGCGCTGATAGAAGATGACGTAGAAGTAGGGCGGAAGGGCAGGGTTGCTGTTCTGGTAAAACCAGATTTCCATGGGCGTGATTTTTTGCAGGCCCAGCAGCTTCTGACGCTGCTGCGGTTCGCCCAAAGTTATGTAGATTCGGCCCATGTCCGTGCGCCAGCCCTCGGTATGCGAGATGTGGCCGAAGTATTGGTTCGCGTACTCGATGCGGCGGTAGTGTTCGGTTCGGTAAGAATTATCCGGCGAACCGGGTGTCGGGTTGCGAACATCCCAGAAGTGCTCGATAAAGTTGTCGCGATCGGTGTCGGTCGGCAGCTGGAGAAACGCTTTCTTCTCGTCGTTGCTGATGATGTAGGTGACGTCCTGGTTCAGCCACTTTTTGTATTTTTCGGGAAGCGTCGCTTTGGAAGCAGCCAAGCCGGAAACGGAGAGAGCCACCAAGGCAAGAATGAAACCAAGAACTTTAAAGGAAAGAGTTCGACGACTGAGAGCTCGCATCCAAAACCACCGTTGTTCAGTGTAGCACTTGGATTGGCAACTCACCTTCTACTCCAGCTTGGACGTGTAGTAGCCGGTGCGGTGGCGGGTTTTGTAGTCGGCGGCGGCGTCCACCCCGGTGAGCTTGACGTCGATGCGGCGGAAGTCGGAGTCGGCCAGGCGGCGAGCCGGATAGTATGCCAGCAGGTACTGGGTGCGCAGCTCGTCGCTGATGGCGCGAAAGGCGGCGTCGAGCTGCGGGACGGTGGTCGCGTAGTAGTATTTGCCGCCGGTATCCTCCGAGAGCTGAATCAGGGCGTGCTCGCCGCCGGTGTCGCGGCCGGCGCTGGCCTCGATCGGCACCACGATGATGCTGTACACGATGGCCTCGGAAATCTGCGCGGCCCGCAAAGCCTGCTGGTAGTCGGTTTTGCTGACCGTGTCTCCGCCGTCGGTGATGACCACCATCACCTTTCTTCCTTCCCGCTTTTCCAGCGCCTCCGAGCCGAGATAAACCGCGTCATACAGGGCGGTAGCGGAGCCCAAGGGCAGGTGTTCGACGCCGCGATCGATCACTTTGAGGTCGGAGGTAAAGGGGATTGCCTGCAGCACCGACTCGTTGAATGCGTAGACCGACAAGGCGTCAACCGGGCGAAGAATGGCATGGGCGAAGCGGCGGGCAGAGTTCTCCTCGAGTGGCAGGTCCCTGCGCGTGCTCAGGCTGGTGTCGATGTCGAGCACAATCGAGAGCGGCAGTTCGGACTCTTTCGAGAAGATGGAAATCTTCTGCGCTTGACCGTCTTCGAAGAGCTGGAAATTGTCTTTGTTGAGATTGCCGACGGGGGATCCGTGGCCGTCGGTGACGGTGACGAACACGTTCACCAGCTTGACCTCCACCTTGATCGCGGAATCATCATCAACGATCGGAGGGGTCTGCGGCTTTGCTGCGGGTGCTTTCGAATCTCGTGCCCACGGCGGCTTCGGGACAGTGGTGTTTTGAGCCGGGCACAAAGCGGCGGCCAACAGCAACGACGGGAGCAGAGGTTTCATGTAGAGGCTATTCAGTTGGATGCCGGCGTTTTCGAATGGCTGCCCACGGCTACTTCCGCCGGAAAAGGCTCGCCATCGGCCCAGACCGCACCGTCCTCAAAATATTCCTTCTTCCAGATTGGAACCGTACGCTTCAGCGTGTCAATGAGCCAGCGGCAGGCTTCGAAGGCGGGGGCGCGATGCGCGGAAAAAACTGCGATCAGCACGCTGCTTTCGCCGATTTCGATCCGCCCCAAGCGGTGCACGATGACGAGGTTGCGGACCGCAAATCGCTCGCGGGCTTCGTCGGCCAGTTCCTGCAGCTTCAACCGCGCCATGTCCTCGTAGGCTTCGTAATCGAGATAGAGGGTGCGACGTCCGCGGCTATGGTTGCGCACGACCCCATCAAAAATCACAATCGCCCCGTCTTCGGGGCGTTCCATGGCGGGCACGATATCGTGCGGCACAATGCGCTCGCGCACCAGCTTCACCTGTGGCCCATCATCCGGGCTGCCGCCGCTGACCGGCGGCAGGAGCGCAACCTCATCGCCAGAATGCAGTGACAACTCGGGACGGGCATACTCCTGATTGACCGAAATGGCAGTGCTCTTCAGCCTGCCTCTCATCTGGGGCAGCTTCTCATAATGTTCGATTACGTCTCCCGCCGTGGCGCCCTCAGGCAGGCTGAGCACATCTGAGTCGCGCTGCGCCAGATCTTTGAGCACCCCGAAAAATAAAACTCTCACTTGCATGATGTCGAGATCAGTTTATCGTGATTTGCTGATTGGCTCTGGAATACCCGTCAGCTTCGCGAACCTTAGTGAGTCTGGGCGCAGCGGTTGCGGGAGAAACCGGCGAATGAAGTTATGGCTGAATCATCCAGCGAGGTTCAACATTCTCCGCTAGGAAAGGGAGTTCGAAAAGGGGTGAAACCACGGTGGCGGGCCTGGAGACCCGCCACCACCAGAGATCCGACCTATACGTGATCAGCGGAAGTGCTTATCGTTGCTATGGTCACCGCTGGCTTTATTGTCGTTGCGCTGCTCCTGGGGCCTGGACTCATGTTGCGGCGGTCCGGCCGGGCGGGCTTCTGGACGCGGTGCTGGTTCCGTGCGAGGTTCCGGCCTGGACGTCTGCTGCCGTTGGCTCTGGGGCGGCGCGGGACGGCTCTCAGGCGGCGCAGGCCTGTTCTCGGGCGCGCTCGGCTGCCGATAGGTCGGCTGGGCGGGGCGATTATCGGGAGCGCTAGGCTGCCGATATTCAGGCGAAGTCGGCCGATTGTCGGGAGCTGACGGCTGCCGGCTCTCCGGTCGCGGCGGCTGCTCGGGCATAGTGCGCGGGCTTTCCGGTCTGGTTACGTCTGGGGACGCATTTCCCGGATTGCGTGGCGCCGGCGGCTGATTCTGCGGCTGCTCCGGCCTGCTCGACGGAGGACGCGGAACTTCGCGGCCGGGGCGGTTGTTCCCCGGTCCGTTCGGGCGAGCCGCATTCGGGTTATTTTCCGGTAGGTTCGGCCGATTGGCATTGGGGTTGTTCTCCGGGGCATTCGACCGGTTCGCGTTCCGATTGTTCTCCGGCATGTTGGGCCGGTTCGCATTCGGGTTGTTTTCCGGCGCGTTCGGCCGCGGCACATTTCCGCCGCGCGGCGCATTCGTCGGTTGATTCACGTTGCCACGATTTTCCGGCGTTCCCGGCCGCGGCAGGTTCGAGCCTGGACGCGGATTGGATTCCATCGCACCGCGGTTCGGCGCGCCAGGTTGAGGCGCAGCGCCACGGTCATTTCCAGGCGTTGGCCTGCCCGCGTTGGCGGGAGCGTTGCCCATTCCTGGCGTTGTCCCACGGGCGCCACGTTCGAGCGGCTGAGCCTGAGTTGGCGCAGCCGCGCGCACGGTCCGAACCGGAGGAGGCGTTGGCCGGTTGAAGCCGGCAACCGGCGGCGCCGGTCGGTTCATGACCGCGGGTTGACGCGTAGCCACCACGGGCCGTGTCATTACTTGTCTGGGCGGCGCGGCACTCACCGGGCGCGACCTACCGATTACGCTCTGCCGCTGCGGCTGAATGCTTCTCACCACCTCGTGCGTAACCGGCGCGGATGCGATGGTGCGCTGATCGACTCTGACGATGTGCTGCGCCACGGGCTGCGCGTTCACGAAGGTCTGGCGATTCACCACCGTGACGCCGTTGTTCACGCGCTGGTTAACATAAGTGACATTGGTGACGTGGTTGACGGTCACGTTGTTATAGACATTGGTGACTTGCACGTTGGTGACGCGGGTGTTCGTGATATTGACGTTCTGCACATACCGCGGACTGGTGCGGTACCAGGGAACATAAACTTCTCCGGGGGCCAGCGGAAACCACCCCACGCCGCCGCCGACGCCTACGCCTATACTGAAGCCACCGCCTCCAACGAACGCCACCAACGCAGGCGAGTACACGGGAACCACGGCCACAGGCCCAGGCACCCAGCACCAGCCGCCGCCGGCGAATGCCCAACGACCATAGTGGAATGGAGCAAATCCCCAGGGCTCATCCTCAACCCATGTCCATCCCCACGGGGTTACATAAACCCAGTGTCCATAGCGGTACGGCGCCCAGCCATAGGGGACGCCCACAGGCGACCACACGTCGCCATATTCCGAATCATGGTGCCAGCGACCGTACTCATCCAGATCTTCGTAGCCGGTCATGTCTGCCGGGACGTAGCGTCTGCTGGCAGCGCGGTCCTCGCGGTCGTCGCGACTTCGGCACCAGGCGTCGAACGCATCTTGTTCACCGATGCCGCCAACGTCGTAGCTGAGCTGATCGGTTCCTCGAAAAGTGCCTTGCTGCCCTGCCATCAGGCGATAGGAGTTACCGCCGCCCGTGATTTCAGCGTCTCCCCGCCAAACCGTTGCGATGGTCGAGTCTCCGTTTTCATCGACGTCCAGCCGATATTCGCCCGGTTGATCTACGTTGAACGCCAGGTTCGGCGTATCAACTTCGAAAGTGTCGTTTCCGTCAAGGTGACGGACGCGGAAATAGAGCGATCCCACCGACAAACGCACCTGCGTGACATCATTGCCGAGGTCGAGGAAAGTGAGACTCGTCTCCGCTCCAAGACGAATGGAAGTGGATCCAATCTGCACTTCGGCGCGCGAGTCTCTATCCGCCCAAAGATTGTCGCCGGTAGTTAAGGGACGGTTGGGGACAGCGTCCAGCCAATCGCCCTGGCCTCCCGGCTGGAACGAAACCGCGCCCTGAACGTAACCGATGCGTCCGGCTCGGGTAGGCGGGTCCTGATAGTTGTCGTCGTCCTGGGCTCGAGCAGATGGCATCGTGGAAAAAAGCAACAAGACTGCCGCTGTGAGCACTGCCAGGGAAAATCTCGTGCGCAAGTTATTCATAGTTCCTCCCGCGCCTGCTCAGGTCACGGATAAGACTGCTTACATTGGATTAAACACGGGCCTATCCCACAAGTTCCATACGGTCATGTGCGTACACTCGCCCTGTGAGTCACGTATTTACAAAACATTGAATAGACGAGGCTTAGTGGAGGTCTTCCGCGGTTTACAGAAAAGATCCCGTGTGAACTAACGTTACCTCTGATTTTTCGACGCCGTAGGCGAAATGTTCTCGCGGCGTTGCCATGGACCCGCCCCCTGTTTGGGCTCGCCCATTCGGTGGATAAAAGTCTTGCTGTCGAACTTCGTTGACGTACTCTCAAAAGACATGTAGCGGATTTTTCCAAAGACGGGACGATCCGACCAAGCGCGATCATGCTTGCCCAGAATGGCCCACGCAATCCCGGCGTAGCCGTTGGGATCGCGTCCATCCAGTTCGTATTTGTCATTGAGACGAATTGACCGCTGCAGAGCGACGGCGATGGAGGGGCTCCACTCCAGGATCTTCTTGGCCCAATACATGCGCAGGTAGTTGTGCATCCATCCGCCCAGGACCATTTGTTTTTGCGCCGCGTTCCACAACCGGTCGTGCGTGTCGGCGTTCTCCAGCTGATGCTCGGTGTAGGTCACTGGGCGCCGATCACGGGCATGCTCTGCGAGCGAACGCGCCGCCCAGGGTTCCATGCTGTCGATGGAGTCGTAAGCGGGGTTGAACCGCACAAAGTTGATGGCAAGCTCGCGCCGAACGATCAACTGCTCGAGAAAAGCGTCCTTGGCTGGTTGTGGCGCTTCCGCTCGCTGAATTGCCCCCGCTATGGTGTGCGGACCGATATGTCCAAAATGCAGGTAGGGCGAGAGCCGGCTGGTGCCGTCGAGTTCAGGATGGTTCCTCGCGGTGGGATATTCGTGAAGGCCGACTCGCACAAATTCCCGGAGCCGCCGCAGGGCTTCCCGGCTGCCTCCGCGCCAGGAGACCGGTTGCACTGATCGATCGAGGTCCCAGTGCGAAGTAAAGTCTTCCCGTATTGGCCATGAGCGCAAGCGGCGAGGCGGGGGAACGTGCGCCTCCGGATTGCGCAGCGGAACCAGGTACTGCGGAAGCAGTTTGTGAATGCGGGGGCGGATGGTGCGAGCGGCAAACTGCTCGCGTTCGAGCAGGCTACTGGGGACGATGACATCGGCGTCGACGGTCCAAAGCGGCACCGGGACAGTCTTCGCCACCTTGCGGCGCCAGCTTGCGGGCTGGCGCAGCGGATTCTCGTCCCCTACGATCATGGCCGCCTGCACTTGCTGGCAGAACTTCAGCAGGTTGTGATCGGGATAGGGGCGCAGGATGAATCCAATGCGGCGGCGCTCTAAATCTTCCGCGATGTCTGGAATGCCGTCGGCCAGGAACTTGTAATGCCGCTGGTTTGAGCCCGGATAAAAAGGAACCGGAGCGAAGAAGACGACGAGCGGCAATCGCAGATGGTTGGCGGCCTCGACGGCGACATTCAGAGCCGGGTTGTCGCGCCCGCGCTGCGCTCGCTGCATCCAGTAGACGACGCACTTGCCATCGGGATCCGGCGCCCCCTTGCGTCGCACAGTTACGCGCGGATCGGACGCTAACTTTTCGAGATCGCTCATGCCGGCAGTCGCGATCAGCCCACCGTCTGCTCGGCCAGCACCTTCTCGCGCTCTTCGGCGTCGTGCTGTTCCTCGCCCACCGAGGTCGGCAGGGCGAGTTCCAGCACTTCACGGATGGTTTTCACGTAATGAACGTTGAGATTTTCCAACTGTTCCTTCGTGAGATCCTCGTCGACATTCATCTTGTTTTCCGCGGGAAGGATTACGTCATGCACTCCCGCGCGCTTGGCAGCGAGCACCTTTTCTTTAATGCCACCGACGGGCAGCACGTTGCCGCTGAGGGTGATTTCTCCCGTCATTGCGGTCAGAGGACGCACCGGCCGGTCCTTCAGCAGCGAGACCAGCGCTGTCGCCATGGTCACGCCGGCCGAGGGTCCGTCCTTCGGAATGGCGCCCGCGGGAACGTGAATGTGAATGTCATGATCGGCAAAAAAGCTTTCGCCAATGCCCAGCTGTGTGGCATTGGAACGAACCCAGGTCAGCGCGGCCTGCATGGATTCCTGCATCACCTGGCCGATTTGTCCGGTCATGGTGAAGCCGCCCTTGCCTTTCATCACATTGGCTTCTACGAAGAGCACGTCGCCGCCGGTAGGGGTCCAGGCAAGGCCCACCGCAACTCCGGCGCGCTTGGTGCGTTCCGCGATTTCGCCTTCGCTGCGGACCTTAATTCCGCCAAGGAACTCCTGGATCACTTCCTGCGTGACCACGAGTTTCTCGCTCTTTCCTTCCGCCAGACGCCGCGCCTGCTTGCGGCAGATGGTGCCGATGTTGCGTTCCAGGTTGCGGACCCCGGCCTCGCGGGTGTAGTGCCGGATCAGGTAGCTCATCGCCTCTTGCGGAAATTCGATCTGCTCCGGGGTGATTCCGTTCTCCTCGATCTGTCGCGGCACGAGGTATTGAAAGGCGATGTGCACCTTCTCCTCTTCTGTGTAGCCCTGCAGCTCGATAATCTCCATGCGGTCGCGCAGCGGCTCGGCAACCGGGTCGAGCATGTTGGCGGTTGTAATGAAGAGCACCTTGGAGAGATCGAACGGCACGTCGAGGTAGTTGTCCCGGAACGTCGAATTCTGCTCCGGGTCAAGCGCTTCGAGCAGAGCCGAGCCCGGATCCCCGCGGAAGTCGCGTCCCACCTTGTCGATTTCGTCCAGCATGAATACCGGATCCTTGGTTTCCGCGCGGCGGATGCCCTGGATGATCTGCCCGGGCAGCGCCCCGATGTACGTGCGCCGGTGGCCGCGAATTTCGGCTTCGTCGTGCACGCCGCCCAGCGAGATGCGGACGAACTTGCGTCCCAAGGCCCGCGCGATGGAACGGCCAAGCGAAGTCTTGCCCACTCCTGGGGGCCCGACGAAGCAAAGAATCGGTCCCTTCATGGTCGGCTTCAAACGCCGGACCGACAGGTAATCGAGAATGCGGTCCTTTACCTTCTGCAAGTCGTAGTGGTCGGTATCGAGAACTTCCTTGGCCTTGGGAATATCCACTTCGCTGCCGGAAGTTTTGGCCCAGGGTAGAACCGCGAGCCACTCAATGTAGTTGCGGGTGACACCGTAATCGGCCGCCATCGGCGACATGCGCGAAAGCCGGCCAAGTTCCTTGAGAGCTTCTTTCTTCACTTCGTCCGGCATGCCCGCCGATTCAATTTTCTGCCGCAGTTCTTCGGTATCGCGCTGGCCTTCATCCTGCTCGCCCAGTTCCTTCTGGATCGCTTTCATCTGCTCGCGCAGGTAGTACTCGCGCTGACTTTGCTGCACCCGGTCCTGCACTTCGGACTGAATCTTGTTGCGGAGTTGCTGGACTTCGAGTTCCTTCGCCAGGTGCTGATTCACCTTTTCGAGACGAACGCGAACGTCGGTAGTTTCGAGAGTGTCCTGCTTGTCCGCAGTGGAGAGCGATGGAAGAGATGAAGCAATGAAGTCCACCAAACGCCCGGGTTCTTCGATGTTCATCGCGACCGTCGAAAGCTCGTCGGAGAGGGTCGGCGATCCCGCCACGATCTGCTGGAACAGCGTGAGCACATTGCGCTGTAGCGCCTCCACCTCGGAGGTTTTGGGTGGAATCGACTCGGGCACGGTTTCCACCCGCGCCTGCATAAATGGAGTCAGCTGCGTGAATTCCACCAGGCGCACCCGTTCCAAGCCCTCCGCAAACACAAACAGGCTCTGGTTGGGCATCTTCACCACTTTGTGGACCACGGCAAGGCTGCCCACGGTGTACAAATCGGTCGGTTGGGGAACGTCCACGCGGGCTTCGCGCTGGGCTACGACGACGATAGTCTTGTCGTCGCCCAAGGAATTAATGAGTTGAACCGAGCTTTCGCGGCCCACAGTCAGGGGCAGAACCGCGTGGGGAAACAAGACCGTGTCGCGAACCGGCAAAACCGGAAGAGATCTGTTTTCAGTGGCCATTGCTAATCACGAAGGCGCGGGCTCAGCCGCGCCATATTCCTATCATTGAGGTTGAGTATGACGTGCTCAAGTTTTGATGACGCCGCCGGCGCAGAAGATTCATCCTGCTGTTCCGCCTTGGGGTTACGAGCATTTGGATTCTAAACCTCGGAGCCACGTTTGAGGAGAACGAAGGTTTAAAAGTGAGATTCGGACGGTCGTGACCGACCGGTGTCTTAAGTAGCTGGTTTAATGGCAGAGCTCATTTGCCTAGATTCTCGCTCCGCGCAATGGCCCATACGCCCTGGGGGAATGCTGTGCGCCATGCCAATATAGTCGCGGATGTGGCGCGGGCGCCCTCGCCCGCGAACAGCGTGGAGTTTATAAACCGCCGGGGCCAACAAGTGGAAGCGAACCCGCGGGCGAACCGCCCCGCCACACGACCGTTGTGCTGTTCTCGTCTTATGCTGCTGGATAAATTCCCAACACCTTGACCATGTCGGCTACAGCCCGCAACTGCAGCAGCGCTCCCCGCGCCAGTTTGTCGTCTCCGCGAAGGAAATCTGCGTAGAAGACGTACTCCCACGGGCGGCCGCGCATAGGGCGGGATTCAATCTTGCTGAGGCTGATATCCCGATCGGCAAATACCCGCAGAGCTTTGTGCAGAGCGCCGGGAATGTTCTTGACCGCGAACGCGATAGAGGTTTTATTGGCCCCTCGCAGGATGCGGCGCTGATCGCCGCGACGGAGCAGGAAAAAGCGGGTGAAGTTGCGCTTGTCGTCTTCAATGCCGGCCGCCAGAATGCGTCCCTTGTAGACGGCAGCCGCATGGCGGCTGGCAATTCCTGCCGCATCCCGCATTTTCTCGGCAATGACGTGCTTCACGGCTCCGGCCGTGTCGTAAAACGGGGTGGGTTGAATTTGCGGATGCTTGTGGAAAAAGTTCCTGCACTGATCGAGGGCCACGGGATGCGACAGCGCGCGCCCAATCTGGTTCTTCTTCACTCCTCGCGCGGCAATCAGGTTGTGCACAATCCGGAGGTGGTACTCACGCTGAATGAAAACGTCGCGCGCCAGGAGCAGGTCGGCGTGTTCGGTCACAGTGCCGGCCAGGGTGTTTTCGATGGGAATCACCGCCAGGGGGATTTCACCGCTGTCGAGCTTGTCAAAAACCTCTACCGAGCGCGCGCAGGGCACGACCGTGCAACCGGAGACCATGCGGCGAGCCGCCTCATGGCTGAACGATCCCGCCTCACCCTGAATGGCAACTTTCATTCGAGCAACTTATCGGAGTGGGGCCGAGGAAAGCAAATTCTTCTCGAGTACCAGCGCATCGAGCCCGTTGGAATAATATCGTGGCACGACCTTTATCACGCTGTAGCCGTGGCGCTTATAAAACGAGAGCGCGGCCACATTGTCGACCGCGGTCTCGAGCCTGCTTACCTCACAATCGCGGGAGCGCATGCGGCTTTCCGCCGCCTCCAGCAGCCCCGAGCCAACCAGGCGCCGGCGAGCTTGGGAACGCACGTCAATGGTGATGATGTGGCCGGCCGCCCGCCGGCTTTCCGCCACCAGGAAACCGAGGATGCGCGGCATAGCCTGCCCGGAGTTCGAAAGTCCTTCTGGTGGCTCATGGCCGGGGCTGGTTTCTGCCACCAGGGTGAACGCACCCCGACGCTGGATAAAGCTTTTCAACTCTAGTTGGGTGTACGAAATGCCCGGCGGAAAGCACCCCTGGTCGATCTGCCAGAGGGTGGAGAAATCCTCAGGCCGATTGTTTCGGACTGTGAATCGCACCATCCATTTTAGCCGCAGGCGGAGGGAGGCTCGCAAGCTTCTCTGCTGCAGTTACTTAGAGCAACTCTCGATTTTTTTAAAAATCTACAATGAAAATCTTGCTCGTTTACCGTCTTGAGTCGTACCATTCGCATCTGAGGTGTTTGTGGTTCGCCTGATCGTAATCGCGACGCTGTGCGCGACGATTATCGACGTCCTCTGGTTCGTGCTCCTCTCCCGCTATAACCGGCGCAAAGGCGTTCTGGTTCTGCGCTGGGTGGAGGCGGCCTGCGCCACCCGCGGTCGTGTCCTAGAGAGCAAGTGGCTGAACCGGAACTGCCTGCAAGCTCACCTCAGCTTTGCTGCACACTGGTTTGAGAATGCCCGGGTGACCATCCGCCTGCTGCCCCGGCCAGTGCTGATTCAGTGGCTTATATGCATTTGGCGGCGGCAGCGCGAGACCGTCACATTCGAGGCCGACTTGGATGATTCCCCGGCATTTCACCTCGAGATTTCCCGCCATCGTTGGCTGACCCAAAAACCCAAAGAAATTTCCAATGCCAGCCGGAACTGGACGGTTTCCCGCCCAGGTCCGGTGGTGCTTACAACTCGCACCGAGTGGACCCACGAACTCACGCCCCTGGTTAACACGCTGATGACCTCGCGCGGCCATAATCTGCTGACCGTGCGCTTCCGCCCCGACTCTCCGAACCTTTCCGCTACCGTCCCGCTCGAAGCTTTATCCGACGAGGAAACGACCGCCGCATTCCTTAGCATATTGCGGGACTTGGCAGCGGGATCCTCGGCATCGCGGCACTAAGTTCCGGTCTTCCCGGCCATGTCCGAAGAACATCCCCTGCCCGGCTGCTTATGAAGACTCTGGCCGCCCATCTGCTATGCTCGTTTCAGCATCCCCCGCGAATTCGGAGAGTTGGCCGAGTGGTTGATGGCACTCGCCTTGAAAGCGAGCATACCCGGAAGGGTATCGGGGGTTCGAATCCCTCACTCTCCGCCACTACCTCCCGGGTCTCATGGCATTGAGGATTTCGCCTGGCCCCAGCTCCGCCCAGGTCCGCAAACCGGCTCAAGTTTGAATTCCTCATGCTTCGCCCGCGGCTGAGTTCCGCATCTTCATTCTTTCATCGTGAATCCAACGTGTGTGATGCAACCCAACCTGAATATCATCTACATAGGCGGTCCCACCACGCTGCTGGAATTCAGTGGTGCGCGCCTTCTTACGGATCCCACGTTTGATCCCGCCGGCGGGGACTATCCTTCCGGCGCAGCGACCCTGCATAAATTGGCAGGGCCTGCGCTGAGGGCGGACGAACTCGGTGCCTTCGACTACGTTCTCCTGAGCCATGATCACCA
>DASVAJ010000009.1:0-79536 GCA_036376415.1 Terriglobales bacterium
CCATTTGCGTTATAGAACGCCTTGCCCCCGGTGTCGGCGGCGATCTGGTTCATGATGCCGTGGTCCATGGCATCGTCCATGAAGGGATCGCTTCGAGGAAGATTCGGGCCGATTCCGCCCGCCGCGTTGAGATTGGATAGCTCATCGAAGCGCTGTTGTGTGGAAGCCTGATTGTTAAACGCAGGCGGGGGAGCGCCCGGTTGCGTGGAGTCGAGCCCGCCCGTCGCAGTTGACGCGGTCATTGCGTAGGCGGTCAGGCCTTTTACATCGACCGGGTAAACGGCCACGTGTGACTCGGCGAGCAGATTGACCGCCTGCTTCATTTGATCGGTGCTGGTTTTGTTTTCGGAGTAACGATTTCGGAAATCCATTCCCGGAAATATTCCCAGGGGGAAGGAACCGGAGAGCCATATCAGGCTCTTTCGACCAGGTAGCGCGGAAAGATAACGCGCAATTTGGGTGAACGCGTCCATGGTGACGGCCATGCGGAAATCCAGGTCGCGCGAGCGCCGTTCCGCCATATCTTGCTCGATTCGGCCTGCCTGGTCTGCCAGTGCGGAAGAAGAAGACCCGACTCTGGCGCCAAACTGAGCCGCGGCTTTTGCCGCCCCCTGCTGCAACCAACCGACCAGCATGCGGTCCGTTGCATCTTCGCCCAGCATGGAAGTGTAGCGTAGGGAACCTTTGTCCTTTTTCACAGCCCGCATCAGGATTCCCTCGTCAGGGGTGAAGCCCTGAATCATGTGCAACCCGTTCGACAGAGTGCACAGGGCGAAGCGTTCCTGCTTCGGTTTGTGCTCAATAAAATTCAGCAGTTCGAGCTTCGCGTGCTGCTGGTCGGGCGCATCCGTATTGAGCAGGTCGTAGAGGATCAGTGTGACCGCGATGGGCGCCTGAGGCGGCGAATCATTCGTAAAAATGTTCGTCTCCGGTTTTTTCTTATCCTCTCCTTTGGCACCCTCAGCAAGCGGAGGCTTTTCCCCCGCAACCGTCGGGGTCTTGCCGCTCACTTCGTTGAAGTAGCTCAGGGTCTGCGCTTTTCCGTCCTCCTTGATCACGAAGTCCTGCTTCGGAATGCCCTGCATGGGATGTCCCTTGGCATCCGCGACAACCACATCGAGGGCCACAATTTGCCTTTGCGACCGGAACACCGGCATTGACCCCGCGGCTGCGGCAGTAGCGGGTTTCGCGGCGGGCGGAGCGTTGCCTGGGGATTGCGCTGCGCCGGCACTTGCCGCGGGTGGCTGCGGACTGTCTGGTACGGAACCGTTTGCGTCAGGCGCAGTGAATGCCGCCGCTTGATCAGTATTTCCTGCTGCAGCCGGAGGAGCGTACAAACCCGGCACGTCGGCCTTGACTGCCGTGTATTTCGCGCGCTCTTCGGCCGACATGTCCGGTAGTTCGTAAAGATCAATCGCCGACCCATGCAGCACTGCCAGTTGGCGGCCGTCCGGGGCCAAAGCGAAGTTTTGCCCGGTTAAGACGATCGGTTTTGCATCGACGGTAAGGGCCGGGTCTCCGCTAGCCGTATCGAGCACCTGAACGGTTTGCTTCAGACCTTCCATGGACGTGTCCGAAGAATCGGCAACTGCCGTCGCAGGCTGATCGATGGGACGCAGCGTGCTGATCGCAAATCTGCTCCCATCCTCGCTGCGTTCGACCAAAAGCGAATAGCGGTGCTCGTCCCAGTGTTGCCGCCACAATCGATTGCCGGTCACGGTGAATGCGCTCACGCTATATCCCGGGTGGCTGGCGGAATCGCGGCCAATCAGCATGGTGTTGCTGCTCAAGTAAAGGATGTCAGGTGTGCGCCGTCGTGTTCGGACTCTGGCGATGTTCTGCCGCTGCTGCTCGCTGGGGCCAAAACGGATCAACCAAACCTTTCGGCTGAGCCCGGGCATCACGCTGGCAAATCCCGAGCTTGTCGCTTCTACCTGAATTTCTTTTTCCGACTTGATCACGCGCTGAATTGCCAAGCTTTGGAGGTCACGGAATTCAATTCGCACAACGCCCTTGGACTTTGGTTTGCCGTGGCTTTCAGTATCGGCAGTTTCCGTAATCACTTGCTTCCCATCGGGAGTCACGCTGACCCAAAGCAGGTCCTGCGGCGACGTGTACAGCAGCTTTTCATCCAGATTCGCATCGATTTCGTACAAGCTGTTGAGGCGGCGCAACAAAAACTTTCCCCACCCAAGCGGCCAAAGATACCTGCGGCCGTCGTGCAAATACCAATCCATGCTGCGGGACACTTTCCCCGTTTGCACATCCAGGACCGCGGCGTGGATGAGATGATCTTCATGGGACGGCGGACACTCCGGCAGGCGTCGAATCATCTTTTTGGGGTTGTACGTGAGAAGGATGTGATCGCGATCGATGAAGTCGATCGTGAAATTCACCATATCGGAACGCCGCGCCATCGCGGAAAGCTCTTTGTAACCCGCAACGGAAAGGTCGAGGTGGGCGGAAGCCTGCGGAGCGGCCGGAACTCGCGTGCTCGTGTCCTGGGCGGCAACGGAAGCGGCGGCCATTACAGCTATAGCAAGAACAATTCGGGCATGCATCGGACAACTCAAGGTTCAGGCCCAAGTTCTACCCAGGTGGTTTTCCCCGTTAAGGGCAAAACATAGTCTTCCCGCTCGTGCGCGAGACTCTGAACAGGACGGTAGGCTGCGCCTTTCGCGTTCGCGGGTTGCTCGACATGCAGCCGAGCGGACGGCGTAAATTGCGTCGCTGCGGAGAGTCCTATCTCCACAACTCCGGTCTTCGGGTTTAGTTTAATTTCCTGAAATGTGCCCGAATCGAGCGTCAGCCACAGTCCAAGCGGGGCCAGATAGACTCGCGTTCGCGCGGAATCAAGAGGCGTCACCAGGACGGAATCGCCGAGCTTCTTAATGTTCCCCCCGAACGCCAGCCATCCGAACTGCGGATGGTTCACGACATAGGTCGCCGTGTTCCACGCGTATCCAAAAAAATTTGGTCCGTAATCGCCGGAAAGCGGATCGGGCTTGAGCATGTCAGGGAAGGAATGGAACGCAGCCGAAGCGAAACCGTCCTGGTCGATATCGGTGAGCGCGCCCATCGTGCCGCCATAGCCGACTCTCAACAGGTAAAAGTCATCCGGGTGCGCGCGAAATTCCGCCAGCAAGGGGATCGCGTTTATGCCCGAGCCGTAGTGGTGCAGCTGCCGCTCCAAGCGGCGGTCTTTGGCGGCGAAGATGAAATCCCAATAGCGGCGCGCGCTGCCGTTGTACCCCCAGTGAGGGACGGTGGGATCGTAGCCAACAATTGCATTCAGCGTGACCTCGGCCTTGTCGTCATATCCGAAATACTTTGTCCAGGCGTAGACCTCTTCCTGCCCGGTCGAGTCCCAGGGCATCTCGCTGCCGAACGGATACGCCTGCTCGCGCCAGCGGTCCGCGCGCGTTTTCGTCTTCGCCTCGAGATTCGCGGCCTGTTCGCTCATGCCTTCGCGCTTGAGATCGGTGAGAATCTGCAGAAAAATGTCGCCTTCCATCTGGCCGAACACGGCGTAACCCTCAGCGTACTTCGTCATCGCCATAGAGGTTTGATAGGCGTGGTCCAGATACCATTCCCACGGGTGGTTTGTCACCAGCCCCGTATGGTTTCGCGCCAGGTGATACAGCACCCAGTAAGCGGCCGCGACGTGGGGATAATCGAAGGAGCGGTCCACCTGCTCGGAAGCTTTTTTGTTCCAACTCATCCACGTCGTCCAGTTGAAATCGCTGCGGTAATAGCCCTTGGGCATTTCATCGGGCTGATAGTAGAAAAGACTTTTGCGAACGCCGTAGGGATGAGCCGTACCCTCCTTGTACTGCAGGCCTCCCCACAGCGTGCCGTCGACAAACTGCTGCAGCTTGTCGATCTCGGTTTTATCCGGCTCCACGAGCTGCTTCATCATGGCGGAGAGCCACGCGCCGCCGCCGCCCTCATCGCCCAGCCCGGGAATCCACGCGCGGTTGTCCTGCATGACGATCTGGTTAACCTCGCGGTCGTAGGTCATCACCGACGGCGCGCGCTGGAACGGGTCGTTGGCGTCGGTGAACCACTGTCTGGTTGTGAGGAATCGCCCCATGTCGGCCACAACTTCCGCTTCTGGCTTGGTGACGAAGTACTGGATCGTTTGCACCAGTCCGTCTTCGTAGGCGATGGTGAGACGTGATCGTCCCCACTGCTTGCCTTTCATATCGTAGGCCGCCCAGCCACTCAGTGATTGTGCCTTGATGATCGTCAGCGCGCCCGGCGGTTCCACCTTCATCGACGAAACCCGCCGACCGTATTGCAGGAACAGTTTGCCGTCGAGGTCCGTAGGCAGAACGTAGCCTGGAATGCCAACCGCGACCGGGCGATTATTTTGAGCCAGCGTTTTCTCGATCTCGCGAATGGAAGGCGCCAGCAGAAATCTCACGCCATAGGTCTTCGTTTGTCCCGGAGCCAGCGTGAGCGAGGTCGCCGGATTCCACTCGTTCACGCCTTTCCACTCGTTCTCGGCATAGGCGCGGCTGTGAACCATCCATTGGTAGAAGCCTTCAAACGTGATTCCGCGCGGCGTCGGATCGGTGAAAATGGGCTTCGCTCCCCAGCGCCCGGGGTGGTCGAGAATGGGATTGTAAGCCTCAAACGGAGTCTTTCCATCGGGCACCACCAGCAACGCCGGCGGCTTGCCGCTCAGCCTCGTGACTTGCAGATAGCCGGCGTCCTCGCCAATGTACGGGTCGTAAAACGAGCACTTGGCATGCGCCTCTTCGAGCGAGCGGTCGTTGAGCACGTTGTTGAAGACCATGGGAATGCCCAGCGCGCCGATCTCGACGGGTTGCGAGCTTTTGTTCTTTAGCGTGAAGCGCAGAACCAGAACGCCGTGATCGAGCATCCATTGCCGCGTGATCTCGATCGGAATGTCCGCGGGTAGGGTTGGCGCCAGGTTGGCGGCCGCGAGGATTGCCGCCGACGTCGGCAGCGGCTTTACCGGGTTGCGCGCCCAAGCCGTTGAATAGTTCTTCCACTCGCCCGCGCCATTGGCGCGAAGCCGCAAGGTGATGTCGCCGAGATGAAAGTATCCATTCTTTGAACGCGCAACCAGCAGATCACCGGGAGTGAAATCAAATCCCTCCGCATCCTTTGGCTTCAGGGCGGCAATCGTCTGTGACGAACGCACCAGCGTCAGATCAAAAGTTGGGGTCTTCAGATCGATGGTGCCGTCCTTCAGCATCGGCCCAGGGGTTGGGGGCGCTTTAGGCTTCTCCTGCTGCGCGTCCGCCACGGCCGACCAGGTAGAACAGATGAGGAGAACGGCGGCGAAGAAAAGCCGGCCGCAGCCAGCCAGGTTGTTTCTCGGGTGCGTATGACCCTCCGTTTTCGATCGCGCAGTCCCGCCACGATCAGAGGTGTTGACTCTGCGCAAAAAAATTAGCGTTCTGAAGCCTGAAGCAGGCTTGTATACTTTATCCTAAATCCCGCCCCAAAGGTTCACCTCTCTGATAACCTCTTAAAACCATGAACTACAGACCGCTGGGCCGTACTGGTTGGAAAGTCTCCGATATCAGCTTTGGAGCCTGGGCCATTGGAGGCTTTTGGGGCCAGGTTTCCGAACAAGACGCTCTCGCTACCTTACATAAAGCCATCGACTGCGGCGTCAACTTCATCGATACCGCCGACGTCTACGGCGATGGCCGCAGCGAGCGCCTGATCGCCCGATTAAGGAAAGAGCGCAAGCAAGAGATCATCGTGGCAACCAAAGCCGGCCGCCGCCTGCCCAGGCAAACGGTCGAAGGCTATAGCCGCAAAAACCTGGCGGGGTGGATCGAAGACAGTCTGCGCAACCTGAACACCGATGCCATCGATCTGCTTCAGCTCCACTGCCCGCCCACCGAGCTTTACGACCACGCCGAAGTCTTTTCCATGCTCGATGATTTTGTGAAAGAAGGTAAGCTGCGCTTCTACGGCGTGAGCGTCGAGAAAGTCGAAGAGGCGCTGAAAGCTATCGCGTATCCCAATGTCCAGAGCGTGCAGATCATCTTCAACTGCTTCCGCCTGAAGCCTGCGGAAGAGTTCTTTCCCCGGGCAAAGGAAAAGAAAGTCGGCATTCTGGCGCGAGTGCCGCTAGCCAGCGGGATGCTCACCGGCAAGCTTCGCCGCGACTCCACCTTCGCCCAAGATGACCATCGCAATTTCAATCGTCACGGCGAAATGTTCGATGTGGGCGAAACCTTTTCCGGCGTCGATTACGACCTGGGCCTGCAGGCGGTGGACGAGCTGCGTCGCTGGGTCCCTGCCGGAACGTCCATGCCGCAGTTCGCGCTGCGCTGGATTCTGATGTTCGATGCGGTGACCTGTGCCATTCCTGGCGGCAAGCGCCCAGACCAGGTCACCGACAACTGCCGCGCCTCCGATTTGCCGCCGCTATCGCCCGAAGCCATGGCAGCAGTGAAGCGAATTTACGACGAAAAGATTCGTGCCACCGTACACTCCCGCTGGTGACCTGCGTGGGTGTGGGTCGGACATTCCTGTCCGCAAAAAGCCGGGCGGTTCACAAAGATGGGGGGCCGATTTTCGCACGATAAGGATTCCGACGTGATTGGGGTCGGGCAGAAGTCGGCCATGAATGTCCGGCCCACACAGCTGCGCGAGGCACTTTCCAGTCATCAGGGCCATTAGGCCTTCTTCCCCCATCCCGCTCCCGGCACGATCCCCGCGCCTTCCTTAACCACGATTAACTGGTCCGCCGCGACCGCCTTCAAGTTCTCCCGCGCTCCGCTGGGCCAACGGATCTCGACATCCGCCGTCTTCTCCGCGCCCAGCCCAAAATGCAATCGCGGGTCATTGGACGAATAGAAACTCGACTGGCTCATCACTTCCTGCGCCTGTTTCTTGCCGCCATAATGCACCACCACGCGCGCGCCAATCGCGCTCCGGTTCGACTTCGTTCCCATCAGCTTAACCTTGAGCCAATGATGATCCCCGCGCATATCGTTGCGCAGAAGGGAAGGCGGTTCATTCAAATTCACGATCAGAATGTCGAGATCGCCGTCGTTGTCGAAATCGCCAAACGCGCAGCCCCGGCTGCAATGCGCCGCCGCCACTCCCGGCCCCGCCTCTTCACACAACTCCTCGAACGTGCCATGGCCCAGATTGCGAAAAACGAAGCGCGGGCTTTTGTTGGGATATTGCGGCAAGGTCTTTTCCATCTGCGGGTACACATTGCCCGTGGTCAGGAACAGATCGGGATAGCCGTCGTTATCCAGATCGACCATTCCCGCGCCCCAACAGATGTAGCGCGTCTCCACGCCGATTTTGGCCGCGCGCGTCACGTCTTCGAAGTTGCCGGTTCCATCGTTGTGATACAGCCCGTTCGTATCCTCGGCGAAGTGTGTTTTGAAAATATCCAGGTGGCCATCGAGATCGTAGTCGCCGACGCCGACACCCATCCCGGCCTGTTCCATGCCGTCTTCGCTGAGCGCAACCCCGCGCAGCACGCCTTCTTCGTTGAAAGTACCTTTGCCGGTGTTCATCAGCATGAGGCTCGGCGTCGAGTCGCACGCCACATATATGTCGGGCCAGCCGTCTTCGTTGAAGTCGGCCGCAACCGCGGTCATGCCGTAGCTCTCGCGCAGTTCGGAAATTCCGGCCTGCTGGCTCACATCGGTGAAAGTTCCATCGCCGTTGTTGCGATACAGCGAGTGGTAACCCGGCGGCAGGCCGCGCGGGCCGCACTCCACCGGAACTCCCTTCCAATTGCAGTTGCTGTTCGCCCCCGGCTTGGGCACATGTTTGAAATCGAATTGCAGGTAGTTCGAAACGAACAAGTCGAGGTGGCCGTCGCGGTTGTAGTCCACAAACGTGCAGCCCGCGCCCCAGCGCGGCACATCATTCCATAGACCCGCTTGCCTGGTTACATCCGTGAAAGTGCCATCGCCGTTGTTGCGATACAGCTTATTCTGCCCAAAGTAAGTGAGGAACAGATCCTCGAAGCCGTCATTGTTGTAATCGCCGACGCATACCGCCGAGCCCCAGCCTGCATCATGCAGTCCGGATTTTTCCGTGATGTCGGTAAACGTTCCGTCGCGATTATTTTTGTACAGGCGATTTGTGGCGCCCGGCGGCGCGCCCGCCATGCGCGTGCCGCTCAGCAGAAAAATGTCCATCCAGCCGTCGTTGTCGAAATCGAAGAAGGCGCAACCGCAGCCGGTGGCCTCGAGTATGTAGTCCTTGGATTCGGCATTGCCGTAAATGGTGGGCGCCGTCAACCCGGCCTCGCGCGCCACGTCGATGAAATGCGCGTCGAACGGCCGCCCCGAAGGCGCGGGCTTGGCTTGCGGCTTCACACTGCGCGGCGCAACTCCCTGCGCAAGCAATTGTCCGGCGGAAGCCGCAGTCAACAATACAAATGCCCGGCGAGTGAGAGTCATGAGGTCAGACGGAATGCGAACATGCGGCGAATCGCACCGCGGTTCTTTGCGGTTAAAACCTCTTGACCGCAAAGTTCGCAAAGAAAAGCCGCAAAGTTCGCTAAGAAAATCTTTGCATGCAATGATAACCGATTTGCGGGAAGCGTTTACCGCTTTGTATGATGCGACGAGCAGCGAGCCGGGAGCTGTGAGCGGCGAGGCTTGCTGAAATCGAGCTCTGTGCCGTCATTTGAAGAATTGCTCACGCGCATGGCTCGCCGCTCGCTGCTTTCAATTTAGAACGAAACGTCAGGAGCAACTCTCATGCAAACCCGCCAGCTCGGCAACAGCGATATGCATATTTCCGTTCTCGGTTTTGGCGCGTGGGCGGTTGGCGGAGGCGGCTGGGTCGGCAGCATGGGCCCGCAGAACGAAGCCGATTCTGTCCCCGCCATTCAAGCGGCGATTGATCACGGCATGAACTGGATCGACACCGCCGCGCTCTACGGCCTGGGCCATTCCGAGGAAGTCGTCGCCCGCGCCATTGCCGGCCGCAGCCCGCGTCCTTACATCTTCACGAAATGCGAGCGCGTCTGGGACGAGAACCGCAGGGTGGGCGCATCGCTCAAGGCTGCCTCCATTCGCCGCGAGTGCGAGGACAGCCTGCGCCGCCTGAAGCTCGATGTGATCGATCTCTACCAGATCCACTGGCCGGAGCCCGACGAAGACATCGAAGAAGGCTGGACGGAAATGGCGCGCTTGAAAGAAGCAGGCAAAGTGCGCTGGCTCGGCGTTTCGAATTTCAGCGTTGCCCAGATGAAACGCGCGCATGCCATCGCGCCCATCACCTCGCTGCAGCCACCCTATTCGCTGGTGACGCGCGATGTTGAGCAAGAGATTCTGCCCTACTGCAAAGCCAACAACATTGGCGTGATCGTCTACTCACCCATGTCGGCCGGCTTGTTGACGGGTGCCATGACCAAAGAGCGCGTGGCGAATTTCGCCGCCGAAGACTGGCGCCGCCGCTTGCCCAATTTCCAGGAGCCGCTGCTGTCGCGCAATCTGCGCCTGGTCGAGCATCTGCGCGAAATCGGAAAACACCATGGCCGCTCCCCCGGCGAAGTCGCAATTGCCTGGACGCTGCATCATCCCGCAGTAACGGGCGCAATCGTGGGAGCCCGCAGCCCAAGGCAGATTGAAGGCATCATCGGCGCAGCCGACTTCCGCCTCACGCAAAGCGAGCTTGAGGAAATCGAAAGAAACCTGCAGCAGGAAGCCGCCGCCTGAGGCAGGAATAAACCATGCGTTAGCGGGTCCCCAGACCCGCCCGATTTTCGTCCCGCCCGAACGAGTACGCCCTTTCAGGCTTTCTTGCTATTCACCTTCCAATAAACCGCGTATCGATGATCGATGACCTGATACAGCGGCACCAGCGTCAGTTCCTGCGACTGTCCGTCAGCACGGAAGGTCAGCGGCTGCTTGCCATCCGGCTCAACCCACGCCGCCGGCTTGCTCGCATCGGCAACGATTTCGGGAACCTTGGCCTGATCGCCCGGTTTGGGCTCATAGTCTCCGTAGAGCATTTCCTTGGACACCTGATCAAACCGCCCGGCCAGCACCAGCGGCCCATACATGACTGCCTGGATCGTCTGATCGTCGGGCATGGGATCGATGTGCAACGCCATGGGCAGATTCAGTTCAATTTTGTCGCCCGTCTTCCAGAGGCGATTGAGCGCCAGGTAGCTGCTCGGGCTGGAAAACGCCGGCAGGGTCGCTCCGTTGATCTTCACGCTCCCGCCCTGCGCCCAATAAGGCACGCGGAGATTAATCCCAAGCTGCGTCGGATTCTTGGCCGTCACCATAATCGTCGTGCCTTGCTCCGCAGGGAATTTAGTTTCCTGCTTGAACCGTAACCCCTTCTCCGGCCACTCCAGGCTCGAATCGATGTACAGGTTCACGTACAACGAATCATCATCGTGGAAGTAAATCGTGTCTGTGAGCTTCGAGTACTCTTCCGATCCCGTTCCCGTGCAGCACCACAGCGAGTCATACGGCTTGCCAAACGTCTTCCAGTACCCGGAAGCCAGCGGCAGGTAGTACATCATGGTGCCGTCCTCGGGATTGATCGTGCCCAGACGGTGATTGAACATCAGCCGCTCGTAGTAATCCATGAGGCGCGCATCCGGCTTCCATCCAAAAAGGTGCCGCGTCAGCTTCATCATGTTGTACGCGCAGCAGTCTTCCGTAGTGTTGGTGCTGAGTTCTTTCGCCAGCACGCCCGGATCGGTATTCCAGGACTCGTGATTGCTCGTGCCGCCGGTACAGTAGCTGCGCTCGCTCACCACTTCATCCCAGAAATACTCGGCGATGTCGCGATAGCGGTTGTCTCCGGTAACTTCGTACAGCCGCGCCGCCGCAATCACCTGCGGAATATGCGTATTGACGTGCAGGCCTTTGAGCTCGTCGCGATGCTCGGCCAATGGATCGAAGAACCACTTCTTGTCGAATCGCTCGGCAACGTGGATGTAATACGGCTTACCGGTCACCGCGTGAAGATTTGCCAGCGTCTCGCCCATGCCGCCGTACTCGGTGCCAAGAATCCGCTGCATGTGGTCGTAGCTGAACGCGCCGGTATAGCCCGCGGTCCATCCCGCCATTTTCTCGACCATCTCCAGCGCCTGCTCGTTCCCGGTGTAGAGATACATGTCGAGCAATCCGGCCATAATCTTGTGAATGGTGTAGAAGGGCGCCCATACCCGCGCGCGGTTGCGCAGACGATCGAAGAACTCGATGGGAAATGCGCTGAGGTACCCGCCATTGTTCAGCGACTTCTGACACTTGGCAAGCTCCGCGACCACCGTGTCGCCATTCTTCTTGAGGTCATCATCGCCGGTGCTGGCATACATCAGCGCCACTGCGGAAAGGTAATGTCCGCCTGCATAATGCCCGCGGAGTTCGCAATCCGGAGCTTCCCATCCCCCGAGCGGCTGCGCCGATGAGGGCAGCCCCGCATTGATGCGGAATGTGTGCAGGAGCCGGTCGGGCGGAAGCGAGTGCAGATATTTCCGGTCCGCCTCCATCGCCGCGGTACAGGGTCCTTGACCAAGGCGCACCTGCTTCATCGGAAACGGCCGCGCTTCCCACGAGACTTTCTCGTGATGAATGGGCTTGGCGTCTTTGTAAGTGGTGTCGACGACTGGATCTTGCGCTAGAAGGACCTTAGGGAGCACCGAGGCACCGGCGGCCACGGCGACGGAGGTCATAAAATTTCTGCGGGAAAATTTGGCGAAAGAAGGCACGATTCCTCCTGGAAAAGGCGCGGGCCGAACAAGAAGGACGCTGCGCTGGATATTGTATACACTACTCTGGTGCGACCCTCAGGTGCAAATTGCTCACTGCTCCTGGCGTAAACATAGCTGGAGCGACTGCGGCTATACTGCCCTGCGGGTGCTCTGTTTTTATGTATAAGTCATTGTCGCGGCGCTTGGGTGTTTGCTTTGTCCTCCTTTTATTTACATGTCTTCCGCGCGCAACCGCACAAGCCGCCGATCCCTCCACTTCCGCGAAGCAGGGTATAGCCCTGGCCCATAAGGGCGACTGCAAGCCGGCCTTGCCGCTTTTGAAAAAGACGATCCCACGCCTTACCGATAACAAACTGAAATACGACGCCGCCATGTTGACGGCTCGCTGCGCCATGAGCATCGGCCAGACCGGTACCGCGGTCGAAACCCTGCTGTTGCTCAACCGCGAATTCCCCCACGATCCGGAAGTGCTCTACACGACCACGCATTTCTATTCCGAACTCGCCTCACGCGCGTCGCAGGAACTGGCAAAGGACGCGCCCACTTCCATCCAGGCGCAGGAACTTGAAGCCGAGGCATTCGAGTCGCAAAACGATTGGGACAAGGCGGCCGCTCAATATCAGCGAATTCTGGCGCAGGATCCGAAGACTCCTGAGATTCACTACCGCCTGGGGCGCGTCCTGCTCTCCAAGAATCCGCCGAACCAGGAGGCAGCGAAGAAGGAATTCGACGAGGAACTGAAACTCGATCCCAACAACGCACCCGCGCATTTCATGCTGGGAGAGATCGCGCGCCAGGCAGGGCAGTGGCCTGACGCCATCGAGCATTTCTCCCGCGCCTCCAAACTCGACCAGGGATTTGCCGAGGCATATCTGGCGTTGGGCATGTCGCTGAATTCTTCCGGAAAATTTTCCGACGCCGTCGCGCCGCTGCAGAGCTACGTGAAGATGGTGCCCGAAGATCCGGCGGGCCATTATCAATTAGCCACGGCTTACGCCCGCACCGGCCGCAGGCCCGATGCCGAACGCGAAATGGCGGTGGAGAAGGAGACCGCGGCCAAAGCCCCAAGAACGGGAGCGCAGTAGGAGACCTTGCCGAAACCGGAAAAATCGCACTCGCTCTCCCGCCGAGATTTCCTGCAGCTATGCAAGGCAATGCCCGCCGTGGCTGCAATGTCCATGTGTGCCGAGGCCATGTGGGGACGGGCGGCCTCGCCCATCGGGTTGAGCGAAGCTCAACACTTTTTCGCCCGAACAGAAAACTCCCCGACGGTTGTCCCGAATTCCACCAAAGGATTCGAAGTGGTTCCCGCATCCACCTCGGGCATCACCTGGAGCCACACCAGCGGCCGCTCGACCATGGCTCACCTCCCCGAAACCGTGGGACCGGGCTGCGCTTTTCTCGATTACGACAACGATGGCTGGATGGACATCTACCTGGTGAACAGCGGTCCTTGCGACTTTTACACTCCGCCGCAACCGTTGCGCAACGCTCTCTACCACAACAATCGCGATGGCACCTTCACCGACGTGACTCTCAAAGCCGGCGTCCCCGGCAATGCCTACGGTATGGGCGTCGCAGTCGGCGACTACGACGGCGACGGCTTTCCCGACCTCTACGTCACGCAGTACCCGCGCAGCATCCTGTACCACAACAACGGCGATGGCACCTTCGCCGACGTGACCGCGAAAGCCGGAGTCGCCGCGCCCGGATGGGCCACCAGCGCCGTCTGGTTCGATTATGACAATGACGGCCGCCTCGACCTCTTCGTGTGCCATTTCGTCGACTACAGCAAAACCAAGTTGAAGTTCTGCGGCGACCTGCTTACCGGCGAGCGCCACTACTGCATTCCCAGCATTTACGACCCGATGCCGTGCTGGCTGTTTCACAACAACGGCGACGGCACCTTTACCGACGTGAGCAGGCAATCGGGCATCGCGCAGCCGCTCGCGAAAGCCTGGGGCGTGGTGGCGGCCGACATCAACAACGACGGCCGCATGGACCTTTACGTCACCAATGACACCGTCGCCAATTTCCTCTTCGCCAATCGCGGCAAGGGGAAGTTCGAAGAAATTGGCATGCTAGCTGGAGTCGGAGTAGGCGGGTTCGGAAAACCGCGCTCCGGCATGGGCGTCGACGCCGCCGACTACGACCAGGATGGCTGGATCGATCTTTTCGAGGCCAACGTCGACCACGAAATGTATTCCCTATACCACAATGACAAGGACGAAGTTTTCAGCGATGCCGCATTGCCGACCGGGATCGGCGACGCCACGCGCCTGATGAGCGGCTGGGGCCTCAAATTCTTTGATTACGACAACGACGGCAACATCGACCTGCTGCTCGCCAACGGCCATCCCGACGACACCGTGGATAAACGCATTCAGGGCGTAACGTTTCTCGAACCCATGCTGCTGTTCCGCAATACCGGCAAGGGATTCGAAAATGTCAGCAGTGAAAGCGGCGAAATCTTCTCCCAGCGCCTCGCCGCCCGCGGTCTGGCGCTCGGCGACTTCGATAACGACGGCTCGGTCGATGTCCTGATCACACAAAACAACCGCGAACCGGTCCTCCTGCGAAACCACGCCGGACGCCGGAATCATTGGCTGGGAGTGAAGTTGGTCGGCCGAAAAGCCAATATCGATGCGATTGGCATTAAGGTTACGTATCACTCAGGCGGTATCGAGCGCCATCGATTCAAAGTCGGCGGCGGCAGCTATCTCTCGTCGCACGATCCGCGCCTGGTGCTCGGTCTCGGCTCCAGAACTAAAGTCGACTGGCTGGAAGTAAAATGGCCCGGGCCCAGCGGCAAAACCGAACGCCTCACCGACCTCCCCATCGACCGCTACATCACCATAGTAGAAGGAGAAGGGAAGTGGACGTAGCAGCACATATGTGGCGGCGAGTCTCCAGGCCCGCCAACCGGAGCGAAGCCGAGCACCGAATCGCACGATGCGGAAGGCAATGCTTGCGTAAGCTGCTGGCGGTCACCGGAGCTGTCTTGCTTACCTGCGCCGTTCATGCCCAGAGTTCCATGGGGCCGCCTCATTCCCCAACCGCTCAGGGTCCCACGATGCAAATGCCCGGCGATGCGCCGCAGCCTGCTGACTCCGAGCCTGAGCAGCAACTGCAAGTAGGGACCAGCCTCACCCGCGCCGGCCACTTCACCGAAGCCATTCCGCATCTGCTCGCCGCCCACGGCCGCGTAGGCAACGAATACGCGGCCAGCATGAATCTCGCCATCTGTTACATCGCGACCGATCAGCCCGCGAAAGCCATTCCGCTGCTGAACGAGCTTCGCGCCGGCGCCCACGACGATGCCGATGTCAACAACCTGCTGGCGCAGGCCTACATTGGCGGTTCGCAAAATCAAAAGGGACTGGAAGCGCTGCAGCGCGCCGCGGCCATGACTCCTAACAACGAGAAGCTCTACATGTTTGTGGCCGATGCCTGCATGGGCAAGCAAGCCTATGCGCAAGGGATTGGTGTAGTGGAACTGGGATTGAAGAACCTTCCACAATCCGCGCGCCTGCACTTCGAGCGCGCCATGTTTCTCTCCCTGCTCGACCGCTTCGACGATGCGAAGCCTGACTTCGCGCTCGCCCGCAGTCTCGCGCCCGATAGCGACGTCGCCTATCTCGCAGGCGCGCAGGAAGCGATGCTGGACGGCAAGGTTCCGGAAACCATTCGCATTGCGCGCGAAGGAATCAAGCGGGGAGATGAAGGTTTTCTGTTGCTGACGCTGCTCGGCGAAGCCTTATTGAGATCGGGCGCGCTGCCCGGCCAGCCCGAATTCGAAGAAGCGCGAGCCGCGTTGGAAAAATCCGTAACCGCGCGCGCCAACTACCCGGGCTCGCAACTGGCGCTGGGAAAGTTGTATCTGCTCGACGCTCGCGCGAGCGACGCAATTGCTCACCTGGAAATTGCGCGTAGTCTCAACCCGGGTGATCCTGCCGTCTACTCAAACCTTGCCGCGGCTTACCGGAAGCAAGGCAACGTCGCGAGAGCACAGGAGGCGCTGGCAACTCTGGCGAGACTGAATGAAGCCCAAGCGGAGAAAATCAGGACTGCCCCAGGCGAAACCAAGGCCAGCTATGCCACCAGCGGGTCTCCCACCCAACATCGCTGAGCGGTCTCTCTGTGTCCCTGTGTTTAAGCTTGTCGCCAGAGCGCCCCGTTATCGTCCGATCCGCGGAAATGCCCTCTCCACAATGCCCTTGCCTTCCTGAATCGCAATAATCTGGTCGCACTTCATTCCGCCGAGCTTCGTGGCCATCCCGCTGGGCCATTGAACCTCGATCGAATCAATCTTCGTCGGCTGCCCCAACCCAAAATGCAGCCGCGGATCCTGCGCCGACTGGTAGCTCATTCCGCCTTTGCGCTGGTCATATAGCACGAGATCGCCTGCCACGAGCTTCACCCGCGCGCCCACTCCATCGCGGTTCGATTTCGTTCCAATCAGCAGAATTTCCAGCCAATGGTTGTTGTTCCCGCCATCATTGCGCAGCAACTGCGGAGCCTGCCCGCAATTGTTGATGAGAATGTCGAGATCGCCATCGTTATCGAAATCCCCCACCGCCGCGCCCCGGCTCACCCGCGGCAAAACAAAGTCGGCCCCCAAGTGATCGCTGACATTCTCAAAAATCCCGCCGCCCTTATTCCGAAACATCAGCTTGGGTTCCGCATACGAAACCTCTGCGTGATAGCGCTGAATGTTGTCCAGCACATGCCCGTTGGCCATGAACAGATCGCGCCAGCCATCGTTGTCATAGTCGAAAAGCTTGGTTCCAAACTCGCTCATGTGAAACGTGCTGTAACCAAGCTTCGAGCGCGCGGTTGCATCTTCAAACGTCCCGTCTCCCAAATTCTGATACAGGCGCGCCAGTTGCATATCGAGGTGCGTCACCACCAGGTCCATGCGGCCGTCGTTGGTGGTATCGGCGGCATCGGTCCCCATGCCGGCTTCAAACTGCCCGTCGGCACTGACGGCCACGCCCGCCACATACCCAACCTCGCTGAACGTTCCGTTGCGGTTGTTGTGAAACAGCGAATTGGGCATGTGGTCGTTGGCGATGAAGATGTCCTGCCACCCGTCGTTGTCGTAATCGAACGCGACCACGCCCAGCCCGTTGCCCGGCTTCGCCGCCAGCCCCGACGCCTTGCTCACATCGGTGAATGTGCCGTCGCCGTTGTTATGAAACAGAGTCGGCGGCTCTGGATTGAAGTCATCGGGATGGCAATAGCTGCGCATTCCCGGGCCGCGATCGCCACAGTAAAAGTTCCGCTCCGGCGACCAATCGACATAATTCGCAATCACCAGGTCCAGCCGGCCATCGTTGTCGTAATCGAACCAGGCCGCGCTTGAGGCCCATCGCCCGGCATTCGCGACACCCGCCCGGCTGGTCACATCCGTGAACGTTCCGTTCCCGTTATTGTGATAAAGGATGCAGCGCCCGTATCCGCAAACCAACAGGTCGGGAAAACCGTCGTTATCGAAGTCCCCAACCGCGGCTCCCATGCCGAACAATCCGTCCGCTCCAACCCCTGCTTTTTCGGTCACGTCCGTGAACGTTCCATCGCCGTTGTTGCGGTACAGCGCGCTGCGCAACGGGTGCGCCGGCTTATAGACATTCGTCGCCGCCCCGTTCACCAGGTAAAGGTCCAGCAGCCCGTCCTGGTCGAAGTCAATCCACCCGCAACCCGATCCCATGGTTTCGATCAGGTACTTTTGCGGCGACGCCGCGTTGTCATGCGTGAACGTGATTCCCGCCGGGCGCGCAACATCCACGAACGTCACCCCCGGTGCGGAATTCGCACGCATGGGCGGCGACGCCGCCGAAGCGACGCCCGCCGCTCCCATATACTTGATCAGTTCTCGGCGATTAATTACCCGCACGCGTCAGAGTCCGTTATCAACCAAGTTACTTGCCGTCACGAAATAGGCATTGCTCACTAGCGGATAGTAAACTGAGTTGAACTTCTTCTCTCCAGGCAGAGCAGACACTTTCCGACTTTGAGCAATGTAGTCCTTCGCATGAGGGGAAGGGCGCATGAGATTTGACAAGAAATAGCTTGACAACGGCTCCGAATAAAGTATACAAAATCCAGCCATGAGAAAACGTTTCCCGTAGTGTTTTCTCTGCGGACTTTCCTCGCGCCTTTTTGCCGCGGGACCGCTGTTGGCTTTGAAAAATTGCGGTGAAGTCACCGCTCGTTTCGTGCGCTGAACTTCTCTTGCCGGAGGAAGACGTATGTCCCGGGTATCTTCTCGTGTGATCAGCTTTGCCTCGTGTCTTTTGGCCGTTGTGTTGATAGCCCTCCCCTGCGCCTGGGCGCAGCACGGATCCGAAGGCACCGTCACCGTCACGGTTCTAGATCCCAGCGGCAGTGTCGTCCCCGGGGCGCATCTGGAACTGCGCGATATCTCCACCAATACTGCACGGACGGCAGACACCCAGAGCGGTGGCACATACACCTTTGTGAATTTGAATCTTGGCACGTACAGGCTGACGATCACAAGGAGTGGTTTCCAGACCCAGGTCTACAACAATGTAATCGTCCAAGCTGCGCAGACTACAGACGTCGCCGCAACTCTGAAGGTAGGAGCTCTCAACGAGACCGTAGAGGTGAATGGTGGTGCAGCGCCGCTGGTCGAGACTACGAGTAACGCAATCGGCACCACCATCGACATGAAGCAGATCGAAGATCTTCCGATTCAGGGTCGGGATATCGCACAGTTGTCGCAATTGATTCCTGGGTACACTGGCGGAGGAAACAATGAAGGAGGTACTTGGAACGGTTTGCCATCTATAGATCAGGGCAACAGCATTGATGGAATCATAGGGAGCCCCAGTCGGATGAAATTTGGCGGCAACTCCGAGCCTGCAGTAAGCCCCCGCCTCGAGAGCATCTCGGAGATGACGGTTCAGACTGAGCAACTAGATATGAACCAAGGATTTGGGCAGGCGAGTATGCAGATCAACTTCGTCACACGTCGCGGTAGCAATGCGTTTCACGGACGAGTGTTCGACGATTTCAGAAATGCCGCGCTCAACGCGAACAGTTGGTTCAACGATGCCGATACTTCGCTGCACCCTTCGACACCAGACAAGAAGAACCCCATCAAGCTGAACGATTTCGGAGGAAGTCTCGGGGGACCGATTATCAAGAATAAGTTGTTTTTCTTTGGCACATTTGCGGAGTCAAGGCAGCCCGGAACATCCCAATACAATAACTGGCTCTTTACGCCGGCTGCTCAATCCGGAATCTATACGTATGTAGATCAGTCGACAGGAACTGTAAAGACCGTCAACCTGTACCAGGTTGCGGCAGCGGCAGGAGTACCCAATAACACCGAGAGTCCCTCCACCGCGGCAGTCTTCGCGGCATATCCAGCACTAAATCTTGGCACGATTACACCTGTCAACGGCGACTTAAATGTACAACAAATCAACTGGAAAGTCTCCAACCCAACTGTGTTCTACTATCCGGCGGTTCGTGTGGATTTCACGCCGAACGACCGGATGCGTTTCAATGTCGCTTGGAACATGACCAAGAACACGACGCCTTCGACGAATGCGCCGGATTTTCCAGGATCGACGTGGGCGAAGACGGGCGCGGGCAACACCAGCAAGAACTACTCCTCTTCGTTTGGGTTCGACTGGACACTTACGCCGAACATTGTGAACGAGTTCCGGGGCGGCTACCTCTACAACTCATCGCTGTTCTCTTACAATGCCGCGCCGGTGGATGTAAATGTTCCTCAGGTGGGCTGGAACTATCCAGGTGCCGGGGGTACTAGGGCGACCCAAATGAACGGCACGGTCGATTGGCTGCTGGTCGGCACCTTTTATCCGTTATTGAACGTCTCCGATACCCTCAGCTGGCAGAAAAAATCGCACAGTTTGAACTTCGGCTTCTCTTGGTACCAAGAGCAGGACCATTACTACAACCCTGTTCAAGGCTTTCCTGTTGTCAGTCTCGGCCTGGTCAGTGGTGATCCTGCTACCAATGCAATTGCCGGTATTCCCGGCCTGACCAGCTCTCAAGTTTCGCAGGCTCAACAGTTGTATGCCATTCTTACAGCCAGGGTTGCCGGAGTAAACGGTGAATACGCGTACGATCCGAAACGGAAAACGTACGCCAATAGCCCGCCAGAGCTCCTTGGGTACAATCTTGATGAACTGCAGCGCGCCTGGGCACTCCATTTCCAGGACTCTTACCGCATTAAGCCAAATCTGACGCTGAACTATGGCCTACGCTGGGACTTCACCGGGCCTGACCATGACCTGACGGGGGGATATCACAATGCGGATCCTGCCGCGATGTTTGGCCCCTCTGGTTTCTACAATCTATTTAATCCAGGATCCTTCAAAGGAACCATGGATCCGCAGATCGCACAAAGACCGCGCCCCTTCAATAGCTGGAATGTCAGCCCACAGCCTGCGGTAGGTATCGCGTGGAGCATCAATAACAACACTGTTTTGCGCGCGGGGGCATCGCTGAAAAGATTTACCGAGCCGCAGCAGTATTTTTGGAACCAAGCTTCGGATATCGGAGCGTTCTTTTACCAGTTCTTCAATCTGTTTGCTAACAATAACGGCGGGGCAAATGACTTCTCGCCCGGTAGTTACATCTTGAACACTCCGTTCCTCTTCAATAACAATTCTCCGTTGCAACTGCCGGCGGGTAAGTCTTACGCTCTGTCACCCCAGACTTACCTTAAGAGTGAGTCACTGTCTGACTTCACATTTGTCGGGGGCCCTGGAGCGAATGGAATCGATCCGAACATCCATCAGCCCTATACGGAATCTTGGAACGTGGGAATTCAGCGACAACTCGGGAATTCGAGAGCTCTAGAACTGAGGTACGTCGGGAACCGAACCCTACGTCAGTGGATGTACGAGGACATTAACGAAGTTAATATTTTCCAGTCAGGACCTTACGGGGTGCTGACGAATGTTAAGACCGCGATGGGCAATCTCGCGGCAAACAACGCCAGCGGCAATGCGGCTTATCAGGGTTCCTACGCGAATCACGGCCTGCCAGGACAAGGTGCAACCCCCCTGTTCGATGCTGCTTTCGCTGGGGAGGGAATGGGCCCTGACGGTGCCTTGGCTGACTATAGCAACAGCAACTTCTCAACGATGGTCGCCATGGGAGAAGCCGGTTCCATCGCGGGCAGGCTTACCGGCAACGGCGCTGCTCCTTACTTCTGCAACCTCGTGGGTGCTGCGTTCGGACCTTGCGTGAATCCGCTGAACGGAGTGAATTGGACGGGAGCCAGTCCAGGCCTTCCGATCAACTTCTTCCAAGCAAACCCATTCACTGGTGGCGGCGGCGCACTGTATCTGGTTGCCGAAGGATATTCAAATTATAACGGCCTTCAAGTGGATTTTCGCCAACGCCAGTGGCATGGTTTGCAGTTCGACGCAAACTATACCTGGAGCCACACATTAGGCTTGACCAGTCCGAATAACTGGCAGGGACAAACTTACACGTTCACCCTTCGGGACATGCGGCTTGGTTATGGCCCATCGCTCTTTGATATCAGGCATAACCTTAATATCAACGGAACTTTTGACCTTCCGTTCGGAAAGGGAAGGTCATTCCTCAGCTCAAATCGTGTGTTGGATAAGATCGTCGGCGGATGGACAATAGGTACGATCTTCAACTTCCAGACCGGTACCCCCTTCTTGCTTGGCGGCGGTAGTGGGAACGGGGATCCTTTCACTGCGAGCACGTTCAATAACAACCCGAATAACGATGGACTAGGTGACGGTGGAGTCATACTGCATGGCGTGACTGTCTCCCAGCTACAGAGTTCTATCGGCGCTTACCACATCCCAAATTCAACAGCTGTAGCGTTGATCAATCCTAAGTACCTTGCCCCCGGTGGTGGAGCGAACCCCACGTACATTACTCCCAACACGACGCCGGGTACCATTGCTCCGCGTGTGTGGCTTTACGGGCCGAAGTACTGGAATGACGACATGTCGTTCTCTAAACGTTTTCCATTGCGGGAAAGCGTGAGCTTCACCTTCCAGGCGGAGATGCTGAATATCTTCAATCATCCTAACTTCCAGCAAGGGCCGGGGTCCGGCTGTAATTATTACTGCACTTCGGCTGGGTATCAGTTCCCGTTCATTCAGGGTAGCGGTTTCGGCATCGGCGGCATATCGCCCAACTACAATGCGGATTCGCCCAATCAGGGAGCGAGAGTGATTGAGCTCCGAGCGAATATAGACTTTTGAGAAATTACTGCTGAATTCCATTCGCCAGAGCACTTGGTGCTTTGGCGATTTTTTTTTAATGAGATCTGCGCCTACCCCGACGCTCTTCTCTCCTGCAGCGCCTGCTTCAGGGATTGGCCGGCGTGCTCGATGTGCTCGCGGAGCAGGTTGCAGGCATGGAGCGTCTCGCGCTTGCGGCAGAACTCCAGGATGCGGTGGTGCTCTTCGTTGGCGCGCTTGATGCCGTGGGTGAGGTAGAGCTGCAGGCGAGTGTAGCGCTCGCCGCTGTTATTCACGTTGCGGATGATGGCCATCGAGTGCGGCCGCTCCGCCCGCGAATACAAGATCGAGTGGAACTGCCAGTTCAGGCGTCCCCAAGAGAAAAGATGATCTTCCTGCTGCAGTTCGCTTTCGTAGCGGCGCAGCACGACGTCCGCTTCGTCGAAGTCGCTTTCGATCAGCCGCGGGATTGAGTGCTTCAGAATCTCCGGCTCGAGCAGCGCGCGGATGGTGAACAGTTCTTCGATATCGGTGGGCGAAAGCGCGGGCACAATGGCGCCGCGGTTGGGCACGATGGTGATCAATCCCTCGGCGTCCAGCTGTCGCAGCGCCTCGCGCACCGGAATCCGGCTGACGTGATACTGCATGGCGATCGCGTCCTGCCGCAGCTGCGCGCCCTCGGGGATGGTGCCGCGAATGATTTCTTCGCGCAGCTTGTCAGCCACCGCCGAAGTCAGCGACTGGCGCGGGATTGCGGATTCAGGCGTGGTCAGAAAGTTCATAGAATCATTCGGCTCTCGGTCCTCGATAACCAGCTTCGCTCGCCGGTAAAAGCTTTTAACCGCAAAGCTCGCAAAGGCTTCGCAAAGTTCGCTAAGAACGACTGATTTGCTTTACTTACAGAAGCAAAGACTTCGACTAAAGAGAACTGTCTTTGCCCCCTTTGCGAATCCTTAGCGAGCTTCGCGGTTAAAAGCTTTCCTACACCCGCATGATAGCGGCATAAGCGTAGTTCCCGCAATAAAATGTGGGTAAGCAGGGCGGGTTGTTAAGCGATTAACCGCCGGGCTGCGTTGCCGTCGCGCCAGGCGCCGCTTCAGACCTTTTCCGCGCTCCGCGGGTCAGCAAATAGACTGGAATTCCGACAATTACAATCACCAGGCCCGGCCAGGTGGTGGCCGGACGATAGGCAAACAGAACCACCAGAATGGTGGCGGCCACCACAACATACCCGCCCGGCACAAAAGGGTATCCCCAGGTGCGGTAAGGCCGCGGCGCTTCGGGCCGCTTAATCCTGAGCCGAAACACCCCCGCCACCGTCAGCACGTAAAAGATAAGCGCCGCGGAAATCACATAGTCCAGCAGGTCGCTGTACAGGTTCCCCCATGCCCGGGTTGCGGGATCGTAGGTCCGCGGAAACACCAGCGCCATCGCCCACAGTCCCTGGATCCACAGCGCCGGTCCCGGCACTTTGGCGCGGTTCAGCGCGCCGGTAAACCGAAAGAACAGTCCTTGCCGCGCCATGGCGTAGTAGGCGCGCGCGCCGGCAAGGATCAGCGCATTGACGCAGCCAAACGTCGAAATCATGATGGCCGCCGCCATCAGCGCGGTGCCCAGCCCGGGAAAGATCGCCTGCAGCGTTGCCGTGCCTACCCGGTCCGAGGCTGCATGCTGAATGGCCGGAAGCGGCAGCGTCATCAGGTATGCCGCGTTGGCGAGAAGATAGAGCGTAATGACGATGATCGTTCCGATCACCATAGCCCGGGTCACATTGCGCTCCGGCTGCCTTACTTCACCTGCGGCAAACGCGATGTTGTGCCAGGAATCGGCGGAAAAGAGCGACCCGCTCTGGCTCAGGCAGAGCGCGACGAACAGGCCGAATGCCGAAGTCGCCTCGAGGTGCGACGCCAGCGGAACAAATCCGCGCGCATGCCAGAAATTGCCGAAATTCTCCGCTAGCGCAGCGGCATTTCTCCCGATGAAAATTCCCGCAACGATGAGCCCCAGCAGCGCCGCCGTTTTTGCAATGGTGAAAGTGTTCTGAATAATCTTCCCGTAGGTCAGCCCCAGCGTGTTGGCGGAGGTCAACAGCACCACGATGCCTAACGCCAGCAGTTGCGCCGTTGAAAGCGACACGGCGTAATGGGTGGAAATGCGAATCGGGGCGATCAGGTAGTGCTCTTCGGAAATCGCGGGCCATAGCACGCCGGTGAAGCGGGCAAAGGCCAGCGACACGGCCGCGATCGTTCCTGTCTGGATGACGGTGAATAGCGTCCACCCGTAAAGAAAGCCCCACAGGGGCGAATAGGCTTCGCGCAGGTAGACGTACATGCCGCCTGCCTGCGGCATCATAGCGGAGAGCTCTCCATAAGAAAGCGCGCCGGCGATGGTCAGGGCGCCGGCAATGCCCCAGGCGACCAGCAGCCATCCCGGGCTGCCGATGTCGCGGGCCATCTCCGCGGAAACGATGAAAATGCCGGAGCCGATCATGGCGCCGACCACCAGCATCGTGGAATCAAAAAGCCCTAATCCGCGGGAGAATTCGGCGTCAACAGCAGGTTGTTCCAACAGGGGTGCAGGCGGGGTAGGCAAATGGAAGCTCTTGGTTTGTCTTAGGTTATCAAGGGTATTGACGTGTGGATATTGTATACATAAGATGAAGTCTTTGTGCAACGCTATTTCTCTGTCTGGGTGTCGAATCACTCCAGCGCAGCACTAAAATGTTGCACCGACTTGGGTTGTGGTTTTCCAGTCTCGATCAACGATCGAACTTTCTGAGCATGTTTACTGATCACACCGATGCCGGCGAGAAAACGTTTTCGAATGCGCCCCTGGCGCAGCGCATCCGTGTCATCGATTCCCATACCGGTGGTGAGCCGACCCGCCTGGTAATTGCCGGCGCTCCCGATCTCGGCAGCGGCTCCATGGCCGAACGTCTGCATCGATTTCGCTCTGAATATGACTGCTTTCGCTCCGCCGTTGTTAACGAACCGAGAGGCTCGGACGTAGTAGTGGGTGCGCTGCTGTGCGACCCTGTGGATCGCGCCTGCGCGGCAGGCGTGATCTTCTTTAACAATGTCGGGTATCTGGGCATGTGCGGCCACGGCACGATCGGCTTGATGGTTTCCCTCGCGCACCTGGGCCGCATTCAACCCGGTGAACATCGCATAGAAACCCCGGTTGGAATCGTGAGCGCAACTCTGCACCAAACCGGGGAAGTAACGGTCAGCAATGTGCCCAGCTATCGCGAGGCTGCGAAAGTGTCGGTTGATGTGCCGAAATTCGGCCAGGTGCGCGGCGACGTGGCCTGGGGCGGCAACTGGTTTTTTCTCGTGGAAGAGCACGCATTGGAACTTACGCTGAAGAACGTTGAAGCTCTAACGGACTTCGCCTGGGCGGTGCGCCAGGCCCTGAATCGCGCGGGAATCCGAGGCGACGACGGCCATGAAATCGATCACATTGAGCTGTACGCTGCGTCGAAAATGCCGGGCGTAAACAGCAAGAATTTCGTTCTATGTCCGGGCAAGGCCTACGACCGCTCTCCCTGCGGCACGGGCACCAGCGCCAAACTCGCCTGCTTATACGCGGATGGCAAGTTGAGCGAAGGCCAGGTCTGGCGCCAGGAAAGCATCGTCGGCAGCGTGTTTGAAGGCAGCATTGAGGTGCGCGACGGGAAAGTGCATCCGCGAATCAAGGGGTCGGCGTTTATCAGTGCGGAGAGCGAGTTGGTGCTTGATCCGCGCGACCCGTTTTGCCATGGGATTCGGGCATGAGCGCAATGACCTACGACGCGGTCATCGTGGGCGCGGGAATCGTCGGTGCCGCGTGCGCGAGTGAGTGCGCCAGGCACGGTATGCGCGTCGCTATCGTCGATCAGGAGATGGTGGGCAGTGGCGCGACGGCCGCGGGCATGGGCCACATTGTGGTCATGGATGATTCTGAGGCGCAGTTCGCTTTAACCCGCTATTCGCAGCAGTTGTGGCAGGAATTGCGATCCCAACTGCCGGACGATGTGGAATACGAGCAATGTGGAACGATTTGGGTCGCCGCCGATGACGAGGAAATGGACGAGGTTCGGCGCAAGCAGTTGTATTACACACGCCGCGGAGTTCCAGTCGAGGTGCTGACGGCGATGGAACTGGAACGGCTCGAGCCGAATCTGCGCAAGGGCATGGCGGGCGGGTTACTCGTCGTCGAAGATGGCGTGCTCTATCCGCCCTGCGCGGCGCGGTTTTTGATCGAGCGCGCACAAGCGCGCGGGGCATCGCTGCACGTCGGCGTTCCGGTTGCCGAGCTCGGCAAAGGTCGAGTGCGGCTGGCCGACGGAACGGAGTTTTCGGCGGGAACCATCGTCAATGCGACAGGGGCTTGGTCGCCCGCGCTGACCGCGGAAATCGATGTCAAAAAACGCAAAGGCCATCTCGTGATCACCGACCGCTATCCCGGTTTTGTGCGGCATCAATTGGTCGAGCTCGGTTATCTGAAAAGCGCGCACTCATCCACGACGGACTCGGTCGCCTTCAACGTTCAGCCGCGAAAGACAGGGCAGGTATTGATCGGATCGTCCCGGCAGTACGGTGTGGAGAGCAAGGATGTCGATCATGCGATCGTCAGCCGCATGCTGCAGCGCGCGCAGGAGTACATGCCGGCCCTGGCGCACACCTCGGCGATTCGCGTGTGGACAGGCTTTCGCGCGGCAACTCCCGACAAACTGCCGCTGATCGGACCGTGGCCAGAGGATTCGACCTTGTACCTGGCTACCGGTCACGAAGGCCTGGGAATCACAACTTCGCTGGCAACCGCGCGTTTGCTGGTCGATCAGTTAACGGGACAGCGGAGCGCGATTCCGGTCGAGCCCTACTTACCGTCGCGCGCGGTGACCCTGGAGCATGCCCATGCCTGAGCACCGAGCGATGCCTGTCCATGTAGAGACGGATCTCCAGACCCGTCCGGCCTCCATCGCGGTAACCGTGAACGGCAGAAGCGTGGCCGTGGCCGCAGGGGCGACCGTCGCGGCCGCAATGATGATCGCCGGTTCACATTGTCGAACGTCGGTGAGCGGCGAACCGCGCAGCCCGCTTTGCGGCATGGGAATTTGTTTTGAGTGTCGCGCCATGATCGACGGCGTTCCGCATCGCCGCAGTTGCCAGATGGTTTGCGTCGCAGGAATGGAAATTCGCACCAATGAGTAACGATCGAAAACAATTCGACGTGCTGGTAATTGGCGCTGGGCCTGCAGGCATTGCCGCAGCGGTGACCGCTGCCGAATGTGGCGCGCGCGTCGGCATTGTCGATGACAATCCCGCTCCCGGCGGGCAGATCTGGCGTGGCGAAGCGGTAAACCAAGCATGTGGGCCGGACATTCCTGCCCGCCACTCGCTGATTGACGCGGCAAGCTGGATAGGGAAGCTGCAGCGGCAGAATATCGAGCGGCTACCCGGAACCCGGGTCTTCGATCGGCCGGCGCCGAGTGTGCTCCATGCCGAAACCATCGACGGCCTCGTGGAACTCAGCTATCGCAAGCTGATCCTCGCTACTGGCGCGCGCGAGCGCTTTCTGCCGTTCCCCGGCTGGACCTTGCCCAACGTAATGGGCGCGGGCGGACTGCAGGCTCTGGTCAAGTCCGGCCTGCCCATTGAGGGAAAGCGCGTGATCGTGGCCGGCACCGGACCTCTGCTGCTCGCGGTCGCCGCGTATTTGCGCAAGCACGGCGCCGAGTTGGTAATGATTTGCGAGCAGGCCTCGTTTGCGTCCCTAGCACGCTTCGGCCTCGCCCTGCTTTCGCAACCGAAAAAAATCGTGCAGGGCGTCTCGCTGCGGAAAGATCTTGCCGGCGTGCCGTTCCTCACCGGCACCTGGCCAATTGCAGCGGGCGGCGACGGAGTCCTGAAAGAAGTTTTGATTGCCCGCGGCCGCACCACTGAGAAGTTCGCCTGCGATTACCTTGCCTGCGGATTTCATCTTGTCCCCAACACCGAACTGGCTGCATTGATCGGATGCCGCATGCGCGATGGCTACATCGAGGTGGATGACTTGCAGAAAACCTCGGTTGCCGATGTTTTCTGCGCCGGAGAGCCCACGGGCATTGGCGGCGTGGAGTTGTCGCTGATCGAAGGCCAGACCGCGGGGGCCGCCGCCGCAGGCCGCGACGACATCGCCCGGCAGCATGCTCGCCCGCGAACCGGTTTGCGACGCTTTGCCCGCGCTCTGGATCGCGCCTGCGCTCTTCGTCCCGAGCTCAACAACCTGCCCCTGCCGGAAACCATGGTTTGCCGCTGCGAAGACGTCACCTATGCGCGGCTGAAGCAATACGGCTCCTGGCGCTCCGCAAAGCTCCAGACCCGCTGCGGCATGGGCGCTTGTCAGGGCCGGGTCTGCGGGCCGGCCACACAATTTTTGTTTCACTGGTCGCCGGATTCCGTGCGGCCACCCATTTTTCCCACCGTCTTAAAAAATCTTGCCGCTATGGCACGCAGTGAAGCACAGCCCAGCGGTGCAATGCGAGGCTCCCAATGAACTGGAATGGCGTAATGCCGGCAATTACGACTAGCTTTGACACAGACCTGAAGGTTGACCACGGGTTCGTCGCCAAGCATTGCCGCTGGCTGCTCGAGAATGGCTGCGCCGGCGTAGTTCCGCTGGGATCCCTGGGCGAAGGCGCAACCCTCTCCTTTGAAGAAAAGGTCCAGGTCGTGCGCACGTGCGTGAAAGCGGTCAGCGGGGGCGCTCCGGTCGTGGCTTCCATTTCCTCTCTGTCCACCTCGGAAGCGGTTTCGCTGGCGAAGGCGTGCGCCGATGCCGGGTGCGACGCGCTCATGGTGCTTCCACCGTACGTTTACCTGGGCGACTGGCGTGAAATGAAGACGCACGTTGCCGCCGTGTTCCGGGCCACGCCGCTCGGCTGCATGTTGTACAACAACCCGGTGGCCTATGGCACCGACTTTCTTCCCGAGCAGGTGCAGGAACTGGCCGAGGAATACGAAAACTTCGAGGCAGTCAAAGAATCCAGCACCGACGCCCGGCGGGTTGCCGCCATTCGCGCCCTGAGCGGCGATCGCCTGGAAGTGTTTGTCGGCGTCGATGATGCCATCGTCGAAGGCATTGGCGTCGGCGCCACGGGATGGATTGCCGGCCTGGCTAACGCCCTGCCGCGCGAATCCGTCGAATTATTCAATCTCGCAATCAATTGTGAGCGCGAGAAAGCTTTCGAACTGTACCGCTGGTTCCTGCCTTTGTTGCGCATGGATACCGTCCCCGAGTTCGTTCAACTCATCAAATTGGTGCAGGCGGAAGTTGGCATGGGCAATGCTCGCGTCCGCCCGCCTCGGCTAGAATTGACTGGAGAGAAACTGAAGCAGGTGCAGAAAACCATCCGCGCTGCGCTGCAAGCCCGGCCGCAGCTGGTGAATGGCCACGCTGTGCCGGCCAAGTAATTTGGGGGTTGACGGTGAAATTAGAAGGACGATCGCTGGTTGGATTCCGCCAAGGCTCCACGGCTCACGGTACATTTCGCGCGCATAACCCGGTAACCGGAGAAGCGCTGGACCCGCAGTTCTACTCCGCCTCGGCGGAGGAAGTGCAGCAGGCCGCCAAACTTGCCCATGAGGCGTTCGAGTCCTACAGCCGCCTGCCCGGCTACGAAAAAGGGAAGTTCCTGCGCACCATCGCGGCGAATATCGAATCCATCGGCGACGAACTCATCGAACGCTGCGCGCTCGAAACTGCTTTGCCGAAAGCCCGCCTGCAAGGCGAAACTGCGCGCACCTGCAATCAGCTCCGCCTGTTTGCGCAATTGGTCGAAGATGGGTCATGGCTCATGGCGCGCATTGACCGTGCCGATGCCGATCGCAAGCCGCTTCCCAAGCCCGACATTCGCTCGCTGCTTCGCCCGCTTGGTCCGGTCGTGGTTTTTGGCGCCAGCAATTTCCCGCTCGCATTTTCGGTTGCTGGCGGAGACACCGCGTCTGCGCTGGCGGCAGGCAATCCGGTAATCGTGAAAGGACACTCCGCCCATCCCGGCACCGGCGAGATGGTTGGCCGCGCCGTACAGCAGGCGGTCCGCAGCTGCAACCTGCCGGAAGGTGTTTTCTCCTTGCTTTTTGGCGGCGGCAGCGAAATCGGCGCCGCTCTGATGAAACATCCCTACGTGAAGGCGGGGGGCTTTACCGGTTCCCGCACCGCGGGAAAGCTGCTGATGAACATCGCCGCCTCGCGTCCCGAGCCCATTCCGTTCTACGCGGAAATGAGCAGCACCAATCCAGTTTTCATCCTCCCGGGCGCGCTGCGGCAGAATGCGGACAAAATCGCAACCGGCTTGCATACTTCCTTCACTCTGGGCGCGGGACAGTTCTGCACCAAGCCGGGCATGGTTTTCGTGCAAGAAGGACCCGATGCATCCACCTTTGCATCGAAGCTGCAGGAAGTCGTTGCCCAGTCCGCACCGTTTCACCTGCTCACTTCCGTGATTCGCAATTCCTATGGAACAGGAATCAGCGCGCGCCGCGCCAAGCCGGGCGTGAAAGTGATCGCCGAAGCCGAACCCGGCGGCGAACCCGGCGTTGGTGCTGCGCTCTTCGAAACTGACGCCGAAGCGTTCTTGAAAGATCCCGACCTGGCATCGGAAATCTTCGGGCCGTCCACGCTGCTGGTTCGCCATTCGCGACGCGAGCAGGTTCTGCAGATTGCGCGTGAACTCGAAGGCCATCTCACCGCGACCATTCACGGCACGGAACAAGACCTGCGCGAGTGGAGCGACCTGGTGGCCATCCTCGAAGAAAAAGTCGGGCGCCTGGTCTTCAACGGTTTCCCCACCGGGGTAGAAGTTTGCCATGCTATGGTGCACGGCGGCCCGTTCCCGGCGACCTCAGACGGGCGCTCAACCTCGGTCGGCACGCAGGCCATCTACCGCTTCTGCCGGCCAGTCTGCTTTCAAAATTTTCCGGATTCCGCTCTGCCCGACGAACTCAAAGACAGCAACCCTCTAGGCATCTGGCGCCTGGTCGACGGCGAAATGAGCCGCGAATCGATCGCGCACAAACTGGAAGTCGCGGGGTAGTGCCCATCAGTGTTGCGGGCATGATCGCCGCAGATCTGTGATTGCCGGCGAAGTTCTTCGCCGGTTTCATCCAGGCTTTGTTCTCGCCCCAGGGTGCTATTCTTTACTCAACTGGAGGTGTGCATGGGCCGCGGTTGGCAGTGGGTTGCACTCTCCTGTTTTGCAGTCGGCTCCGCGTATTCTCAGACTGTCGCGCCCGCGGATTCCTCGAACGCCGTTTTCAAAACCAAAGTGCCGGTTGTAATAGAAGATGTGGTGGTCACGGATGGCAAAGGGGACCCAGTTCGTGGGCTGCACAAACAAGACTTCCAGATCTTCGAAGATGGTAAGCCTCAGACGATTGCGTCATTTGAGGAGCACAAGGGTGTGACTGACCAGGGTGCGCTGCCTCCTCTTCCGCAGAATGTTTTTACGAATTACCCGGTGAAAGCGCCCGCGGACTCGGTCAATGTCGTGCTACTGGACACCCTGAATACGCCTTTGAGCGATCAATCCAAGGTTCGCCTCCAAATCACGACTTTCTTGAAATCGCTGCCCGCAGGGTCCCACATTGCGGTTTTTGTACTTTCATCGGGCCTTCGCATGGTGCAGGGATTCACGTCTGATGCTTCCGTCTTGCTGGCAGCGCTTAACAAGAACGGCGCAAGTCGCCCCCAGGCATCTCCGCTGCTTGCAAGCGGGCCGGCGCACAATCTGGACGCCGACATCAACGACCAACTCGCGGTTTCAGGCGCCGGAATGCCAGCTGCAGGAGTGGCATCGCTGGAGAAATTGCAACAATTTCAGAACCATACTCAAAACACTCAGGACCTTTTGCGAATCAGCCGGACCCTGCAAGCGCTGCAGGAACTGGCGAATTTCCTTACGGGAGTTCCGGGACGCAAAAACGTGATCTGGTTTTCCGATTCCTTTCCCCTGTCGATCATTCCTGGAAGAGGCGTTCAGAATTACGGGCGCAGCCTGTCGGAGCAACTGGAACTTCGTAAAACTGTGAATATGCTGGCGGCAGCGCAGGTGGCTATTTATCCGATCTCACCCGAGGGTCTCAATGAGGATTTCGATTCGAGTGAGTCGAGAGTAAAGTCGGTCAGTAAGAATTCGTGGAAGACGATTCAGGACCAGCAGCTTGCCGAGGTTACCTCTCCGAGTTGGGACACCGACAAAGGGGTGCAGCAACAAGACTCGCGGCGGCGCGCACGTCAAGACGCGCACCTGGCAACCATGAACGAGATCGCCACGGACACCGGGGGAGAGGCGTTTTATTACACCAATGGCTTCAGAGAAGCTTTAGCCCGGGTCATCAGTGATGGCGCCTATTACTACACGATTTCCTACTCGCCCATTGACACACCAGCGGACGGGCGGTACAGGCCCATCGACGTCAAGCTTTCAAAGGGAAATTACAGCCTCGCCTACCGCCATGGTTATTTTGCCGACGAGCCCGCCGGAGCAAAGAAAAATCAGGTTCAGCCGCCCGGCGATCCGCTTCGTCCATTGATGATTGCAGGCATACCCGACGCAACACAGATCGTTTACAAAATTCGCGTTCTATGTTTGCCGCCAGAGCCCAAACCGAAGGGGTCGGACAGGGGTGGCAAAACAAAGCTCAGAGGCCCGAAGGCTCGTTATGGGATCGACTTCGGCGTTTTGCGCGATGACCTGACATTTAAAGCCACTGCGGAAGGGCAAGAAGATGCCCGCATAGAAATTGCCGTCGTGGTCTATGATCGAAATGGGAACCCTGCGAACTCGATCGTGAAGTCCGAACTGATCTCCCTGAATCCCCAGCTCTACGCGGCATTCGCCAAAGTGGGCGTCCAACTTCACGAGGACATTGATGTGCCCAGCGGTTCCACATACCTTCGTACAGGAATTCGCGATGTCGCAAGCGGCAAGTCCGGCACGCTCGAGATTCCTCTGCATGAAATTTCTTCCGTAGCTGCTACGCAATAGCGCCTGCATGGTGCGCGTTTTCTTCGCGATCTTTTCGACAAACTGCGCAGAACTGGTCCCCCGAAATCATGATGAGGCGAATCGCGCTGTTTCATGGTTTCTAGATGGCGCGGGGCCTCCGCCCGAGAGCAGTTGGCGGTTTAGGGTTCCGCGGCTGCTACACCACTAAGCTATTGACAGCTCTGGAGTGTATACAATATACATACCTTGCCGCGAATGCACTCGCTCCCCACTCGCGTTCCCCTTTCACCCTGCCCGCCTTCGTTTGCCCCCTTTGCGCACGGTTTGCGAACTTTGCGGCTAAAGGCTTTTAATTTTTATCCACCTCCTTACGCAACCCCAGGAGAATCCAATCGTGAACCTTAGAACTGCCCTGCAGTTCCTCGCACTCTGCGTGTTGCTGTCTATGCCGTCCTTTTCCCAGGATAATCTCGCCGCCACCCCACCCATGGGTTGGAACAGTTGGAATCATTTTGCCGACAAGGTCAACGACAAAGTCATTCGCGAGACCGCCGACGCGCTGGTCTCCACCGGCCTGCGCGATGCTGGCTATGTCTACGTCAACATTGATGACACCTGGGAGGGCAAGCGCGACGCGAACGGCGAAATTCATCCCAATGAGAAATTTCCCGACATGAAAGCGCTCGCGGATTACGTCCATGGCAAAGGCCTGAAGCTGGGAATCTATTCGGGGCCCGGTCCAAGGACGTGCGCCGGTTACGAAGGCAGCCTCGGCCACGAAGAGCAAGACGCGCGAGCCTATGCGCAGTGGGGCATTGATTACCTGAAATACGACTGGTGCCAGGCGCCTCCGCAGAGCGTCGACGAGATGAAAGCCGCCTACACCAAAATGCACGACGCGCTGAAGAAGACTGGCCGCCCCATCGTCTTCAGCCTGTGCCAATACGGATGGCACAAAGTCTGGGAATGGGGCCCCTCGGTTGGCGGGAATCTCTGGCGCACTACGGGCGACATCAGCGATCGTTACGCGGTCATGGCTGAGATCGGCTTCGACCAGAACGGGCTGGAAAAATTCGCCGGCCCGGGACACTGGAATGATCCCGACATGCTCGAAGTCGGCAACGGCGGCATGAACGAAGACGAGTACCGCACCCACTTCAGCTTGTGGGCGATGCTCGCCGCGCCTCTGATCGCAGGAAACGACCTGAGCCGGATGACGCCGTACACCGTTGAGATTCTCACGAATCGCGAAGTGATCGCCGTCGATCAAGACCCGGCGGGCAAGCAGGGCTATCGCATCGCGCAAGAAGGCCCATTTGAAGTTTGGATGAAGGCGATGTCCGACGGCAGCAAAGTTGTCGGCCTGTTTAATCGCCAGCGCACCACCGAGCAGATGAGCGTGAATTTTTCGCAGCTCGGCATCCGCGGAGAAGCCACCCTCCGCGACCTCTGGCTCAAGAAGGACCTCGGCGCATTCAAGGACTCATACAGCGCCTACGTCCCGGCACACGGCGTAGTGCTGGTGAGAATCAAGTCGAAATAGGCCTTCCTGCGTGTAACTTCGTGCCATCCGTGGTTGCAATCCTGTGACCACACAGGGCACGAAGGCACACCATGGAAAACCTATCTGCCTCTTTGGAGAGCGAATGACGTCCCTTTCATTGCCATCGTTGCTCGTCATCTGTAGTCTGCTCCTAAGCTGTGCGCGCGTTTTCGCCCAAGGCACCCTCGCCGACTACGAGCGCGCGAAGAAGTTTCTTCCCGGCAATCTGCGTCATTCGATCTACGTTGCCGAGGTCTCTCCCCACTGGATCGATAAGACCAATCGCTTCTGGTACCACAAGGTAAGTCCCCATGGCAGTGAGTTCATCCTGGTCGATGCCGAGCACAATACCCAGGGCCCGGCTTTTGACCACGAAAAACTTGCGGCGGCACTGGCCAAAGCCACGCATCGCGAGATCTCCGCTACCGAATTGCCCTTCGAAGACATCGACTTTTCCGATGATGGCAAAGCAATATCGTTTCAAGTGAACAACCATCATTGGAGCTGCACGCTAGCCGACTACAATTGCCATGACGAGCCCGCGGAAAACTCTGAAGAAGGAATCTCTCCTGACAAGAAATGGTTTGCCTACGTAAAAGACCATAACCTCTACCTTCGCGACACCTCGACCGGAACATCCGTGCAACTCACCACCGACGGCGTTCCCGGCTACGATTACGCCACTCCGCTTCCATCTCTGCGCCTTTACGTCGAGCAGGGAACCGAAGACGTTCACCAGCCGGCCTCGGTTTTCTGGTCGCCGGATTCCTCCCAACTGATCACCTTCCGCATCGATTCGCGCAACTCCGGCCGCTTCACCAGCATTCAGTTCGTTCCCCCGGGGCAGCTTCGTCCCAAAGCCTACAGCGTCGTCTATCCGCTTCCCGGCGAGATGCTGGCCACGGCCGAGCCTATCCTCTTCCACATTCAGCCGCAAAAGCGCATCGACGTGAAGACGCCGCCCATCGAATTGCCATTCCAGGACGGCCCCGGTTTTGACTGGTCGCCGGACAGCAAGACCATTCGCTACGACTACGACGAGCGCGGCTACAAGGCTAAAGAAATCCGCACCATCGATCCCGAAACCGGCGAGCAGAAAGTGGTTCTGCGCGAATCCGCCATGGATGGAAAGTACGTCGATCCCGGCGAAACCTTCTTCCGCTTCGATGACGCCACCGGCGAAATTCTTCTCGCCTCCGAACGTGACGGCTGGAACCATCTTTATCTCTACAGCAAGACCGGCGAACTGGAGAACCAGGTCACCAAGGGCGATTGGGTGGTTCGCCAGATCGAATATGTCGACGAGAAGAACCGCAAAGTCTACTTCCTCGCCGGCGGCCGCGAAAAAGGCGAAGACCCGTACCTGACCCATCTCTATAGCGTTGGGTTCGACGGCAAGGGCCTGGCGCTGCTCACGCCCGAGAACGCCAATCACGCGGTCAGCGTCTCGCCCGACGGAGCTTATTTCGTCGACAACTATTCGCGCGTGGATCTGCCCGCCGAATCCGCGCTGCGCCGCACCAAGGATGGTTCGCAAATCCGCACATTGGAAAAAACCGACGTTAGCGCGATACAAAACGCCGGCTGGAAATTTCCTGAGCCGTTTGAAGGCAAAGCCGCTGACGGGACAACCGATCTCTATGGACTGATCTGGAAGCCGTCCAACTTCGATGCCTCGAAGAAATATCCCATTATTGAGCAGGTCTACACCGGCCCGCAGGGCTTCTTCGTGCCCAAAACCTTCGGCGCCACGTTGCGCCTGCAGAACGTCGCCGAGCTCGGCTTCGTCGTCGCCATGGTTGACGGCCGCGGCACCACCGGTCGCTCGCGCGCCTTCCACTGGTTTTCCTATCACAATCTCGGCGGGTCGTTTGAAGATCACGTGGCCATGATCAAGCAGATGGGCGCGAAGTTTCCCTATATGGACATCAACCGCGTGGGGATCTACGGCACCTCCGCCGGCGGCTACGGCGCGGCGCATGCCATCCTCATGTATCCCGACTTCTACAAAGTTTGCGTCTCCATCTCCGGCGACCACGATCCCCGCCTCGACAAGGCCTGGTGGAACGAGGCTTACCAGGGCTGGCCAGTTGGCGAGGACTACGCCAAGCAATCCAACGTCACTATGGCCGATCATTTGAAAGGCCACCTGCTTCTGGAACACGGCGACATCGATGACAACGTCCATCCGGTCGAAACCATGCGCCTCGCCGATGCACTCATGAGCGCCAACAAGAATTTCGATATGCTGCTGGTGCCGAATATGTATCACGGAGAGAGCGGCGTGCACGCGCCGTATCTGGTGCGCCGCCGCTGGGATTACTTTGTGCAATATTTGCTGGGCGTAAGTCCGCCGCAAAATTTCGCAATCACGGAACAGGACATGTCGTTCGTCCCGCGCGGCCGCCGTCGTCGGCGGTAATTGAGGTTCTAGAGTCATTCTTAAAATGCGCGGTCATTCCGAGGAGCGCAGCGGCGGAGGAAGTTGCTGTCGGCCGGCACTAGATATCACCAAGTTGTTAAGGACGGTAACGCCGATGTTTGGGAAAGTCCCGTTGACTCCAGGCGTCCCGCAGGAGAGTACATCGAGCAGACTCGAACCGATGCCCTCAGGCGCTACAAGCGCGCGTATGGGCCCAACCGGTTCGGCACGAGTAGAACTCGGGCTCTTCCCAGTACACGCAATATGACCTTGGTTTACATGGTTACGAAGCCACTCGACACAATGACCAAACGCTACAGTCGTCGACAAGCTCTAAAGACTCTGGCCGCTGCATCCGGCGCTGCCTTGCTTCCCGCCCGCGCCTTGGCCCAAAGCCGGCCGACAGAGATTCAAATCACCTCCATCAGCCCGCAGACGTTTCGCCTGACAATTCTTCCGCAGAAAAACGGCAAATTCATCCCGGTCTCTTATGACGGATCGCTGGTGCGCATGGAATGGGGCGCGCCGGTCGCAAGCATTCGCGAAATCTCCGCACCCAGGACAATAACGAGTGGCGAATTTACTATTGCAATCAATCCCAACCCGCTGACTTTTGCGATCGCGAATTCCGCCGGGAAAGCCATCCAACGGCTGGCGCTCGACGAACAAACCGGATCCCTCTCGTTCACCACCGGCGACGCCCCGCTCTTCGGCCTCGGCGAAGGCGGCCCGCAGTTCGATCGCCGCGGCTCAACCGACCCAATGCGCAGCGGACAGGGCGGCTACAGGCTCGGCACCCACGGGGGCCGTGTTCCCATTCCCTGGATCATCAGTGCCGCCGGTTGGGCCATCTTCTTTCATCAACCATTCGGCACCTTCGATTTCACGGGACCGGAAAGCAAGTTCCAGCCGGCCACACCAGAAAGCGCTCTCGACCTATTCTTCGTCGCCTCCTCCGATCCCGCCACCATCATGGCCGAATACGCGCGTCTGACGGGCCATGCCGAACTTGCGCCGCTATGGAGTCTTGGGTACCAGCAGTCACACCGAACTTTGGCTAACCGGGAAGAGGTCCTCAAGGAGGCAAAAACTTTCCGCGAAAAGAAGCTGCCCTGCGACGCGCTCATCTATCTGGGCACAGGCTTCTGTCCCTCAGGCTGGAATACCGAGAACGGCTCCTTTGCCTGGAACGATAAGGTCTTTCCCGATCCCGAAGAAATGATCGCGCAGTTCCACGACGATCACTTCAAAGTCGTGCTGCACGCGGTGATCCTCACTGACAAGCTTCGCGGCACAGTCCACGATCCCTGCACACTCGCCCAGTTCGACGAAGAGCAGGCAAGCTGCTATTGGGACGCGCACCGCAAAGACTTCGCCATGGGCGTCGACGGATGGTGGCCCGACGAAGGCGATCCCCTCGGCATCGCTTCACGCCTGGTGCGTAACCGCATGTACTGGGAGGGCCCGCAAACCGATCGCCCCAACGAGCGTCCCTACGCCCTGCATCGCAACGGCTACGCCGGCATGCAGCGCTACGCATCCTTCCTGTGGTCTGGCGATGTTTACTCCAAATGGGAAACGCTGAAGACGCATGTTCCGATCGCAATCAACACCGCGCTTACCGGGATTCCGTATTGGGGTACTGATATCGGCGGGTTCGTCCCCACAAAAGAATTTACCGCAGAGCTTTACCTGCGCTGGTTTCAGTTCGGCGCATTCTGCACCCTGTTCCGCTGCCACGGCCGCAACTGGACGCTGCGCTTGCCGTGGGGATGGAACACCGGCGACCCCGGCCCCATGGAAATCAGCCGCTACGAAGGCGCCGCGATTCCCGATGCGAGCCAATTGCACAATCCTCAGGTGGAAGGCATTTGCCGCAAGTACCTCGAAATCCGCTATCGCATGCTGCCTTACATCTACAGCGCCGTCCACGAATGCACCAAGACTGGCATGCCGGTGATGCGCTCGCTATGGCTGCATTATCCGGATGATCCGCAGGCCATCGCGTGCGGCGATGAGTATCTATGGGGACCGAACCTTCTTGTTGCTCCGGTAGTTGAGCAGGGTGCCACTTCGCGCCGCATCTATCTTCCGAAAGGCGCCTGGTTCGACTACTGGACGGGCGAGCACATCGACGGCAGCCGCGAAATCACGCGCCCCGTGGACCTTGAAACCATTCCGCTGTACGTCCGCGCCGGCTCAATTCTGCCGCTTGGGCCCGTGAAGCAATATGTCGATGAAAAAGTTGATCAACCGCTTACGATCACCATCTATCCCGGAGCGAACGCATCCTTTCTCTTATATGAAGACGACGGGAGGTCGTTCGATTACCGCCGTGGCGAATGGATGGGGCTCGACATCTCGTGGAACGATACAGATCGCGCACTGCGCCTGCGCCTCGCACCAGGCTCCAAGCTGTTGCCGCCCATGCGCAGAAAAATAGAACTCAAACTAGGCGAGACCAGCCGCACGGTTGAGTTTGATGGGCGCCCACTCGAAGTAAAATTGTGAGCCTGAATTACTTTTTCTTTGCGAGCCTTCTGCCGGGTGGCAAGGGATTAGCCCGCAACGCCGGCGTTACGTAGATAGACCAGCACGTTAATGCTGGGTGAAACAGGAAATGACCCAAGTCCTGGAGGGACGACAGAAAACTCCATGAGAGCCTCCGCAATTTTCTTCTGCGTTCTTTTCGCGACTAGCTGCCCGCTCGAAGCTCAGCAAACCGTGACGATCGAAGCGCATTTTGACAAGCCCCAAGGCGCGCTCCCGCCCATCTGGAATTTCTTCGGCTACGACGAACCCAACTACACCTACGCGCCCAACGGGCAAAAGTTGCTCGGTGAAATCGCCGCGCTCAGCCCCACCCCGGCCTATATCCGCACCCACAACCTGTTCACCACCGGCCATGGAGAGGCTTCGCTCAAATGGGGATCGACCAACGCCTACACCGAAGATGCGCAAGGCCGCCCCATCTACAGCTGGACCATTATCGACCGTATCTTCGACACCTATCGCGACGCCGGCGTGAAGCCGCTAGTCGAAATCGGCTTCATGCCCGAAGCGCTCTCCACCCACCCCGAACCGTATCGCCACAGCTTTCCCCATGGCTCGATTTACACCGGTTGGGCCTATCCGCCGAAGGATTATCAGAAGTGGGCGGAACTGGTGTTTCAATTCACCCGTCATCTGCGGCAGCGCTATGGCGACGCCGAAGTAAAAACCTGGCTCTGGGAAGTCTGGAACGAGCCCGACATCGATTACTGGCAGGGAACGCCCGAAGAATATTTCAAACTGTACGATTACAGCGTGGATGCCGTCCTGCGCGCCTTTCCCGATGCCCGCATCGGCGGACCTGACAGCACCGGGCCGGCATACCCCAAAGCTGCCGCATTCCTCCGCGCTTTTCTCGAACACTGCGCGCACGGTAAAAATTACGTGACCGGCAGGACCGGGGCGCATCTCGACTTCATCAGCTACCATCCCAAAGGCTCGCCCAAGTGGATAGGCGACCACGTGCAAATGGGGATCGCGCGGCAACTCCAGTCGATCGATGAAGGCTTCAAGATCGTGCAGTCATTTCCGGAGTGGCGCAACACGCCCATCATTCTCGGCGAATCCGATCCCGAGGGCTGCGCTGCCTGTTCCGCCAAGGACAATCCGCAGAATTCCTATCGTAACGGACCATTATTCCCCACGTACACCGCGGAGACGCTGCGCAACCTGCTCGCGCTCATCCCGCAGGAACACGTGAATTTTCGCGGCACCGTCACCTGGTCCTTTGAATTCGAGGGCCAGCCGCCGTTCGAAGGTTTTCGCGAGCTCGCCACCGACGGCATTGACAAGCCGTTGCTGAACGCTTTCCGCATGTTCGGGCTGCTGGGCGGCGAGCGCGTCGAGGCGGCAAGTTCCGCGGCTTTGCCCACCGCCCAGGTTTTGCGCGAAGGAGTGCGGTCGCAGCCGGACATCAACGCCATCGCCGCCCGCCGCGATCGCGGAATCGAGATCCTCGTCTGGAACTACCACGACGACGATCTCCCCGCACCGGCCGCGCCCATCAACCTGACCGTCACTGGCCTCCCGGCAACCGCGCAGCACGTGCTGGTTGAACACTTTCGCATCGACTCCACCCACAGCAACGCCTTCTCCGCGTGGCAGAAAATGGGCTCTCCTCCATCCCCGACGCCCCAGCAGTCCGCGGAACTCGAACGCGCCGGTCAGCTGCAACTCTTAAACTCACCTGAATGGATTTCGAGCCAGTCGGGCAGTGCCCAACTGGAATTCTCATTGCCAAGGCAGGCCATGTCGCTCATCAAACTTTCATGGTAACGCCATGTCATTTTGACTCGTGGAGTCTGACTCCCGAAGCCCGACGCCTGAGGCCTGACGCCTGAATCCGAAAGCCGCCTCTCTTACTATGGTAACTATCCGTAACCCTCTGCCTCTGGCACTATTACCGTGAATAACCGTACCCAGGGGGAAGCACGTTTGGCGGAAGATCCGAAATGGGAATTAGCCATTTTGGCCACAGTTCAAGGCTTCTACGAGAAGCTCCTGCAGGACTCCGTCGAAGGCGAAGTCCCTGTCCCCGCTGGACTTGAAACCGTTTCTCTGCACGGCGACACAGATGTCAACGAGACCCTTGGCGCGATGCGCCGCTGGCTCCGTTTGCTCGACATGGCTATCACTCCCGCCATGCTTCGCCGCGCCTTCGGGGACGAAACCGATCCCGAAATCGCGGAAGCCATGCTGCGCTATTTCGTGCGTAAAAAAGATCACGTCGAATCCGATCGCGACAAAACCGATATTGTCGCCACCTTCTTATATCGACATCCGCGCGTGCCCGGGCAATGGGAGCAGCGTGGCTACGGCCTCGACGGCTCGCTTCCGCTTTCGCCGTTTGAGATTGCACTCATCGAAATCCTCGCCGACTCCGATCTGCCGCCGCTGCCGGAAGAGCACCTCCAACTGCTGCGCCGTTTCGATTCCCTCGAAGAGCAGGTTCTCCGTTTCCGGGACTTCAACGCGCTGCTCGAATCGGGCATCATCCAGACGGTTCGCCAACTCAAGCAGCAGCTCGAGACTTCCTTCTTCCATCCCGGGGTCCTGGCCACCATTGCGCCTTACAACGCCACGTTCGGTGAAAAATTTGACGAATTATTCCGCGGCGCTACCCAGGAAATCAAGAGCTTCGCCGACGATCTGGAAGAGCAGGGCGGCACGATCCTCGGCAGCGTGGATGGCGTCGATGTGACTGTCGACCACGTCAAAGCCATGGACGAGAATGGCCTTCTCAAGCTCGATTATGGGACGGCGCTGGAAAAATTCCACCGCGTCTCGAAGCTGAAGCAGACGCTCGAGCAGACGCCGCCTGTCAAGCGCGGTTCCAAGGGGGTCAAGTCGGTTCCGGCTCCAAAACCGGCCATCAAGACCGCCAGCAATGTCGCCGTCGGCAAGCCGGTGCTCAACCTCAAGGCCATGCGCAAGGCGGTTACGCCGCAGCAGTTGGCCGCCGAAGAGACCAAGCTTCTCAAAGTGGAAGAGTCAGTGCGCATTTTCGTGCGGGTTGCCGATCCCAAGTTTCGCCAGGTCGTGCCCATGCGCTTTTTCAACCTGACGCTCACACCCGCCGAAGCCGACGCCTACTGCGCCGATTACCTGGAAGAGAAAAGCCTGCGCGCGGGAGTTGCGCGCGTGCTGTTGCGGCTGGTAGCGGTCACGGCGCGCGTGATCACCGAACTGGAAGAACTGAAGCGCGCCAACAACTCGCCTTCGTTATGGAAACTGCACGCCGATTCGCTGGTGACGTTGCTGGAACTCGGCGCCAACGCCGCCGAGAACGGAGAGCGTGTCTGCAATCTGGCGTCCCAGCGCGGCCATCGCCAGCAGGTGGAAGAAATCCAAACCTCTCTCAAAAAGCTCCGCGACTACAGCGGCATCGCCGAACGCACGCTGAGCGGTTCCGTCGAAGCCAAAAATGCCGCCGCCGGTACTGACTGACGCCCATACACGCGCTCGAGTCTCGACGATAGACCGCAAAGAAGAGTCGCATCGACTTTACCAACAGCAGCAAAATGGGGGAGCCCGCCAGTCCCCCTCAGTTATAGGTCCCGGCGGGTGAAAGCACATGCCGGTACCGAAGCTACACGTCGGGAAGGGCCGGCGTCTGTGCTGAGCGTCACATGGTATATGACACTCTTGCTGTGGAAAAAATTTCAGCAATAGGGCGAATCAGAACTTCACGCACAATGTGTACTCGACCCATGTTGCGTACGAACGACGTGACATCTGCTGTGCCGTAAGTAGCCTGTCTGTGGGATCGGTTACTGTGTCGTGGAAGCCGTAGATTCCTAGTTTCGTTCGAAAAAAGAAGTGATGCCTTGTCGCCGGGGAGGGCAGCCAAAACTGCAACTCTGGGCCTTGTAGGGCATTCTGTCGATCTGAACCGGGGAGGACGTAAATGCCTTGGAACCTCGCGGAGAAGTTTTCTCTGATCCAGTCTTTGCCGCCGCCGAACGCTGGTCTGCTTGCGCTTTTAACGTAGTTCGTCGTCGTCAATTGATTCCACTGGTATCCTGCCCCAACGAAGTACCCGGCTGGAAGACGATAGAAAAATCGTGCTGAGGCGTGGCGGTCGTGTCCGTTTCGGTTGTTCACCGTGCCATCGTTACTTTTTCTTGCGTTGTCGTAGCTGAATTCAGCAATCGAGAAAAATCTCGCTGCGTCGTGCTCCAACCCCGCCCCTACCACTTGTGAGAGTGGAGCATACCCTCCACCGTTGAGCTGAATTCCGGCATAAATGAACGGGTGCGGGAACTTGTCGTTTGCGCGGATCTCCTGTGCACTAGAAGCAGACGAAAACAGCGCAGACACCGCTACTGCCCACCACATTGCGCGTACCGATGATTTCATCTGTCACGCCTCCGCCATATAAATCGGCGCAGGAGGGCTATTCATTTATGGGGCGGCAGCTGAAATTCTTTGCACGTCAATCCCGATTTGGCCTTGTCCCATCGTGGCGTGACCATTGTCACAAAGAAGGAGTGACGAGGCTTACAGACGCGGGACGGCCTGTAGGAGTAACTTTGTGTCATCCCCGCCAGGTTGGCATTTTCGAAGAAAGAGATAAAGCATGCCAAATGGTCACTCGACACTTCGTCTTTCTAAGTTAATACCATTCAAAACTGTAAAAGCTATCCACTATGTACGAAGAATGCACGGGAGCTCGCAGAGTCAGCTTATGCTGTGCTCAGACGGCAACCTTTACATCGTGAAATTTCGGAACAATCCCCAGCACCGTCGTGTGCTCTGTAACGAAATGCTCGGTACGCAAATCGCTCGGTTCCTGGGGCTTCCCGTACCGCCTGCCGCTATCATCGAGGTCAGCCAAAAACTAATCGATAAGACTCCAGCGATGCGGATTGATCTATCCGGGGCGACCGTGGCGTTCGAGCCGGGCCTGCACTTCGCATCGAGGCACGTCCTGCAGAAGTTTCGGGGCGAGGTTTATGATTTCTTTCCTTCTAAGAAACTTCACCTTGTTGCCAATCTGCAAGACTTCGCCGGAGCGCTGGCGTTCGATCTGTGGACTTGCAACGCTGACGCCCGCCAGGCAATCTTCACGCGGCCAGCATGGATGTCTACGTACCACGCGACTTTTATTGATCAGGGCAATTGCTTTAACGGCCAAGATTGGGACAGGCTCGATCAAGCATTTCGGGGCGTCTATCGTGACTTGAGCGTGTACAGTCATGTTTCCCCGCGGCAAGTTTCACGTTGGGCCAGTCGAATCCGAGACTTTGATATGGGGCTCATTCGGGCGGTTTGCGACATAATTCCTACGTCGTGGTACGATAACGAGCACCGCGAGTTAGAAAATCTGGTTGAGCGCCTCGAACAAAGGCGGCAGGGCATTTGCGAAGTGCTGCACAAGGCGTTCAGTCCTTCAACTGGGCTACCCGTGGGGATGTCGTTAGCTCAGTTTCTACCGTTGGGAAGAAAGTTCGGCATCGAATGCGGACAAACAGCCAATTTACAGTTGCCGTAATATCCTACGCACCGCGTGTGGCGGAGGACTTATCGCTTCCGATACTCATGCTCCTGTTGGACAAATCGGAATCGACGGCTAAGATTCGCAAGCTGCGTTACCTGAAAGACTGGCACGTCTTCTCCGCGAGGTGCCCGGATGCTGATGTTGAGTTCGTAATCGCGATAGTCGAACAGATCGAGGCTCTCTGTCATCAGGGCCGGACCGAAGACGTTTTGGCGTTTCTATCAAGCTGTTCGAATACTCTGCGGTTTAAGGACGAAGATGTAATCATGGGCGACCCGGAAACTGAGTTCCAGTCTCTTTGCGAGCAGAACTTCTCGGTTTGGAGTTAAGGCACGGAGGGGCTTACGGGATCGTCGCTCTGAGCAAGGGCCCAAGTCGCGAGGGTTCCGCCAATTATGATGCCTCCGGCCTTTACGTACGCTGGCGTGATGATTGGGCCTGTCGCGGCCGCTGGGGCGCCGCGCCCTTTGGCAAGAAGGCCGCAGTTGGCGGCGTCTTCGCGCGAAATCTGCTCGCCCTGTTTCACGGTGGTGGATCCTGAGCCGCAACCCACGGTGACATCGTTCTTGCGGGCGATGATCCCGATGCTCCCGTTGGTTCGGGTCACGTAAAACTCCGTCCAATTACTATTTACGGGAGTGATTTTGAAATCGCGGGCGAATACGCTGGAGCCTTTGCCGGTGGCCACCGAAATGCTGCCGCGATCCAGGGAAAAGCCGTCCGGCTGCATGCGGACAATGGAGTTGGATTCAACCACGGCGGTCGAACCAGCCGCGTTGATATTGGCAAAGCCGTTCTCGCGCGTCTGGATGACGTCGCCCGCGGTTGTGGCCGAGGACCTCGTTAATTGCGCCCCGTTGAGGTAGACGGAGCCGGTTCCGTAAACCACTGCGGTGCCGGCGGTTTGCGCTGAGAGCGCAAGCGGAAGCAGCACAACCAGAATTCCACTGACAATCTTGCGCAAATCCAAACCGGCCACGCGCGGCTCCTCATCCCCTGAAGAGGGTTTGGGTTGATCGTAACCAGCCCAGTTGGGCGGGTCAACGAGGATGTGGGCAGGAATCCCGCAAGTAAACCACTAGTGCCAGCGGTCCACCAGTTCCCACCATACCAGCCGTAGCCACTCGTCAAAGTTCAACTTGGCCCACTGCCGATGCTGCCACCATTTGCTGCCGAATTGCCTGGGATCGGTCGCCGCGGCAACGGAAATCCGGTAGCCCTTCAACTCGTGCTGGAAGGTGCTGCGGGCCCGGCGCGTGTGATAGTCGGAGGTGACGAGCAGAATGCTGTGGGCTCCGGAATTGGCCAGGCATCGCCGAACATCGTAAGACTCGGTCTTGGTAGAGAGGCCGACGATGGGGCAAATGGTGATTGAGTCGCGTTGCGTCAGTTGATCGACGTAGGCGCGCGCAATATCCAATTCATCCTGCCCGAAGATTACGGAATTCGCGGGAACATCGAGCAGCATCCTGGGCGCGTATCCTTGGGACAACAGATCCAGGCCGCGCGCCGGGCGCTTTTCGGTCTCGCCCGCCAGCACGACGATAACGTCGGCTTGCCGGGGATCGTTGATCATGAGAAATCCACCAGACGTGGCAAACAGCAGCGCCCCAACAATAATGACCAGCGCGAGGATTACAGCGTAGACAGGGGTGCCCCGTCCCAGCTCGGCTTGGGCGGGGAATTTCGGCTTGCGCAATGGCTTTCCGCCTTTCTGGACGTAATGACCCAAAGTAACTTGTCGCCCAATCCCTTGCGATCTGCGAGACCTGAGGGATAGTAAATCCGCATGCTAGAATCGGAGCGATTCTTACAAATTATGAGCAGCCAAACGGTTCCCGCCACGCATTTTTCTGAACTGAAGAGCAAGATTGAGCAACGGCAGGCTCGAGTTGCCATCATCGGACTCGGCTACGTCGGCCTTCCGCTGGCGTTGCTGTACAGCGACCGCGGATTCCCGGTCACGGGGTTTGACATCGACCAGCGCAAAGTATCGACGTTGAATACCGGCGGCTCTTACATTTTCCGCATCACTCCCGGGGAAATTCAGCAGGCCCGCAAGCAGGGTTTTTCTGCCACCGCGGATTATGCGCAGCTGGAAAAAATGGACGCCATCATCATTTGCGTCCCCACGCCTTTGAATGAATATCATGAACCTGATCTCAGCTATATCACGGGAACGGCTGAGTCGATCGCGCCGCACCTGCGCGCCGGTCATCTGGTGATTTTGGAAAGCACCACCTACCCGGGCACCACCGAAGAGGTTCTGATTCCGATCCTGGAGAAAGGTAATCGTGCAGGACTCAAAGCCTCGCGCGCGCAGGACGGGGACAAATCCTTCTTTGTCGCTTTCTCACCGGAGCGCGAGGATCCCGGCAATCAGAGCGTCGCTCGCCAGGATATTCCCAAGGTGGTTGGCGGACTGAATCCGCAGGCATCCCAGCTCGCGGGCGCGCTCTACGGGTCAATTTTCAATCGCACGGTTCCGGTCTCTTCGCCCGCGGCCGCGGAAATGACCAAGCTGCTCGAGAACATCTACCGCTGCGTGAACATCGCGCTGGTGAACGAATTGAAGCTGCTTTGCCTGCGCATGGGCCTGAATATCTGGGAAGTGATCGATGCCGCATCGACCAAGCCCTTTGGCTTTCATCCTTTTTATCCGGGCCCGGGGCTCGGCGGGCATTGCATTCCCGTGGACCCGTTCTATCTGTCATGGAAAGCGAAGGAATGGGACTTCCACACCCGCTTCATCGAGCTTGCCGGCGAAATCAACACGAATATGCCGTATCACGTGCTGGACTCGGTCTCGCGCGCATTGAACCAGAGAAAGAAAGCCCTGAACGGATCGAAGGTTTTGGTTCTGGGCGTCGCCTACAAGAAAGACATTGACGATTTGCGCGAGTCGCCCGCCCTGACCATCATCGAGCTGCTGCAGAAAGAAGGCGCGGTCGTCAGCTACAACGATCCTTACTTCCCCCAGGTTGGCCGCGGGCGGAAATATGACCTGCAAATGAAGTGCGCTTCGCTGGAGAATCTGGGGTCCTACGATTGTGTGCTGATCGTCACCGACCACTCCGACTATGACTACCAGCGGATCGTAAAGGATTCACAGCTGGTTGTGGACACGCGCAACGCGACTCGCGGAATCAAGAGCGAGAAAATCGTGCACTGCTGAGACCAGCGTCTCCCCATCAACTCCAGAGGACGGGGATACACGAAGGAAAGCCGCGGGGCGAGAGGTGGAGCAAGAACCTCGTTACTGCAGAGCGCTGCCAACATTGGAAAATGTGCTGTTGGCGTTGGTTCCGATCAGCTTAATGGTTCCGATCACAATGATTAAAATCACCGCCAGCATCACGGCGTATTCGGCGATGTCTTGCCCTCGTTCATCGTTCAAACCACGAGCTATTTCTGGTAAGTTGTGCATCCGCTGGAACCCGTCCACACATGGTCCGGAACTATACTTTTCATAGCATCTAACGGCGCCCATGGGCCAGCAATGGCCCGATGGTGCTATAGCGCACCACGTTGTGGCTACTGAAGGGGTTTAAAAGGGATCGACTGGTTGACCGCAAAGAGGGCCAACTCCAGGCGGGTAGAGACTCCAACCTTGTCGAAGATGTTGCTCAGGTGATGCTTGACGGTGTCTTCGCTGATTTTGAAGTGCTCGGCGATTTCTTTGTTGGCGTAACCGGCGACCACGGCAGAAACAATTTCCAGTTCTCTCGGGGTCAGGCCATACTTCTTCTGCTTCGGCGTGGCGGCCGAATCCAACAGCGAACGCAGATACTGCACCAGGTTCGAAACACTTTCGCGCCCCACCCAGTACTCGCCATTCATGACGGCGCGAATACTCTTCAGCAAAATCTGAGTGGCCGAATCCTTCAAGACCACCCCGCGCGCCCCCAGTTGCAGGGCCTCGACGATCTGCTCCTTCTCGGCCGCGGCGGTAAGAAGGATGACGCGGGCGGAGTGGTTTTCAGAGCTCATCTCGCGCAGGGCGTCGAGCCCGGGACGACGCGGCATGGCCAAATCGAGCAGGAGAATTTCCGGCCTCAGTTTTCTGGCCATGGTGACCGCTTCAGCGCCATCGCAGGCTTCGCCCACGACCTTGAAGTCCCGCTCAGATTCAAGCAGGCGCTTCAGCCCGTCGCGAAAGATCGGGTGGTCGTCGGCGATGAGAATGCGTACCGTAGTGATGCTCCTCGCGGCCCGTCCCGCAGGCTAGCCGTGTGCGGCAGATTGGCGCGGAGGGATCCGGATCTCCACGCGCGCGCCGCGCCCCGGCCTTGATTCTATCGTGAGTTCGCCCGGGATGAGTTTGACGCGTTCGCGAATGATGGCGGGACCGCGATTCGTGGACTCGAGTTCGGCTTGCGAAACCCGCCCGGTAAAAGGAAAACCGGCGCCGTCATCTTCGATAATGAGTTCCCAGTCCCCCTGGGATTGCACTAACTGCACCAGCACTTCTTTGGCGCCGCTGTGCTTGCGAACGTTAACCAGTGCTTCCTGGGCGATTCGTGCCACTTCCCGGCACACCGGCTGCGAGAGGACCAGTTCTTCATCATCCATGAGGAAACGGGCCGCGATCCCGGTTTCCCGTTGAAAGCGCTGCACCGTATCCCGTAAGAATCCCGGCAGCTTGCGCGCGTCGATATCCGCCGATTTCATCTGCTGCATGAGATCGCGAAGCTTCAGCACCTCTTCGCGCAGCAGTTGCTGAATGCGCTCCAGTTCACCACTGACATTTTGCTCTACCGGACAGCTTCTGCGCAGCACGTCAACTTGCATCTCGACGCCGATCAGCGACTGCACCGCTCCATCGTGCAGTTCGCGTACCAGGCGGGCACGCTCCAAGGCGCCGGCCCGCTTGCGCAGGCGCCGCAGCAGATAAACGTTATAAATCGCCGGACCCACCTGGCGCACCAGGTCCTGCAGAAAACGCAGCTCCTCTTCCGCGCTCGAACCGATTTCCGGTTCGAGCAGGAAAACCCTCCCTTCCAGCTCCAAACCGAAGGAAAACGAAATCGCGATCAGGTGATCGAAAGCGTGCAGCACCGCGAATTTCCGGAGGAACGAATCATCCATGTGAGCGATGTGCCCGCCGTCGGCAGTCACGCCAATGGTTTCAACCTGAGGCTCAGGGTCTCCCGCAAACATCCGCGCATAACAGCTTGAGGCATCGCTGTTGCTTAAATAGGAGTCCGCGCCAAACGGGCCCGGCTCGATCCACTGCAGCTCCGCGCTGCCTTTGCGCAATTCAAAGGTGCCAACGGAAAGCCGTTGGCTGGCGCCTTCCCGGGCGGCAAGAATCGCGCGGCTTGCGCGGTACATCCGCAACAATTCACCAATCACCTCAGACAAGGTCGCGGCCAGGCCGTTCTCCATGCTCACCAGGCCCAGCATCTTGACGCGTTCGTCTCTTTCGGCGCGAAGTTTTTTCTGCTGCTCCGCCAGGTATCCGAGCAGCAGCCCCATCACAACCAGATAGACCGAGCGCATTAGTAGACGCTTGGGATCAAAATCTTCCAGATTGGCATTTACCAGCGGCAGGTGGTGGCGAGAAAACCAGGCATTGGCGATTTGCAGGCCGCCGTCCCACAACGCCCAAGTCTCAAGCCATAACAGCCACACCGCGGAAATCGATGTAATGAGGGTCTCCCACAAGCCCCAGCGATAGGCCGCCGCCGCAATCACGAAAAGGAAAAACAGGAAGAAGGAGTTGCTATGGCTGGAGGTGCACAAAGAAATCAGGGCGGGGAACACGACGTCCGCGGCATGCACCACGCCGAGAAACGATGTCCGCGTCTCCCGGCTGCTGCGGAGCAGGACGATGATCGCGGTGCCCTGGCCGATGTAAATGGCCAGCAGGGCATAGGCCCAGACAGAACGAATTTCCGCCGGATCAATCCACACCGCCACCAAGGCGGCGATCGCCAGTGACACCCTCGCGGTCGCCAGCCAACGTTCCGTCCTGCGGATTTCCTCTGGACCAATGACTGCGGTATTCCGCCACAGCGATCGGGGACGCAGCCTAGGCAACGACCAACTCCGCCGTCGGGACCGCCCGCGCGACTTTGCCATCGGCATTGAGTCAGAAACCGCCACAGTTGTGTGCTTTGCAGGATACTATGTTGCAATCCATAGACCAATTCGTGCCCTAGCGTAACCCGGGCTATGTTCCTCAAAACAAATTTGCTATAGGCACCGGCGGGTTACTGAGGTAACATCCTCGCCCAAGCTTTCTGCGGCTAGAATTGGCCCATATCTGCATGCGCGCACAATACAAGCTTTGGGGCTTGGTCCTGGTGTGTTTGGTGATTGTTCAGGCCGGCGGTTCGCTCGCGCTTGCCCGACACGCCTACGCACTCGCCGCCTTCAGCGATGTCCTGCAGTGTTTGTTGCTGGGTTGCGCGGCGCTTCCCTATTTTGTCCTCGCCACAAAAGTGACCGGACGCATCCGGGCATTCTGGTGGCTCATGGGCCTGGGCCTCGCCGCATGGCTTTCGTATGGCTTCTTGTGGATGTACTTTGAAGTGGTACTGCGGCGGGATGTGCCCGGACTTTTCATCGGAGACGCTGTCCTCTTCCTGCATTTCGTCCCCATGATGGCGGCGCTCGCCCTGCAACCGAATTTGAATCAGGATGATCGCGAGCTTCGCCTCGGCTCTCTGGACTTTGCATTCTTATTGCTGTGGTGGGTGTATCTGTACATTTACACTGTCATCCCCTGGCAATACGTTTTCGAGAACTCTTCCGCCTACGATCACAATTTCAACATTGCCTATTTATTTGAAAAGGCGGCGTACCTGGGAGCGGTTTTACTTCTGTGGACGCGCAGTTCGGGTCCCTGGAAGCGAATGTTTGCCCACTGGTTCGGGGCGAGCGTGCTCTATTCGTCCAGTTCCTACGTGGCGAACTGGGCCATTTCGCATCACCGCTACTATTCGGGAAGCTTGTACGATCTTCCCTTGGTCGCGTCCATGGCATGGATGTCGGTTCCGGCGCTGCAGGCCCTCAGCATGCCTTCGCAACAAGCGCAAGCGGGGAAATCACTGTCGCGAGGCGTGTGGACCGCCCGCATGGGCATGCTGGCGGTCTTCTCGCTGCCGGTCTTCGCGTGGTTCTCGCTTTTCGATCACAGCATTCCCCCCGCCGTCCGCACATTCCGTTTGGCCTGGACGCTCGCTGCCATGCTGCTGATGGGCGGCCTGGTTTTTCTCAAGCAGCACTTCCTGGATATCGAACTGATGCACCTGCTGCGCTCCTCGCGAAAATCGTTTCAGGACCTGCAGGTGCTGCAGGCGCAACTCGTGCAGTCGGAAAAACTGGCGTCGATGGGACAGTTGGTGGGCGGAGCGGCCCACGAACTTAACAATCCCTTGACGGCGATGCTTGGCTATTCGGAGTTGCTGGCGACGACTGAGCTCACCCCCGAGCAGCGCGCTCTTTCGGAGAAGATTTCACAACAGGCGAAGAGAATCCGCTCGCTGGTATCGAGCCTGCTGAGCTTTGCCAAGCAGGCGCCGACGGCAAAATCCGCGTTGGACGTGAATGTCCTGGTGAGTACGGCGTTGCGGCGCTGCCAGAGCCAACTATTGTCGGCGAAGGTACAGATTGCGACGGACCTGGCCGACTCCCTGCCGAGAGTACACGGCGATTCCAATCAATTGCTGCAGGTCTTCGCGCATATCATCGGAAATGCCGCGAATGCCATGGCGGACCGCAACGGAGGAGTTCTCACACTGGTAACCCGGGCAGATAGAGCATACGTGGGCATTGAATTCTCGGATAGCGGGCCTGGCATCAAGGAGCCGGCAAAAGTCTTCGATCCTTTCTATACTACCCGCCCGGTCGGCCAGGGAACCGGTCTTGGCCTCAGCATGTGCTACGGCATTGTTCAGGAGCACGCCGGGAAGATTTACTGCCGCAACCGGCAGGAGGGCGGCGCTACCTTCATTGTTGAATTACCGGCGATGGAATCCGCCAGAGCGGAAGAATTGCAAGCCCAAGCTTTCGCGGCTAAGTAGCCGTTTGCGCCATTCGCTTCAGTTGCCCGCAGGCTGCGTAGATGTCGCGGCCGCGCGGCCTGCGTACAAAGGCAGGGATTCCTGACGAAATTAAGATCTGCTGAAACCCGGTGACCGTCTGCTCGTCCGGAGTTCCAAACTCCACCCCCGGCCCAGGATTCAGGGCGATCAAGTTCACCTTCGCCCGCATGCCCCGCACCAGTTCCGCCAGTTCTTGCGCGTGCCCGGGGGAGTCGTTGGCGCCGCGCAGCAGGACGTATTCGAAGGTCAGCTTCTCGCGATTGCGCAGGGGGAACTCGCGCGCGGCCAGCATCAGCTTTTCGATATTCCACTTGCGGTTGATCGGCATCAGGCGGCTGCGCAACTCATCGTTCGCCGCCGTGAGCGCAATCGCCAACTTCGGACGAATCGCCTCTGCGCCCAAGTCGTAAATTCGCGGCACGATGCCGACGGTGGAAACCGTCATCCGCGACTCCGGAATCTCCACTCCTTCGACTAGAAGCCGCACCGCCTTGACGAAATTGTCGTAATTCAAGAGTGGCTCGCCCATGCCCATAAAAACCAGGTTGACGCGTTCAAGCGGCGGCGAAACGTTCTGGTCATTCAGCACCGCGATGACTTGTCCGACGATTTCTCCCACGGTCAAATTTCGCCGCACCCCCAACAGGGCGGTGAGACAAAACTGGCAATTGACGGCGCAGCCAACCTGGCTCGAGACGCAGATGGTGGCACGCCGCCTTCCGCGCTCGGCGGCGGTCTCCGTGCCGTCGCCCTCTTCCCCTCCATCGCCTTGGGGCATCCACACGGTTTCGACCGTCTCTCCATCCTGCAGTCGCAGCAGATAACGCACAGTGCCGTCCTGCGAGACGAATTTCTTCTCGATCCCGGGTGTGCCCACGATCAATCCGGCTCGCGCGATCCACTCGCGAAAAGGTTTGGGGAGATTCGAAATTTGTTCCGCCGAACTCACCCGGCCAGAATACAAAGCTGCAAACAACTGCCGCCCGCGATAGCCGGGCTCGCCGGCGTCCTGCGCCATCCGCGTAAGTTCTTGCAGATCAAGGCCTAAAAGTGTGGTTTGTGCCTGGCTTTTCATGCATCAAAGTTGTGGGCTAGGGTGGATCGCTAGCTCTGCGACCATTTTACGGGAAACCTGTTCAAAATCGCGTGGCGCTGGATGTAAGTGGTTGCTACGCAACACCTTAGTATCCGTTCGCCGCAGCGTCTGTCGGTGTGTGAGAATAGTAAGACGATGGATGCCGACCGCAATATCCGACGCGAAGTGCTCCCCAACGGCTTGACCGTGATCACCGAGGAGATGCAGCACATTCGTTCCGTCTCCATCGGCATATGGATCAAGACCGGCTCGCGCGATGAAGACAAAGAGTGGAATGGCATTTCGCATTTCGTCGAGCACATGGTGTTCAAAGGGACCGAACACCGCTCGGCGGAAGAGATTGCCCGCCAAGTCGATTCCATTGGCGGCAATATCGACGCCTTCACCGCCAAAGAGTGTGTCAGCTTCAGCATCAAGGTCCTGGATGAGCACCTTCCGATTGCCCTCGATGTGCTCAGCGACCTCGTCCTCAACCCGGTCTTTGACGTGCAGGATATTACGCGGGAGCGGGGGGTCATTCTCGAAGAAATCAAAATGGACGAGGACAATCCCGACTACCTCGTGCACGAAATCTTCACCCAGAATTTCTGGAAGGACCACCCGCTGGGACGGCCCATCCTGGGTACCCGCGATACGGTTCGGCGGTTCGAACGCCCGCCGGTGTTTGATTTCTACCAGCAGCGGTTTTCGCCTGGAAACGTGATTATCACCGCGGCCGGGTATTTAAAGCACGAGAACTTCGTGGAACTGGTGAACCAATATTTCGCGGGCATGAAGCCGGTCAGCAATGGCTTCCATAGCGCGCCGCCGAAAATCGTCCCGCGCATTGTTCTTCGCAACAAGAAATCGCTGGAGCAGGTCCAGATTTGCGTGGGCGTGCCGTCCTACCCGATTACGCACGAGAAGCGGCATTCCTCTTACATCCTGAACACGCTGCTGGGCGGCGGCATGAGCTCGCGCCTTTTTCAGAATATCCGCGAGCGCCAGGGATTGGCCTACGCCATTTACAGTGACCTGAACCCCTATCGCGATACCGGTTGCCTTTCGGTGTATGCCGGCTGTTCGCGTGCCAGCGCCATCAAAGTCGTCGAGTCTACCGTGACCGAATTTCGAAAGTTGAAAACCGAACTGGTGGCGCCGGACGAGTTGCGTCGCGCCAAAGACCAGCTCAAGGGCAGCCTGATGCTGTCGCTGGAATCCTCCAATGCGCGCATGTCCAACCTGGCCCGCCAGGAAATGTATTTCGACCGCTTCTACGGCTTGGATGAGTTGATTGCAAAAATTGAGTCGGTCACCGCCGAAGAGTTGCAGCAATTGGCCAAGCAATTCTTCCAGACCGACAACATCGCGGTTACGATCCTGGGCAATCTCAATGGGCTCAAGCTGACTCGCGAGCAACTGACCTGCTAAAAAGGGCAGTTGGTACTTGGGCAATCTACCCTGCATTTCGCAGTTCTGTGTATCTTTACGCAACCTCGGCTGCTTTTGCGGTTGAAGTCTTTAGAAGCCTTTAACCGCAAAGCACGCTAAGGTTGCGCAAAGGACGCCCCACGCCAGCTTACCCTGAGGCAGAGGGGCTGAGAGCAACCACCGCACAACCGGGAACTGCCCACCGGGCACTAGCCGACTAACCACTGCTTTCTTTAGACTTAACCGGCCCATGGATTCTCAGCCCAGTACCGCTCTACGCGGCTCGGCGGTCGGCTTGTTTCTCTTCGACATCTGCGAAGAGATCAAGCTTGACCAGCTCCGCAACATCCTCGGAGCGCGACGTTTGGGCGAAGGTCTGAAACACGCTGCGGCGGAGCAGTTGTTCTTCGAGCGTCCCCCGGTGGTTGAAAACGCGCAGATCCCCGGCGAAAAGCAGGCGCAGGTTCGGGTGAAGTACTACGACTATGGGGTGGTAAGCGTTCTTTTTGACTTTCCTTTTGCCGGCGACTGGCGGGACCTGATTTCGCTTTCCTCGAAGTGGATTTCCGGCACCGACCTGCCCAGCCGGGCCGAGGAAGTAGTCAAGGAAAGAGTCTCGCGCACACGTTCCGCGCTCATGAAGCCATACGATTCCTGGCTCAGTGAAGACTATTTCATCTTCTTCATGCGCGAAATTCAGGGCAATCCATCCGCCGCGCAGTTGGTCAGCGCCTGCGGCCAGCAGATCGCGCAGATCGTGCGCGGCGAGAATGCTCCGCTTTCCGATGACGAGCGCCGGGAAGTGGTGCAATCCGCCATGTCGTACTATCCCAACGATCTTGCCGTTCTCGGCTGGAATGCGGCGTTCGTCTATGACTCGGCGGCGGGATCAGAGACTACGATGCAGCTGCTCGAATACGCCAACTCGCAGCTGCTCGAATTCCGCCACTACGACGACCTGCTGACGCGCGAACTCGCCCGCGTCTACGACGCGCTCGAAGAGCACTCCAACCTGATCGGGCGCTGGCGGCTGCCGCGGGAAGCGTCGCGCCTGCAAACGGTTTTACTCGACGTCACCGAACTGACCGAGCGTGCCGACAATGCGATCAAGTTCCTCAGCGACATGTTTTCCGCACGCCTGTATCGGCTGGCGGCCAACAAGGTTGGCGTGCCGGATTATAAGAGCCTCACCGAATCCAAGCTGCAAACCGCCGAGGATCTCTATCGCTTCTTGATCGATGAGTTCCACCAGACGCGCACCTTCTGGCTGGAATTCCTGGTGGTCCTCATTCTGTTGATTGAGCTGGTCTATGTTTTTCGCGGGAAGTTCTGAGCCAGCGGGAAAGACAGTGTGACTGAGAGCCGCGTCCAGAATCTGACCTACATGTAAAACAGGCTCAACCGCGGCAGCCCGTATTTCTCCAAGAGTCTCTTGTGGAGGTACTGCTTCTGCAGTTGCTCGACTTGCGTCGGCGGCATCTTGCCGCGGTAGGGCGCCAGTTCACGATCCGCCTGGGCGCGCACGGCCACCACTTCATCGTCAGCAATGGCAGCGAGCAGAACGGAGAACAGCTTTTCTTCCATAACCGTCAGCTTGCGTTCCAGATCTTCGAGCCGCGCCGGGAGCGGCTTGCCTGCCAACTGCTTCGCCAGATCGTTCAGGGTGCTCGCGACTTCGAGCGCGACCGTTTTGGGGGAAATACCGGGCCGCGAAGGGAGCACCGCGCGCTCCAAATCGCCTGCACAGCGCCGCAGGAATTCGACAATCTGTTGCGAGTCAAAGCCGAGGTTCGCCTTAGACTCGCTTGCCAGGCCAACCGCAGCTTCTTTCATGGCCTCGGCGGTGCTGAGCACTTCCTGGGCGCAATACGCCAGACTGTTGATCTTCTTGGTCTTTGACGGCCGCTGCTCATAACGGTCGAAGGCCGTATCCACGCCTCGCAGCACCGCCTCCAACGGGATCCCAGCGTCTTTCCAGGTTTCGATCAGTGCCCAGTCAAGGGTGGAGAGAGGCACAATGGTTCCGCGCCGCCGCTGATATTGCTCCTCGATTTCGGTGAAGTAATTGAAATAGTTGTTCACGTCCGGGGGTGGTTCTTCGCGCCTTTTGCGGAATCTGGCGTCCTTTGCGGTTAAAGGCTTTGAGAGATTTTAACCGCGAAGTACGCTAAGGCGGCGCAAAGGACGCAAAGAAATGCACAAACCAAGAGAGGCCCAACTAACGCCTTCTGCGGGCGCTCTCAGCCCAATGCCTGACTCGTTCCCTACAAAATTCGCAAATGTCGGAAGAGGTTCTTCGCGCTCTCTGCGGAACCTTGGCGTCCTTTGCGGTTAAAGGCTTTGAAAGACCGCGAAGTGCGCGAACCGAACTATCGGCGCCGGGCGGCACTCTCGGCCCGTGGCTTGGAGTCGGTGTTTTTCGTCCCTGCGTTCCTCTCCCACAAAATCCGCAGCCCTTCCAATGTAAGGAATTCATCGACTTGCTGAATGTATTTCGATCCGGCACCGAACAACGAAGATAATCCGCCAGTCGCGATCACCTTCACATTGCCGCCAAGCTCGGGGAGCAGCCGTTCCAGAATGCCGTCGATCAAACCGAGATACCCATAATACAAACCGGACTGCAGGCTGCCCACGGTGGTGGTCCCTATCACCCGCGTCGGCTTGCGTATATCCACCCGCTGCAGCCGCGCCGTGCGACTAAACAGCGCGTCCGCGGAAATGCCAATCCCCGGACAGATTACGCCGCCTTGATACTCGCCCTTGGCGGTCACGCAGTCGAAAGTGGTGGCGGTGCCAAAGTCCACCACAACACACGGCCCGCCATATTTCTCGAATGCCGCAACGCCGTTGACGACGCGATCCGCTCCCACCTCGGCAGGGTTCTCGTACAGCACCGGCATCCCGGTCTTTATGCCTGGCTCGACAAACAGCGCCTTCTGATGGAAGTAGCGCTCACACACGCGGCGCAAAGTCGAATCCAGCGGCGGAACGACTGAGGACACAATGATTCCGTGAATTTCCTTCGGCTCGAGCTGCTGCATCGCGAACAGGTTGCGAAACAGCACTCCGTATTCATCCACCGTCTGCGCAGCGCGCGTAGTCACCCGCCAGTTGGCGAGGAGGTGGTCATAGGCGGAAGCGGCTGCGGATCGCGCGAACACGCCGAGAACGGTGTTGGTATTGCCGACATCAAGGACGAGAAGCATGCCGGAATAAGCCTAAATGGGAACGCTGCGGGCTGCAATTTCCCATCACAAACGCGGAATTCAATCCTGCTTGGCCTTGACGCGGACGAGGGTGATCTTGGTGAAGCCCTCTTCAAAGGTCGGAGGCTTTAGCTTCGCCGCCATTTTGTGCATGACGTCATCGGAGACAACGCGATGCCGCTTATGGTTGCGCTCCAGGCAAACCTCCAGCGGCACGTCGAAGTAGACGGCTTGCACGTCATAGCCGAAGTCTTTGGCCAGCTTGATCCAGCTGTGGCGGTCGTGAGGCGTGAGGTTCGTGGCATCGAGGTAATTCAGAGGACGCCGGGCAATCAGGCGGGCCCGCAGCATGGAGCGCAGATTCGAGAAAAGCAGGTCCTGGAAGCGCTGTTCGGTGGCGTCGTCAAAGAGCATCTGCCGGACCGTGTCGCTCGACAGAGGCGTAATATTGTGGCGTTTAAACCAGGAGCTTTTGCCCGAACCCGGCAATCCGATCGCGAGGACGACCAGGCCTTTGCTGGCGGGGGCGGCAACCGGGACCGGTGCCGCGTCAGCCGGGGCTTCTTGCGGCGTTTCGCTGGCTTGCGAGGCGGCTGTCGCAGTGGGCCGTCGTCTACCGCGTCCGCCACGTCCGCGACGCCTGCGGGGACGACGAGCACCGGTTCCTGCCTGGGCGGCATTTGCGGTTTCGCTTGTGTCTTCGGACCGATCCCTGGCCGGAGCTTCGGGGGCGGCTTCGACCTGGGTTTCCGGCGCCGGCTCTTCCGCGCGGCTGGGTACCGTCTCGGGTTGCGACTCGAAGTAGGCGGGCTGCAGCGGCGCCGGCTTCGAGCCCGCGCTCTCCTGCGCTTTTTTACGACGTTTCAATTTCTCGCGCATCCAATTCCGCATGTCAGGCTTGTAACACAATGATGTGTTGATGAGCAATTACAGGGCACTGCTATGACAATCCCCTCTGACCTGACTGGCAAGAAATATATCTTACTCGGAACGCTTCGCAAGAATGGCACGGCGGTCCAGACGCCACTCTGGTTTGCCGAGCGCGATGGCAAGCTCTACTTCATGACCCGGAACGACTCCTGGAAATATAAGCGTATCCGCAACAATCCCCAAGTCACGGTCGCGCCATGCACCGCCCGAGGCAAGATTACCGGCCCGGGGTTCTCCGGTCGCGCCCACATTCTGCCTCCCTCGGAGTGGCCCAAAGCCAAGGAGGTTCTGGCCCGCAAGTATTGGCTGATGCGCCTGCCTTTCTGGAGCAAACGGAACGAGTTCATCGAAATTGAGTTCGGCGGCTAAGGACTCCCAAATCGATTCGGTATTGCCGATTTTTTCATTCCAAGCTCACGAGAACGATTTGCGAGTACCCTGCGGCGCTGTTACCATTTTATGTTCCCTTAAATTCAGCTTTTATTCGCAGTCATCTTTCATACGGAGGCGACATGGCTATCAAAGTAGGTATCAACGGATTCGGACGCATCGGACGCAATGTTCTTCGCGCATCCCTCCAGGACAAGAACCTGGAGTTCGTAGCAGTCAACGACCTCACTGAACCCAAGACCCTGGCACACCTGCTGAAGTACGATTCCGTGCTCGGCAACCTGCCGAACACGGTCACGGCGGGGCAGGACTGCGTGCAGGTCGACGGCAAATCGATTCGGGTCTTCAAGGAGAAGGACCCGGCTGCTTTGCCCTGGGAAAGCCTTGGCGTGCAGGTGGTGATTGAATCCACCGGCAAGTTCACCAACGCGGAAGACGCCAAGAAGCACCTGCGCGGGACGGTGAAGAAGGTCATCATCTCGGCACCGGCGAAGAATGAAGACGTGACCATCGTGCTGGGCGTGAACCAGGACAAGTACGATCCCGCCAAGCATCACATTATTTCGAACGCGTCCTGTACCACGAACTGCCTGGCCCCCATCGTGAAGGTGGTTCACGACAATTTCAATATCCTCAGTGGGACGATGACCACCATCCACTCCTACACCAATGACCAGGTCATTCTCGATTTCCCGCACAAGGACCTGCGCCGAGCCCGTGCCGCCGCGCTCTCGATGATTCCGACCACCACCGGCGCCGCAAAAGCGCTGAAGCTGGTGATCCCGGATATGGCGGGCAAGCTCGACGGCTTCGCCATCCGCGTCCCCACGCCGAACGTTTCGGTTGTTGACCTGGTGGCGCAAGTCGAGAAGAAGGCCAGCAAGGAAGAAGTCAACGCGGCCATGAAGAAGGCATCGGAGAGCGGGCCGTTGAAGGGCTATCTCGGATATGAAGAGAACCCGCTGGTCTCTTCGGACTTCAAGGGTGACTCGCGCTCTTCAATCCTGGACGCGCCTTCGACCCTGACGCTCGGCAACCTGGTGAAGGTCGTTTCCTGGTACGACAACGAGTGGGGATACTCGTGCCGCGTCCGCGACCTGATCAACTTCATCGGCAGTAAGGGGCTGTAGAACTCGGCGGCGGGCTCTGAGCTGCGAGCAGCGAGCAAGCATGGCTTGCTCCCAGCTCACCGCTCATGGCCCGTCGCTCTTCAACTCGCTTGTCAGCGACAAAGGAAACTCCAATGTCCAAACTCTCCATTCGCGATTTGCCGTTGAATGACCATCGCGTGTTCATGCGCGTCGATTTCAATGTTCCGCTCGATGATGGCCGGGTCATGGACGATACCCGCATCCGCGAAACCCTGCCGACCATTGAGTATGCCCTGCGCCATGGGGCGCGCCTGATTCTCGCTTCCCACCTCGGCAGGCCCAAAGGCAAGCCCAATCCCAAGATGAGTCTCAAGCCGGTGGCCGAAAGACTGCGCATGATGCTCGACAAGGAGTTGGCTTCCAGCGAAAACGTGGGTTTCTGTCCCGACTGCGTCGGGGTTGAAGCGGAAGAGATGGCAGGAAAGCTGGAGAAGGGCCAAACCCTGCTGCTTGAAAATCTTCGGTTTCATGCTGAAGAGGAAGCCGACGACGAGAAGTTCTCGAAGCAACTGGCCAATCTCGCTGACTATTACGTGAATGACGCGTTCGGCAGCGCGCATCGCGCGCACGCGTCGACGGTCGGCATCACCAAGTTCGTGCAAAGATCCGCCGCGGGCCTGCTCATGGAGAAGGAACTGGAATACCTCGGCCGCGCCATGGAGCATCCCGAGAAGCCGTTCATTGCCATTCTCGGCGGCGCAAAGGTCAGCGACAAGATCGCCGTCATCGAGAACCTGCTGAAGAAGGTTGACACCCTGATTGTCGGCGGGGCGATGGCCTATACGTTCCTGAAGGCGCAAGGGCAGCAGGTAGGGAAGTCGCGCGTCGAAGAGGACAAGCTGAATCTCGCGGTGCAGATCCTTTCGGATGCGAAGCAGCGCGGGGTCAAGTTCCTGCTTCCGGTGGATCACATTGCGGCCGACAAGATCGACGCCAACGCCAAGCCGCAGACGGTCGCGCAAGGGCAGCCCATTCCCGAGAACCTGATGGGCCTCGATATTGGCCCGGCGACGATTGAACGGTTCGCGGAGGAGATTTCTCGCGCGGCGACAATCGTCTGGAACGGCCCCATGGGAGTATTCGAGATGCCGCCGTTCGCGAGAGGCACGTTCAAGGTTGCGCGGGCCGTGGCGGACAACGCCGGGGCGACATCGATCATTGGCGGCGGTGATTCCGTCTCGGCGGTTAAAGCCGCCGGCGTTGCCGATCGCATCTCGCATATATCCACCGGCGGCGGTGCTTCGCTCGAGTTCCTGGAAGGCAAGGTTTTGCCGGGCGTGGCCGCGCTGACCAACAAGTAGGACGGCAACTTTTTAGCACTTGAGAGTTTTCCCGGGCAAGGAATGCCGGTAAAACGCGCACTCGGCCGGAGTCTGGCAATTGGCGGCAAACCCCCAATGCTAAAAATGACGTCTCCTGCCCGTTCACAATATCCGCCATGATCTTCTTCGATATCGACGGCACCCTGATCGACCACCTCAGCGCGTCTGCCGACGCCAGCCTGGTACTCTACGATCACTTTCCCGGAGAAATTCCGTTTGCACGCGACACCTTCGCCGAAACCTGGGAGACGATCATGACGAAGCATTTCAATCGCTTCTGCCGCGGAGAAATTTCCATCTGGGATCAGCGTCGCGCACGCATGCGCGAGGTATTTGGCCGCCCCGACTTCAGCGACGCGGACGCCGATCGCCGTTACCGCGTCTTTATCGAAGCTTATGAGTCTCAAACCCGCGCCTTCGATGACGCCGCTCCGTGCCTGGAGCAGTTGAAGGACGAGCCATTGGGCATCATCTCCAATGGCGCACGCGAACAGCAAGTTGGAAAGCTGGAGCGCGCGGGCCTGCTGAAATACTTCTCGGTGCTGGTTTTCTCGGAGGATGCCGGCCTTGGCAAGCCGGCGGAAGCGATTTTTCGCGAAGCCTGCCGGCGGGCGAATGCTCAGCCCCCGCAATGCATGCACGTCGGAGACGATCTGGTGGCGGATGTCGCTGCCAGTCACGCGCTGGGAATGACCACCGTCTGGATTGACCGGCTTGGGATCGAGGGATGCCCTCTTCCTGTGCGCCGGATTTCGACCCTGCAGGACCTGTCCGGCGCTGGTATCGAAGCGCAAAACCCTGCACCACCAAACCCGAAGTACTTCGCGGGAGTTCGCGACCTCCGTGGTTGATCTCTAATCGAAAGGACTCATCCATGCCCCGCAAAAAGCTGATTGCCGCCAACTGGAAGATGTACAAGAATCCCGAGCAGACCAGGCAGTTCTTCCGCGACTTCCTGCCGCTGCTGGGAGGGCACGATCGCGACGAGATTGTGGTCTGTCCTCCTTACGTCAACCTGCACGCGGCGCTGGAATCGGCAAAGGGTTCGCAGGTTGCGATTGGCGCGCAGGATGTCTATTGGAAAGATGAAGGCGCCTTCACGGGAGAAATCTCTTCGCCGATGCTGGTTGCGGTGGGTTGTACGCACGTGATCATCGGCCATTCTGAGCGGCGGCAATATTTCGGCGAGACCGACGATACCGTGAACCTGAAACTCAAGGCAGCGCTGGAGCGGGGGTTGACTCCGATCGCGTGCGTCGGTGAAGTGTTGGAGGAACGCGAAGCCGGGTTAACGGAAGATGTCCTCCGGCGGCAATGCGTGCGGGCATTTCACGCCCTTTCCGCAAAGAAGGCGGCCAGGCTGGTCGTTGCCTATGAGCCGGTCTGGGCCATCGGCACCGGGAAGACCGCCACGCCCCAAATGGCTTCCGACGCGCACGTGATCATTCGAGGGGAAGCCGCGAAGGCCTTCGGCGATGAGTTTGCCAGCCAGTTGCGTATTCTCTATGGCGGCTCGGTGAAGCCGGAAAACGCGAATGCGCTCATGTGCGAAGAGGAAATCGATGGCGCGCTGGTCGGAGGAGCCAGCCTGGAAGCGAAGTCATTCGCCACAATCGTGAAGTACTGAGAACCGAGCGGCGATGAGTTGCGGTCCAGTGAGGATTCCTGTCCGCACCCGACCGAGTCGAATCAAGTTCCCGCTTGCCCGTGTCGGGCGGCCTCGGGAACCGCAATCCGGTTCAATGTGCCTGGATTTATTTGCATCGTAAGTTCCTGCCGAATAAAATCAATTCATCTCCGCCCCGCCTTCTTAAGCGTGGACAACCGAACAGAAAGAGGCTGATTGAAGAAAGTCATCGCCATCTATCCCGGGTCTTTTGATCCGCCCACCAACGGGCATTTGGATTTGATTGAGCGTGGCAGCAAGATTTTTGACGAGCTGATTGTAGCGATTGCGCGAAATCCGGAGAAGAGCCCGCTGTTCAGCCTGGGCGAGCGGCGGCGCATGCTGGAAGATTTGACCGCGGAATTCAAAAACGTCAGCGTGGATGTATTTGACGGTCTGACCGTTGACTATGCCGCCCGGGTGAACGCTGGCGCCATGCTGCGCGGTATTCGCGCGCTGAGCGACTACGAGTACGAACTGCAGATGGCCATGATGAACCGGCGGCTGCGGCCGGATCTGGAAACGGTCTTCATGATGCCGGCCGAGCAGTATTCTTATTTGAGTTCGCGCCTGGTGCGCGAGGCGGCGCGACTCGGTGGAGACGTTAGCGGACTGGTGCCTGAACTGGTAAAACACCGGCTCAAAGAAAAACTGGATCCGGCATACAAATTGGCCAATCGAAACCCGAAGGCAGGAAAAAGATGACACCCGTGACCGAAGCAGTACCGGCGCTGAAACTTACCGAACGCATCAACCGCATTGAGCCTTCGGCCACCATGGCCGTTGCCGCCGAAGCCGAAAAGCTGCGCCAGGCGGGCGTGGACGTGGTCGACTGGACCGTGGGCGAGCCCCACTTCTCCACGCCGCAGCACATCAAAGATGCCGCCATCGCGGCGATTAACGCAAATTTTACCCGCTACACAGCGGTGGGCGGCACGATCGAACTCAAAGACGCCATTATCCAGCGCCATGCGCAGGACTTCGGTTCCGGCTACAAGCGCGAGGAAGCCATGGCATCGGTAGGCGGCAAACACGTGCTGTTCAACGCGATGCAGGTGCTGGTCGATCATGGCGACGAAGTCATTCTCCCGGTTCCGTATTGGGTGTCGTTTAAAGACATCGTGCGTTACGCAGGCGGCCACTGCATTCTGCTGCAGAGCGATGAGTCGCAAGGCTTCCGGGTTACCGCGGAGATGGTCGCCAGGCACGTGACCGACCGGACGAAGCTGATCATCCTGAATTCGCCCTCGAACCCCTCCGGCGCCGTAATGTCGCCCGAGGATATGACCGAAGTCATACGGTTCGCGGCTGAGCGCGGCATTTGGGTGATTTCCGACGAATGCTACGTCTATTTGAACTACACCGGGCGCGAGTTTTCGGTTGGTTCGTTGAACGAGTACCGCGACCGCATGGTCGTGGTGGGATCGCTGTCAAAAACCTACGCCATGACCGGATGGCGCATGGGTTACGCCTTGGCTCCTGCCCCCGTGATTGCGGCCATGCAGAAGCTGCAGAGCCAGTCGACGTCGAATCCGACTTCGATTGTGCAGAAAGCGGCGGTGGCGGCGCTGAAAGGTGCGCAGGGATGCGTGGCGGAGATGCGGGCGGAGTACATCCAGCTCCGCGATCACATCCTCAAAGGGCTGGCGGCAATTCCAGGCGTGAAGTGCACCAAGCCGGAGGGCGCGTTCTACGTCTATCCGAACATCTCGGCCTTCCTGGGTGGTAGCGTGAAATCGCCGGCGGAATTTGCCAAGCAACTGCTGCATAAAGCCAATGTCGCCACGGTTCCGGGCGAGGGCTTCGGAACCCACGAGCACGTCCGCATCTCCTATGCGACCTCGCAGAAGGAACTGGACCGCGGCCTGGAGCGCCTGCGGGGGTTCGTGCAAAGCCTGTAAGCAAGGTTTTAGCCACACCGGGCACGGCGGTGCACAGAGGAGGACTCTGTGTGACCCTGTGCCCTCTGTGTTTAACCGTTTTGCGGGCAGCGTGGCTGCTGAGTTAGGCTTCTAACGTGGTTTGGGCAAACCCGCCTGAATTTGGCGAATCTGCCAAATTTAGGATGGGGCACCCGCAGGTTCCTGATGGCGCCACTGGGAATGAGCGAACTCTACCCGCTGTTAATGACTCCGATCTTTGATCCGCGCCCCTGGGGGCGTCTGGATCTGTCCCCCATCTATCCGAAGAGGTTTCAGGAAAGAATCGGCGAGTCCTGGCTCACTGGTGACCATGGAACGGTGCAGAACGGCCCGCTGGCGGGCAAGACCCTAGCTGAACTGGCGGCGCGGTACCAGCGCGCATTCGTAGGAGACGCCCCTGCCGATAGCAAGCGGTTTCCCCTGCTCATGAAGTTTCTGTTTCCTGAACAAAAACTCTCAGTGCAGGTACATCCCGACGATGTGGCGGCGCAGGAACTCGGCGAGCCCTGCGGCAAGACAGAGTGCTGGTACGTGACGCATGCACAGCCCGGTGCCGAACTTGCCTTGGGATTGAAGCCGGGCGTGACGCGGGCGGAGTTCGAGCGCTCCATCCACGAAAATCGCGCCGAGGAATTGCTGAACTGGATCAAGGTTTCCGCCGGGGACCTGATCTTTGTCGCGGGAGGCACGGTGCACACGCTGGGCCCGGGCTCCATTATCGTGGAGACGCAGCAGCAGTCGGACACCACGTTTCGCCTCTATGATTACGGCAGGCCGCGCGAACTGCACCTGGAGCATGGTCTGCGGGTCATCAAAGAACGGGCCGCATCCGGCAAAGTGAAGCCGCAGCCATTTTCAAAGCTTGGCGGCAATGGGAATTTTCTGCAGCCATTGGTCGCGTCGCGATATTTTGCCGTAGAAAATTTCCGCCTTCATGGGGAGCAGGAGTTTCCGTCCCCTGCGGGGAAGTCATCGGCGCAGATTCTGGTCGCCACCGATGGAGCAGGCGTTCTGAGCGCGCCGGGTTACGACTCGATTGAGTTCGCCAAAGGCGATGCCGTGGTAGTGCCGGCGTGTATTCCCCGCTTCACGGTCGTGCCGCGGAATGAGATTGCTTTCTTAAAGTCGTACGTACCCGGAGTGCCGGTGCCGGAGCCGGAGACGAGCCTGGTCTGATGAATTGCAGATTTCCATTTGAGATTTTGTTTTCTGAGCGCCGGATCAAATCTGTAATGTGAAGTCTTCAATTCGTAATTTTGATGAGCGCCAACTTCTATCCCGTGATTCTCGCCGGCGGGCGCGGCACGCGATTCTGGCCGTTGAGCCGGAAAAAGCGCGCCAAGCAACTGCTCGCCCTCGACGGCAAGCAGACCATGATCCAGCAGACCGTCGCTCGCCTGCTGCCGATGACGCCGGCGAGGCAGATGTGGATCATCACCAATAACGATCTGCGGCCGGAGATCTTGCAGCAGCTTCCCAAGCTCAAGAAAGATCAGATTCTGGCGGAGCCAATGGGCCGAAATACGGCGCCCGCGATCGGTTTGGCCGCGTTTTTGCTGAACAAGACGGATCCTGAAGCGGTACTAGGGCTGTTTCCCTCCGATCATACGATTGTCAATCCCGGGCGCTTTCGCGAAGTGTTGAGTGAAGGGGTCGAGATCGCGGCGGCGGGTGAGAACATCGTGGTGCTGGGAGTTGAGCCTACGCGCGCCGAGACCGGTTACGGGTATATCGAGGCGGGATCGCTGTCTTCGGGGAATGCGCGGCATGTGCGGCGGTTCACCGAAAAGCCGAACGCCGAACGCGCCGCGGAGTTTGTGCGGTCCGGGAACTTTTATTGGAACAGCGGCATGTTTCTATGGAGCGCCAGGACCTTGACTGCCGCCTTGCAGGAGCACCTGCCGAAGACGGCGGCGCTGCTGGAGGAGATTGCCGGCGAGTTCGGCGGTCGAAAGTTTGCGGCGACCTTCCAGCGGTTGTATCCCAAGTGCGAGAACATCAGCGTCGATTACGCGATTTTGGAGCCGCGCTCGGCCAAGGGCGAGGAAGCTTCCAACATCTTCTGCCTGCGGGCCGATTTTGGCTGGAACGACCTGGGCTCATGGACAGCCCTGCACGAGCACCTCTCGGCCCAGCAGCCGGAGCCCAGCGGCAACCTCATCTCTGGACAGGGCATCTTCACCCTGAACGCCAGCCGGAATTACGTGCGCGCGCCCGGGAAGTTTGTCGCCGTGGTTGGCGTGAATGACGTGGTTGTGGTGGAGACGGATGACGCTTTGCTTGTGACCACGCGCGAGAATGCGCAGGACGTGGGCAAGGTTGTGCAGTTTCTCGATGAGAAGAAAATGAGCAAGCTGGTTTGAAAACGCCGTCGGTCGTCCGCGCTTCGGCGTCGGCAACCGCAAGGGGCTCGATATCATGGGAACGCCACAGCAACTCGAAGTGAACGAGGCCGAGCCGACGACCAACGACCGACAACCCACGACAAAGCTCGATGAGCAGCGGCCCGTTGCCACACCCATCAAATTTGGCACCGACGGCTGGCGCGCCGTCATCGCGGACGACTTTACCTATGAGAACGTGCGCCGGGTTGCAGGTGCCATTGCCGCGTACGTGCTGAAACAGGAAGACGCTTCGCACGGCCTGATCGTTGGTTACGACACCCGGTTTGGCTCGCCGCGTTTCGCCCGGGTGGCTGCCGAAGTGCTGGCGGGGGCCGGGATTCCGATCAAATTGGCTGCCGATTACACCCCCACCCCCGCGATTTCGCTGGCGGTTAAGAATAACGGCGCGGCCGGCGGGGTGGTCGTCACGTCCAGCCACAATCCGTGGAACTGGAACGGGGTGAAATTCAAAGCCAAGTTTGGCGGCTCGGCGACGCCGGCCATCATGAAAGTGATCGAGCAGGAAACCGCCGCTGGGACCATGCCCCAGGGCGAACTCGCGGCCATTGAAGAAGTCGATTTGAAGTCTGCCTACGTTCGCGCTGTTTCCCGATTCGCTGATCTGGATCTGATCGCCAAGGCCGGATTCCGCTTCGCTATCGATTCCATGCACGGCTCCGGGCGCGGCGTGCTGGCGCAGATCTTTCGCGAGCACGGGATCGACTTTATCGCCATCCGCCAGGAAGTCAATCCGCTTTTCCCCGGTATCAACCCTGAGCCGATCGAGCCGCACGTTCGACTGCTGCAGGAAACGGTGGTTCGCGAACACTGCCACGCCGGTTTTGCCACCGACGGGGATGCCGACCGCATCGGCGCGGTCGCCGAGGACGGCAGCTTCGTCGACTCTCACAAGGTTTTTTCCGTGCTGCTGGATTGGATTCTGCGGCGCAAACCGTGGGGCGGGGAAGTGGTGCGGGCATTCAACACTACCCGCATGATCGACCGCATCGCCCGGAAGCATGGCCGCAAGCTCAATGAGTGCTCCATTGGCTTCAAGCATATTGCCGACCTGATGATGGACCGGGAAATCGTGATGGGCGGCGAAGAATCGGGCGGGCTCGGCTATTCCCGCTATTTGCCGGAACGCGACGGCATTCTCAATTCTCTGCTGCTGGCCAACGTGATGGCGGAGGAGCAGAAGCCGCTGGGCGTGCTGGTTGCAGACCTTCAAAAAGAATATGGTCCCCACTATTACGGGCGCATTGATCTCCATATTCCCGATGACGTGAAGAACCGCGCCATTGAACGCGCCCGCGCTGATGGCACGCGTAATTTGCTCAGGTGGGCCATCGTGAAGAAGGAAGGCATGGATGGCGTGAAGTTCTTCCTGGATGCTCCCAACGAAGGCAACGGCGCCGAAGCCTGGGTTCTGTTCCGAGCCTCGGGGACCGAGCCGCTGTTGCGGGTCTACGCGGAAGCGGCCAGTCCGGGGTTGGTCCGGGAGATCCTCGGCGCGGCAGACGCCTTCGTGCACTCGACATAGGTTGTGACCCGCAGCCTTGGTTGTTGGGAACCATTTCCCAGGGCTGCGCCCTTGGCTTTATTCTGTCGCCGCTTCGCGGCTGCCCCAGTAGCACAACGACTTGTCATCAATCACTGAGCGGCAAGGCTTGATCATGCCATGCCATGGCGCGGGGCGCCGAGGTACTTGCCCCTTCAGCACCTCGCGTGGGTTTGCGGCGCGGTGCAATAATCTAGCCAATGGCTGCCGGTCCCACAGTTGCGCCTCCTGACTCGCCCGAGGTGCGCAGGTATAACCGCATTCGGCGGTGGCTTGGCATATCCGAGTTTGTCCTCGGGCTGTCCTTCCTTTTCGTCCTACTGCTCACCGGATGGACCAACTGGTTGCGGGACGCCGCGTATTTGAGCGGATCCGTGCAGAGCTACGCTTTCGCCCTGTTCCTTTACGTTCTCATGCTGCTGGTGATCAGCAAAGCTCTGAGTTTCGGACTGGACTACTACAGCTTTCATCTGGAGCATCGCTACCAGCTTTCCAACCAGAAGCTGCGCGGGTGGGTGTGGGATGAAGTCAAGGGCTTTCTGGTCACGGTCGTGCTGTTGTCAATTCTTATCGAACTGTTGTATTTCGTTATTCGCCAATACCCGCAGCATTGGTGGGTTCTGGCCTGGGCAGGGTTTCTCGGGGTAGTCATCCTGCTGGCGCAGCTCGCTCCGGTCGTGCTGTTCCCGATCTTTTACAAATTTGAGCCGCTGCAGGATGATGAACTGAAGACTCGGCTGGTGCGGCTGGGCGAGCGCGCGGGAACCCGGGTGCGCGGCGTGTACAAATGGCACTTGTCAGAAAAGAGCAAGAAGGCGAATGCTGCGCTGACCGGCCTGGGCAACACGCGGCGGATTATCCTGGCCGACACCCTGCTCGCGGGCTACTCCGCCGACGAGATCGAGGCGGTGCTGGCGCACGAACTGGGACATCACGTGCATAAGCATATCTTCAAGGGAATTGCCATTCAGGCTGCGGTGACCTTCGTTGGCTTCGCGGCGGCGAATTGGGCCATGCATTATGCCGTGGAGCGCTGGCACGCCTTTGATACCATGCACGATTTCGCGAATTTACCCCTGCTGATCCTCATTTTCGTGGTGCTATCGTTCATCCTGATGCCTGCGCTGAACGCGTTCTCCCGCTACAACGAGCGCCAGGCCGACCGCTACGCCTTCGAAAATATTGGGGGCGTTTCGCCCTTCATATCCGCCATGAACAAGCTGGCGGAACAGAATCTGGCCGAGCGCACGCCCTCGCGCTGGGTGGAGTGGTGGTTCTACTCGCATCCCGCTATTGCGCGCCGAATTGCGGCTGCCGAGAATTGGGCGAAGGCCAACGCATAGCTCACCACGGAGACACGAAGACAACCATAGACATTTCCTTCCCCGGTGCGGATCTATCCCCGAGCTGCCTTGTCCAGCAGGGGCGTTCGACTGGCATCTGATTCTAATTGTCTTCTCTGTGTCCCTGTGATTCCGTGGTGAATGATTTTGCGAGGATCCGCTGCACACGTGAGAAGTCTTCTTCGGTGTCCACCCCGACGCTGTCGAATCTTGTTTCTGCGACGTGAATTGGAATGCCATTTTCCAAAAAGCGCAACTGCTCGAGCCGCTCGGCGCGTTCCAGGGAGGACTCCGGGAGGGTCACGAATCTGTGTAAAGCCGGCATTCGGTAGGCGTAGATTCCCAGGTGCTTGAAGTAAGGCGGTTGCGAACCGTCCCGGTCGAAGGGAATTGTGGCCCGGGAGAAATACAGGGCGCGACCGGCGCCATCGGTCACCACTTTGACGGCATTGGGACTGGCGATGTCTGCCGGTGAAGCCGCGGTCTTCAGCGTGCCTACGCCGATAGTGGGCTCTCGCATGAGCTGAACAATGCTCTCGATCTGCTCGGGGCGAACCATGGGTTCATCGCCCTGCACGTTGATGTACACGTCGGCGGCGACCGACTGCGCCACCTCGTGCACCCTCTCCGTCCCGCTGCGGTGGCGGTTCGAGGTCATCCGGGCGGTGCAGGCATGTGTGCGGCAGGCGGTGAGAATCTCCTCGGAGTCGGTGGCGATGATGACGTCATCGAGCAGGGGCGACGAGCGCACCGCCTGATAGACCCACACGGCCAGCGGCCGGCCTGCAATTTCGCGCAGCATTTTGCGCGGCAAGCGCTGCGACTGCAGCCTCGCGGGAATGATGGCAACGAATTTCATGCGGTGCTAGTGTCAGGGTTTTTCTCCGCGATTGCAAACGCAGCGCTCCGGGGGCCGATTCGCATGCTAAAATCAATGCATAGCCCCCGATGTCCCCGGAAATTGAGCATTTAATCTCGCTCCAGACCACCGACCGCGAAATTCAGCGGCTCAAAGCCGAAATTGCCGAACTTCCCAGGCGCGTCACGGTTATCGAACAGAAATTGGCTGGGACCAAGGCTGCTCTCGAAAAAGCGCGCGCATCCGTCAAAGCCGATGACGCGGCTCGCAAGAAGTACGAGACGGCCATCACCGATCTGCGCGGGAAGATCTCGAAGTATCGCGACCAGTCGCTCGACGTGAAAACCAACGAGCAGTACAAGGCGCTGATGCATGAGATCCAGTTCGCCGAGCAGGAGATTTCCGCGAACGAGGACAAGATTCTTGAGCTGATGGTCAACGCCGAGGCTCGCGAGAGAGAAGTCAAGGCCGCTGAGGCCGAGTTGAAAGAAGAAACCGCCGAGATCGAGAAAGAGAAGGCGGTTGCCCGCGAGCAGACGGCAAAAGATGAAAAGGAACTCGCCGAGTGGACGGCCAAGCGCGATGCTGCGCGGGCCGCGGTCGATCCCGATGTGCTGAGGCACTACGACCGGGTGCTGAGATTCCGCGGGTCAGGATTGGCGGAAGTTCTGGATCAGAAGTGTACCGGGTGCTCGGTGGTGCTGCGCCCGCAGACCTACAACGAGGTGCGCAGCGGTCAGATGATTTATTGCGACTCGTGCCAGCGCATCCTGTATTTCGATTCGTCGAAAGAAGCTCCCGCCGAGCCAAAAGCGGCAAAGCCCACGCGGCGCCGGGCGCATCCCAAGATCGACGCCAGCCAGGCCTGGTATTACCGTGCCGAGTACAACGCTGACGGCGAAGTGTTTCTCAGCTTCGCCAACTCCGAGGGGAACGCTACACGCCGAATTTACGACGCCGCCACAGGCCGAAAGATAGGCGATCCACTGGTTCGCGAAGGCGCCTATCGTCAGGCATTCCCCGAAGACATTTGCGATGCGGTTCGCCTGAATGGCAACTGGACCGACGCCGAGCAGGACGAATGGGAGAACGAGATGCCCAGTCCGGTGCTAGACCTCCTGCAGCGTGACCTGGATCTGGCGCGGGCGGAAATGACGGCCCACCACGCCAAAGAAGCGGTGCCCAGCGGCGTGGCCAGCTAGATCGACTCGTCCGCGCAAATTCCTTCCGCGATTGGATCAACTCCGCATTCTGCGGAAGCTCCCCTGTATATCATTGGGGCATGGAGGACCGGCCGCTGCACCCAATCGTAACGGTGTCACGGCGCGGGGCAGAGCGGCTTCGCGCTGGACATGACTGGATTTATCGATCGGATGTGATCGATGCCAGCAATGTTCCGCCCGGCTCGTTGGTGACAGTCCGGGCTGGCGCGGACAAGAGTGTCCGCGCCACACATATTCTCGGCTCCGCCTTCTACAGCACGGCTTCCGAGATCGCCATTCGCATGATTTCGGCGAAGCCGGTCGACGATGTTCATCAGCTTTTACGCGAGCGGATTCGGGCTGCCATCGCCTATCGCGAGCGCTTCGTTCGAGACACGAATGCTTACCGGGTGGTCTTCAGCGAGGGAGACTTCCTGCCCGGGCTGATCGTCGACCGCTACAACGACGTGATCTCGTTTCAGGTGCTTACGCAGGCCATGGACTCAACCGCCATGCGAGAGACCTTTCTTTCCGAGCTTAGGAGCGCACTTAGCCCGGCAGCTATCGTGGAGCGAGTTGATGCCCGGGTTCGCAAACTGGAGCAGCTTCCCGAGAGACGAACTGCAGTTGTGTGGAGTTCTTCCCATCGCAATGCCATTCCGAGCACGGAATCGAAGCGGAAGGACGAGGAACCTGCTGCTCCCAGCCAAGAAGCAGGTTCCCCAGCCCTAACGGGCCCCGGAATGACAGGCGAAGAACAAGGCCAACCGCCAATCGAAGAAACAGGGAAGCCGGTAACAACCGAATTCCACATGAACGGCGTGCGCTTCCTTTTCGACGCCCTCGCCGGCCAGAAAACCGGGGCTTTCCTCGATCAACGGGAAAACTATGCCGCTGCCGCGCAATACGCCCGGGGAGAGGCCCTCGATGTCTTCTGCTACCAGGGAGGTTTTGCCCTGCACCTCGGGCCGGCCTGCGACCAGGTGACGGGCGTCGATAGCTCCCGTCCTGCGCTTGAATCGGCCGAGCAGAACGCGAAGCTGAATGGCCGCGAGGTCGAATGGATCGAGGCCAATGCCTTCGACCTCCTGCGCGACTATTCCGACGCTGGCCGGCAATACGACACGGTCGTGCTCGACCCGCCTGCCTTTGCCAAGTCCCGCCGCGACGCCCCGGCCGCCCTGCGTGCCTACAAAGAACTGAACCTGCGCGCGCTCAAGATGCTGCGGCCGGGCGGGATCCTCGTGACCTGCTCGTGTTCCTACCACGTCAGCGCCTCCGATCTGCTGGAAGTGGTTGGCGCTGCAGGCCTGGATTCGCACAGGAATCTTCGGGTGTTGGAAAACCGAGGCCAAGCGAAGGACCATCCGAACATACTGGGAATACCGGAGACGGCTTACCTCAAATGCCTTATCGTGCTCTCAAGTTGAAGAAAAACAATAACATAAATATATTGACAATAACACGCTAAGATTTTATGCTGTAGTTACGCTAACTTATGAAACCGGTATGGCGCTACCGCCATCCATTCCACAGAGACAATTCAGATTCAGGAGGATTTTGTCATGACCGTTCTAACTCGCTGGGATCCCTTTCGTGAGTTCACAACGTTGCAGGACCGCATGAACCGCCTGTTCCGTGACTCCTACGGCGACCACGAAGAGGCTTTGACCACCTCGACGTTTGCGCCCCCGGTGGACGTCTACGAGGACGAGCACAATGTGACGCTGAAGATCGAGGTGCCCGGAATCGACGAGAAAGACATCGATGTTCGCGTCGAGAACAACACCTTGACCGTGCACGGCGAGCGCAAGTTCGACAAGGAAGAGAAAGAGGAGAACTACCGCCGCGTGGAGCGTCAGTATGGCAGCTTCACCCGTCTGTTCACGCTGCCCAATACTGTCGACACCGACAGCATCCAGGCGCACTACGACAAGGGCGTGCTGAAGATTCAGCTGGCCAAGCGGGCGGAAGCCAAGCCGAAGCAGATCAAGATCAACGTCGGCAGCCAGAAGTCGATTGAGGGCAAGAGTTCCGGCAAGGCAGCGTAAGATCATGTGGTGGTTACTTCGGGCGGGAGGCGATGTGATTGCCTCCCGTTTGTTTTGAATTGAGGAATTGGGGAATTTGGTAGTTGGGTAATTTAACCGGCCCGAAACGCTTGATCGCGATTATGCCAAGCCGGAACTGCCGAAACCAAAATTACAATTGCCAAATTACACAACGACGAAATGAGGCGTTATGGCTATTCGTTGGGACAAATTCACGTTAAAGGCGCAGGAGGCCGTGCAGCGCGCGAACGAGCTTGCCTCCGAGCACGGCAATCCCGAGCTGCTGCCGCTGCATTTGCTGGCGGCGCTGCTGGAGGACCGCGAAGGCATCGTTCCGCCCGTGCTGGAAAAGATCGGCATCGGTCCGCAGGCCGTTCTGAGCGATATCTACCAGGAAATGAATCGGCTGCCCAAGATCTCGGGGGCGGCCGCACAGGCCAGCTTGTCGCAAGCGGGCAGCCAGCTTCTGGACCGCGCTTTCAAGGAAGCCGACAATTTCAAAGACGAGTATGTTTCCACCGAGCACCTGCTGCTGGCGGTGACCGAACAGAAGGGCGACGCGGCGCAGCAGATCCTGGCGCGCCACGGCGCCACCCATGATGCCATTCTCAAGGCGCTGACCGCAGTTCGAGGCTCCCAGCGCATCACCGATCAGAATCCGGAAGCGAAGTACCAGGCGCTGGAGCGCTATGCCCGCGACCTGACCGAGCAAGCGCGTCGCGGCAAGCTCGATCCGGTCATCGGGCGGGACGAGGAAATCCGGCGCGTGGTGCAGGTGCTTTCCCGGCGGACGAAAAATAATCCCGTTCTCATTGGCGAGCCCGGGGTAGGGAAGACGGCGATTGTCGAAGGCTTGGCGCAGCGCATCGTTTCCGGCGACGTGCCCGAGGTGCTGAAGAACAAGCGCGTGGTTGCTCTGGATCTCGGGGCGATGCTGGCGGGCGCGAAGTATCGCGGAGAATTTGAAGATCGCCTCAAAGCGGTGCTGAAAGAGATTGAAGACTCGCAGGGGAAGATTGTTCTTTTCATCGACGAGCTGCATACGCTGGTGGGCGCCGGGGCCGCCGAAGGCGCCATCGACGCCTCCAACATGCTCAAGCCGGCACTGGCCCGAGGCGAACTGCGGGCCATCGGCGCCACCACGCTGAACGAATATCGCAAGCACATTGAGAAGGACGCGGCCCTCGAGCGGCGCTTCCAGATCGTGTTTGTGGGCGAGCCCAACGTCGAAGACACCATCGCCATTCTGCGCGGGCTTAAGCAGCGCTACGAGGTTCACCACGGCGTACGCATCAAGGACTCCGCGATTGTCGCGGCCGCGACGCTTTCCCATCGCTACATTTCGGATCGGTTTCTCCCCGACAAGGCGATCGACTTGATCGACGAAGCCGCGGCATCGCTGCGCATTCAGATCGATTCCATGCCGACGGAGATCGATCAGCTGGAACGCCGGGCCACGCAGCTGGAGATTGAAAAGCAGGCGCTGAAAAAAGAAGACGACCCGAATTCTAAGGAGCGGCTGGCGAATGTGGACAAGGAATTGGCCGAGATTCGCGAGAAGTCCAATGCTCTGAAAGCGCGCTGGAAGCAGGAAAAGGACCTGATCACGCGCGCGCGGCAGCTGAAAGAAAAGATCGAGCAGCTGAAGCTCGAAGAGCAGGCCGAGGAACGTAAAGGCAACCTGCAGCGGGTCGCGGAGATTCGTTATGGGTTGCTGCGGCAGACTGAAGCCGAGTTGGCGAAGGTCAATTCTCAAATGGACGGACGCGCGGGCGAGGCCGCCCGCGCCGCCCAGCCTGGAACCACCCGAATGCTTAAAGAGGAGGTCGACGAAGAGGACATCGCCAGAATCGTTTCGCGGTGGACGGGCATTCCCGTTTCCAAGATGCTCGAAGGCGAAGTCAAGAAGCTGGTCAACATGGAAGACCGGCTGCGGCAGCGGGTGGTCGGCCAGGATGTTGCCCTGGAGCGGGTTTCGAACGCAATTCGCCGATCCCGCGCGGGGTTGAGCGATCCCAAGCGGCCGATCGGCTCGTTCATCTTTCTGGGGCCAACCGGGGTGGGCAAGACCGAACTGGCACGGGCGCTCGCCGAATTTCTGTTTGACGACGAGCATGCCCTGGTGCGCATCGACATGTCCGAATACATGGAGCGGCACGCGGTTTCGCGCTTGATCGGCGCGCCTCCCGGATACGTCGGTTACGAGGAGGGCGGGCAACTGACCGAGCAGGTCCGGCGGCGACCCTACTGTGTGATCCTGTTCGACGAGATCGAGAAAGCGCACCAGGACGTGTTCAACATCCTGCTGCAAATCATGGACGACGGCCGTTTGACCGATGGCCAGGGCCGCGTCGTCGATTTCAAGAACACAATCATCATCATGACGTCGAATATCGGGTCAACCTATCTGCAGGCAGAGAACATGCGCAGCGCCGACGATTTTGCGCGAGCCAGCGAATTGGTGATGCAAGCCCTGCACGGGCACTTCAAGCCCGAGTTCCTGAACCGGGTGGATGACATCATCGTGTTCAATCCGCTCGGCAAAGAGCAACTGGTCAAGATTATCGAGTTGCGGCTGGAAGACCTGCGCCGCCTGTTGGCGGAGCGCAAGGTCTCCATCGAATTGACGGACGCGGCCAGGGAACTGTTGTTCAGCGAAGGCTTCGATCCAAACTTCGGCGCACGGCCCTTGAAGCGGGCCATCCAGAAGCTGGTGCAGGATCCCTTGGCACTGAAGATCCTCGATGGCGAAGTACTGCACGGCGATCATGTCGTGGTTGATGCCAAGGGTGGGAAGATGCAGTTCCAGGTCAGCCGGCGGGTGGGCGAGAAGGCGCCGGTTGCCGGCTGAATCGCCAGTGGAACTGCTCGACCACCCGGCCCTGCCATAGATACCAGACGATCATCACGCGGATGGTGATTCCCAGACCCGCAAGCAGGAAGCTGAGTGAGAAGTCGCTTGCCTCCGCGGAGACTTTGGGAATGAGGAGAACCACGCCGGCGAGGGCAATGACGACGGCGGCGACGCGGCCGATACTGTGCAAAAGCAACAGGGCGGCGCCTACCCCTGCGGCAACGGCAGCGGCAATCAAATCCATGAAAGGCCCGGCGAGTTCCAGTCCGTGAAGCAAGAAGCTACCCGCCGTCAACGATACCGCCCCCGGCGAAACCAGGAGTAACCCGCCGAGGCTCCCCAGATAAAGGGCAACCACAAACAACAAAATCGCAATCGCGATGACGCCGGCGGGACGCTCCATGAGAAATTTCTAGCAGAAAAGGCCGCCACCGCGAAATGGCCTTCTTAGCGCAAAACCAACCCCCATCGCTCTGCCGGACCGAGCGCCGGGCAATATATTCCTTGACATGTATATGCCTATAGAGGTATATATGAAAAATGCAATCCGCGTTCGAGATCATTGCTGAGCCGAACCGCCGCGCGATTTTGAGCCTGCTGGCCTGGTCCGAACAGTCGGTAGGAGAAATCGAGCGGCAGCTTCGGATGTCGCAGCCGGCGGTTTCCAAGCACCTGCGGGTGCTGCGTGAAGCCGGGTTTGTGGAGTCCACGGTGGACGCCCAGCGGCGCCTCTATCGCTTGAAACCGGAACCGCTTCAGGAACTCGATGCCTGGCTGGCCCAGTTCCGCCGCTTCTGGTCGGCACACGTCGATGCTCTCGAACGCCACCTCGACCGCATGCATTTATCCCAAACCACCAGCAAGAAAGAACAGCAGGCAACGCGGCGCAAACCGCAAATGCCAAGGAGGAAATCATGAAAATTAAAGTGACCAGCGTGTATGTGGATGACCAGGAAAAGGCCTTGGGTTTCTATACGGACGTCCTGGGATTTGTGAAGAAAACTGATTTCAGTCAAGGTCCGTACCGCTGGCTGACCGTGGCCTCGGCCGAGGAACCGGACGGCACGGAGTTGCAGCTGGCACTGAATAGCAACCCGGCGGCGAAGAGTTATCAGCAAGCGATGTTTCAACAGAACCAGCCCGCCGCCATGTTCTTTACCGGCGATGTGCAGGCCGACTACGAGCGCATGAAAGCGCGCGGCGCCGAGTTCACCA
>DASVAJ010000031.1:0-16663 GCA_036376415.1 Terriglobales bacterium
TGAATTGCGCGGTGGTTCCCACCGTTACGCTCTTTGCGCCGCTCAATGACAGCGTCACAGTTGGTGGCGGAGGTGGGGGCGAGACCAGCGAGACAGAGAGGCTCTGAGAAACAGTGGGATCGCCGACACTCGTCGCCGTAATGGTGACGGACGAGGACGCGGGCATTACGGCGGGCGCACTGTACAGGCCGTTGGCCGAGATGGTGCCGGATGCAGAGTTTCCTCCCGGCACTCCATTCACACTCCATATCACCTGCGTGTTGCTGCTTCCTGAGACAACTGCTGTGTACTGCGCGCTCGCTCCCAGCGTGATGCTATTCGCGCCTGTCAGGGTAAGGGTTACGCTCGGCGGAGGCGGTGGTGGAGGCGCTGCCAGTGCAACGGCAATGCCCTGGGAGACCGAGGGATCTGCCAGGCTTGTCGCTGTGATGGTGACAACAGAGGACGAAGGTGCGCTTGCGGGAGCACTGTAGAGTCCCCCGGACGTAATGAAGCCGGTCTGGCTCGTCCCTCCCGGCACTCCGTTTACGCTCCACGTGACGCCAGTATTCGCGGAGCCTGTCACGATGGCGCTGTACTGCGCCGAGGCTCCCAGCATGAGAGACGCCGGACCACTCAGTGCAAGCGTTACGGAGGAAACGCCGCCCGAGGGCGGCACAGGCGCTAACAGGGTGACGGCGAGACTCTGCGAAACGGAGGACTTCGCCAGACTGGTCGCAGTAATGGTGACGGAATTCGATGAGGGTGCGGTCGCGGGCGCGGTATACACACCCCCTGCATCGATCAGGCCCACGCCTGCATTGCCGCCTGCAACGCCATTGACGCTCCATGAGACGCCCGCATTGGAACTGCCGCTGATGCTCGCGGTGTATTGGGCACTGCTCCCCAACGTCACGGTGGCCGGGCCGGTCAGCGTGAGTGCAATCGTTGTGCCGCCGCCGCCACTTTGATTGGATGAGGGTGGCGGAACCGTGAGCGTAACGGAAAGACTCTGTGAAATGGCTGGCTTCGCGACACTCGTCGCAGTAATGGTGACAGCTCCGGCCTGCGGCGCTGCCACCGGAGCGGTATAGAGGCCGGCGGAGGAGATCGATCCCGCCTGGGCATTGCCGCCAGCTATGCCGTTAACGCTCCAGGTGACGCTCGCGTCCGCGCTGCCGCTCACGGCGGCGGAGTACTGCGATTGCCCGCCGAGGATGACGCTGGAGGCCCCGGTCAGCTTGATCGAGACGGTTGCCGCATCGCTGCCTCCCCAGAATCCGGGATCCTTGACCACGACGCCACAGGCCGAGAGAAGTAGCACAAAAGTTGTGCTCAGAACTGCATAGGTGAGGGGACGCCAGGCTGCGCGCATTCTCTCCGACCTCAGGCCACCGTGAAATGCCAAAAAAATAGCGTCGCGAGACCGGCTCGCGTCGCAGGCTAAGAGTTGGGCAGGGTCTGAAGGAAGAGCCAGCTACGGAACGTCTGCAGTGACAACCACCTTCTGCCGGGTGTCTCGTCGCACCCATTCCGGGAAGGCTGGTTTCTTTTGTAATGACGCTGGTTCCATAAGTGCATCCCAAATTCGAGCCAAGCATCGCCACGAAAGGCATCTTGACAAGAAATTGCGTTCTATCCCGCACTAATGAAGACGCTATTGGCGAGGTAGTTATGAAAAGTAATCTGCGAAAACGAGTTATCGAAAGCCTTGCTAGGTCGGGTAGCCTTGCGGAGTAGCTGGCTGTAACTCGAATCGTTCAGTCAACCGCAGCGACGGTTGCTTTTCCAGTTCCGTTATGGTGGGAAAAGTTGCCTGCCCGCCAGGGCAGAGGCTCATAACACGCGCGCAGGAGCAGATGCAGAGCCGTCTCGGCGAGCACCCGGAGCTTGCGTTATCCCCCGCGACATTGCATCCAACATTACCAATTGCTTTGGACAGCCACGTTGATTCGTGTTGAACTAAAACAGAACAGAGCTGTTATGAAACGCAGAATGCAATGCAGATTTCTGATGCCGCTGAGCCTGGCGGTCATTTGTCTCTTCCGGGCGGGAAATGCTTTCGCGGTCTCGTGCACGACGCAGGCCGAGATGAAAGGCCCGGAGCGGGACGCCATGGTCTCCGTCGCGAAAAGCATCGCCGGCAAGGTGCAGGCGGGCGATGTCGACGGAGTGAAGGCATTGACCATCCCGGGCGTGGCAAGCCGGTTCAACGGGATCGCTGCTTCCATCCAGAAATTAACGCCCGAACTGAAGGGCGCGACGCTGAACGTCACCTCGGTGTATGACCTTCAGGCCTCCGATGCGCAGCCGGGCGAGGACGCAGTGCAGTTCTTCTGCGGCGTGGCCGCGAACGACCTGCACGTCATTTTCAATATCCCGGGACTGCCGGCAGGACATTTCGGATTCGCGATTGTTGAGGCCAGCGGCGTGAAGAATCCACAACGAATCTCGATGATTCTCGAACAGGGCGCAGCGGGCGGAAACGGCTGGCAGCTTGCCGGCTTCTTCCCTCGCCCGATGATGAGCGCCGGGCATGACGGTATCTGGTATTGGGAGAAGGCGCGCGAATACGAGAAGGCCGGCCAGCCGTGGAACGCCTACTTCTACTACCAGACGGCGATCTATCTGCTGCTGCCTGCCGATTTTGTAGACAGCAACAACTTCGACAAGCTGATCCAGGAAGTCCGGGCGGCAACACCTCAGGGGCTTCCCGGCGCGCAACCGATGACGCTGAACGTGAACGGCACGCCGGTGTCAATCACCAACCTGCACACCGATGGCGCACTGGGCGGCTTCGACTTGGTGGTGAACTACGAGGCGACAGACGTCAGCGATCCCGTCGCGGCGAGAACCAAATCGGTGGCGCTCATGAAGCAGTTGCTGGCGCTGCATCCGGAGTGGAAGGAGGCCTTCCACGGACTGTGGGCCTTTGCCCACGCGCCAAACCAGCAGCCATTCTCTCTTGAACTTGCAATGCCGGAGATCGCGAGCCAATCCTGATGCGGAATGGTGATGACTCTGTTCAAATCGATGATCGGAAGCTGAGCAGTATGGTTACCCCAGGAACCCGTTCCGCCGGCGTCTCCATCGTAAAATGAGGTAGTTCGCAGTATCGGGCGCGCAATTGATCTATGTCGGCATTCAGTCAATCACGGTGGTCTCTGCTCGTGGTCCTCGCACTTTGCTGCGCCGCTGGACCCGCCTTCAGCCAGACCACTCCGCCCCAGGCTCCGAAAACAGCGCCGAAACGGGACCTCACCATTCCGCAGGCGCAGCCGAGCCTGACAACCGACACGGATCCCATTCTTTCGCCGGACCTCGAAGAAAAGCCGCATGTCACGGTAAACGAGCCCACAACCCCCGCAGCGCCTGGGAAAGGCACATCGGGCGAACGGGCACTGACGAAGCAGGGGAATGGATTCGTCCTGCAGGCAAACGTCAACGAAGTGCTGCTTCCCTGCACCGTGATTGACGACAAAGGCAAGCTGGTTACTGATTTGACCAAGGCCGACTTCCAGGTCTGGGAGGACAAGGTTCCGCAGGCGATCGCCTCGTTTCAGCACCAGGACGTGCCGGTATCGCTCGGCATCCTGGTCGACAACTCCGGATCGATGCGCGACAAACGCTCCGCGATCAACGATGCCACGCTGCACCTGATGAGGGCCTCCAACTCCGCCGACACAGCCTTCGTCGTGAACTTTTCCGACCGCGCCATCATCGATCAGGATTTCACGTCAGACGTTCATCTGATTCAGCAAGGCCTCTCCCATATGGATTCCCGTGGCGGCACAGCGCTTTATGACGCTGTAGTTGCCTCGGCGAATGAGATGGCCCGACATGCCACACACCAGAAGCAGGTGCTGTTGATCATCACGGACGGCGAAGATAACGCGTCGCGGCTCACTCTGGAGCAGGCGATTCATCGCGTGCAGGCGCTGGACGGACCGGTCGTTTATACCATCGGACTGCTCTACGAAGACCTTACGAAGGACGAAGTAGCGAAGGCCCGGAGCGATCTCCAATCCTTGGCGCTCGAGACCGGTGGTGTCGCTTACTTCCCTGCCTCATTGAGCGAAGTCGATGAGATTGCCGCACAAGTAGCCCACGATCTGCGCAATCAATACACCATTGGATATCACTCGACCAAGGACGCGAGTCAGGGTGGATATCGTACGGTGCATGTGGAGGCAAGGGGGCCAAAACGTGCGAAGCTGACGGTACGAACCCGCCGCGGATACTATCCGAACCAGATCCAGCAGCAGCAGACCGCGCAGGTGGGGCACTGATCGAACGCTAGACAATTTTTCCCGAAGCGAAACCCACCGGCGCTTCTCCACAGGAAATGTGCCAATCAATTCCCCTCCATTCGCTACAATGGAAATAGCTCAGGAAAGAAAAAGCCACCGCCGGGTGGCTTTTTGCATGTGGAGAGCGAAACCTGCTCACGGCTTTTCGCTGACCGTCTCCAAGCTAACCTCCTTTTGGTCGACGTAAGTGCTTTCGCTGGACATCTTTACAGCTAAACCCTTTGTTATGACATTTTTGCGATCCGCGCGCGCTGTAAACAACGGCAAACACAGGAGTTAAACTGCCCTCTGCGGTGCCGCAGGGGGTAGGGGTAGGTAACGTTACGTATCCGAGCGCTTGCAAATAGGAAAGGCCGGGCAGGTGCCCGGCCTTTCCTATTTTCCCCTCTCAAACCACTACCAGATGCCCTTGTCGCTGCCCGTGATCTTCAGGCCCACGAATGCGGCGGTGGCAAGCCATGGCAGCAGTCCGAGACGGGCGCTGTTCTGCAGATCTCCCTGGCGCAGCAGGCCGGTGAGCTGCGAGCTGTAGAGCCCCGCCGACTGCGGCATAATGGGCACTCGCAGGAAGCTGCGCGCATAGTAAGCCTGAGCGCCCCCGAATCGGGCGGTCTCGGTGACCGATCGCGGCAGGTTCAACGGCGTTCCGCGGTATTGCTTGACGTAATCGGAAACGATCACCAGGTAGGTGGCGGTGCCTTCCCAAATTTCCGCAGCGCCGGCAGCGGCGCGAAGGTCGTTGTAATCGATCATTCCTGATTCAACGAGGTCTGCGGAATCGAGGATGTCGCAGAGCCGGAAGTAGAAGTGCCGGTACATGCGCTGCAAGGTGGAGATCAGCAGCCGGTCGGAGATCGAGCTGGTGCGGAAGGTCAGCCCGGCCACTTCGATCGATCGCGTGCGCGAGATGAGGCGCGAGGCGATAGATGTCTGCTCGCCGGTTTGGCCAAGGCGGCCGATGTGAATCTCGACGGATTCGGGCAGGCCGGGAATTTCAAAGTTCCACTTCCGCGCCAGGCGATCGCCCCAGCTTCGGGCGGAGATCGTCGCCTGGAAGCGGCGCTGCATCATCGGCAGGACCTGTTCCGGCTTCGCGCTGGTATAGAGATCGAGGTCGCTGCCCAGGTCGGGCCAGTGGTCCAGCGATTTGATGACGGCCACCTCCAGCCGCTCTTCATCGAAACCCTTGCAGATGTTGTGCAGTATGGGAACAGCAACCTGAATGCGCGCGCGCTCGGTGGCAAGCGCCTCCGCCGCCCAGCCGGCGCGGGCGTCGTCGCCGGCATCGCGCACGATCTGCTGAAAAACTTCCATGCCGCGAACGATGACGTGGTTCAGATTCGCGAGGTTCACAAGATCATCGAAGTCCTCGCGGCTGATGCCGCAGACCTGACCCTTCAGATCGGCAGGCACGCCACCGGGCGGCTGCAGCAGCAAGCGCGAAAGAAAGACCATGGACTTCTGTGAAGGATGCACAGTGGGTTCGGTGGACAATTGCAGTTCCTCGACCTTATTGGGGTGGATTTTGTGGCGCAGAGGGATTGGGTGCAGGCGCCGAAGTGTTCGGTGGGGGTGTCGCAGGATTCGGCGCGGGTGTCGCAGTATTGGGCGCGGGCGCTTCGGGCGAACGGGGCGTCGGTGCGGTACGCGAACCTTCGACAGGCGTGCCGTCACGCCGCTCGAGTTCCACATTCCCCGGCTCGGCCTGACGCTCACGGCGATAGCGGTCGATCTCCCCGCCGATCTTCTGATTGCTGTCTGTCGCCACGGCGCCCAAAGGCTGTCCTTCCGCGAGGCTGCTGCTCGCGAGGCCAACGTGAGTACCGGCGTCACCCGCCTGCAACGCCTTGGTATAGAAGAAGTGCGCCGTTTCGAGATCGCCATCGCGCTCGGAAACGTAACCGAGATTATTCAATGAGAAGGCGCTGCCGGGGTCGAGCGAATAAGCCTTCAGGAAGTCAGCCCGTGCCGCCTTCCAATCATTGCGATTTGTAGCCGATACCCCACGCACTGCAAGCAGTGCCGCCTGCTGCTCCGGCGATTCGATATTCCGTAGCCGTTTTTTCAGCTTCTTTGCGCTGTCGGCAGCCATTTCGCTTACGGATTTACCCCGCCATGCGCGGTCGAGCGTGACCACCACCGGATCCGGGGAGCGAAGCTCGGCCGCCTCATCGAAATATTTGAGCGCCTCGTCGTAGTCGCCCGTCGACTCCTTCGCCACGCCGAGATTGTTCAGGGTAAAGGCGTTCCGCGGGTCCATCGTGTAGGCCTGCTGCAGGAGCTGCTCGGCCTCCGAGTTGCGCTTCTCCGAAAGCAGGCCGACCGCCTGCACATTGATGTGGTTCACCCGCATCGGCGCATTGCTCAGACCATTCAGGGCATCCACCATCGGTTTGCCTTCGAGATCCTTGGCGTTGCTGCGGTCGATGGAGGCGTCCGTGCCCTGCTTTGCCGCCAACTGATAGAACTGCAGCGCGCGCTGCAACTGTCCCTGAAGCTCGGCGATGTAGCCAAGATTGTTCAGCGTAAACGGATCAGCGGGGTCATAGAGATAAGCCTTCAAAAAGAGGGTTTCTGCTTTTTCGTATTGGTGCTTCTGGACGGCTTCGACGCCCTCGCGATTCAGCTTCTGGACAGGCGTCAGCTCGCTGTGCCTGGGAATACTGATCTTCAGATCGCCGGCCCATGACGATGGGGCCGGCGCCAGCGCAAGCAGCGCCGCGATGGCCAGCGATGTCGAGAAGCAACGAGACATGATCCGCATTTCCTGTTACATCGGGCCGCGACGCAGCAACTGGCGCGGCTGTTGTGAATAAGTCATTTTATACTGCCGGCTTGCGACGGGCGCCCCCTTCCAAAAGTCGCAATGTGACCTTCGGCTGAACCTTTGGTGCATACTGCTGGCTCCTGCGATGCGTCATAATCAAGACAGGTAAGGACTTGCTGATGGGATTACTTTTCGTTGCCATTTTGTTGCTTGGAAATTTGGCATGGGCGCAGCAGTCGGCTGCGGACGCGCCCGCAAAACCCGACAACGCCGCCACCTCCAGCTCTAAAGCGAAAGGGCTGGCCGGCGACCTGATGACGCTGCCGGACGGCAAGAGCACCGTCATTGGGGGCACGATTGCGAGCGTCGATCCGGTGACGGACGAATTGGTGCTGAAAATATTTGGCGCCCGCCGCATGCGGATTTTTTATGACCAGCGCACGCAGGTTTACCGTGATGGCGCAAAGACCTCTCTGCGCGACCTGCACGAGAGCGAACACGCCTCTGTCGAGACGATGCTGGACGGCACCACTGTGTTTGCGCGCAGCATTCATATGCTTTCCCAGTCGCCGGAAGGGGAGGCCCAGGGACAGGTGGTGAGTTACGACGCCGGGACGGGAACCTTGACTTTGAGCGAAGCGCTCTCGCGCGAAGCTATCCGGCTGCATGTGCCGCCCGGCACGACGATCGTCCGTGAAGGCCAGGGTGCGTCGTCAGGCGCAGCCTCTGGACTTTCAGCGCTGAGGCAGGGCGCGTTGATCCGGGCGAGTTTCCAGCCGGACAACAAGGGTCAGGGTGTCGCCAGCAAGATCGCTGTCCTGGCCATGCCCGGCGACCAGCTCACATTCACCGGCAAGATCAGCTTCATTGATGTACACAAGCACCAGTTCGTCGTTGTCGACGATGGAAACAATCAGGATTACAAAATCTCCTTCGACCCTGCATCCTTCCCGGACAGCCGTGATCTTCATGAAGGCACGCATGTGAACGTGGCAGCAGAATTCGATGGCAGGGATTACGTGGCGCATGAGATCGCCATCCATTGAAACTGCTGCCTTGAGGTGACATGGGTCAAAAGCACAGACGTGACTTTCTGAAGTTGTGCGCCGCAACTGTGCCGGCGCTGCTTCTTCGACCCGAATCTGAAGCGAATGAGAAGATGGGGACGCCGGCTGCGCGAACCGCGTACCGTACACCGGATTCAATCGATCGATACATCGATCCGCTGCCGCGGTTGAAAGCTCTGGCTCCCCGCGGCAGCCGCGATGGCAGGACGCAATATCGCATTCGTATGATGGAGTTCAGGCGGCAACTGCACCCGCAGCTTCCGCCGACACGGCTGTGGGGATATGAGGGGCAGTACCCGGGACCTCTCATCGAAGCGCGCCAGGGCAAAGCCATCGAAGTGCATTGGGAGAACCGGCTGCCGGAGCGGCATATCCTGGCGATAGATCCGCATATTCATGGAGCGATGTCTCCTACTCCCCAGGTCAGAACCGTGCCTCACCTGCATGGCGCGCGGACCCGCTCGGAGAGCGATGGACTGCCGGAGAAGTGGTTTACGCCCGGACACAATGCGGTGTACGAATACCCCAACACGCAGCGTGCCGCGACACTCTGGTACCACGATCACGCGGTGGGAATTACACGCCTGAACATGTACGCCGGACTGTCTGGCTTTTACCTGCTGCGCGACAATGAGGAGCTCGGTCTAAATCTGCCCTCGGACGAATACGAGATACCTCTCATCGTGCAGGATCGCACGCTGGACGAGCACGGCCAGCTTCTTTATGCTCCCACGCTGGACGATGCAGTTCCCCTCCCTGCGGGCGTGTGGGGGCCAATGTTTTTCGGTGAGCTTCCGGTAGTGAACGGCGCGATCTATCCTTACGTGGACGTGCGTCCGCAGCGTTACCGCCTTCGCCTGCTGAACGCTTCAAACTCGCGCTTTGTCAATCTGTACTTCAATCTCGCGAAACATCCTACCGATATTCCAGAATTGCTGACGGTCCATCAGATCGGCTCGGATGGCGGCCTCCTGCCGCAGCCCGTGGTGCTCGAGAAGCTTGAGTTGGGACCGGCGGAGCGGGCGGATCTGATCGTGGATTTTTCCGCCTATGCGGGGAAAACTGTTACGCTCAGCAACGATGCGCCCGCTCCTTATCCCGGATGGAATGTTCTGAACGCGAGCTGGCCATCGCTGCTCGAGTACATGCAATTCCGCGTTACGCTTCCGGCGGAGCGCGGCAAGTCGTTCAGTCTCCCGGAACGCATCCGGTTCTCGAAGCTGGATGAGAATGCATCAGTGCGGACGCGGGATTTTGTGCTCACGGAAGAGATGGACGCGCAGGGAAAATCTCTTGGCCTCCACATCAATGGCAAGGGCTACGACGACCCCGTGACCGAAAAGGTGACGCTGGGCAGCATCGAAACGTGGCGCTTCATCAACACGAGTGATGACGCGCATCCGATGCATCTGCATCTGGTGCAATTTCAGGTACTGCACCGGCAGGGCTTCAACCTGGGGACCTACAGGGTAAGCGGGAAAATCGAGCCGATGGGGGCGCCGCGGCCCCCGCGTAGCAATGAGGTTGGATGGAAAGACACGGCGGTCGTCAATCCCGGGGACATCCTCACCATCCTCGCACGGTTTGAAGGTTACACGGGGCGTTACGTATTCCATTGCCACATGCTGGAACATGAGGACAATGACATGATGCGCCCTTTCGAGGTAGTTCCCGTCAAAGCCAGCGCTACATCGGCATAGCCTGGTCACCGCACCACATCAACATTCAACCGAATTATGGGAAAGCCGGGTCGGAACGTGACCCGGCCTTTCCTTATCAGTGGAACGCCGCCGGTTGGCACGAGGAGCCGACTGCCGCAGGGGCCGGCGGCGTGGGCGGCGTTGCCCAAGGAGTGTTGTTGAAGTCGAAGAAGTCGAGCAGATCGGGTTCCGCCGCATCGTGAGGCGTCAGACTAGCCGACGGCCCGATGAATCGGTTTTCGACAAACTTGATGATCGCGGTGTGGTCCATGGGGACGTGCGAGACATAGTGCTTCTTCACGAAGGGCGAAACCACCATGTTGGGCACGCGGAAGCCTTCCTGTGCCGCAAACCCGCTGACCGCTGCCGCGTCGTTGGAGTTGGAGCCCGGCTGGCCGGCTTTCAGATCGCAATGGAATGTCGGAGTGGGATTTCCATTGGCATCCGGTGGCGGCACGCAAGGCTTGTATTGATCTGCGTCGACCGAAATGGTTGAGACGTCCACCGGATAATTCGCCGCCGCGGTCTTCGTAGTGAAGTCGTTGGTGTGGCCCGGTACCGGCGGCACGTGATCGTAAGGCCCGCCGCCTTCGTCATAGCTGAGGAAGAACACTGAATCTTTCCAGGAGCTGCTGCCCATGAGAGCGTTGACAATCTTGGCAACCTGCGCCTGCCCCGCCAGGACGGATTGGCCGGATCCTGGATGTTCGTCGTTGTTTCCATAACCCGCTTCTATGAATGCAAAGCTGGGTAGCGTGCCGTTTGTGAGGTCCGTGAAGTATTGCGAGATCGGCGCAATATGGTTGGGATCGATGCAGAAGGAGTTCGTTGGATCGCCAACTGCACTCGACGGGACCGTCTTGCCGGTGCAAGGCTTCTGCCCATTGACGTATTGATACGAATACGTGAGATAGGAGAAAGACGTCGCCGGAAAGAGTGCCGATCCCGACTTGTTGCAGTCGGTGGGATCGATGCACAATCCGTTGTTCACCGTGTAATAGAGCTTCCAGGAAACTTTCTTGCTATCCAGTTCCTGGAAGATATTGTTCATGGTGAGCTGCTGGAGGTGGTCGTCCGAGCTGGGGTCATTGGTCAGTCCCTGTGTGGTTCCCCCGGTGAAAGTGGCAACCCGGTTCGGAATACTCTTGCTCGACATCGGAGAGAACCACCGATCGGAGAGTGCGAACTGTGACGCCATGTAGTAGTAGTAGTTCAGGAATCCCTGATCGTAGACCCCCATTGCGCGGTCTCCGGCGAGATCAGTGAAGCTACCGGCGCACTTGCCGGATGCAGCACAACTGGTCGCAAAACCGTCGGCGTTAGAGACGAAGCCGTTCATGGCGATGGCACGCGTGGTGGTGAAGTTGCCCAGCGAAACGTCCCCGTAGCTTTCCGTCCATGCCGACGACATATCATCGACACAGGTGCTCTTGAACGGATATAGCGTATGCGCGACGTGTTGCTTGTCGTTATTCGTGATGATGCGGCCCGCTTTGCCGACGGAGTCGTACGGCTGACCATTAAGCTTGTCTTCGATGCCGTCAACACTGTAGGCCACGCCATCGTCGCCGATGTTATAGCCCTTACTCTGGCGATAAGGATTCAGCATGCCGAAGTAGTTATCGAAGCTGTGGTTCTCCTGCATCATGAAAATAACGTGGTTGATCGCATTGACGTTACCGGGCTCGGTAACAGTTACGGTTGCGGTTGCGGTCGCCGGCGTTGTGCCTGCGCCGCCATCGGCAGTTGCCGTGTACGTGCTAGTGGACTTGGGGCTGACGCTCTGTGTGCCGCCGGTTGGAGACAGCGTGTAGCTGCTGCCGTCTGAACCAGCAACGGTTACGGTCGTCGCGTTGGTTGCAGTCACTGTGAGAAGCGACGAGCTTCCGTCCACGATCGAAGTGGGGTTCGCATTGATAGTGACGGTTGGCACGACGGGCTGTGTCACGGTAACGATGACATTTGCCGAGGCCGTTCCACCGGCTCCGGTTGCCGTGACCGTGTAAGTTGAAGTCGAGGCTGGGCTCACAGTTACCGTCCCGCCGGTCGGCTGCAAGGGGGCAAGGACCTCGCCGTCAGTGCTTGCGATGCTCACGTTCGTAGCGTTCGTTGCGACGACCGTCAGGGTCGAGGAAGCGCCAGCCGTGATCGCAGTTGGACTTGCGGTGATCGTAACCGTGGGGACTGGCGGCGGCGGCGCAGGCACGACGGTTACAGTTGCCGCGGCGGTCGCCGTAAGGGTGCCGCTGGTGGCGGTGACGGTATAGGTCGTGGTGCCGAGGGGTGCCACCACCTGGGTGCCGCCTGTTGCTGTCATTTGATACGTGGTGCCATCACTGCCCGCGATTGTGACTGTAGTCGCATTGCCGGCCACAACCGTAAGCGTGGAGTTGCTGCCTGCCGTAATCGTTGGAGGATTCGCAGCGATCGTGACGGTGGGCGGGGTGACCGGAGGCGTCACGGTGATAGTCGCGGCCGCAGTGGCCGATTCGCCGCCATTGGCTGCTGTGACGGTATAGGTCGTGGTGCCGGCCGGAGTTACCGACTGGGTGCCACCGGCGGGTGCGAGCGTATATGTGCTGCCGTCTGATCCGCTGATCGAGACTGTGCTTGCATTCGTAGCAGCTACGGTCAGAGTGGAGGCGCTTCCGGCTACGATCGTCGTTGGATTTGCCGTGATCGTAACCGTGGGCACCAGAGCGGCGACAGTGACGGTTGCAGTCGCAGTGATCTTTCCGCCTGCTCCGGTGGCAGTGGCGGTGTAGGTGGTGGTCGTCTTCGGAGATACGGCCTGCGTACCGCCAGCCGCGGCCAGATCGTAACTGCTGCCGTCTGAGCCGGAGATCGTCACAGCCGTGGCGTTTGTCGCCTCCACAGTGAGCGTGGATGACTCACCGGCATTGATCGATGCGGGACTGGCACTGATCTTGACTGTGGGCGCTGTAGGCGAAGGTGTAACCGTGACAACCGTCTTCGCGCTGGCGGTACCGCCGCCTCCAGTGGCAGTCGCGGTATAGGTGGCGGTTGCAGCCGGCGTGACGGATTGTGTTCCGCCGGTAGCCGCCATCTTGTAGCTGGTTCCATCCGATCCGGTAATTGTTACGGTGGTGGCGTTTCTGGCGACCACGGTAAGGGTGGAGGCCTTCCCCGCCATGATCGTAGCGGGACTAGCCGCAATAGTGACGGTGGGCGGCGCCAATGGCGGGTTCACCTGGTCTAGATGAGTAGCACCGCAACCTGCCATCAGCACGGCAAGCGATGCTGTCATGAACTTAGCTAATGGGAAGAAGACAGAGTGGAACTTCCGCGAGACGCGCACCTTCATCATGAACCTCTATCGTTCAGGTGAGCGACGATGGCCTAAATACGCACCTGAAATAAGTCTTTATGTGACCTGGAGAATTCGTCTGGCACGCCTGACGGACCACTGAGAAATCCGCACCTGGCGGGTCATGCGCCGGAATTAAAACTGACCCGGCCTATTTCCCCTTGAAACACGTTGGATGCCGCTTGCGATTGAGTGGCTGTACCTTGCCTTCAGATAACCACAACTCGCGCGAGCATTCCACAAAGTCAGGCGAGATTTTTGGACTTTTCAGTCACTCGATTTCCGTTACGTCAGTTCCGTTATGCGAGCGGGTCGACCAAATCAATAGATTGCCCGTTTCCTGTTGTCGGGCGGCTCCGGTTCTCTATGTTCTCGTCAGCGATGGTGGTAATTCTCGCTCTCGGCTCCGGAACCATTGCTAGTTCTTTCTTATATCTATTGACCTCAAACCAGCGGAGATAGTTGCGGACAACATTTCCGATGGTCATTTCGAGACCAGCCGCGAAGTTCTGGCGACCCATGCTTTGCTGCAACTCGGGCGAACGCAAAATGGTAATCAGCTGCTGCGCAAGTCCAGCGGCATCTCCCACCTGGTAAAAGCGAATCGCCATATCTTCATCGGCAGCCATATCGCGAAAATCTCCGATGTCCGCACCGACGATGGGAACTCCATACTCACAGGCCTGATGCGCAGGCCCGCTCGATCCAGTCGCGGAATCATACGGCAGCACGAGCACGGAAGTTGTCTGGAAGAGCTCAGGGATATCTTCCTCTGCGACATATCCCCGGAAGTCAATCGGCAGATGAGCCGGCTGCGCTTCGCGTATTGATTCCCAGTATCCGGCCTTTGTGTGGTGATTGGCGCCGGCCACAACGAGGCGCGCATTGGGAATTTCCTTGAGCACTGCGGGAAAGGCTTCCATCAGCGTTTCAAGTCGTTTGTAAGTTCCCCAGTGACCGATGGCAAGAATGCGATGTTCCGGATTGCCACGCCTGGAAAAGTCCGGCGGGGTGGGAGTCGAGGCAAAGGTTCCATGCCGGCCGAGGAGCACATTGTTGACGGAGTATTTGTTGACCAGCACCTTGCGATAGTCCGGCAGAAGGACAGAAACGGAGTTTGCTTTGAGAAGCGCTCTGGTCGTGACATCTGTTCCCATTCGGAACAGCCTCTCCCAACGCACGCCGGCGGCTGCGAAGTCAACTTTCTCAATAATGTGATGGAGGGTGACATGCGTATAGAAACCGGCGGCACGCACAAGGGCGGGCGTCGAAAGACCGGCGAATGCTGCGACTGGATTCTCGGGAGTAGCAAAGCTCGAGAAAACAAGGTTGAACCACACCACGTCCGGCTTCACCTTGCGAATGGTATTCAACAGGCGCAACGGCGTGGACAGGCTACCGAATCTCCAGCAACGGAGCACGTTGAAGCCAGGCAGTTCCGGCTGTTTATGAGCTTTCAGCGATTCGCCATTCGAGTCGGTTGCGAAACCATAGTCGACCAACTCATCCGCAAGGATGGTGAGCTCGACATTCGGATTACGCTGCAACTCGCGCGCGATATGAAATGCGTATTCGTTCAGTTGGCGCCCGCTCGGAGGAAAAGTCGCAACTAAGCAGATCTTCATCGGATCTCGTCTCAAAATAAGCTGATGCTGAAGTAGGGCCGGAACTGCTGACTGTCCGGACCGGGAAAATTAAAGAACGACTCCTGTTGCATGCCCGCTGAAAACCGAATGGGATATTTCAGCGGAACCTCTCCGCTCTCGTCCCTGAAGTTGCGGTGAAAGGGCCACGCATAAGAAACGGCAAAGCCGTTCTGCACCGCGTCGTAAACATGGAAGCCTCGCGTGTTGTTGTATGCCGTCGAAAACTGCACATTCCAATTGCGCGCCGGGCGGAAATTGACCGTGCCGGCCGGGCGCAGAGCCTGCGAGATCTCAGATCGATCCTGTTTTGTACGCCACGTGCGAAGATCTTCGACCACCGCCTTTACGTCCCAGCGGTCGGAGAAGTGGCGATCGAATCCGATGTACGCGGATGTGTAGTAATTCTCGATGCCGTTCGGCGTGAATTGCTGGTCACTCGCTGCCCACCCGGTGAGCAGTGCGGTCTTTCCCCAAGGCTCACCCACACGGAAGTCGAGCCCCCCGACCAGTGTGCGCGAATGCAGATTGCTTTCGGTAAAGGGCCCGGACTCCCGAATGATGAACCCACTGACGGAAATGGCGTTGAAGAACGAACTGGTCGACCCATAGGTGAAGATTCGGAAGAGATTCTGATTGAGTTCCCGGGGTGACAGAGAATCGCGCCGGATCGTCCCCTGTATTCCGCTGTCAAAGGTCACCACGTTCTTCCCCAGACGCAACGTTGGATTCAGCCCGAAGTTGAAGGAATAGTCAGTCGTGTCCCGCCTTGCGATCGAACTTGTGCTCGGCACCGAAATCTGCCCCCTGGCATTCCGCACCTGGAAAAAACCGCTTGCGGTGGGCAGGTATTTAAGATGCAGATGATAGGCCGCTGTGCCCTGTGTCTGCAGCGAAGAACGTGGCGGCGGAAGCAGCGCAATGTCCGAAACGGGAACGGGCGCCAGCGCATCCAGCTTCGAATCCAAAACGTAGACTGTTGTGTCTTCAAAGATCGGGCTGACGGAAAACTCGCCAAGCAGACTTACGGTCGGGTTGATTCGCAATCCCTCGTTGGCGCCGGCCATCAGAAGGCTGTCCTGCGCGGTCTGGTCTTCGCCCGCGGCATCGGATGCCTGGGCAAAGGCGGTCAGCGCCTGCGCATTGTGATGTTCCTGACGGTAAATGTTCGCCTCGGCGAGGAGGTACTGATATCCCGGATCGGTGTCTGCGTCCTGACTGATTCCGTCGAGTTCTGCCTTGGCCCGGACGGTGTCGCCGATCGCCATGTAGGTGTTCGCCATGCCGATGCGTACCGATGTGTCTGACGCGCCGACGGCTCGCGCACGCTCGAGATAGTTCTGCGAAAGATCGTATTCGTGAAGCCCGCGCAGCACGTCCGCGGCCTGCACGAACTGCTCGCCGGTGACCGGCTCGGTGTCCCCAGTTTCCGCTTCCATCAGTGCCAGCGCGATTTGCCGCTTTGCATCATCCGCGCGTTCCTGGTGCGCCATCACCTGGGCAATCGCCAGACGCACGCCAACTCGATCGCTGCCGGGCGCCGTGAGCGCTCTCCGGAAGCGCTCCATCGCGCCGGCGTTGTCCCCGAGGACGCTGAGAGCCGAACCGGTGGAAAGATAAATCGATGAAGGCCCGGAGCCTGGCTTGTTGCGTTTGACCGGCATCATCGGCGCGTATTTTTCAGCAAGCTGTACGTTTTGCATCGTTTGCTCGCGGTCGCCAAGCTGCGCGTAAGCACGAGCCAGAAGCGCATACGTGGTTGCATCGTTTGGCGAGAGCCTGAGCACCACATTCAGCTCATCGATGGAATCGTGGTAGCGGCGCTCCGAATAAAGAACACCGGCCAGCGCCAGGTGAAGCGCTGGATCG
>DASVAJ010000038.1:0-2345 GCA_036376415.1 Terriglobales bacterium
TCGCACAGGTAACGGTGGACGAGGACGCGACCTGCCTCGACGGATCGACACCGGAAGTCTTCGGGCCGCGGATTCAGGAGTGGGGTGCGGACGTAATTGGCTGCAACTGCAGCGTGGGCCCGGTCGCCATGCTGGACGCCATGGAGCGTTTGCGGGCGGCGACGACGGCGCCGATCTCGGCCCAACCAAATGCCGGAATCCCGCGCTCGGTGGAAGGCAGAAACATTTATCTCTGCTCGCCGGAGTACATGGCGAGCTACGCGCGAAAGTTCGTAACGGCGGGAGTGCGACTGGTCGGCGGGTGCTGCGGAACTACCCCGGAGCACACACGGGTGATGAAGTCCGCCCTGCGCGTAAGCCAGGCACGCTCAAAGATGCCGGATGGGCAGGTGAAAGCCGAGCTCCCGCACGCGGTTCCAGCGGTACCGATTGCGGAACGGTCACGCCTGGGAGCGAAAATCGCGCGCGGCGAGTTTGTCGCCATGGTGGAAATTGTCCCTCCGAAGGGCACGAACATCCAGAAGGAGCTTGAGGGTGCGAAGTTTCTGAAGTCGGTAGGCGTCGACGGGATCAATATTCCTGACAGTCCGCGGGCGTCGGCGCGCATGAGCAACCAGGCGCTTTCGGTCCTGCTGCAGCAGCAGGCGGGCATTGAGGCGATCCTGCACTACACCTGCCGTGATCGCAATGTGCTGTGCATCCAGTCTGACCTGCTGGGGGCAGCGGCGATCGGAATCCGGAACCTGATTTGCATCACAGGCGACCCGCCGAAAATGGGCAGCTATCCAGACGCGACGGCTGTCTTCGATGTGGACGCGATCGGTCTGGTGAATATTGTCCACAACCTGAATCGTGGGCTGGACATCGGCGGCAACCCGATCGGGACCGGCACCAGTTTCGTGATCGGCGTGGGCGCGAATCCCGGGGTTCCAAACCTGGATGAAGAAATCCACCGTTTTGAATACAAAGTGGAGGCGGGCGCCGAATATGCAGTTACGCAGCCGGTGTTTGATTTGTCTCTATTGGAAAAATTCGTTCGGCGGATTGAGCACTGCCGGATTCCGGTGATCGCAGGAATATGGCCGCTGGTCAGCGCACGTAATGCCGAGTTCATGAAGAACGAGTTGAGGGTGTCGGTGCCGGATTCCATCCTGGAAAGAATGAGCCGGGCAGCCAATCCGGAGCAAGCACGCCACGAAGGGGTCGCCATTGCGCGGGAAATGTTGATGGCGGTACGCGGCATGGTCCAGGGCGCCCAAATCAGCGCTCCGCAAGGGCGGTACTCGTCCGCGGTCGACGTGCTGGAGGCCTTGGGAAACTCCGGGGCTACAGGAGCCGACTAGGCAAAATTCATCGCGGTTTCATTTTGAAACACCTTAGGGCACGCGAACGTTTTTGTTACAGCGATCACCCTATGGACTAACAGTCAATCAGGTGTACACTTCGTTCAGGAGATATCCTCCTTGCCAAAATTTGAAGAGTGTATTCAGCGTCTCGAAACTATTGTTCGAGAGCTGGAACAGGGGGAAGTTCCGTTGGAACGTTCTCTGCAGCTTTTCGAAGAGGGCATGCAACTTTCCACCTCGTGTCGGAAAGAGCTGGACGATGCCGAAGGCAAGGTCGAAATTCTTCTCAAGCAAAACGGCAAACTTCAGGCCGAACCGTTCGAGCGCTAGCACCGGCGCGAAGTGCGGAAGGCAGTAACCTCAACACCTGCACACTTGCTTGAGGGCGAGTGCTTAGCGCCGCGCAAGCGGCATCCAGTCGAGGACTTATGCAGCAAGCCAGCATCATCCTGCTCCAGAGCGATCCGAATGTCGCACAGATGCTCTCCGCCTCGCTGAGCCATTCTTTTCACAAGGTCCATGTGGCCGCGAGTGTCGACGAACTGCGCCACACGATCGCAAAGCAGCATCCCTACGCCGTCATCCTGGACCTGGAGTCGGCCAGCATGAAAGATCTCGAGTCGCTGAAGCAAGAGTTCCGGGATACACGCATCATTTGCAATCACCGCGTGGCGGACGAAGAAATGTGGGCTCAGACCCTCTCAGTCGGAGCCGACGACTGTTGTCCGTCGCATGACACCCGCAGCATCCTGATGTCGGCGGCACCAACCAGCCAGGCTGCCCGCCGCAACGTCGCAGCATAATTTTCCAACGCTTCCCCACCAAGGCGCCCATAGAGGCGCCTTTTGCAGTTCTGCAACACTGTCCTTGTGAGTCGTAAGTACGTCGCGAATGAACTTGCGTTCAGCAGCCACTCTGGCTAGGCTTGCCAGCAACAGCTCTGAATCTAAGGGTTATTCCGTTTCCTGTTGCCTGGTTTCCTGTACCGCGTTGTGATCC
>DASVAJ010000041.1:0-57729 GCA_036376415.1 Terriglobales bacterium
ACGGTAACGACATATGGGCAGGGAAGGTGCCGGGGTAGCCAGAACAAGTAAGGAACGTGAACCAGGTCGCACTTCAACCGGCGCACAACCGCATGCGCCTCAAAGTATCCGCGCGCGGTTTCCGACGAAGGTACCTGAAAAGACTGAAAATTCTGCGGCAGGGTGCCGATCTCGCTCGCCTTCTGCCGCTGGCCGAGCAGGAAGTACTCGTCCTCAGTATCGAGCCGCGCCAGCATGCGAACGATATTGCGCGTGTAGGTGCCCACGCCAAACTCGTTCATCCGCCGGATATCGATCGCGATTCGCACAGGGTGATTTTACCCACACGTCCCCGATCTGCGCACTTTGGCGGCATCCGTGTAAGACCCGGCACATGTGCAAAACACCTGCTTCCATTCCGGTCGGGCGTATGTAAAATTGCCGTGTTCGCAAGCGCCTTTCGTCCCGGTAAGTACAGTTGGGAAGCCCGCCCGGGGTTCGCGTCAGGCGAACCAGAAAAGGAGAGGATCCATGCGTCGCATACAGCTTATTTTCGCGTCCATCATCGCCCTGGTGCTGGTTCCGGGCGTTATTCTGGCTCAGGACGATGGCCGATATACCATTCTGACCGCTCAGTACGGTACCGCGGAGCGCCACGTGGACGTTACCGACCGCATTCGCGAGATTGCCCGCAGCGACCGCAGTTTTCGCCTGGACAACCGGCTCATGGGAGTGGATCCCGACCGTGGCCGCGTTAAAGTGCTTCGCATCTATGCCCGGGAGCGCGATGGCGACGAGCGCATGTTCGAATATCGCGAGGGGCAAGTGATCGATGGCTCGCTGTTCGTCGGCTGGGGCCGTGGCGATTGGGGCCGTGGCGGCTGGAGCGGCCGCTGGGATGCCGCCCGCAGCCAGCCCAATATGGAAGCCACCCTACAGCACCTCCGCGCCGCTCAGGAGAGCCTGCAGAATGCCGCAGCAAATAAGGGCGGCCATCGCGAGCGCGCGCTGCAGTTGATCCAACAGGCGATTCAGGAAACGCAAGCAGGCATTGAATACGGGAACAGGCACGACCGGTGAGCTACTGTGGAGGTTTCACCTGGGGCGGGTGCTCTCACCCGCCCAGCGTGATGCTCCCCTGGCAGCATTACAAGTGAGGGAACTAGCCACACCTAACCGTTAAACTCCTGCGTGCGCCCGCTCCCGCCGCCCGGCATACAGCGGAAAAGCGTCGGCCAAGTCCAGCACCTGACCACGGATCCGGTTCAGCACAGAAGCGTCTGTCCGGTGGTTCAGGGCTTCCGCGATCCAGCGGCCCACCTGCCGCATTTCGGACTCTTTCATTCCACGCGTGGTGAGCGCCGGCGTCCCAATGCGAATGCCGCTCGGCTTCAGGGGAGGATTGGTGTCGAAGGGAATGGCGTTTTTGTTGACCGTGATCCCCGCCTCGCCCAATGCCTTTTCCGCTTCGCTGCCCAGCATGCCTTTGGAAAAGACGTCAACCAGCATCAGATGAGTATCCGTTCCTCCCGAGATGATGCGGAAACCCTCATCGGCAAGGGTTTCGGCGAGCACTTTCGCGTTGGCGACGATCTGGCGCGCATAGTCGCGGAACTCTGGCTGCAACGCCTCGCGGAAGCACACCGCTTTTGCTGCAATGATGTGCACCAGCGGCCCGCCTTGCATACCGGGAAAAACGGTCTTGTCGATGGCGGCGGCGAACTCCTGCTTCGAGAGAATCATGCCGGCGCGCGGGCCGCGAAGCGTCTTGTGCGTGGTGGTAGTCACGATGTGCGCGTGCGGCACCGGCGAGGGATGTACGCCGCCGGCAACTAAACCGGCGAAATGGGCCATATCGACCAGGTACAGCGCCCCGGCTTTGTCCGCAATCTGGCGCATGCGGGCGAAATCAATGATCCGCGGATACGCGCTGCCGCCCCCGATGATCAGCTTCGGCCGCTCGCGTTCCGCGAGTTTTTCCAGATCGTCATAGTCGATCGTCTCCGTTTCCCTGGTCACGCCATACGGAACGATCTTGTAGGTCTTGCCGGAAAAATTCAGATGATGCCCATGGGTGAGGTGACCGCCGTGTGCGAGATTCAGTCCCAGGACCGTGTCTCCGGGCTGGATCACCGCCGCGTACGCCGCCATATTGGCTTGCGATCCGGCGTGGGGCTGAACATTGGCGTGCTCGGCCCCGAAGAGCTGCTTGGCACGGTCGCGCGCCAGGTTCTCGACCACGTCGGCGTACTCGCAGCCGCCGTAATAGCGCTTGCCCGGATATCCCTCGGCATATTTATTGGTAAACACTGATCCCATGGCCTCAAGGACTGCCTCGCTGACAAAGTTTTCCGAGGCGATCAACTCCAGGCCTTCATGCTGGCGCCGGGTTTCGTGGTCGACGGCGGCCGCGATATCGGGATCTACTTCGGACAACGGACGGGCAATTTGCTGGACACTCATTTGGCGGTCTCCGGATCCTTCTTCAGCTGGCGCGTTCGAATCAGCGCAGCGGGCAAGTCACTCAGGCGTTTGAGATTAATTCTCTCATGAGGCGTAATCAATTGGGCAAAGTAGACCTTCCATGCGGGATGTGCCTGCCGCTTCGGCTGATCGTTCGCGATAAGGATTACGATTTTACGTCCGTCTTTCAGGAAAGAGTCCACCTCGACACAAACAGGGATTTGCGATAACTGTCCGGGGGTACCGGTTTGCTCTCCGCAATCGTTAACCTCCCATTGGGCTTCGGCTCCCGGCCCGGATTGGAGTTGCACCCATCTCGCAAACGCGATGACTGGCAGCGATTGATCCAGTGTTTGCACGGCAACGGACTTGAGGCTGGCGATTAGTTTTGCGTCCCTCTGGGCGTCTTCGTTTGTGTCCGCAGACATAGGCGCTGTGCAGCCACACCACAACACGGCTACAAACAGGTTGAGCAAAGACCGGTGGCCAGGTGGCCAATGGTGGATGGAAGCCCGAGGCATTGGGTTACACTCCAGGGAAGAGCGTTAATTTTCTCATGTGATTTGAAGCGGGACGCAAAGCAGATTTTGCGAGAAGATCAGCGCCCGAAGCGAACGGTGATGCGCGTGCCGCTCGTGACGTGAGAGCCCGGCATCGGCGATTGGCCCTGGGCGACGCCATCGCCGACAATGTCCAGATCCAGGCCGTCTGCCTCCGCGGTTTCGATCGCAGAGCGGACCGACTTGCCGACGAACGAAGGCACCACGATGCCGCCTTGTTCCACCTCAAGCGCCACCGTGCCGTTCGCCGGCGGAGAATTCTTCGGATCGGAACTGGCGACGGCCACCGCCTCGCTGTGCATACTGGCCGGCGGCGCAGGAACAGGCATTCTTTCGCGAACCGCGGCAGGCTTCACCGCCTGGGAGGGTGTGGATTCGCCGCGATCCCGAGCGGCGGATACATTGGCGGGTTCCGGCGCGGAAACAGGATTCGGAACCGTGTCCACAGCGTCGCTTTCAAGTTCTTCGCCGGGATGATCCGGTGAGCCTTCTTCCAAGTCCTTATCCGCCGCCTTGGCCGTGGCCAGCAGCGTCTGCCGGTTTGCCGGAATTTCCAGATCATGCGGGGCATGCAGGTACTCGAGCACCTGCTGCGCCACCCGGTGGAATACCGGTGCCGCTACCCAACCGCCTTCGCGCTGGATGGTGGTCGGGGCAATCGGGGTATCGACAACTACAACCACGACGATCTCCGGATTGTTAAGTGGCGCGAAGCCGGCAAAGGATGCCACGTATTTGGAATGGGAATATTTGTGGATAGCGGGATCGAATTTCTGCGCCGTGCCCGTCTTCCCCCCGGCACTGTAGCCTTCGAGCGCGGCTTTGCGCCCGGTGCCGTAGGTTACGACCCCCTGCATCATTTGGCGCATCAACGCAGCGGTTGTGGTGGTAACGGCCCGATGTTCTTCAATCGGATGAAACGCGACTTTCTGCGGCGCATCCTTCGAGGCGACCTCGCCGGCGACGATTTGCGGCTTCACCAGCACTCCGTCGTTGGCGATGCTCGAGATCATCTGCGAAAGCTGCAGCGGAGAAATGCCGATCTCCTGACCCATGGCGATGGCGCCGATGGAAATCTTTGACCAGCGGGAGAGCGGCTTGGTCATTCCGCGGGTTTCGCCTGGCAGTTCGATTCCGGTTTGCTGCCCAAATCCAAAGCTGCGGATGTATTTGTACATGCGCTCGTCGCCCATGCGCAGGGCGATCTTGATGGCGCCGACGTCGCTCGACTCGGCGAGCACTTCCGAAACCGGGATCACGCCCCAGGGGTGCCAGTCGTGAATGCGGTGGCCGAACAGCACGATCGATCCCCGCTGGCAATCGATCAATTCGTTGGGGCGGGCCAGACCCTGATCGACTGCGGCGGAAATGGTCACCAGTTTGAACGTCGAGCCCGGCTCGTAGGCATCACTGACCGCATGATTCTTGAGCTTCGCAGGCGTAATTTCCTTAGAGAGATTCGGATTGAAGGTGGGCCGGTTTGCCAGCGCCAGAATTTCGCCGGTATGGGGGTTCTCCACAACCACGGTGCCGGCAATGGCGTGGGTCTGCTCCATTGAGGTTTCGAGTTCGCGTTCCGCGATGTACTGAATCTTTTCGTCGATGGTGAGGACGATATTTTCACCGGGCTGTGGCTGCTTCTCGACGCTGCCAAACCAGCGCTTGCGGGCGTCGACGGAGATGATCATCTCGCCGGGACGGCCATGCAACTGGCTTTCGTATTCGCGTTCAATCCCGCTTAGTCCGGTGTCGTCCATGCCGACATACCCGAGCACCTGGGCCGCCAACTCACTCTTCGGGTAGTAGCGCTTGGGCTCCTTTTGGAAGTAGACGCCGCGAAGGTTTAGAGAACGAATCCGCGCGGAAATTTCCGGGTCGGGCTTGCGCGCCAGCCAACAGAAACTTTTGGCGGCTTCGCAGCGCGCCAGCAGTTCGCGCGGATCTTGCCGGGTGATGCGGGCGACCAAAGAAATCGTGCTCGCGGGCTTGGGCATCTCGCTGGGTACCGCGAACACCGAGTCCACATTGATGGACATGGCCAGCGCTTGCCCATTTCGATCGAAAATCACGCCGCGGGGAGCTGACAGCTCCTCAGTCCTCTGCTGCTGATGCTGCGCCCTCTGTTCAAAGGTGCCGTAGCGAAAGATTTGCAGGTAGACCAGGCGGGCACAGATGCTGCAGCACCAAAGAACAAAAACGCCAGTCAGGAGGTAGAGGCGAAGGTTCGTGCTGTTACGCGCTGTGCTGGCGGCCACGCAATTTCCTCAGACAAATACGGCGGCCGGTTAGCCGCCGAAAATCAATTCATTTTTTTCAGTTCTGTCATTTCGACCGAAAGCGGAATGATGAGCGTAGCCATTCATTCTGCGTAGTGAAGAAACCTGCTGTTCTGCTCAATGGCAGCACAACAGCAGGTTCCTCGCCTGCGTTCAGTCATGCCAAAGCGGATGACGAACTCCGCTCGGAATGACAACCCTGAGGAGAAAGCTATCTCGTCGAAACCACCGAAACCGGCGTCAAACTGGCAACCACAGAACCGGAAGCTTCCGGCAAGGCTGTTTCCATGCGAACCACTTGCCCGGCTTGCGGCGTCTGCAGCCCCAATTCGCGCGCCATGCGGTCGATGCGCTCCGGATCGCGCAGCGACGCTTCTTCCAAACGCAACGCCCGATTGATTTCCACCAGGCTCTGGCGCTGCGATTTCAAAGACTCGATCTTGTATCCATACTCGATGGCCTTGAAATGCTGGAAGGCGTACGCCATCACAAACAGGAATAGACAGCCCAGAGCGATGCCGAACTGCCGCATCTCGCGCGCGCGGCGCGGATCTTCCACTTTCACCAAACGCGAATTGTCGATCGATTTGCTGAAATAAACTTCCGGTGTCCCCGTCCAGCATGGATGGCGGCGGGGAGCAGTACTTGCGACCTGAACCGCGGCGGCTGCCATCTTAAGCCACCCCGGCGAGTTCGTAGTGGTCGAGTTCAGTTTGTGCGAGCTCGTACCAGTAGGCGAGTTTGGCTTCCTGCTCCGGGTCAAGGCGGGGGCTGGTTTCCGCGCGTTCGACCGTCGCGATCAGATCATCAATCAGGGTTCCCGTATACATTGGCGTTGCCTCGTGCGTGAATTCCTACCTAGAACCAATTGGCGTGGGCGTCTTGCCCGCGTCCGGTGCGTTGCGGCACTCTTATTTTTTCTGTGTGCGTCCGTGTTCGGGTTCAGAATTTCGAACCCAAGCTGTAACCACAGAGGCCACAGAGTTAAATCCTTTCCGCTGCCCGCAATTTCGCGCTGCGGGCCCGCGGGTTCGAAGCGATCTCTTCCTCACTGGGCGTCGCTGGCTTCTTGGTCAGCAACTTGTACTGCCCTTGCCTCGCGCCCTCCCGCATCGCGTCTTTCACGATCCGGTCTTCCAGCGAGTGGAAGCTGATGATCACCAGCCGTCCACCCGGTTTCAGCAGCTGCGGCGCTGCTTCCAGCAACTGCCGCAGGTCGTCCAACTCGCGGTTTACGAAGATTCGGAGAGCCTGAAAGGTTCGCGTCGCGGGATGAATTCTGCGTTCAGCCTGATTCATTGGCCGGGCCGCGGCGGAAACGACCGCTGCAAGTTGCGCAGTGGATCGCACCGGCCGCGACCGGACAATGGCTCTGGCGATTCTCCGCGACCTCCTTTCCTCACCGAATTCGTAAATCAGGTCGGCAAGCTCGCGCTCGTCGAACTGGTTTACCACTTGATCGGCGGTCAACTCTGACTGCGGATTCATCCGCATGTCCAGAGGTCCTTCCGCCTGAAAACTAAAGCCGCGCGTGGGTTCGGAGAACTGCAGGCTGCTGACTCCGAGGTCGGCGAGAATTCCGTCAACCCGGTCGTCGGTCTTCGGTCTTCGGTCGTCGGCCAAACTCGAGAACGATCCGTGGATGAGTTTGACCGCTGGCCAATCTTCCGGCCTGACGCCTGACGCCTGAAGCCTGACGCCTGTTCTCTCCAGCGCCTGCGGATCCTTATCGAAGCCAATCAAATGACCCGGTGCGCCGAGGCGTTTTGCGATTTCGTAACTGTGCCCGCCTAGGCCCACCGTGCAATCGATATAGGTCCCGCCACGCCGGACGGCTAAAAAGTCGATCGCTTCTTTTAAAAGAACCGGAACATGGCCAAACTCTTCTTTCCTGCCATGCCCACCCCGCTCGGGGGTGTCTTTCAAAAACTCGCCCATATCTTTGGGCTCCCATCTAACGGCGTCTCTCCGTTTGATGGGATTGACTAGATACCCAGTTCGTCCAACGTCTTCTCATCCTCGGGCGTGAACTTGTTCTCCTCGATCTCGCGGCGATAGGCTTCGAGGTTCCGCACTTCCAGGTAGGTCAGCATGCCGGTCACAGCCACTTCGCCCTTCAGTCCGGCTGCTTCCCGCAGCAGTTGCGGCATCAGCAATCGCCCCTGGCCGTCGATCTCGACTTGCTGCCCCCAGTAGTTCGTGCGATCGAGAAACTTCCGCTTCGTAGGATTGAAGGTGGAGAGCCCCGCCAGTTTCTGCTCGATCCGCTCCCATTCCTCGAAGGGATAAACTTGTGCAACCTTCCCATCGAAGCTGGTGATGTAAAATTGCTGCCCGTATTTCTCGTCGACCACGCGCTTGAATTCGGCGGGGACCTTCAGCCGTCCCTTTTCGTCGACGCGAGTTGGGTGATTGCCGCGAAACATGAGTTAGGCTGTGTGCTGGCGGGCTACCAGGCCCGTCAGGTTGCCGTGCTTTTGCGGCGATAGCCGCCACCAGGGAGGTAAAAGCAACGCAAAACTCGGTTTTTGTAGGTTCGTTAGGGCCATATATGAGCGCGTCAGCCTTGAAGACCACTGCCGCCTCCGGATTTTGTCAATTTGCCCACGATCTCTACCGCATTAACCACTTTCTACCACTTTTGACCACATCTTACGCCTAAACGCTTTGCTGTCAACAAGAAACTTGTAGGTCAAGCACGGGCAAAATGGCCCAATCCGAAAAACTCAACAAATTGCGGATAACTGCTCGGGATACCACTAGGAATGGTGTTTTTGATTGTGGTTCGCGGGGGCCTAAGCCCAATCAGCAGAGTTGCTGAGCCTGTGGAAATTTGTCCCAATCTTGGACAGGGCCTGGATGCTCAAATTGCCAACCGGGAACTCGCGCTCACGGCAACACCGTCACTTCCGCCGGGTGCAACTCCCAGGGCGTCGCAACCTGTTGCGAGCCGCGGCTGTGTTCGAAGTCGCGAAATGCCAGCCCCAAGACTGAAGCCGGCAACGGCTGGGGCAACTCGGCCTGGTTGAGCTGCGAGTTGCTGAGATAGCGCAATCGGAAACCGTGTTTGGCCAGCGCCGCTTGAAGGGCCTGCCGGTTGCCGCAGTATTCGCTGTCGATCGGCGTCTCGACAATCACCCGCGGCGCATTTTTGTCCGGCATATCGGAAATCTCCAGGTGAATGTCGCAATCGAAGGTCATCAAGCGTGCGCTCTGCAAGAACGCGGACGCGACGTGATAGAGGGTGAGTTCACGGCCGCTGCGGGGGGTGTTGTTGGTCGGATCCGGTCCAGTCGGCCAGGTCAGGATTTCTCCAACCGTGGTTTCGGTGGGTGCAACATCTGGCAGGGGCACATGCTTTTCGGCATGGCGAAAATCCTGCGAAGCTGGGGCGGAGGGAGTGCAGTGGCAGATGGAATCACTACTGCCGCCGCACGAGGGAATCCAGCAAAGAATCCCGAAGGCCAGTGCCGCTGAAACAATCCGCAATCCTTGATTCAGGTAAGCTGCGCGTCTAGAGCATCCCACATCGAGAAAGATGCTGGCTTGCCGGTGATTGCCGCCCTGAGCCGGCCAGGAATCAAACTGGAGTGTGCGCTAAGGAGGAGCAAGACTCGACAGAAACAGGTGTGCTCGTGCCGCCTTTTGAGCCTCTGGCTTCCCTGGCCGGGAAGAGTCGCGGTTGCAGCATTTATCGGTGAAAACGGGGCAGTAGAAATCCCGTGCCTCTGCGATGTTCTTCGAATCCTTGGTCAAACCGGTCGGCCAGAATACGTTCCTCGCGCTTTGCCTTAACCGCGTAATTGGTGAACAGCAGCGCGAACGCGAGCACTCCCCGCCACTGGTCCACGATCAAGGCCGTTCCAAGCACGGCCAGCAGCACTCCCGAGTAGATGGGATGGCGCATATACGCATAGGGGCCCGCGCGGATGAGTTGGTGATCGTCGCGTAAAACAACTCTGTCGCTCCAGTAGCTTCCCAGGTGAATGCGTGCCCACAGCGCGATGGCCAGGCCAAGCAGAGCGGCCAGGAATCCAAAGGCCGCAACCCCAGCTTGTCCAGGCAGCACAGTTCGGCCGAGCAATCCTTTTGCGGCCTGATCCCAGAAAAGGAGCGTGAACGTAACCGCAAGAATGAGAAGGCGCAGTGGACGATAGAATCGGAACTCGCCGCTGCGGCTCGATTGGCCAGAAGAAACCCAGTGCAGGCTCACGCCGCCCCAAAGCACGGCGATGATGATGAGCAGGAGCGGCCGAATCCTATGCCGCTCGAGAAATAAAGCCGCGAACGTGATTGCGAGAAAGGCAAACCGGAACGGTCTGGAGCGGTCCCTATGCCCCGTGTCAGCGGGCTTCCGCCGCAGATTTATCCCAACCCAATACGCGCCAAACGCCAGCCAGCCATAGCCGATGATGTGCAGCAAGCTTCCCCGCATCATTTTTCAATGGGCTCGACGCGCACGGCAGTTCCGTACGCCAGCACTTCGGTTACGCCCTGCATAATCTCGGTCGCATCATAGCGTGCGCCCACGACAGCATTGCCGCCGAGTTCGGCTGCATGCTTCAGCATCAAATCAAATGCATCAGCCCGTGTCTTCTCGCACAGTTGGGTCAGGAGAGTGATGTTCCCGCCGACCAGGGTCTGCAGGCTGGCTCCAATGGTCCCAAGAATCGAGCGCGAACGCACAACTATTCCGCGGACAACGCCCAGCGTGCGCACCACGCGAAATCCGTCCAGTTCGAACTGGGTGGTGACCATCGTATGAGTTACCGCACCGCCGGGACTGGTGTAGCTCATTGCCATAAAGCCTCCTCGCGAATTCAATTTATCAAAGGGGTGCGGCTTTCCCGCAAGTTGCAATGAAGGGCCGCCGTGAGCGGCCCGTTATAATTCCGGCTTCGGAGGTGGGAAATTTCGCAGAGCTTCCATCCCGTGCGTTGGGCCGTCCTTGCGGGTGTCGGGCTTCCTGTGCTGTTGCTCATTGCATCTGTAACCCTGCCTGGGCAAAACGAGGTCGCGAGAATGCTGGCGCGCATCGCGCGATACGTGGTCGCGTGCGAGGCGATCCTGCTGGTAATTGCGGCGGCCGCGGGTTTTTTGTACGAGCGGAACGCCTCTCGCCGTGATGCTGAACTGTATCGGCCAGCGGGAAGACTGATTGACATCGGCGGATACAAGCTGCACATCCATTGTGAAGGCAGCAACGGGCCAACGGTGGTTCTCGAGTACGGCCTTGAAGGCTCGTATCTCGACTGGCGCCTGGTCCAACCGGAACTCGCGCGCTTCACGCGAGTGTGCGCCTATGATCGAGCCGGTTACGGATGGAGTGATCCGAGCCCCCGTGCTCGTATGCCCAGTGCCATGGCGGAAGAGTTGCACTCGCTGCTGCACGCTGCCGGAGAACCGTCGCCCTACATGCTGGTTGCGCACTCTTTTGCCAGTTACAACGCGGTGATGTTCGCGCACAAGTTTCCGAACGAAGTCCGCGGACTGGTGCTGGTCGATGGTCCGCCCGCGCTTTCTCATTACCCCTTTCCGCTCCGACGGCTGGTTACGATCCGAGCGGTGCAGTTCTTAATTCCCTTGGGGCTGCCGCGCTGGCGGGGATGGTGCGGGGGCGCGGCTCCTTCAGACCTGCGCGGCGAAAAACAGGCGATCACCTGCCGGCCAAGTCTGTATGCCACCTATTACCGCGAGAACGCCGAGCGGGCGGCGTGTGCGCGGCAAGTTCGCGCAATCACCAGCCTGGGAAATATTCCGCTGATTGTGATCGCGCGCGATCCGTCGTTTCCTTACGTCGTGGAGGGCGCGGAATGGGAGCTGATACAAAAACAGAAGCTCAGCTTGTCGACCCATGCAGAGCTGGTTGTCGCAACCGGCAGTGGCCACGACATTCCGCTGCGCCGGCCTGACTTGATCATTTCTGCAGTGAAGAAAATTGCGGCTCAAAGCCCCGGCACGGGCGGGCACCCCGGAAAGTCCGGAAGATAGTCGTTGCCGATGTAGTCGAGGTACTTGATCCCGATCTCGCTGGTAAAGAAGCCGTCAGCCGTCATATTCCGGAGAAAGGAAAAAAATTCAATGCCCTGATCGAGCGATGAATCAGCCAGCGCATTCTTGCGGTAGGCAATCTTGTCCAGAATTTCTTTTTTCTGCTCCGGCGAACAGTCGAGGAAGACCTTCCCGTAGCGATCCGAGCACGTGCTGTCGAGCCACATCAAACCGCCGCCCAGAGTCAGTTGATAATCCTGGTTCTCGCTCGTGAGCAGGTCGATAAACTCGGGCGCGCCGGCTTCGATGGCGCCGCCAGTTTCAGAATCCGCGGGGATGATGGTCTGGCAAAGTGTTTGCAGTGTCTTGTACTGGTGCGCAGGGAAAAATTTTGGAGCATAGACCCTGGTTGGGCTGGTCGCCTTTTCTGTCGCGATCATGCGGTGCGCATATTCGGCGGCGTGCGCCGGAATAACGCGCAACACGGAAGTTGCTGCGGCACCTATGGTCAGAGATTTGAGAACGTCGCGTCGTGAAATTGTTTTGCTCATTCGTGGATCCCAATCCGCCAATGTGCGCTGCGTTTCCGGTCTCTCGCCCCGCTGGGGCTCCAGTCACTCAGGGTTTGCGCCCTGGGCTTCATCCTACCGCGGCTTCGCGATTCGCGCCTGGTAGCGCTGCCCTCGGGTAGACGCAATGCAATGCTGCGGATTTCAAATTACAGAATTACCCGTTTACCAAATTACAAAATCCTACAGACTTCCCTTCTTCGCCTGGTCCAGCAAATATTCCGATGCGCGCCATGACACCGCCATGATTGTCAGCGTCGGGTTCTTGTCGGGATTGCTTACGAACGAAGCCGCGTCGGTTACGAATACATTTTTCACATCGTGCGCCTGGCAATAGCCATTGAGCGCTGACGTCTTTGGGCTATTGCCCATGCGGACCACGCCGAGTTCGTGAATGATGACGCCGCCGTCTTGAATGCCGTTGGGATTGGTCACCGGCCATTTTGAGGAGCCGTTGTAATAGGTTCCGCCCATCGACTCGACGATGGCACGAAAGGTTTCCTGCATATCGCGCGCCATCTTGATTTCGTTCTCGCCCCACTCCCAGTGGAAGCGGAGCACGGGAATTCCCCACTCGTCGACAACACCGGGATCGATGTCGCAGTAACTGCGCTGGTTGGGAATCATCTCGCCGCGGCCGGCAAAGCCGATGTAGGTTCCATATCGTTCGCGGCAGGTCTGCTTCAGGCTTGCGCCATATCCCTCGACTTCCTCGCACACACCATAAAATTCGCCGACCCCTGGCATGTTGCGCCCCCCGCCGAATTCAATGTGGTATCCGCGGAGGAATTCATTCTTGCGGTCAAACTTCCACCACGGCATGTACATATTCATGCCGCCAACGCCGTCGTGGTTATGCGCAGGAACTTTCGTCAATTGCGGAAAATGGCCCCAGCCGGAACTGCCGACGCTGTCGGTTAAATAGCGGCCTACTACGCCCGAGGAATTTGCGAGGCCATTGGGAAACAGCGACGACTTCGAGTTCAGCAGCAGCCGCGCCGACTCGCAAGCGCTCGCGCCCACCACGAACGCCTTCGCGTAAATCTTCTTTTCCGTGCGCGTGGCCTTGTCGATGTAGGAAACCGCCTCGGCCTTGCCATCCTTGTTGACCGTGATCTCGCGCGCCATCGCGCCGGTGATCAGCGTAAAGCGCCCGGTCTTTTGCGCATCGGGAATGGGGACCTGGCTGGAGCTGAAGTTTGAGGCCGTGATGCAGCCGCGTCCGCACTGCGCGCAGTAGTGGCAAGCGGCGCGTCCATTGTGCTCTTTGGTAATAATCGCCAGCCGTGCTGGAATACAGATGATGTTGAGCTTGTCGCAGGCTTTCTTGACGATGGTTTCCGTGCAGCGCATCTTCGGCGGCGCCAGGAAGACGCCGTCGGGGGCGCTGGGAACATTCTCTTTGGTGCCGAATACGCCGATGTAGGACTCGACTTTATCGTAATAAGGAGCGACGTCTTGGTAAGTGATCGGCCAATCGTCCCCCATGCCGTCGCTGGATCGCGCTTGGAAGTCGACGGGGGCGAAGCGGAGTGCAATGCGTCCCCAATGATTGGTGCGCCCCCCGACAATCCGCGAGCGAAACCAATGAAAGCGGGATCCGGGGGCGGTAGTGTAGGGTTCGCCTTCGATTTCCCACGAGCCGTTCGGCGCGAGGAACTCGCCGAAATCGGCCATCGCCTTGCCGCCCACGCCCGCGCCGCGGTGCGGCAACTGATAGGGCCACACGTGCTCCTTGTAGTCCTTCATCGGATTCACCGGCGGACCGGCTTCAAGCATCACCACATTCAAGCCGCCTTCGGTGAGCACTTTGGCGGCGGTGCCTCCCGCCGCGCCGGAGCCGATGATGCAAACGTCAAAAACCTTGGGAGAGCGAATGACTTGAGCCATGAGAATGTTGGATTGCTCTGTGACACCCTGTGCCCTCTGCGGTTTTAAGGAAGAACGGAATCCCTGAGAACACAGAGTGACACCGAGGAAACTCCTAAAACCGCAACTGTTTCAGATATTCGTAGCTTGTCTGAATGCTTTCAAACGGTGATTTGGGTTGATCGTGCTCAACGAAGTAATGCTTAATACCCGCCAGGTCCGCTTTCGCGAAAATCGCTTTCCAGTCGATCACGCCCTTGCCCACGTCCGCCATATTGCCATTCTTATCGAAATCCTTCACGTGAACCAGGGGAAACCGCCCCGGATACCTGGAGAAATATTTCAGCGGATCCGCGCCGGCGTGATGTGCCCAACCGAGATCCATTTCCATCTTCAGCAATTGGGGATCGCTTTCAGTGAGGAGAATGTCGTAAGGCAGCTTGCCATCGATGGGCTGAAATTCCTCAACATGATTGTGATAACAAAGTTGAATTCCCGATCGCAGGCTCTCCTTGCCTGCCCGATTGAAGGTTTCGGCAGCCCGCTTCCAGCCGTCGGCGGATTTGGCCAATTGGCGGTCGATGGAGGGATTCACGATGTACTTGTGCCCGATGACCGCCGCCGCCTCCAGGACTTTGGGCCAGTTTTCCGGCGAAAGCGCCGTGTAGGCGACGTGGGAAGAGGGAGCGGTCAGGCCATCGCCATGCAGAATTTCGCGGGTGCGTTTCGGCGGAGGATTCAGCCTGGAGAGGTTCTCAAAATATCCGGCGAACTCGACTTCCTTGTACCCGATCTTTGCCACCCGCGACAGCGTTCCCTCGAAGTCTTTGCCGAGCGCGTCGCGAACCGTGTAAAGCTCAAGCCCGATCCGCTCGATGCGATGCTGCGTAGCCGCCCAGGAAAAAGAAAAGCGGCTCATGACCATCGCCGCGCCTGCCCTTCCAATAAAAGTTCTGCGATGCATAGACTCGTCACCTTTTTTTGTCGCGAACGGATCTCCAGACCCGTCCAGCGGAGCGACGCCCCGCTGCCTTACCGACCTGCCCGTGGGGCGGGTCGGGAGACCCGCGCTACACCTGCTCGGTTAAAAGTTCTTCACGCACGTTCTTGAGCACGTACAACGCGCGCTCGACGCCCACTTCTCCCGACAGAATCGGATCTTCATTCTCAACGCTGAAAATCCCATCGTAACCGACATCCATGTACGCGCGCACGACGTCTTTCCACGTACTGGCACCGTGGCCGTATCCCACGGCGCGAAATGCATCCGACGCGGTCTCCAAATCCTGCTTCTCAAAGACGAAATTCAGCACGCCGTAACGCGCCACCTTATCCGGAAAGAGCACCGTGTCCTTCATGTGCGCATGATAGATGGCGCCCTGCTTGCCCAGCATGTGGATCACTTCCACCGGATTGCAGCCTTGCCAGAAAAGATGACTCACATCGTTGTTGGCGCCGATCTCTTCACCGACTGCGTCGCGCAGTTTCAGCAGTGTAAGCGGATTGTAGACGCAGAAATTCGGGTGCATTTCCAGGGCAATGCGCCGCACGCCGTGATCGCGCGCAAACTTCACCGCCCCTTTCCAGTAAGGGACAAGTTTCTCCTTCCACTGCCAGTCCTGCGCGGCCGCATACTCGGGAGGCCAGCGGTAGGTGATCCAGTTGGGATTGGCGTCGGTCGGGTTCGCTCCCGGGCAGCCGGAAAATCCCACAATGACCTTCACGCCCAGTTTCTCCGCCAGCAAAACCGTGCGGCGAAATAATTGATCATCGCGCTCGGCGATGTTGCGATCCGGATGCACCGGATTGCCATGGCAGCTCAACACCGCGATCTGAATGTTGTGGTCTTCAAACTTCTTGCGCCAGGCATTCAGCTTCGCCGGATCGTCGAGCAGTTGCTGCGCCGGACAATGCTGGTCCTTTGGGTAACCTCCAGTGCCGATCTCGGCTGCTTCAACCCCCAGGCTGACGTACTTATCTAGTAATTGGTCGAGAGTGAGGTCGGGAAACACCGGGTCGAAAACGCCGATAAGAATTTTGCGCCGCGGTTTGGGCGCTGACCTGCCCGAACCTTCCTTGGACTGCGCCGCCGCAGCAAAGCCATGTGGACCTGCCACCGCGCCGGCGAGCACAGCGCCCGTGGTTCCCAGGAAACCGCGACGCGTAGATGACAAGGGATCAGCATTTTGGGCCATCGCATACCTCGACAGTTCCCTAACGGCATTTCAGGAACCGCTCATTATACTCATCGCGGAAAGTACGAGGGCCGCGGGGCGGAACTTGGGGGAAAACCGGCGCACAAACCAAAGCCGCCCTTGTCGGGCGGCTTTAGCTTCGTGGGTTGAACTCCTCAATTCTCAGGCCGGAGGTGGCCATTACTATGAGGACGTTGGAGACATTCTCATCCGCAAGGCCACTCTCGGCAATAAAGCAAAAATATTAGAAAATGCGCACCAAGCAACCCATTCAGAATCAAGCATCTGCTGCGTTATTGTGCGTCAAATCACCGACGTTTCGTCAGGTTTAAAGAAGAGCGTAACCCCGACGCCGCATTCTCTCCTGGTGCGGTGTTGATCAGGTTCTTCTCTTCCTTGGGATCGGAGTTCCAGTCGTACAGCTGCGCCCCGTCCTTTTCGTGGGTGATCAGGTGCCAGCGAGGCGTGATCACGGAGCGCATCCAGCCGTCCGTTGCCAAGGGCTCTTTGCCCTGCATGACGCGATCCTGCGCCACGATCGTGTTGGTTTGGGGAAGCTCAGAAACAACACGCGCTTCGTTCTCAGCCGGCTCCGAAGCGCCTGCTGATTCGCTCTTTCCTTGCCAATACGCGTCGAGGGATGGCCCGGGGAACGCGCTCGCACTCCCGTCCACGATGTGGCTGATCGTGGCTGCGATCGCTGCATTGCCCACCGGCTGAGAAATTCGTGTTCCTGCCGGGATGTGCCCTGGGTAAGAAATGATGAGCGGCACATGGATGAGCTCGCGGTACAGCGCTGCCCCGTGAAAGCTAAGGCCATGATCGCCGAGGGACTCGCCATGATCGGACGTGATGACCACCAGCGAGTTCTTCAAGAGGCCGCGCCGGTCCAACACCCCCAGTAAGCGGCCAATGTAATCGTCTACGTACTTCAGGCCAGCGTCGTATTCGTCGATGGTTGTGCCCTGGTCCCAGCTGGGCTTGGGATAGCCTCGCGGTCCTCCGTAGGCATAGTGCACGTCCAGGTAGTTCAAAAAAACGAAAAACGGATGTTTCGAATCTCGCTGCGTCCAGTCGAGGACCTCGCGGTTCACCTCGTCCGCGCGCTTGCGGATGCCGAAGGCGCCGCCGTAGTCGCCCGATCCTTCGGAATCCTTGTCCAGCCAGTGGCCGAGCCCCAGTCGATAAAAGGCATGGGTAAACTTGCTCTTGGCGCTGCGGTTCATGTAGAGGCGCGCGAACTCCCGCCCGAACTGAGATCGAACAAAATCATCTCCAATGCTGTCGAAGTAGTCTTCAAAGTGGAGGAACCCCCGGCCCAGGCCCACATTGCTGGTGAAGTAAATGCGGTTGGCGGAGAATGCGCCGGTGCGATATCCCTGGCTGCTCAGTTGTTCAGGCAAAGTTGGCAGTCCGTTCAGCGCCCGTGTGCCCCAGCCCAGCCACGGCATGGGTTCAACGTTGCCCATTCCATGCTCGTGCACCGCGCGTCCGGTCAGCAGCGAAGCATGCGATGGCAAACTCCAGGAAGATGGCGCGATCGCGTTTTCAAACAAAACTCCGCGGGCGGCGACTTTGTCGATCTCGGGACTGGTCTTGCGCGGGTAGCCGTAGCAGGACAAGTGATCGGCGCGCAGCGTATCGACTACGATCACCAGCACGTTGGGTGCCGCGGAAGGCGCGGCCGGCAAATGAGAGGTGGTCCACTGCTCGCGTACCCAAGGCCCGCCTTGCGTACAGATGAGCGCGGCTATAAACACAGCGGCCAAAGGCAGCAGCGAACGTCTCAGCGCGCGCATGGCAGCAGGGCGGTGACGCATCGCCCAGCGAGTGAGCGCGACCGCAACCCCCAGCGCCAGCAGTAGCGATGCGCGGCGATACAGCCGCCCTGTGGTCAGCAGCCAGTAATAAGCCGTCAAGAACGTAAATACGAAAAAGGCGATGCGGGAAGCCGGCAGACGGGGCGCCAGCCAAGAGGCAATCGCAAGAACAGCCGCCATCAGCAGGAAGACGCAGCCGTCCACGATGGGCGAAATCCACACAATATCTTTCGAGACGTGCAGCATGCGTGCCCATTGCGCCCAGTTGATGCGCTGGAAAACCAGAAGCAACATCCCTTCAACCAGTCCGGCGAACAGGCCAAACCATGCCGCGATCAGAAGAATGGTTGTTGTGGAATGCGAAGAACGCGTGGCCGGCTGAACGGCTGACGGATGTGATGGGGCCTCACTGGCCGCGATGTTTCCCATACTTTGGAAGCTGCTGTGGTCTGAGTCTACCAGTTGGCCCGAAGGATCATTGCTCCGGAGCCGGCCATCAGCCCAGCTAAAATGAAACCTTCAATGTCCACGGCCGCCACAACCGTGTCCAGCAGCGTAACTGTCCATCGCATGCCCGGCCGATTTATGAGCTTGGCATTGGTTGGAGCGGGCGCAGCCATCCGTCTGGAACTTGCCGCGCGCAACTTTCTGAATCCCGACGAGGCGTTGCACTACTTCATTTCCGCACAGCCATCTTTCTGGCTCACCTACAAGGCAAGCCTCACGACCGCGCATCCTCCGCTCATGTTCCTGCTGCTGCATGGATGGATGAAGCTGGGAACCTCCGAATTCTTGCTGCGCCTGCCGTTTGTCGCCGCCGGCGTGTTGTTTTGCTGGCTGTTGTTTCTCTGGGTGAGAGAGGTTGCCGGCGAGAATGCTGCAGCTTTGGCCCTCGCGCTCGCGCTGTTCTCTCCTTCACTGATCAGTTTGTCGGCTGAGGTGCGGCAGTATTCGCTCATGCTCCTGGGTTGTGCCGCGTGCCTGTACTTTCTGGAGCGCTCGCTGCAATCCGATTCGTGGATGCAAATGGCATGGTCAGCCGTGTCCCTCTGGCTGGCTCTGCTCACGCACTACTCCGCACTGATTTTTGCGGCCACTGCCGGGATCTACGCCCTGGCAAGGCTGGTAACTTCCCGCACGGGCACCAAGACCAGGGTGGCCTGGGTTCTGGGGCAACTGGTCGCGCTCGGAATTTGCACAATCTTATTCGTGACGCAGATTTCCAGGCTGCGCAGCAGCGGTTTGCCGTCCGAAATTGCCTCCACCTGGCTACGCACCTCCATATTTCATCCCGGAGGAGATCACGCGTTGAGCTTCGCCGCCAGCAAGACGGTCCGGTTGTTTCGCTACTTTTTCAGCCACGGCACGATCGGCGTTCTCCTGCTGGCTCTCTTCTGTGTGGCCGTAATTGCGCTCTTTCGAGGTGCAGGCGAAAAGGTCTCACGCCGCGTGAGCCGCCCGGTGGCCGTTTTGCTGGTCTTGCCATTCCTTCTTATGCTGGCGACGGCCTTTGCCGGCGTGTACCCGTACGGTGGAACCAGGCACGACGTTGTGCTGGAGCTATTCGCCCTTGCCGGTATTGCGATCGCGGTGGATCAGATCAACTTTCCGCTCCTTCGGCAATTTCCCGCCAAGCTTCTCATCCTGATCGTCCTGCTGGTGATCTGTAACGTTTTCGCCGCGCCCACGGGTCCGTTCATTCGGCCGCGTAATCAAAGCCGTAAGTTGATGGCTGAAGCCGTGTCCGCGCTGCGCTCGCAGCCGCAGGCATCAACCGTGCTTACCGATTATCAAAGTGGACTTGTGCTGGGCTACTATTTGTGCGGGAAGCATGCGGGCCTGCCGTTTGGACCGACACCGACGAGAATTTTAGAAGCCCGCTGTAATGACGATCGCTTGCTGACACTGGTTGGCAGCCAGGGCGGATTCGAATTGCAGCAACTGCCTATGGCAGTGAAGTTGGCGTGGAACACCGTGCCGACGGCGTCCTCCTTGTGGTTGTTTCAGACGGGGTGGATTGAGGATCAGGGTAGTGCGTGGAATGACGAGTTGCGTTACTCGGGTTGCGAAGAGACCCGCAACTTCGGCGCCAACATTCGCGTCTGCAAAATCAACAGACCTTCCGCGCCATAGTGCCGTGCGAATCACTCCGCCGGCAGAGCCAACCGGCACAACAGAATATTCCGCCCGTATTGAGTTCCCGGCGCGCATCCGTATGCCTGAAGTTGCTGGCGCAGTTCTGATTCCTTGTCGACGAACCAGCCTGCCTGAAAGAGCCAGAGAGATGTTGTGCTGTTCCAGTCGTATTTTCGCCGGGCCTGGTGCAATTCCCGCGTAAAAGTATCCGCCTTGAAGATCCACTTGCCTGGATCGAGGGCAACAACAGATGAATCTCCGCAGGCGGACTTCATAAAAGGCTCGGCATGTTCGATCTGCGCGACCTGGTGATGGCACAAGTAATAACTCAAGGTCAGCGCGCCCTGGTCGTCCGTAAAGATCGAGGAACCGGGCGGCAGCTTCGCTAGAACTTCGGTGGCGGCAAGCATGCGGGCGCGATCTTGATCTTTGAGGGAAATGTACTGATCGGTCGGCGCCGGGAAGGCCAGACAGATGGCTGACACGGTGATGATCAGGATGATCTTCTGCGCTTTCCACCGCCCCTGCCAGTGTGCGAGAGCCAGCGCAATGGCAGGAAATAGAAAAATGGCCAGGTACGAGTTATGGCGGGTGCCGCCATAGGGATAGATGCGAAGCACGGCGAGCGCGCAATTGACCGCAAAGGGAGTGAGGAAGAACGCGGCCAGCACCCGATCAGAAGGCCGATGCGGTTGTGCTGCGCCTGCGCGTCGCCGGAGCAGCACCGTGATGCCCGCTAAGAACAAAACCAGGGCAATAACCCCCACCGCTCCCTGGTAGAAAAAAAAGTGAAAGAGCCGCAAGTTGGCTCGCAGTACAAACGGGAGCACATGATCTTCGCCGGGCTGTAAAACCGATCGCCGCAGGTAGGTTGCGGCAATGTTCTCCGCCGCCCCGCGGCTTTCCAGCTTTGAAATGTGCGTGAGGTAAAGAAAGCACACAATTGCCAGCGCACATAACTGCCCGAAAACCCAGGCGGCCAAAACTCTCGCGGAAGGCTTTGCACTGATGAAACGCAGCAAGGCGTACACACCGAGGCTAAGCGCGATGACTAGCGATGAATAGTGGGTTAGAAGGGCCAAGGCCAGCAAACCGGCGGAGGCCAGCATCTTCAAAGCCGATCCTTGTTGAATGGCCAGTTCCAGCAGGTAAAGGCCGGCACTCGAAAAGAACAGCAGTAATGCATACTGCCGTATTTCCGCGGACAGGAGAACCAATGCGGGACAGAACAGGAGCAGAACGAGACCGAACAGGGCAACATCATCGTCGCTGACCAACCTGAGCCAGCGGTACATGAGCCAGCAAAAAGCTGTCCCTGCCATGAGCGATGGAAGGCGCAGAAACAGCTCGGAGTGGCCCAGCATCCCCCAGTAGTGCAAGAACAGGATCAGCAACGGAGGGTGCACGGTTGTGAGGCTGGCGTGGTATGCCCCCGCCGCCGAAGGTGCGACACTCAAAAGATAGTGCAAAGCTTCATCGGCATTCAGATAGCGATATGCCGCTTCAAACAGCCGGACAAAAAAGCCCAGCGCGAGCAATGCCCCGATCAGAAGAGATCCCTTTTTCATCGTGCAGGATCTGTCGGAGGAAGTGCTGGGCTCGGATTTCAGCAGGAGTGGCATATCAGGAGCGTTAGCCCTCGCCGGGTCCGGCTCTGCGATCGTTAGCGCGGAGATGTTGAAGTCTGATGCGCACTTTCCGCCACTCTAGAAGCTGTTCATGGCGCGAATGCCCCTCGACTCGGTTACTTCATAGCCCCGGCCCGACGACAAGTCCTTGAACTCTTCGGCGCGGCCACTCGGCCAGTAGATGACCAGGCGATCAATCTTGTCTCGCTTGCCCAGACCAAACGTCACCGGCAGTTCCGATTGCGACAGGTAACTGGATCCGGTGCGAACGAATCTTGTCTGCTCCACGCCGCCGGCGAGAATTTTGACCTGCGCGCCAATGCCATCGCGGTTGGACTGCGTTCCCACCAGGCGAAAACGAATGCTCTTGTTGCCGGCGGTTTGGTCATTGCGAAACAAGTATGCAGGCCCTTTGTTGGTGGTCATGAGAATGTCCTGATCGCCGTCGCTATCGAAGTCGCCGACCGCCAGGCCGCGGCCGACTTTCGGCTCGTTGAACCCGCCGCCGGCCATCTCGCCGACTTCGCGGAAACTCCCCTTCCCGTTGTTCAGAAACAGCTGCGGCGCCTGCGCGTAACCCACATTGCGCACGTTCCGCACCGTGTCATCGATGTGCCCGTTCACCGCGATAAGGTCAAGAGAACCATCTAGATCGCAGTCGACGAAGGTGCAACCAAAGCCGAGGGTTGTCTTTGAGGCCAAGCCCACGCCGCTTTGCACTGCTACATCCGCAAAAGTCCCGCCGGCTTCGGCACGATACAGGCCGATCATCTCACTATCGAAATTCGTGATGGCGACGCCGGGCCGACCCGAGTTATCGAAATCGCCAACATCTACGCCCATTCCGGCGCGGGCTTTGCCATCGGCGCTGAACGCGACCCCGGCTTCGACGGCAACATCGCGAAATGTGCCGTTGCGCTGATTGCGGTAGAGCTTGTTGGGCTCGGTGTCGTTGGCGACCAGCAGGTCAGGCCAGCCATCCTGGTCGTAGTCAATCATCGCTACACCCAGCGACTTCGAACTGCTGTCAAACAAACCGCTCGATGCGGTCACATCCTCAAAAGTGCCGTGGCCGCGGTTATGAAAGAGCCAGCAAGTCTGCCCGACGTAGGCTTCCGGCGTGCAATAGGATTTGTGCTTTCCATCGAGGCTGCAGAACACGTCGTGCTCGGGCGACCACTTCACATAATTGCAGACGAACAGGTCGAGCAGCCCGTCGCGGTCGTAATCCAACCACAGCGCTGACGTGCTGAACCCCAGCCTTTTGCCGAGCCCGCTCGCGTTGGTGGCGTCGATGAAGTTGCCCTTTCCCGTGTTCCTGAACAGCCGGTTCTGGCCCACGCAAGTTATGAGAATGTCAGGGAAGCCGTCATTGTTGTAGTCGCCCACCGCGACTCCCATGCCGTACATCTCGATGTCGAGGCCGGCCTCGCGGGTCACGTCGGTGAACGTCCCATTGCGGTTATTGCGATACAGCTTGAGCGTGGACCTCTGGCGCACATGTCCCGGCCAGTCCATGCTGTTGACCAGCAGGATATCCTGCCAGCCGTCGGCGTCATAGTCCAGAAACGCGCAGCCGGAGCCGAGCGTTTCCGGCAGAAGCTTGCCGCCATAGGCGCCGTTGTTGTGGCGAAAATGAATGCCCGAGGCCGTAGTCACGTCAGTGAAGTGGAAGCCGAGAGAGTTGGGGGAAGCGGGTTGAGGAAATCCCCAGCCTAACTCGCCAGACGCGCGAGCCAGGATGGGGCACCCGGCGAGGGCCGCGCCCCGAAGGAATGAACGGCGATTCACGGAAGATTCACCAGCCCGTTGCGAATCGCGTACACCACCAAGTCCGCCGTCTTATGGATTCCGAGCGCATCCATGATGTTCGCGCGATGCACGGCCACGGTGTTCACACTGAGATCCAGTTCCGCCGCAATCTCTTTGTTCGACTTGCCGGCGCAGATCAGCTGCAGAATTTCCACCTCGCGCGCGGTCAATCCGTTGTTGCGTTCGCCCTTGAGGCTCTGTTGCAACGAAAGCTGGGTGTCGAGCACGGTTTCGCCGTTCACGATGCGCCGGATGGCTGAACCCAGTTCCAGGTCGAGGGCGTTCTTGAGCACGTATCCGCGCGCGCCGGCTTCCAGCGCTTGCCGCACCCACGTGTCCTCGGTGTGCATGCTGAGCATCAACACTTGCGTCTGAGGCGCGAACTCCAGGATCTTGCGGGTGGCCTGCAGGCCATTAATCTCCGGCAATGCGCAATCCATGACGATCACCTGCGGCTTGAGCAGGCGCGCGAGCGAGATGGCTTCCTGTCCATCGCTGGCCTCCCCAACCACTTCAATGTCGGTTTCGTCTTCCAGCATGCGGCGAAAGCCCCGCCGCACCAGGCTGTGATCGTCCACCAGCAGTACCCTGATCTTGTCAGGCATGCGCCTCCTGCGATTCGCGCAAAACACTCTCTTTGGGCACGCTCAAGCGAACCATCGTGCCGCCGCTCGCCGGCGATTCAAAACTAATGCTGCCGCCCAACAACTCGGCACGCTCGCGCATGGCCACCATGCCAAGCCCTTGCCGCCGCGGTTCCGCCGGAAAGCCTGCACCGCGGTCTTCCACTTCCAGTTCCAGGCCATTGTCCCCAAAACGCAGGCGCACCCAAGCCTTTTTTGCGCCGGAGTGCCGGGTAACATTGTTCAATGCTTCTTGCAGTACGCGGTAGATATGTACGGCTGAATCACCGCTGATGGGAAACCCCGTCCCGCTTTTCTCGTAGGATATGGCAATCCCGGTTTGCCTTTCCACCACCGGCAAATACCATTCGATCGTCTGCTCCAGGCCGGCTTCGTCGAGCATGACCGGGTGCAGCGCCTGCGACAGGCTGCGCACCTTGTCGAGAGTGCTTTGCGCGATTTCGCGCACTTCCAGCAAATCTTTGCGCAGCTGCGAATTTTCCGGCGCGACGTTGCGCGCGCGCCCCAGCATGGCCCCCATGGCGGTGAGAATCTGCCCGAATTCGTCATGCAGTTCCCGCGAGATATACCGCAGCGTGGACTCTTGCGTGGTGATCAATGTCTGCGCCAGTTCGCTGCGTTGCGCCGACAGGGCCTCCAGGCGATTAAACAGCAGCCGGTTGGAGCGGATGAGATAAAGGCTGGTAAGCATGATGGCGACCAGCGTTCCCACCAGAAACACATATGCCTGGCGCTGCACGCGGTCGTAAATTTGTGTTACTTGCGCCGCGGCCTGCTCCTCGCTTTCGTTGTTCTGCACCAGCAGGCGCGCAACCGCGTTGCTCAAGGCTGCCAGCCGCGCCTGCAGTGACAGCCTGATCTGCGCGCGTGCTTCCTTCTCCTGCCCGTTACGGGCGATGGCAAAGATTCGATCCACCGCGTCCCAGAACTGTGCCAGCGAACTTTGCAGATACTGCTGCTGGTCGCGTGTCGGGCCGGAAGTGGAAAACTGCTGCTCGCGTCGAAAGGCGTCTTCGAGGTCCTCGCGCATGCGGGCGAATTGAGGCTGCCAGGCGGTGAGCGGATAGCGCGGGCCGGTGTCGGTGGGATCAATTTCCAGCATTGCGTGCAGCGATATTCCCATCGAGTTCAGTTCATTCTGGATGCGCAGAAGCTGCAGCGAATCCTTGCGATTGCGGTCAATGAGGTTGTTCTGCAATTCGCGCAGGCCGGCGATGCGGAGCGTGACATACCAGGAGTACCCGACCACCGCCAGGAGCGTGATTACCAGGCCGATGTACAGTGGGGTTGTCGGAGACCGCCCGGAAGTGTGCTGCACGTGGGAAGAATATAACGGCGGCCATGGCAAACCCAAGTGCATGGCGGCGTAAGCGCCGTTTTATACTGCTATAGCACTCAGCTGTCAGCCTTCAGCCGCACGATCGCGGATTTCGAGACTTTCAGGTGATTGGGTTGAATGCAGGTTGCTGACTGCTGGTCATCATGGACAAGCCTAAACTTCCCGAACCCTGGCTGCGGGGTACTTTGAGCGATGTTCCTCCCGTGCAGCGCGCGGTTCTGCATGCGCTCGAACTGGCCAAAGAAGACCTGGAGCGGTGGTGCGGTGATCTCAGGGACGAGGAACTGAACGCTCGCCCCGGTGGAATTGCTCCCGTCGCCTTCCATTTGAGGCACATTGTGGGCAGCACCGATCGGCTGCTGAGCTATGCCGAAGGCAACAGCCTCAATTCCGAACAGATTGCCTACATGAAGGCGGAATTGGAAGGCGACGTTGACCGCTCGGCTCTCTCAAATGCTTTGGCCAGGCACTGGGAAACCGCTGCCAATCGAGTCCGGGCCTTTTCCCCCGACCAGCTTTGTGAGGCTCGCGCCGTAGGCCGCCAGCAGATGCCGACAACCGTTGCCGGGCTGCTGGTGCATGTCGCCGATCACACCATGCGCCATGTGGGCCAGGCCATCACCACCGCAAAAATTGTGAAATCACGCCCGGTCGTGAGTGAAATCCAGTGAGGTTTTCCTTCGTGAACCTTCGTCCTTCGTGGTGATTAGGAACCCCAAGTACACCAAGGGGCACGCAGGACTTCTCGGCATTTAATTAACCCTCGCCAGATGTAATCCGAACCACTCGCGCCGGTCAAACCAGCTTCTCTCCAGTCCGTAGCCGGAAGCGCAAAGCATTCGCTCGACCATGTCCATCCTGTATTTGTAGCTGTTCTCGGTGTGAATGCGCTCGCCCGGCGCAAATCTCACAACGGTGCGGGCGAGGCCTAATGTGACGGTTTGAGCTCGCGTACTCTCCAGGTAGATCTCCATTCGCGAGGCGACGGGATTCCACTGCGCGACGTGGCGGAATGAGCCTAAATCGAAGTCAGCACCGAGTTCGCGATTCAGCCGCCGCAGGATATTCTTGTTGAATTCCGCCGTAATACCCTGCGCGTCGTCATAGGCAGGCACCAGGATCTCGGCAGCCTTGACCATATCGGTCCCGAGGAGCAGCGCGTCGCCCGGAGAGGCCTGCGCGCGAACTCTTCCCAGCATTGCGACGGCGTCGCTCCAATCGAAATTCCCGATGCTGGAGCCGAGGTATAAAACCAGTTTGCGGCCCGGGATTTCCCGCAAGAAACCAAAGCCGTCGCCGAAATCGGTAAGAATTGGCCGGATCAGCGCGCCCGGAAATTCCTCCCGAACCCCAACTTTAGCTTCGCTGAGCGCGGAACTGGAAATATCGACGGGAAAATACTTCACCCGCAGTTGCCGGCGAGCCACCGCGCGCAAAAGGATTCGCGTCTTGGTTGCGGTCCCGGCTCCGAGTTCAACGACCGCGAGCGGCGCGCCGGCAGCCTGAATCATTTCCCGTGACCATTCCCGCAGAATTTCCAGCTCCGTTCGCGTCGGGTAATACTCGGGCAAGCGCGTGATTTCCTCAAACAGAGCCGAGCCCGCCTGGTCATAAAACAGCTTGCAAGGCAGGTGCTTCCGCCGCGTGCTAAGCCCGCGCACAATCTCGTCGGTGTAAGCCGGTAAAGCCAGGGATTGTGAAGCGATCATTTGGCGAGCCTTATACCCATGAATTGCCAACGGGCGTGGGGAGGGAAGAAGTTGCGGTAGGTGGCGCGAATATGACTGCGCGGCGTCGCGCACGACCCTCCGCGCAGCACCAATTGGTTACACATGAACTTGCCGTTGTACTCGCCGATTACGCCGGCCGCGGGAACGAACCCCGGGTACGCGACATACGGGCTCGCCGTCCACTCCCACACATTGCCGAACCAGTGAGGGCTGTCGCTGGGAGCGGGTTCCGGGTGGAACCCGCCGTTCTCAAGAAACGCCCCTGACTGCTGCAATCCCGCAGCGCTCGCGACAACCTCCCACTCCTCCTCGCGTGGAAGCCGAGCGCCGCTCCAACGCGCAAACGCGTCGGCTTCGAAATAACTGATGTGGCAAACGGGCGCTGCGCCATCAACCTTCCTCATCCCTTGGAAACTGAACTCCCACCAATCGCCATCGCGTTGCTCCCAATAGAGAGGCGAATTCCAGCCATGTGCGCATACGGCATCCCAGCCGTCAGAAAGCCATAGCTCCGGGCGGTAATAGCCGTTGTCCCGCATGAACTCCAGGTACTCGGCATTGGTTACTTGCCGTGATGCAATCTGAAACGGCTGCAGCAGGATTTCATGCCGCGGTCCCTCGTTGTCAAAGGCGAAGCCGCCCCCGGCGTGGCCAACTTCGTAGATGCCGCCGTCCACGCTGGTCCAGTGTAGGCGCGGGTCTCCAGGCCCGCCCAAGGTTCCAGGCGCGCGGAAGAGTGCATCCGCTGCTGCGTCCCCCGTCGCTATTCCTTCCGGCCGCAACGGCATGGACCACAGGGCATGCTTGATATCCGTGACGATGAGTTCCTGATGTTGCTGTTCGTGATTGATGCCGATTTCCATCAGCGCTCCGGCGGCCTCGCTGAGCTGATCAAAGTGGCTCTCCATGGCCTCATCCACCCAGGCGCGGTAGGCATGGACTTCCTCGAGGCTGGGCCGCGACATCAAGCCGCGGGATCCCCGGTATGGATGCGAACCCAATTGCTTGTAGTAGGAATTGAATAGATGCTTGTAACGAGAATCAAAAGGGCTGTAATCGCGAAGCTGGCCGCTGAGCAGGAAGGTTTCAAAGAACCAGGTGGTGTGCGCGGCATGCCATTTCATCGGGCTGGCATCCGGCATGGATTGGAGCATCTGGTCTTCCGCCGAAAACGGCTCGCTCAGTTTCAGCGTCGTCGCGCGGACGTTGGAATACGTCTCCCGGAGCGGACGAAAAACCTGCGCGTGGCTGGCGTGCATTGGGTACTCCCGGGGCGACCCCTCATCCCGGCGGATGCCTGGTTAGCTCTGCCGCTTCAGCATGGATGCGCTGCAGCGGGCAATTGTTTCACTATTTCGAGAAAAAATCCGTACCTGTCAGGCGAACCCTGGGCCGGTTTGCAGCGTGAGCGGAGCGGGGAGCGGCGGGGCAAGCCTGAACCAAGTGAGGGAGCGGGAGCCATCAGTTGGTTGTCCTTGACAAAGCGGGAAAACGGCGTACCGTGGTACCGCGTTCCCCGTCCACAAACGGCGATTCTCGAGTCTCTGCTGCATCGTTGTCCGGTTCTAGCCCTTTAAAGGATGCCCGCACTGTTGGATTTCCCTCAGATTGTCAGTCGCATAACGACATTCGCCTGTGCTCGGAAATTTCATAGGACGTTAGCAGCGCGACTCTGGCTTCAGCTCTGCCACGAAATTGCGCAGGTGGTTTCGATGAACACATTACAGATCAGAAGTAAAGCCATCGTGCTATGCGCCGCCTGCTTGCTCATGATCGCCGGCGCACCGAACCGGGCGTCCGCGCAGGCGGGGAATTCCGGCTTGCGAACGCCGCCCCCACCAGCGACGCCGCATATCAATGGCCCCAAAGTCTATGGTGTGCGCCCCAGCCATGCCTTCCTTTATCGCATCCCGTGCACGGGCAAACGGCCGATGGAGTTTTCCGCCCAGGGTCTGCCGCGCTCCCTCAGGCTCGACGTTCACTCAGGAATCGTTTCCGGCAACGCGCCGGCGAACGCCGGCGAATATGTCGTGACGCTGGAAGCTTCCAACGCGCTCGGCAGGGACCGGCGGCAGTTGAAGATCGAAGTCGGGGATCGCATCGGCCTCACTCCGCAAATGGGTTGGAACGACTGGTACACGCACTACGATCACGTCAGCGATCGCGATATCCGGAATGCGGCTGCGGCCATGCTCGCTTCGGGAATGGCCGACTATAGTTATCAATACGTTGATATCGATGATGCGTGGATGAGGAAGCCGGGGTCGAAAGACTCCTCGCTCAGCGGTCCGGTCCGCGACAGCCATGGGGACATACTTCCCAACCAACGTTTCCCCGGCATGCAAGCGCTCACTGATTACATCCATTCGCTCGGGCTGAAAGCCGGCATTTACTCTTCGCCCGGACCACGGACGTGCGCCGGGTTTGAAGGTTCGTATCAGCACGAGAACGCCGACGCGCACCGGTTTGCCCATTGGGGATTCGATCTCCTCAAATACGATTGGTGTTCGTACACGCAGGTGGCCAAAGGCAAGGCGCTGCCAGATCTCGAGGAGCCCTACAAAAAAATGGGCGGAATTCTCGAAGGGCTCGATCGCGATGTGGTCCTCAACATTTGCCAGTACGGGATGGGAGAGGTTTGGAAATGGGCGCGGCAGGTCGGCGGAAATTCCTGGCGCACAACCGGCGATCTCGGCCTGGAGCGAAGCACCTCACTGCCGGCCTTCTACACGATCGGATTTGCTAACGCCGCGCTCAGCGAATACGCCGGCCCGGGAGGATGGAACGATCCGGACTACATCCTCATCGGCACGGTGGGAGATGCGAATAATCCGGAGTCTCCCGCGCGAGTGACCTCCCTGACACAGGAAGAGCAATACGGCTACATGTCCATGTGGTCGCTGATGGCGGCCCCATTGCTGTTCTCGGGCGACATGACGAAGCTCGACGCCTTCACACTGAACGTCTTGTGCAACTCGGAAGTGATCGATATCGACCAGGACTACCTGGGCAAGCAAGGGGTGGTGGTTCGAAAGACGGCTGAAGAATTCGTCCTGAAGAAGCCATTGGAGGACGGTTCACTTGCCGTCGGACTCTTTAACCTCACCCGTGCATCGCGAAGGATCGGCGCAGACTGGCAGGACTTGGGGCTGAAAGGAAGCCAGAGCGTACGCGATGTTTGGCGCCAGCATGAGTTGGGCACGTTCTCCGAGAGTTTCTCGACCGCAGTGCCGGCGCACGGGGTGATTCTAGTGCGAACCCATCGCTAGGCGACTCTGCCGCTAAACACCAAAACCGCGAAACCGGGTCGCGGTTGGGAGAATTCCACAGCCGCCAACATTTTTTTCTTGACAAAAGGCAGGGGGTGGAAGGATCGTGTACGTACACAGGGCCGTGTACGTGCACGGTTACCTGTATCGTGCCGTTTTCGTGGGCTGATTTCGACCGATTTTGTGCCGGAGGCGCTATGCGATCCCATTTTCTATCTACCTTGGCTCGGATTCTCGGCCTTGCCCTCATGGCCGCCTGCTTCTTTTCTACAGCTGCGAAGGCTCAGGTTGACACTGGTGCGATTCGTGGAACCGTCACCGATCCGACCGGCGCGGTCGTCCCCAACGCCAGAGTGACCGTCGCCAGTGATGCCACCGGACTTACGTTGTCCACCGCGAGCGCGAGCGACGGGACCTACACATTCAATCCGCTCAAGATCGGTTCTTACACAGTCACTGTCGAAGCTCCCGGATTCAAGAAGGCGACCACCCAGGTGACGGTCAATGTTCAGGAGCAGGCGCGCGCCGATTTCCAGTTGGTGACCGGCGCAATCTCCGAGACGGTGGAAGTGACCGCAGCCTCTCCCCAATTACAGACGCAAGACGCTTCCGTGGGCAACGTGGCAACACGGGAGCAAATCAATGATCTTCCATTGAACGGCGGCAATGGGCGCAACTACACCTTCCTGGCCCAACTCAATGCCGGCGTGAGCAGTTTGAATCCAACCCGCGGACTGGATCAGACCGGCAGTTTCGTGGCCAACGGACTCACGACGGTTCATAACAATTACATCCTGGACGGAATCGACAACAACAACGACACCGTCGATTTCTTGAACGGCGCGGCGTATGTGAATCTGCCTCCCCCAGACGCGATTCAGGAATTCAAGCTTCAGACCAGCAACTTCAGCGCGGAGTTCGGAAGAGCTGGTGGTGCAGTCGTCAATGCAGCGGTAAAGTCAGGCACGAATAGTTTTCATGGAAGCGCGTGGGAGTTCTTCAGGAACGATCTCTTCGACGCATTTGACGTGAGCCAATGGTGTTTCAGCGAACTTCTCCCACCCTACACTCCCTGTCATTTCAAGAAAGGGGAACTCCGTCTCAATCAATTCGGCGGCGCGATCGGGGGACCGATCATCAAGAACAAGCTTTTCTTCTTCGCCGATTACGATGGTTTCCGCAAGCGCCAGGGGGCACAGCTCAGTGCCACGGTTCCGACGCAAGCGGAAATTGCCAGCGGATACACGGATTTCTCGGACTGGCTGACGCAATCAACCACGACTTACACCGATGTGCTGGGACGCACGTTCAACCAGTATCAGATCTTTGACCCGGCCACCACCCGTCAGGTGAACAACGGCTCAGCCGATCCGGTTACCGGACTCGCTGTAAGTTGTCCAAATGCATCGGCAACGTGTTACGTGCGCGATCCTTTTGCCAACAATCTGCTGCCGGCAAACCGCCTGGACCCCAATGCGGTAAAGCTGCTGCAGCTTTATCCAGGGCCTTCGACCGGAAGTGTCACGGGCCCGAACTACTTTATCAATCGCAGCCAGCGGGACGACAGAAACCATTTCGACATTCGCGTCGACAACAATCTCAGCCAACGCGATCAGATTTTTGGGCGCGTCAGCTATAGCCGGCAAGCCGCCTTCGTCCCTGGTTCCCTGTCCGGAGACGCAAACAACACTGGCTTCGGGCAAGGCGATATCAAAGACAAATCGTTAAACCTCGGTTTCAGCGAGACTCACACCTTCACAGCGACACTGATCAATGAGGCACGATTCGGCTACAGCCGCCTCAATACTTCCGACCAGCCCCCGACCGCGCTCGTCAATGGCATCCCGGCCAAGTATGGGATCCAGGGAATTCCGCAGAGCAGCGAAAATGGCGGCCTGCCGACGATCACCATCAGCGGGTTGACGGGGCTGGGCGCGGGCGCGTTTGCCAGCCCCAACCGGCGCACCAGCGACACGATTCAGTTCACAGAAAACCTCACCAAGGTTCACGGCGGGCACAGCTTCAAAGGAGGATTCGAGTATCAGAGGCTGCACTTCCCCTGGACCGATCCCGCCTGGTCACGCGGCGAGTTTGATTTCGGCGGATATACGGGGATGACGCCAGGCGGCGGCGGTGCAAGCACCAACGGTGTCGGCGCGGCGGACATCCTGCTCACACCGGCTGCCTCGCCGTACGGTACAACCGGCACTAACCAGGGCGGAGTCGATTTCGTTGGCGGAGCGCACAGCGTTTTTGCCTCCAACATTACCAACCTGGATGATTTGCGCAACTACTACGGTACCTACTTCCAGGATGATTGGAAGGCGACCTCGAAACTCACCATCAACCTGGGATTGCGCTGGGAAGTCTTCGGAGGGCTCAGCGATCCGAGCGGAAGACAGGCTGGTTTAACGCTGACCAGAACGGGAGCCGAATACCTGATCCCGTCCGCGCAGAAGAACACTCCACTATCCTCGGCATTTACTGCGCTCCTGGCGCAAGATGGCATCGGGCTGAGTTATATCGGCAGCAAAAGCGTATTCACTACACCCCTCAACAATTTTGCTCCCCGCGTGGGATTGGCGTATCAAGTCACGCCGAAGCTGGTGGCGCGCGCCGCATACGGCCTCTTCTACGGCGGCTTTGAAAACATAGGGGGAGCGCCCGATCCCGGCTACAACTATCCGTGGGCAGTGAATCTGGGCTTCTTCGCCCCCAACGGCAACATCCTTCCGTTGACTTATCCCAATGGACAGTTTGCGACGCTGGAGAATGGATTGGCCGCAGCGAATCCTGACCCAACCAGTCCGAACTTCAATCCCCAAGGCCTGGGCCTTACTGGATATCAACGCCCATGGAAGACGTCCTATGTGCAGGAGTGGAACGGGTCAGTGCAATATCAATTCTCGCACAGTCAAAGCATTACGGTCGCGTATGTCGGCAACAACAGTCACCACCTGCTGAATGGCGAGAAGCGGAACATACCGAATATTCTTCTTCCACCGGGAACAACGGATACGCCGTATCTGCAATACCCGGACTTTGCGGAAAATACCGATTATCTGACCTCGCGCGGCGCCGCCTATTATGAGTCGATACAGATCACGTTCGAGCGCAGGCTCGCAGCTGGTTTGAGTTTCCTGGCGGACTACACCCGTTCTGTCTGCAAGGAAGACTACAAAAACATCCTTGGCCTTGGTGAAAATCAGTTCAATCGCGCCCCCACCCTGGCGGGCTTCGGCCTGACACGAGATTACAGCGACTGTAGCAATGATCTGCCGAACGTATTCCACGCCAGCGGCACTTGGCAGTTGCCGATCGGCAAAGGAAGGCTGGTCGGAAACAATATGTCAGCGGCAGCGGATGCGGTAGTCGGCGGCTGGAGCACGCAGTGGATCCTGACCTCGCAAGACGGATACCCGTTCACCATCCCGTGCGCAACCGGCACGTCGAGCGGAAACTTCAACTGCTATGCTCCCATCAACGGCAACCCGTATGCGGGCAAAGGGCCGCATGGTATCGCGCCGTTCCTGAATGCGTCGGCGTTCGTTCAGCCACCCTCGGTCAGCAGCATTGGACAAACCGACTACGCGCCTTTGGGCGGTCCATGGAACCAGGTGCACGGGCCGGCTTTCAACAACTTGGATTTCTCGGTCTTTAAGAGATTCCGGACGACGGAAAGAACGAGCCTGGAGTTCCGCGCCGAGTTTTTCAACCTCTTTAACCATCCCAATTTCGGGAACTGCGGCGGAGGCACTGGCTGCTTGGCCTCGGGAAATTACAACAACGCGAACTTCGGTTTCGTCACCAATACGCTTGGCATCGGGCGAGAAACCCAGTTTGCGCTGAAGTTCTACTTCTAGAGCGGTAGCGGGTGTGATGGGACAAACTGGCCCGTGCTTCCGGGTTGCAGAGGGGAGAGATGCACGCGAGTTCTGAGCGGCCCACGATGCGCGATGTAGCGCGACTGGCCGGAGTTTCGACTGCAACCGTTTCGCATGTCATCAATGGGACGGGTGCGATCACTGCGGGAAGCGAAGAGCGGTCCGGGTGGCCATTTCTGTAAGTGCGCATAGCAGTGCGTGGTTTGACTTGGCCCGGACTCGCGTTGACCCGCGATTCTCAACTTGCCAGAATCGGTGCCATCCAGTCATATGAGCTGTGGGTGGCAGGATGAGCACATCGGTGGGAAGGGTCGCTAAACAGGCTTCAGCATTGGCGGTGCTGCTGGGGTATTTGGCATGCGTGGCGGCGGGTTCATCCGCGCAGCAGGTTTCCAGTCCGCAGCACAATCAGAAGCCACCCGACCGCCGATTTCTCGCCGCACTGGCAGCCTATCGCGCCCAGCAGTATGAAACCGCGCAGAAGCAACTTGTGCCGCTGGTCCAGTCGGCCCCGCAGAACTTTGAGTACAACGAGCTGCTCGGCCTGGTTTACGTTGCCGAAGGGAGGCATGAACAAGCCAATCCATTTCTGGCCAAGGCGGTTCGATTGAAGCCAAATGAGCCGGAAGCGCGCACCGAGCTCGCGACGAACTTGCTGGCGCTGCATCGCAACGATGAAGCTGAGGTGCAGTTTAAGAAAGCGGTCGCATTGCAGCCGGCCGGCTACGACGCCAACCACAATCTCGGCGAGTTCTACATTCAAGCCGGCAAGATCGCGAACGCGGTGCCCTACTTGAAACGAGCGCAGGTGGCCGATCCCTCGACCTACAACAACGGTTACGATCTTGCGCTTGCCTTGGAGCAAGTCGGCAAACTTGATGACGCGCGCACCCAACTTGAAGCTCTGATCGCCAAGCATGAATCAGCGGAACTGCACAGCCTGCTGGGCGAAGTGGAAGAGAAATCGCGCAACTACGTCGCTTCGGCGGCGCAGTACGAGCAAGCGGCCCGGCTGGATCCCAGCGAACAGAACATTTTCAACTGGGGGGCAGAACTCATCCTGCATCAGACGTTCACGGCCGCAATCGAGGTGTTTCGCGCCGGGACGGAACGCTTTCCGCAGTCTGCGCAACTGCAGAACGGGCTTGGCATCGCGCTGTACGGCGCGGGCCAGACGGACGATGCGGTTCGCGCTTTCTTGCGCGCGTCGGATATGGTCCCCTCCGACCCGCTGCCCCTCACCTTTATGGGCAAGGCTTGCGATGGAGCGTCGCCTGCTATTGCTGACCAGATTCGCTCCCGCCTGCAAAGCTTCCTTAATCGCGGCTCGCAGAGCGCGGAATTGGATTACTGCCTTGCAACCTGCCTGTGGAGAACGAATCAGACGCAATTGACGCCCGGCTTGAACAATCGCGTGGAAGCGCTCTTGAAGCATGCCAGCATGCTGGATCCGCGTTATGCCGATGCGTACCTGGAGCTGGGAAATGTGTATTCCGATCAGCATAAATATCCAGAAGCCATCGAAGCCTACGAGCAAGCCATAAAAATCGATCCCAACCTAGCCAACGCTCATTACCGCCTGGGGCAGGCGTTGGCCCGCAGCGGCAACGAAGCTCGCGCGCAAGCGGAACTGGCGACGTTTGAGCGGCTGCGCAAGAGCGAGTCCGACGAGAAGCAGAAGGAGCAAAGCCAGATTCAGCAGTTTGTGTACACCATTCGGAAAGCCGATGCGAATTAGCCGCGCGTTCGGGAGCGCACGAATGAGAGTTGGTGGATTCCACGCGGCTGTGCTCGCCCTCGTGCTCGCAGGTGCTTGGTTGTGGCTTGTGAAAACCCAAGCCGGTGGTTCGGTGGTAGCTGTCAAAGTGAATGCATCACGCAGCCTGGGAAGCTGGGAAGGCTGGGGTAGTTCTCTGGCGTGGTGGGCGCGCGCAATCGGCGGCACCGGCGATGCAGATTTCTATGCCGACCTGATTTATACGAACAAGACCATCGATGGTTATCCGGGGCTGAGCCTCAACATCGTGCGTTACAACGTGGGCGGAGGAGGAATCGATCAGCCCAAGGAAAACAAGGGACCAAAGCTGCAATGGCAAATGGACATTCACGGTTACTGGACCGACCCGAACCGTAGCGACCCCGCCACTTGGGATTGGTCGCTCGACCACAACCAGCGCGTGATGATGCACAAGGCTTTCGAGCGCGGTGCGACTGTTTTCCAGATGTTTTCCGACTCGCCCATGTGGTGGATGAATTCGAATCGCAGTACCGCCGGGAGCGATAGCGGCGGCGATTGCCTGCTTCCGCAAAACTACGGCCGCTTCACCTTTTATCTCGCGAATGTGGCGCGCTACGCGGCCGATCATTGGGGCATCAAGTTCGATTCCATTGAACCGTTCAATGAGCCTTCCGCAGACTGGTGGAAGTATCCCAACCGTCAGGAAGGGTGTCACTTTGACGTTCGCACGCAGCAGACGATCGTCGCAAGCCTGCGCCGGGCTCTGGATCGCGCGCACCTGGAGGGCACGTCCATCGCGGCAGCCGATGAGAACAACATCGATGCCGGGCTGAGCACCTGGAACGCATATGACCCCAGCACCCGCGGTCAGGTTGGACTGGTCGACGTGCACGGCTATTCCCATGGAACCGCGCCCTATCGTGGTCCCAATCGCGCCGAGTTGCATAGCGCTGTAGGAACGAAGCGCCTTTGGCAATCCGAATACGGCGATGGCGATGCGTCGGGTTACACCCTGGCCCAGACTATCGTCCGCGATATCAAGGAGCTTCAGCCAAGCGCGTGGGTTTACTGGCAGCCGGTGGAGCCGGATGTGCGCGACTTCGGGTGGGGACTGGTCAACGCAAACTATGTCGACACCCGTGATCAGCCCAGCGCCGCCGAAATGCCGCTCGTCCGAGTTAACCGCAAGTTTTTTGTCTACGGACAGTTCACTCGATACATTCGACCGGGATATCGTATGGTTGCGGTGGATGACCCCGGCTCGGTTGCGGCGTACGACGCGACCTCGCATAAGCTGGTCATCGTCAAAGTCACCGGCAGCAGCGCAGAAACAGCGAAGTTTGACTTGGCAGATTTCACTTCTGTTGGTGAGCGCGCTGAGATGATAACGACCACCACTGCTCCAGATGGCAACACGCCGGACTGGAAACAACACACCGCAACCTTAAGGGTTCCGAAGGAAACACGGGGCCGCTTAATCGAAGTGAGTCTGTACCCTAAGTCGGTGTACACGCTGGTCATCGCTGCCGCGCGGCGCTGAAATTGCCTGCGCGTATACTTGTCCGTAAACGTACCCGTAAATCGCGGCAGCCAAGAGAAACCACGCTTATGGCGATAAAGCCGGAGGATAGCGAGGGATTACAAGCTGATGCCGGGCAGCCGCTCGACTCAGGCCTCGCTAATAAACCTGTTGGCATTAAGGACATCGCCAAAGCCCTGGGCATTTCGATTGGCACCGTCGATCGGGCCATTCACGGCCGCGGCGGCATCAACGCAATCACCAAAGAACGCGTCCTGAAGATGGCGCAAACGCTGGGTTATAAACCGAACCTGGCGGCTCGGTATTTGAAAGCGCCCCGCCAGATTCGCGTGGCAGTCAACCTTCCCGCCAGGATTGCATCGTTCTTTGATGCCGTGCGCACAGGCATCCGCGAGGCCTCGAGCCCGTTCCAGGCGGGAGTTGAATTGCACTTCCGGACCCACCCAGCCCTCGGCGAAGGGGACGAGGAGTTGTTTCGTGAGGCTCTGGATGATGACAGCAAGGGGATCATCGTGGCTCCGGGCCATCCCGCGCAGCTGAAGCTGTGGATTCGCCGGGCCGCACAGAGGCGAATTCCCGTGGTATGCGTCTCGACGGATGCGCCGGGTACGGAACGCTTGACCGCCGTTTCCGCCGATCCCTTTGTCAGCGGCGCGATGGTGGCAGAACTCCTGCATCTGACGGTGCGCGAGCCTGGCAACGTGGCCGTTTTCACCGGCGATCTTTCCACTATTGACCATTCTGAGAAAGTGCGGGGATTCAAAGACAATCTCGCTCTGCTCAATGGTTCGCTTTCGCTCGCGAGCGTCACCGAGACGCACGATGACGAAGGGACTGCATTTAATGCGACCCGCAAGCTGGTTTCGCGTGACCGCTCGCTGAAAGCAATTTACGTGAGCACGGCGAACTCGCTCACGGTTCTCCGGGCGCTCGACGAACTCGACCGTGAACGCCGCATCACGGTGGTCACAACCGATTTATTCCCCGAACTGCTGCCATTCCTGAAATCGGGCCGGATTCTGGCCACCATCTATCAGCGCCCGGAGACGCAGGGGCGCATGGCGTTTGAGGCCCTGTACACGTTTTTGGCGGAAGGAAAGTGCCCGGCGCACCGCATCAAACTCAACCCGCATATCGTGATGCGATCAAACCTGGAACTGTTTTTGGATCGCATCTCCGTAGCTTCGCGGCAGACCCGCCCGGAGCGGGTTTCCTAGCAATCCCCTGGGTCGTGCAGCGCATTTTTTATTTGACAGTGGGGTGCAAAGATGGCTACTCTGGCTTTTGCGTTAACGTACACGATGCGAATTTGAGCTACCCGTGAATACCCGCCGCAAGTTCCTGCAAACCGCCTCCTCGATCGCTCTGGGCGCCTCTCTCCCCCAGGCTGCGTCCGCTGCTCCAGAGAAGACTTCTGCCCGCCCCACGGTGGATGACCAGACGCAACGCATTTCCTTGAACGGAACTTGGCAATTTCGTTTCGACCCGGACAAGACTGGCGAACGCAACGGCTGGTATAAGCCCGAAACACCGTCCGACGGTTGGAAGGAGGTGCAAGTTCCGCACACCTGGCAAATCGCGCAGGACTCCGCCGAATACTTCGGCACGGCCTGGTATCGCCGCGTGATCGAACCGCCACCGGGCTGGACGGATCGGGCGATCAGGATCGAATTCGAGGCCGTTTATCACTCGGCCACAGTCTGGGTGAACGGCAAGGAAGCCGGCAAGCACCTGCGTAAGGGGTACACGGCGTTCGAGTTCGACATAGGCCGCTTTCTGCGTCCCGGCCGCGACAATGTTGTAGTGGTAATGGTGAACTCAGATTTCGATACACGCATGCTGCCGCGAGGCCACTCCAGCGACTGGACCAACGATGGCGGAATCTACCGGCCCGCGAGTTTGCTCGTCAGTCCCCAGGTTTATATCGAGCGAGTGGATGTGGATGCGGTTCCCGATCTGCAAGCCCGTTCCGCCCAGATCGATGTTTCTGTCGTGCTTCGTAACACCACCCAGCGGGAGGTCAAGGTTCAGCTGGCGGTTCAAGCCGTGGAAGAACGCACTGGCTTAACGGCATTGGACGAGAGAAATGCGGCTGCGGTCAGCATCGGAGCTGGCGCGACGATTACGCACACCTTGCCCGGCTTCAGGCTCGCCAATCCCAAGCTGTGGCATTTCGATGCCCCGAACTTGTACTCGCTCGCTGTTCGGATCAACGGAGCGCGGGTTAAGCATGAGTTGACGACCATATTTGGCATCCGCAGCTTCGAGGTGAAAGATGGTTCGTTCTGGTTGAACGGCGAACGCGTGCGCGTGATGGGGGTCGAGCGCATGGCCGGGAGCAATCCCAATTACGGCATGGCCGAGCCAAGCTCTTGGATCGATCACGATCACGACGATTTGAAGGAGCTGAACTGCATATTCACCCGCGTCCACTGGCCGCAAGACAAGCGCGTGCTGGATTACTGCGACCGGCACGGCATCTTCATTCAAACCGAGGTGCCAACCTGGGGGCCTGACACCTTCAAGGATATGAAAGACGAGCCCGATCCTGACATCATGGAGAACGGTCTCGAACAGCTGCGGGAAATGATCGCTCGCGACCGTAACCATCCGAGCATTTGTTCGTGGGGGCTGTGCAACGAGATCAATGGGCAGAATCCGCCAGCCTACAAATTTGCCCAGCGCATGTACCAAGAGGCGAAGCGGCTCAATCCGCGCCGCCTGCGGTCCTACGCCTCGAATTCATTGCAGCATGATCCCGGCGATGATGTCTCGAAGCTGATGGATTTCATTGAATGGAATGAATATTACGAGAGCTGGTATCCGGGCACGCCCGAGGACCTGCGCCGCAACCTGGAGGAAATTCATCGAGCTTTTCCCGACAAGCCGATCGTGATTTCCGAATATGGCTGGTGCGCCTGCACCCCCGACCGGCCGGAAGGGGACAGCCGCCGCATCGCAATCCTCCGCGACCACACGCGGGTTTGCCGCGAGACCCATTACGTCGGCGGCCTGATTTTCTTCTGTTACAACGATTACCGCACCCACATCGGAGACCAGGGCGTTGGCGTCCTGAAGCAGCGCATCCACGGCGTTGTCGACCTGCTGGGAGACCGCAAGCCGTCGTACGCGGTGCTGCGCGACGAATCCAGCCCCCTCGAATCGATGGAGTGTGAGGGGCAGCCCAGTTCGTTTGTTGTAACCGTCAAGACCCGGCAGTCCATCCCGGCGTACAACCTCGCAGGCTATAAGCTGCGGGCAATCCTCTACGGATATAGCGAGATCCCGCTCGAACAGCGCGAGGCTGCCCTCCCGCTGCTTTCGCCGGGACAAAGCGCCTCGCTTGAGCTCAAGTTCCAAGAGTCCAAGCCCGTCCGAGTGGAGTTTGAAGTGATTCGCCCCACGGGGTTTGCCGCACTCACGAAAGCCTGGAAACCGTAAGCTTTGATTTTCGGCGATGAGATGTTGAAGGAGATCGAACTTGAATAAGTCCTCAGATAGCGTTCGGGCCTGGCGAGAACAAGTTCGCATTCCTACCTATCCGGAGCAAGCCGCGGACAAGAATCCGATGTTCCTGGAAAAGCGCGTTTACCAGGGCAGCAGCGGCAAAGTTTATCCCAATCCATTTACGGATCGAGTCTCGAACGAGAAATGCGAAAAGACCTATAACGCCGTGTTTCTCGAGAACGAGTTCATCCGCCTGATGATCCTGCCCGAGATCGGCGGAAGAATCCACATCGGGCAGGATAAAAGCAACGGCTACGACTTCTTTTATCGGCAAACCGTAATCAAGCCGGCGCTGGTCGGTCTGCTCGGGCCCTGGATTTCCGGCGGGGTTGAGTTCAACTGGCCCCAGCACCATCGGCCTACAACTTATATGCCGGTGCAATTCGCGATCGAGCAGGATGAGGATGGCAGCGCGACCGTTTGGCTGAGTGAGCACGAACCGATGCAGCGCATGAAGGGCATGGTCGGAATCGGCCTGCATCCCGGGAAGTCTTATCTTGAGGCGAAGGTACGGCTCTACAATCGCACTCCGTTTGCGCAGACATTTCTTTGGTGGGCCAATGTGGGGGTTCACGTTCACGATCAGTACCAGGCCTTCTTTCCGCCGGACGTGACCTACGTGGCCGACCACGCGAAGCGCGCTATGTCTTCCTATCCCATTGCGCGAAACTTCTACTACGGCGTGGACTATCGCAAAGGTGTGGACATCTCCTGGTACAAGAATATTCCCGTGCCCACGTCGTACATGGTGACCGAATCCAGATTTGATTTCGTCGGTGGCTACGATCACAAACGCAAAGCGGGACTGGTCCACGTGGCCGACCGTCGCATTGCGCCGGGAAAGAAACTTTGGACGTGGGGCAATGCGGAGTTCGGCTACGCCTGGGACCGGAATCTTACCGATTCGGATGGGCCGTATGTGGAGTTGATGGCCGGCGTTTACACCGACAACCAGCCGGATTTTTCCTGGCTGCATCCCTACGAAAGCCGCAGCTGGAGCCAGTTCTGGTACCCCATCCAGGAGATTGGACCGGCGAAGAATGCCAGCCGTTTTGCTGCGCTCAATTTCGAGCAAAGAGAAAAGGACTTGTTTATCGGCGTATGCGTGACCGAACCGCTGCCGGGCGCGAGGGTCATCATTACGCGGAATGAAACTGTCCTGCACGAGGAGACCGTCGATCTGGTACCGGGCCAGGCTTACACGAAAACACTCTCCATCCAAGGCAGCTCAATGGTTCGCGTGCTGGCCAATGACGGTCGAGAGATCATTCGCTACGTTCCGGAGAAATCACACCCAGCCGCGACTTTGCCGTCGCCCGCAACCGAACCGCCGGCCCCCAAAGACATCTCTAGCAACGATGAGTTGTACGTAACCGGCTTGCATCTGGAACAGTACCGACACGCGACCCGCTACCCCGAACCGTATTGGGAGGAGGCGTTGCGCCGCGATCCTGGAGATAGCCGATGCAACACGGAATTGGGGCTGCTGAAGTTGAGACGCGCTCAATTCCTCGAGGCTGAGACTCACTTCCGCACGGCCATCGACCGGCTGGTTCGCCGCAATCCGAATCCGCAGGACGGCCGCGCCTGCTACTACCTTGGACTCGCTCTTCAGTACCAGAATCGATTCGAGGAAGCATACGAAGCGTATGACAAAGCGGCGTGGAGTTACGCCTGGCAATCGGCAGCCTTCTATCGGCTCGCGCAGATCGATTGCCGGCAAGGCCATTTTGAAAACGCCCTGCAGCACCTGGACCGCTCGATAGGCGCCAATGCTGGCCATCAGAATGCGCGAAACCTGAAAACAACCTTGCTGCGGCGGACCGGGCGCGCCACCGAAGCCGAAACCTGGGCGCGCCAAATTCTCCACCTGGATCCGCTGGATTTCTGGTCCGGCAATGAGCTGTCGTTGCTTTCGCCAGCGCAATCTTCGGAGACTTTTCTGCAGGCGTTTCAAAGCAATGTCCAATTGCACCTGGATCTCGCTTTCGACTACGGCGCTGCGGGATTCTGTGAAGAAGCCATGAAGGTTCTGCGGCCGGTGGCGACTGAGCAAGAGCGGCCGCATCCCATGGTCCTTTATACGCTGGCGGATTTCGCCGCGCGCATGGGAGATCAAGCAGCCGCCACGCAGTATCGGACAGCTGCGATGCAAGCTTCTCCGGACTATTGCTTTCCCGCGCGCATTGAGGAATTCCTCGTGCTGCAGGCGGCGGCAGAGGCGAATCCGGCCGACGCGAAGGCCCGCTACTACCTGGGGAACCTCCTCTACGACAAGAAGCGCTACGAAGAGGCAATTCGCGAGTGGGAAGCCAGCGTGAAGTGCGATGCCTCGTTTTCCATCCCCTGGCGCAACCTGGGAATCGCGTATTTCAACATCCGCAAAGATCCGAAGTCGGCCCTGGCCGCGTATGAAAAGGCGTTCGCAACCAATCGCGGAGATGCGCGCCTGCTTTATGAACTGGATCAGTTAAAGAAATCTATCGGCGTGCAAGCGCCGGAGCGGCTCACCGTTCTCCGGCGGTATCCAAGTCTGGTTGCCTTTCGCGATGACCTGACGGTCGAATTCATTACCCTGCTGAATCAGATCGGGGAACCGGAGCGCGCCCTGGAGATGCTGACATCCAGGCGCTTCCATCCCTGGGAAGGCGGCGAGGGACTGGTCTCCGGCCAATACGTGTGGGCGCATTTGTTACTGGGCCGCTCGGCGCTGGAGGCAGGGCGCCCGCAGGATGCTCTGCACCATTTCGCCGCGGCGCGCGAGTACCCCCAGAACCTGGGTGAAGGAAAGCACCTGCTGACCCCGGAAGTCCATCTGGATTACTTCACCGGGATGGCATTGTCTCAGCTGCGACGCCCTGAAGCCAATCAGTATTGGAGCAAGGCAGTGGAGAACGAAGCTCCCATCACTGGGATGAGCTATTACCGCGCGCTCTCCTATCACGCTCTGGGTCGTACGGCTGACGCGAAACAAACGCTGAACTCCATGCGCGTCTTTGCTGAGCGGCAAATGACTTCGGAGGTGAAGATCGACTATTTCGCGACGTCGTTGCCGAATTTTCTGCTGTTTGAGGACGATCTGCAGAAACGAAATCAGGTCGACTGCCTCTTCCTCCTCGCCCTTGCGGAGCGGGGCGAAGGAAATACCAATCGCGCGGCGGCGCTTTTCCGCAAGCTGTTGAGCTTGGACAGCAATCACCTGGGCGCGCTCACCGAACTTCGCAGCCTGGGAGAAGTTTCGCGCCAACCGGCATCGGCGTTGCCGGGTGATGAACTGGTTGCGCTATGAACACCGCATCCCAAACTCAAGCTGGAATCACGCCCGCCGATAGCAGATTCAGCGGCGGCTACGTTTGGGCCATCTCGCTGGCGGGCGCGTTAGGCGGGCTGCTCTTCGGCTACGACTGGGTGGTCATTGGCGGCGCTAAGCCGTTTTACGAAAAGTTCTTCCAGTTGACGAATGCCTCGCAGCAGGGCTGGGCAATGAGTTGCGCGCTCATCGGATGCCTGGTGGGTGCGCTGATTTCCGGTGGCCTTAGCGACAGGTTTGGCCGCAAACCGCTGCTGACTTTGGCCGCACTGGCATTCGCCGTTTCCTCGGCAGGAACCGGCATGGCATCGGCGTTCGCGATTTTTGTTGCCTGGCGGATCACGGGCGGGCTGGCGATTGGGTTGGCTTCGAGCCTCTCTCCCATGTACATTGCCGAGATTTCGCCGGCTCAACTGCGGGGCAAGCTGGTTTCGCTGAACCAGCTGACAATCGTGATCGGCATTCTGCTGGCGCAAATTGCCAATTGGCTGATCGCCCGGCCTGTCCCGCCCGGAGCAACTGCGCATGACATTTTGAATTCGTGGAATGGCCAGATTGGATGGCGATGGATGTTCGAAGCCACGGTCGGGCCGTCCGTGTTGTTCTTTGTCGCGATGCTGTTCGCGCCCGAAAGTCCCCGCTGGCTGGCCAAGAACGGCGCCAAGGAGAGGGCCCGCAAGATTCTGGCGCGAATCGGCGGCGCAGCCTACAGCGACGGGGCCCTCCATGAAATCGAGACCGCGCTGGCGGCCAGCGCCGGCGAGGCGGATCTGCGCACGTTGCTGGAACCCCGCATCCTGAAGGTGCTTCTGCTGGGAGTATCGCTGGCGGTCTTACAGCAGTGGTGCGGGATCAATGTGATCTTCAATTACGCCGAGGAAGTGTTCTCCGCCGCGGGATACCAGGTCTCTGACATCCTCTTTAATATCGTGGTGACCGGAGCCGTGAACCTGGTCTTTACCTTTATCGCGATTGCCACGGTGGACAAGTTGGGTCGCAGGCTGCTGATGCTGACCGGTTCGGCCGGACTGGCGGTCATCTACACGATACTGGGAACGGGTTACTACCTGCATAGTCGCGGGATGCACATGCTCGTGCTGGTCGTGGCGGCAATCGGCTGCTACGCGATGTCATTGGCGCCGGTTACCTGGGTGGTCATTTCCGAAGTGTTCCCCAATCGCATTCGGGGCAGGGCCATGGCCATCGCGGTCACGGCGCTGTGGATGGCGTCGTTCATCTTGACCTACACCTTCCCGCTGATGAATCGCGGCCTGGGACCGGCGAAGACCTTCTGGATTTACGCCGGCATCTGCGTCGCCGGATTCCTTTTCATCAAGGCGCGCCTGCCCGAAACCAAAGGGCGTACGCTGGAAGAAATTGAGAGCTCCTGGCAATAATTTACTGCAAGATTCTCGAGAGAAGTGAAGGATCGGGGAGGAACTGGCGGAGAGAGAGGGATTCGAACCCTCGATACAGGTTTTAGCCCGTATAACGGTTTAGCAAACCGCCGCCTTCAGCCACTCGGCCATCTCTCCACATAAGAAAATCAAGCACTTCCCACGCCGGACCGCTTCAAGTTGTGTACGGTTTGTGTACCGGACGAAATTTTCGCTTCGAATTGAAGCATTGCGTTCTTCACGTCGTCCGGAACAGCCTTAATGTAGTGCTCGCGAGTCACGGTCGCTTTTGAGTGGCGCAGGATGCGCTGAACAATTTTATCAGAGGCACCCAAGCTATAGAGATTCGTTGCGATGCCGCGGCGAAGCGCGTGGGCGCCGCGCCAGGCCAAACCAGCGCCTTCCACGATCGGCTTCACGGTGCGCTGAGCGAGCTTCTCCAGTTCCATGTCAAACAAAGGGCCGGCCTGGGCGCCACGGCATTCCGCGCGGTAGTCCTCCAAGATGGTGTGCAGAGTCGGAATGATCGGAACGGCGGCCTTGCTTGCATTGGTCTTCGGCTCATCAGCGATCCCACGCCAAACTGACCGACTTACCAGGATCTCGCCCTTCCTAATGTCTTCCCAGCGCAAACCCTGAATTTCGCTCAAACGCAAGCCGGCCAGCGCAGCAATAGCAACGAATGCTTTCGGCGCGCCAATCAATATATTGAGCATCTGTTGGATCTCGGCGAGGCTGTAGGCGTACGTCTCGCGCGGGGCCTTGGCATCTTCGGGCAACATTGTTCCGTGTACCGGATTCGATTTAATCAACCCTTCGTTCAGCGCATACGTGAAGATCGCGCTAAGGAAGCTCTTGAGATGCTGAAATGTGCGCTTTGCCAACTGACGCTCGCTCTGCACAGAGAGGAGAAGCTGGCGGATGTCCACGGTTCGGACTTGGATCACCTTCAACGCCGCGAGCGCGCTTTCCTTTCCGTAGCGATTCCATAGACCTTCGTATCCGTGAGCCGTTGACGCAGACTTGTGCAGCTTCACGTAAGGGAGGTAATGCTGTTCGACGAGGTCGGCGACCGAGATGGCGTGCGACAGGCGTGAGCGTGGAGCGTCGTTCATCGTCTGCATGAAGTCTTCCAAAAGGGACTTGACCTCGGACTTACGAGGATATTCGCTCAGCAGCGCGAGCTTGTGAAACAGACTGGCCGGCTCGCCCTTTTCATTTACGCCGCGGTAGCGAACGCACCAGTACTTCCCATGACGATACAGACTGCCCTTCATTGAGTTCGCCCTCCGCGCCGCTTCAGCCATGCTAAAAACTCTTTCGACTGCACGTCGAAGAGCACGTTCTTGCCCAAACGAATGCTTGGAATTGGATCGCTCGTGTAGGTTCGACGTGCGTTGCGCCTCACCCAGCCTTCGGTTGTGTTCAGATAGCGCGCGAGGTCTTTGTACGTATAGAACGAGGGCTGCACAGATTCGGCGCAGGGAGCCGGTGCGGCCTGGTCAAGGTCGTCCGACCAGATGTAGTTCACCTGCACAATCGGTCCGCGCGTCAGGTTAAGCGGCATTCTCTTTGCCTCAGTTTTCACCAAGCCAATAACGCAAGGCGTTTCGGGAAATCTTGAGCATACTAGCGGCCTGAGTCTTGTTGCCGTTACAAAGGTCAACCGCTCTCTGGGCGATACGAAAGCGATTCAATTGCGCGTCATTAGGGCGCCTGCGGAACTGAGTTGCTTTCCCTTGTAGAGACAATCGCTCCTTGTGCTCGACGACAACTTGCTCTTGAGCTTGCTCTATCGCCGCCCAGGCGTTGCTCGCGACCGTTATAATTCCTCGACTCGCGTGGTTCTCAAAAACAGCTGGGCTTTCTGCCGGGATGTAAACGGTCCGGCTACGGCAGCATTCCTGTATAGATCGAGGACGTAAATCCAACCCTTCAGCGACCGCACACCATAACGGCGATGTTCATCACCGTACATGTCTTTCCATTTGATTTGGTTCAACACTTTGTTATTTCTCCTGAGAACATTTCGGCTTGTCTAATGTAATCATCGTGACCTCTTCAGGAAGGCATCGATTGCGCGCCTGATGAGTTCGGCGACCGGAGCGCCGGTTTTGTCGCTAATCTTGCTCAGGGCATCCCACTGTCTAGCCTCGATAAACATCGTTTTCTTGAGTTTCATGTCAAGCCTGGTCGGTAAAGTCTTTTCTGAGTTAAAACATAATTATATCATGATATGTCATGATGTGTCAACGTAATACCGCGCCAGAAGCAGTCTTTGGCCGCGCGCTCCGGAGAATCAGGGAGGAAGGATTCTCGATAGGTATCCAGGGGAATCCATGACCGGAGAAGACCCCACATGGACGAAGAAGAATTGCCAAGCCGAACGGGAGCTGCACAGACAGACTCTGATTCAGGGGGCTCGAGCTCCGGACCAGGCAGCTAAAGCGGCAGTGGGTCAGAACGAAGAGGTATACCGGCCCCTTTGTAACTCGGCTCAACGCGCTGCAGCACGAGGACGACCCAACGGTACCGCAACTGCTCGCGAAGGTCGGAAAGTACAAGACTGTCGATTCGGTGACAAAGCCAAGTGTTGCCGATTCATCGCGCCACGCCAAGCCTCTTCTGCATCATTCCCTTATTGTTTCTGCGCGCGCGAAAATTTGCTGGGATCTACCCGTAGACCAAAAGTCTTGTGCAACATAACGAAGAAGTAGATCCATGTCTGCTGTAAGTAATCGAGCTTTGTTGCAGCGTCCGCTATCTCGGATCCTAGAAGATCGCCATGAACAACATCGTGTCGAAGTTTGTCGAGCTCAGATAACCTTCCTTGATCAAAATTGTATTCGGGATTTGCGGGAGGTCCCGAGGGCCTACAGATCGCATGCAACAAGTCGCATTTGTCGATTAATGACGCATTTCGTCGAACTTTTCGAATTTCTTTTGCAATGAATGAGCTCAGAATTTTGTCCGTGGGCTGGGCTCTTACTAATGCCAACGGAACTGCCTTTTCTTCCAAGCGTTTTTCCCAGAATTCGCGTGCTGTTTCGGATGTGATCTGCAGAAACGAGCTCAAGCCTTCATCAAGAATGCTGTGAGCAAAGACGAACGATGCGGCATCAATTGAGTAAGAGGCATTCTTAACGGCTTGCTCCGTGAGCTTCTCGCGAAGCCAGATAGCTGTTTTCTCTAGATCCTCGGGACCACGCACGCCCACGATGATCTCGCTCAACTTCCCGGACGCAGCAAGGTCAGCGACGAATGTTGTGTGTTCATGCGCCACGATGCGGGTCGCCTGAGGTATGCCTGCAAAACCGATGCGCCGGAAAGAGTCGACAACTGCCCAACCGCGAGTCATTCGCGAAAATGCGATTGTGAATTGCTCATCGGACGACATGGATGGAAATACTACATCAGATTCTTCTTTGCTTTCCGCGACAAAGGGTATCACTGGTATCACCGTGCGCCATCGAACCACACTATCGCTCACCGACGACCAGAATCGTGACACGCTTCTCCTGCAATTTGGCAATTTGTGTCCGAGCATCTGGCGAAACCGTTATCCATGCATCAGTTTTGAGCACAGATGTTTTCCCGAAAGGATCACCCTGAGTTGCAGCCGCAGCAAGCCAGAAATCGAGGGCTTCGACTTGCCGCTCACCAAATGGTCGCAAGTCAAGTTCGATGGTTTCGGAATCTTCACGGCGTACCGCCGTGGAATTGAATTCGTTCCAGTCCATAGGAAGTGATTGTACGTGTAGAGGACGCTCCCACGCGCCCGGAAAATGCCTTTTTGCGACAGAGGTATGTTCGCGCTCAAACTGACCCAGGGGCCTTCTGGCCCTCCCCCTACCTTTGTCTGGAACAGGACTGCACGGCCGACGGCGGCCGCCTCGCCTCGCTGTGGAGCTGGGCGCGAAGATGGGCGCGTGTCGTTCTCGATGTCGGGTTCATACCATCTGCACAGTGATTAGCGCGCTGCTGGGCAAAAGTTTTCCTTCCCTATAGCCCCGAGTTCCACTGTTCACGAAAGGCTGCTGAATTCAGCTCGCGTAAACGATTGAAAATACGCCCATCGAATTTGGCCCTGAGCGTGCATGAAATGATATGTTTTTGTGAACACGCGAAACCAAAACGGAGGAATACAAAAATGAAAGTCGAATCCTTTTTTGGCCCTGAGCTCACGAAGTTGTTGCGGGACGCATTCGCCGACGGCGACCCTTGCCCGTTTGAGCATGCCGAGCCGCGTCGTAAACGCCAGCCTCGGCGAACCATTACCCTAAGCCCCGAAGTCTACGAACGCCTGAAGGACTACGCTGCACGCCACAACCAGACCGTGAGCGAGGTCGCTAACTTCAAACTCGAAAGCATCCCGACAGAGGCAGACAAGGCGGAACTCGACGCCCTGATCGCATCCAGCAAAGCCCAGAGGCAAGCGTTCGACGATCTCTTCACTGTGCAGCCTGTACGAACGTACTTGAATTGAGCTCAGGTCGAAACGGCGAAGCTCTCCCGCGCCGTCCAGCCGTCATGCGGCTGCTGATGATGACCAAAAGCTGCACAGAGAGGACGAGCTATGACTCCATCTCGAGCCGCGCTCTACGCACGAGTGAGCACCGCCGACAAGGGCCAGGATTCCGACCTGCAATTGCATGAGCTACGCGAGTACGCGGCCAACCGCAAGTGGGAAGTTGTTGGCGAATACGTGGACAAGGGCTATAGCGGCGCAAAGGAATCGCGTCCAGCACTAAATCGCCTGATGGCCGACGCACGGCGCCGCAAGTTTGATGTGATTGCGGTCTGGAAGCTAGATAGGTTCGGGCGCAGCTTGAAGCACCTTGTTACCTCGCTCGCCGATCTCGAGTCCTTGGGCATCGCGTTTGTGTCTCTGCGTGACGGCTTCGATCTGACGACGCCAAGCGGTCGCGCGATGTTCGGGATGTGCGCGGTCATGGCCGAATTTGAACGTGCGCTTATCCGTGAGCGCGTCAAAGCTGGAATGGCCAATGCAAAGCGCAAAGGCGTACGCATCGGCCGCCCGAGTGGTCCGGCATTCGACGTTGACCTGAAAGCAATACGCGCACGCCGCACGTCAGGCGAATCCCTGCGCGCAATCGCCCGATCTCTAGGCTGCTCTCCGTCGTTGCTTGTGAAGCGGTTCAAGACTTCGTGATTGGCGCGCACGACGCCGTCGCGCAGCGTATCAGCTCAGCTGCGCGTTCCCGCGCTTCAGCGCCTGAATAGCTGCACAGAAGACTGGCTGAGCCCCGACTCCGCGCGCTCGCGTGTTCCGTTCAGAATCCAACTCTGCCCGGTCGCACACGTCCCAGCCCCGCGTCTCGCCCGAATATCATGCCACACAATCGCGGAGTTCGAGGGCGAGCTGAGCCGCGAGCGCGTTCGAGCTGGCGTGGGTCACGCACGCTTGCTGCACAAGAGATGAGTGCCGTCCGGCGCGCGCTCGTTTCTCCTCTCGAATCCATCCAGTCGCGATCTTTCACTGTCACGCGCGCCAAACGGAGGCCAAACCACTCAGAAATCATTCGTTACGCTGACAGAACGCGGCTCTCAAGCGCACTCACGCGGGTGCGCCTCGGATGAACGTCACCAGCGCACGCGCCTCGGATGTTGACTTCGGCTCCGCACTATCTCGCTGGCGCATGAGCCATGGCAACCGGGGTCTGCCGCAGGTTCTCGGTCCTTGCGACAGCACTCGCGTGAGCTAGAATTGTCGTCCTGTGGGCTGGTACTTCGATATTCTCATCGGCTACTTGGCTCGGGCCATCGTTCGCCTCGTAAAGCTGCACAGAAGCGACGGCTGGCCGCTGCAGGACGCCGTCATTTCCGGTTCCAGATGCCCACCGGCACCGTACGGTGGCCCAGTCGCAGAAATTTCATACACGTACAACTACGCGGGAGGCTACTACGCCGGCGTACACCGCGAGCCGTTCCTCTGGCGATCTTCCGCGGAAGACTACGCGGCAAGGTTCATCTCCGGCAATCACATCGTGATTCGGGTCAACCCGAAGCGACCTGAGATTTCGATCGTGCGCCAAGACGATCAGACGCGAGTAGGACTAGCGCTTGCGAAGGTCGTTGTCGGATAACGCCATGGAAAGATAGCTGCACACTTGCGGAGCTGGTTCCTACTGTTCTCGTTCAGATACAGAGAATCCTTCTTGCCACGCCTCGAAGTGTTCGTCGGTGGCGAGAAACGGAACATCGGCTAATGCGGCCTCATCGCAGGCCTCGATGCGTTCGCTCATCCAATCCATGAATTCGCTGACCTGTTCGTGACTCTTATCAAGAGCCCAGACAGGAAACGTGCAGAAGCTACCGTGGTGGGGTGGGCTATTTCTTTCTATTTGTGCTGAAGGCAATGCTGTCGGAATGAGTCAGGCACATCTGATGTACCGAGCCATGTTTTCTTAACTTCTGCGTTGTCCCGCCACTCGACCAGTATCCTGACTTGCCAATCAGATGATGACTGCAAACCCCCGATTACGCTAGCCCGTCACGTTATAATGTCAATGGCGATGGAGTTCGCCCTTAACCGCCCGCAAAGGGCTGATGACTCCTACGAGATCAGCTCTAGGAGAAACTCCATCGTGGCGTATCTCTGGATTGCGTTAGGTGCAGTTGTAGGCGCAAGCGCCCGCTACTTCGTGAGTGGCTTCACTACGAAAGCTCTCTCTTCCAGTTTTCCTTACGGCACTCTCCTCATTAACATCAGTGGCAGCTTTCTGCTCGGTTTCTTTCTCGTTTTGACTGGTGAACGCATTTTGGTTGACGCGCGGTGGCGGTGGCTCATCGCGGTGGGTTTCTGCGGCTCTTACACAACGTTCTCCAGCTATGCATTCGAAACGTTTGCGCTATTCGAGCAGGGACAGTGGTTTCTCGTAACCTGGAACGTGATAGGGAGCAACCTGCTCTGTTTGGCTGCGGTGCTGATAGGCGCGGCGTTGGCACGGTGGTTGTAAAATGGCAGGCCTAATGGCGGTACAAGTCACAATGTACTTGACGGAAGGCGACTCGTGGCATCACCGTCCGCTTCATCTCGAGATTCTCAAATACCTGCGGGAAGAAAACGTAGCGGGGGCAGCGGCATTGCATTCCGTCGCAGGCTTTCAGGGTAGAAGCAAAGTACGGACAGCACACCTTGTGGAAGCCGGTGGAGAGCTTCCGGTGATTGTTACTTTCGTGGATGCCGATGAGCACGTAAATCGAGTGCTGCCCAAGTTGCGCGAAATGGCTGCTCACAGGCTCATTGTCAGGGAGAATGTCACCATCGAGCAGGGCAGCCTTGAGTAGCTAGCCAACCTGTCGTAGCGGAGGCGGCTGGTCCAGGGACTTCAGACTTGCTTGGATAGGTGCTGACAGAGTAAAAGAATGTACGGCCCGGGCACTTCGGTCTTCTTCTTCAGCCGACTGCGTTTCATAAGGGCGCAAGGTGCGGCTTGCCGTCTTCCATTCTCGTTGTTTAAGTCGAAGTGTTCGATACATAACAATGCCGAAATTTGCGGCGGGAAACAGGTATTACTACGTGGCGTGTTCTGGCGCTTGATCGGCGCTTCAGGCGTGATACGGTGAGAGAAGCTCCTCTCAAGAAGCATCTTTTCTCTTCAAAAGGTCATTCGTGAGATGTAAAGAGGCTGTATATGGCGAAATTGTTTGAGATAAAGGAACCCGCAGAGCATGAAAAGCCTTGGCGCGAGATCGCGGCAGCAATCGTGGACGAGAGAAACCCTGAGAAGGTAAACGAACTCAGTCAGGAATTGATTAAGGCGTTGGACAACCAAGTCAGCGGACAGCGAGAGAAGATCGCAAACGGCGATGTCGAGAATGTCCGCAAGAAAGCGGCATAGCAACAGAGTCGAGTGACGGTGATACGCGACGGGAGTATACTTCTCTCGTATTTGAAAGTTCCCAACCCGACCGAGACGCACCCGCGTTCCCGCCCGTTGAGCGCACGTTCAAATAGTCCACGCATCGGAGCACGTTCATGAAAAACATCTTTGTCGGGAATCTCGATTTCAATACTGGCGAGGAGGAACTTCGTCAGCTCTTTGGGCGCTACGGCAATGTCGACCGCGTTGCATTAATGACGGATCGCGATACGGGACGCTCTCGCGGTTTCGCATTTGTCGATATGACAAACACCGAGGAAGGCGAGAAAGCGATTGCCGATTTGAATGGCACGCAATTGGATGGGCGCACGATCAATGTATCCGAAGCGCGGCCGAAGACTGAGCGCAGTGGTGGTCGCGGAGGGGACAGACGATTTCAAAGAAGCGGCCGTCGCAGTGGCGCCCGACGGTAAGTTAGTCCGCCAAGTACAAATCAATCCCTTCCTCGGTGATCACTGCAAAAGCGGCCAACGATTATCAATTCAAAACCGGCCAACGAGTCGAATCCCGGGGTTGACGAATTGGCATTCCCACCGTCGTTCTCTGAACAAGCCAAGTACCTGGCCCTTGCAGACAAATTCCTTTCCATGAAAGGAACCCGACACAAAAACGTCATCCCCATCGATAGCAGCAAGCATTTCAAACGGAGCAAAGGCAAGAAAGTGGCGTGATGTGCGTGCAACGAATGCGTTACAAGGTTTACCGGGTTGAATGGTTCAGAAGCCGCTCCGGCGGGTCGGCTGGCTCTCTAAGGCGTGGGGATTGTGTTTGACCGTTGAAGGCCACATTAGCGTCGAACGCGCTCTGCAATACCGCGTTGTCCTGGGTCGAGTGGTCGCTTCTTAACGCGGAGCTTTCTTCTTCATCCTGAAGAGCAAAATCACTAACACCACGAATGCCAAAACACCTGCCACAACGCGAATGACAGTTACGTTGTCCATGGGGACCTTTCTCGTGATGGTGTGGAACGCAAAGACCCGTCCCGAAACGATAGGCCAAACCGCGGGTTTCAGCAACTCACAAAGGTCACTCCCACTGGTGACTGCAGTATTTCTGCTTCCATGCGTCACGCCATGAATAGCCCAGCGGCCCGAACCGCAGTCGTTTTATGCAATCTGAGGAGAGTTCGGATTCCACGCGCCGATTCGGCCCACGTTTTGCGGCTGCTTCAATGCGCTGGGAGCCTATGCTGCGTGCTTTTTGCGGTTTTCGCAGCAAATGTGCTACGGCTTCGGACAACATACCGGACAAGAAGCGATATGCTCTCGCAGGCGCGAACTGACCAAGCTCGCGGCATCCGCACGCCTGAGCATCTCTTCCTTGTCCTTGCTACCGGCATTTCGCAGGTCGTTGTAGGCAGCCCAGGCCCGGTCTTCTTCTTTCAGCAGCGCATTGTGCTCTTCGCAGATCACTCGAGGTCCTAAAGACGACTGAGGCGACGGACCGTGGCCCTGCACACGATGAAGTTCATTCACTGCAAGTTTAAGCAGCCGATATAGATTATCGTTACCTGGTCCACACCAGGCCGGTAGCGGAACTCGGTCCCGCACACCGAGCACCAGTACACCTTGCATCCGGCCGGCAAATTGATTATGCGGTCTGCACAGTCGACTGCAACCAATTCACCCTTGCACGGCTCGTCGGCGAAGAAATCTGAATGCCGCACGAAGTGGGAGCATAGCACTACGGTGGTCCGCACAAGCAGCAAACTACGGTGTGTTACAAAAACGGAACAGATCGCTGATTATCTTCCGAACTCTTGCAACTTGTGCTAAAAGTCGGGTGTTCAACCTAGAATGAACAGCTCCGCGCGGTCCTACTATATCGTGCCCCCAAGGCTGGACCGCGCGGTTTGGATTCCGCCCCACCAACTTCTGCTTGACGACGGTAGTATTCTGTTCCCAACGGTAAGCTCTGACAAAGGCCGCTCTTCTTCCACGAATGAACTCCTAGAGCGGCCTTTTTGCCGCGCACTCGGGCCATGTCGGCGGCCTGTTGCCGGAACCCGCGACACTCGTTTTGCACAGGCGATCCCAGCTATTCACAGCGGTAGTCATGCTACGAATGAAGATTATGTTGTGGGAGCTGGCCGATGATCGGGAACCTAACTGAAGAAGAATTTGCAAAGATCCTCCATACGCACCTGAGCCCTTCGACTCCTATCCAGTCGGAGGAGCACCTTTACGGCCGAGAGAGCCAGATTCAGAGAATTAGAGAAGCACTGTACTCACCGGGCAGAACGATTTTCATTTATGGTGACCGTGGCGTTGGGAAGAGCTCGCTTGCTCAGACAGTTGCATTTGCTCACCAGTCCGCTCAACACGACCCGGTGATAAAAGCCTGCACGTCGCGAACCACGTTCGGAGGATTGATCAACCAGATCGCAGAGGCCCTCCAAGGCGTGGCGAAGCCGTCCGATACAAGCGCCAAGCTGGGGTACAAGCTACCTAAAGGTCTTGGAGCTGCGGAACTGGAGATCTCACATGCCAAGCACAAGATCGAATTACCCAGCGCTAACACAATGGACATCAACGACGCCGTCGCACTTTTGGCAGGGGCTTCTCAAAACCGACAGGGCGACACAATGGTCGTGGTTGACGAGTTCGATCAAATATCGAAAGATTCCGAGAGAACTTGCTTTTCCGATTTCATAAAGCAGGTTGGCGATCAGCAGCTCGGCATTCGGTTCCTGTTCTGCGGTGTCGCAGAGTCTTTGGAAAAACTTCTCGGCGCCCACAAATCTTCCCACCGCTATATTGAAGGAGTCGAGGTAACGCAACTCAGCTGGGAAGCTCGACAGGCCATTATTGATGGTGCCTCGAAAGCATTAAACGTCACCGTTGGACAACATCCGCGTTTCAGGATCGCGGCAATCAGCGATGGCTTCCCACATTATGTTCACCTTGTCGGGGAAAAGTTATTTTGGGCGATGTTCCGAGATCCACATCCGCGACAGGAACCGACGCAGGAGCACTACCATGCAGCCGTCAACGCGGCCGTCTTGGCGATCGAGCAACATTTGAAGTCGGCTTACGATGCGGCCACGATGAAGGCCACCAGAGATTACGAAGATGTCCTATGGGCCTTTGCTGATCATCCAGAACTGATTCGGAGCATCGACAGTATCTATGAATCGTACGTTGAAATAATGCGAAAACAGGACGAACAGCCAATGGACCGCGGCCAGGTTGTAGCGCACCTGCAAGCGCTCAAGTCAGCTTCGTGTGGGAAAATACTCGCGAGCAATCGCAGGACTTTCTATCATTTTCGGGAGAGCATCTTGCGCGGCTACGTACGTCTGAGAGCCGAAGACCACGGCCTCGAATTGGCGCGCGATTATTACTCGGCAAGTCTGGCCTCTGCCACCAGCATGTGGACGCCACGCGGAGCCAGGAAGAGCCGACGCGGAATGACTGCACTGGATCGGGCGCGCATGAATAACCCTACTCCATAGAACGCTCAAGACCAGCCTCTGCACAGAGTTGATCATTAGTGCAGTTCAGTCGAGCGTGTGCAGCTTGACGCGTTCGCAGCGTCGTGCCAAGCACGAACAGCCCGGGGGCGTACGGGCTCGAAAACCAACGGTCACACGGTCACAGCCTGTAACTCACGCAAACAAAAAGGTTTGTAGCTGCACGCGCAAAGTGTGACCAGAGAAAACGAATGGGGGCTGTGTATGGGAGGAGAATCGGTCCACGCGAGGCGTTATTAATTGAAAATATTGGTCACATGGTCACACATACATAGTATGTATATGTAAAGTCAGTCACTTAGGTTTGGGACCAGCAGTGTGCCCAGTCTGTGACCAGCGACCCGACGGTCACACCTGCTCTTCGCGCAAGGAATGCCGAGGTCACCCATCGCTGAGCATGACTTCGGCTAGGACAGCCTGTTTAATCGCCATCCGGCACGAAAAAACCGATTGCTCGAACCTGCTTGCCGTTGTGACGCTTGCGCTTCAGTAACGGGTGATCGAGATCCCCGTCTCGATCTGAGTCTTTTCCTTTCACGACACGCAATGAATAGGACTGAGCTTCCCGAATGCGCGACGCGAACTGTTCCCCGTTTTGTGGGAAAACATTCCGATACGCCGGCTGCTCAGCTGCCCAACGTTTCATCGCGTCGAAGTTGGTGACGTATAGCGTTCCCGCTCGGCCTTCGAAGGT
>DASVAJ010000044.1:0-24986 GCA_036376415.1 Terriglobales bacterium
ATTGAGCAGGCGATAAACATCGCCATGGAGCAGGAGACGAACTATTACGCGCTCTCCTACACCCCCGTGAATAGCAAGTACGATGGCAAGTTTCGCCGCATCAGAGTCTCACTCGTTTCTGGGGACAAGAGATATCACCTCATTCATCGTTCCGGGTATTTTGCGGTCGATCCCAATGCTCCCAGTCCGTTATCGAGAGATGCGACCACAGGATTTGGGCTGGCCGCCATGCAGCACGATGCGCCGCAATCGCGCCAGCTTCTGTTTGAGGCGCGGGTCGTGCCAATGGGGAAACCCACGCTGGCAATGGATCCGCGGGCAGCCCATGCTGCGCCCGCCAGGAAGAAAAAGAAACACCCAAGCGATCCGCCGCCCGCGCCCATCGAGATGCAGCGATATCAGATCGATTACGCGATCAATCCATCGCAACTGCGGTTCGACCCCACTCCCGATGGCCTGGAGCATGGCGCGATGAACTTCATGGTCGCGTCCTTCGATACAGATGGGACGGTGCGCACCAGCATCGGCAGCCATGTCAAGGGCGACCTCAAGCCGGACTCTTACCAGGACGTGATGACGGGCGGGTTCCGCTTGCGTCAAGAGGTGGAGGTCCCAGTCGCCGCGGCCTGGTTGCGGATGGGTGTGCAGGACGCAATCAGCGGGCGCGTCGGAACCATGGAGATTGCTTTGCCGGTCAAAGCGCCTCCCGGGGTTGAGCAGTCCCATAGCCCGCGCTTGCCGGAGATTGAACCCGATTAGTTCCCGCCGCTTTTCTTTATGAACTTTGCGGTATCATTGCGGCTCTTTGAGGCCAAAAGCTCTTAACCGCAAAGGGCGCTAAGAACAGCCGCAAAAGGACGCGAAGAAAACCTGGGTCGATTTTTGCATCAAAGGGCAGGAGGTTCGTTATGGATCGTCGAGACTTCCTCAAGAAGACGGCTGCAGCCGGTGTCCTCTCCACCCTACAGAGCAGGCTCTCGCACGCGGCGGATGCCGCCATTCCCAAACGCACGCTGGGCCGCACTGGTGAAAGGGTGTCGATGATTGGCATTGGCGGCTTCCATCTGGGCCGACCCTCGGAACAGGACGCCATTCGCATTGTGCGCACCGCCCTCGACCATGGCGTGACCTTCCTCGACAACTGCTGGGATTACAACGGCGGCGTCAGCGAGCAGCGCATGGGCAAAGCGCTGCGCGATGGCTACCGGCAGAAAGCTTTTCTGATGACCAAGATCGACGGGCGGACCAAAGCGACCGCCACGCAGCAGTTGGAACAATCGCTACAGCGGTTGCAGACCGACCACATCGACCTGCTGCAGTTTCATGAGGTGATTCGCGACAATGACCCTGAACGCATTTTTGCCAGCGGCGGCGGGATGGAAGCGGTGCTGGAGGCGAAAAAGCAAGGCAAGGTGCGCTATATCGGATTTACCGGACACAAGAGCCCGGACATTCACTACAAAATGCTGCAGACCGCGTTCGCGCACGATTTCACCTTCGACACGGTGCAGATGCCGCTGAACGTGATGGACGCGCATTACGACAGCTTCGAGAAGAAAGTTCTGCCGGTGCTGGTCAAGCACAACATTGGCGTGCTCGGAATGAAGCCTATGGGCGATGCGATCATCCTGCAGAGCAAGACAGCCACGCCGGTGGAGTGCCTCCACTATGCGATGAATTTGCCCACCAGCGTCGTGATTACGGGGTGCGACTCGATGCAGATTCTGCAGCAGGCGCTTGAGGCAGCGCGCACTTTCAAGCCCATGAGCAAGGAACAGGTCGCGAGTCTGCTGGCCAAAACCGCGGCGGCCTCAGCCAAGGGAGATTTCGAGCAGTATAAGACCACGCACCATTTTGATGGGACCTACCACAATCCGCAGTGGTTGGGGTAAGGGCCGCCTGGGCCGTTTTGCAGCGCTCAACCCTGCTTAGGTGATTTCCATCCGCCCGGTATGCACGCGGCGCCCCAGCGGCGAATGCATCTTCAGCCACTGCTTCGCTGCAAACAGCGGGAAATACGTGCTCCTCAAGCGCAAGGCGCGCAGCCCGCCATGCCGCCGCTCGGAACTGAGGGGATACCCAAGCTCCTGAAGGAAACCGCCCACCAGCACTTCGAAATTTGCGACCTCTTGAGGGGACAGCTTGGTCTTCCATCGCGCGACCGGATGAAAGCCTTCGCGCGCGGCTTCTCCCTGGAACGAAGTATTCGGCGCGCTCACGGAGCCGATGCCGGCGCTCTGAATGCGGTCGTAATCGAGATCCTGCCCGATAAATTCCCCGAGCTCGGCGAGAGTTTGACGAGGATGCTCTACCAGATTTTCGAAGCGCACTTCGCGATAGTTTGCACCCATGCGCCGGCCATACTCGCGACCGCGGCGCACGATCCACTCCCAATACATGCCCGCCACCGCCAGATGCTCGTGCTGGTCCCAGGGCAATGGATATGCCCAGTTCTGCTTCACATACGAGAGCGCCACATCGCGGCCGTCGCGGATGATATGAATGACGCGAGCTTCGGGCAATCCCCGGTGAATCTCCGGAATGTGCAAGAGATGGTCCGGCGTACAATCCGCCCAGCGTTCCACGCCTTGCTGGCGCGCCGTCTCCTCCATGGTGATGCGCAGAAAGTCGAGCGGCGTCCGGCACTCGTCCATGATCTTCTGTTCAATGTCGCGCGCTTCGAGTCCGGTCACGCGAAAGAGTTTGCTGCGAAGCCAGGAGTCGAGCAAACGTCTGCGGTTCCGGGCGGAAGCGAGGTTCCCAAATTTAGGTCCGAGCAGATTCAGGACATTGGATTCCGCGCGGTACACGGCGAAATTTCCGGCGGATAAGAGCATGTGGTAAAGCACCGTCGTACCCGAGCGCGGGCACCCCAGCACAAAGACCGGCGATCGTGTGGGTCGGACATTCCTGTCCGACAAGTTGGGGCCTTCCGGCTGTGGCCGGATGGGCATCTCCGGCGCCCGCTCAGAGGTATTTGCAGAGCGCTCGGCGACGATTGGGGCCCCACTACGCGGATTGCCAGCTTGCGACATTTGTCAACGCACTCTATTCAAGGGATCGGTACAATTCCAGCCACTGCTTGCGGACCGCGCTCCAGCAATAACGTTGCGCTTGTTGATAGGCGTTGCTGGACAATTTTGCCGACAATTCCTGGTCTTTGAGAGTTCGCAATACGTTCTGCGCCAAAGCATGGGCGTCACCCGCCGTCGACAACAAACCCGTACGCTCATGGTCCACAATGTAATTCATCCCCTCCGGCGACGTGGTCACCACCGGCGTTCCCGAGGCGAACGCTTCCAGCACGGACACCGGCATATTGTCGAGCTGCGACGCATTAATGAAGATGTCGGCACGCTCGTAGTATCGGCCGATCTCCGGCCGCGACACGACTCCGCTGAAAGTAACGTTCGAGACTCCCAGCCGGCGCACCCATTCGCGGATTTCCGCTTCCTGCGGCCCGCCTCCCACTAAATCCAGCGTTGCTTCAGGATAGGCGCGCTGCACCTCGGCAAATGCTTTCACCACCACATCCACGCAGTAGTAAGGATGAAAGCCGCGCGTGCAAACCAGGCGCGGGCGAACGGGACTCCGCAGGCGGAAAGAGAATTGCGACAGATCGATAATGTTCGGCACCACCTTCGCTTCCAGTCCGAACTCGCGGAACACGTCGACCAGGTATCCCGAAGGCACCACCAGCAGGTCAGCTTTGGCGAGGAGCGACCGCGTGGCGCGGAACCTCCGCAGGTGATCGCGGGCTTCCCCGCTGTGATAGTGAATGAGGGCTTTCTTGCCCCTCATCCGCGCAATGACCATTGCCGGCACCGGCGCAATCAAAAACGACCAGTAGGATGCGGAAAAGATGTGGGCGACATCGACATCCTTGAGTCCTCTCCACAACGACCACAGGTAAAACGGCTGTCGTACCAGGGTTCGCAGCCCGGGAACGCGCTCAACCCAGGAGACTAAAGCTGGCAAGGCAGGATCAATCGGCAGCAGTTTGGTCGTTAATTCCGGGTCTTGCCGGGAATTTCTGATCAGAAGCTCCGCCTGCACAGATTGCCCGCCAACGTAGCGCAGAGAGGCGGCCACAATCCCTATGCGGACCTTGTTTGTAGTTCCTTCCTGTAGGGAGACAAGTTGACGCGGCCTCCAACCCTTGCGCTCGAGCAGATTACGATAAAGTTCCTCGTGCCGGGTCCTCATCTGCTCGGTCGTAAAATTGGCGCGCGCGAACAAGCGAGCATCCCGCCCCATCTGTGCGCGCAAGGCACTGCTTCGTAAAAGATGATCGATGCCCTCGGCCAATGCGGCCTCATCGTTCGGGGATACCAGCAGCCCGGTGCTCTCGCTGACCAGTTCAGGATTGCCGCCCACCCGGGTTGCGACCACCGGCACGCCTGCTGCCATCGACTCGATAATAACGTTCGAGAGACTTTCCGACGCGGAAGGCAGCACCGAAATATCAAGCGACGCAAGCACTGCGGGAATGTCGCGGCGATCGCCGAGGAATTGCACGTGGCGTGAAATCCCAAGCTGATCGGCAAGTTCCTCCAATTCACCACGCAGCGGTCCATCGCCGGCCAGCACAAACTCGACATTGGAGAATCGCGCTAGCAGTCGCGCGGCAGCCTGCAGCAGAACAGCATGGTTCTTGGCGCGCGAGTTCATGCGTCCAATCATGCCCACGCGAAGCAGATCCGCCGTTCTGGGCAGCGCCGGTACCGCCTCCATAAACGAAGAATCGGGTAAGCCGTTGGGAATGACGGCGAGTTTATGCTCGGAAACACCTTCCCGCACCAGGGATTCGGCGACCGCGCGCGAGTTTGCGATAACGCAATCGCTCCAGCGAAACATTGCCGTCTGCGCCCGGCGCTGACCGGGCGTGAGCAGATCCCCGAGTTGCCGCTGGCTGCCGATGACCACGGGAATGCGCGCCATGCGCGCCGCGGGAATCAGCATCAGGTTGGTGTAAAAGTCGAATGCATGCGCGATGGCAACGCCGGAAGCGCGCATGAATCGTGCCACCCGATAACGCGACCTCATCGACTTCCACCGGTAAAGGCTTCCCCCTAGTCCGAAGTGGTGCATGCCATTGGCGTCGAGAAAGGTCCCCCGTTTCTGCAGGCACCCCAAGTGCACCTTAAATGCCCCCGGATCGAGTGATCGGGCAAGCTCGGCGAATTGGCGCTCGCTCCCGCCCGTCTCAAGGCTGTTGATCATCAGAAAAACGCCCGCAGGCGACGGATCCCCGGCAGGGTTTTGCGGTTGAGCTGAACTTTGGATGGGAGAAGCCTCAACCTGCTCGAGCGCGGAACTCACGCCATACCTCCGCGCGTTGAGGCCATTTGTCCGGCGCCCGCGAAGGAAGCCTCCTGCGTAAAGCGCTCCAGGAAATTGCGATGCCACAGCTCGAAAATCAGCAAGCGCCAGATCGCTCCCGACTGATTTCGCCTGCCCCGGAAATGCTCATCGAGAATATGGCGGACTGCGGCGGGATTGAAGTAACCGCGCTGCAGGGTTCGCGGTTCCAGCAGAACCGTCTGAATCAGGTCCTTCATCTCGTTGCGCATCCAGTGCACCAGGGGAAGCGCGAACCCCTGTTTGGGGCGATTCAACACCGCCTGCGGCACGCCCACACGCTCCGCCAATTTCCGCAAAATGTACTTCTGCTGCTGGCCGCGCATTTTCCATCGCGGAGTAAGAGACGCGGCCCACTCCACCAATTCGTGATCCAGCAACGGAACCCGGACCTCGAGAGAAGTCAGCATGCTCATGCGGTCCACTTTGGTGAGGATGTCGCCCGCCAGGTAGGTTTTTGTATCGAGATAAAGCAACTGGCTCAGGGGATCCAAATCGCGTTTCCCATCGAGGTACGCCAGCATAAGCCGCTGCGGATCGGCGCCGTCGGCCACCGCGGCCCGGAAGTCATCCGAAAGCAGCGGCATCTCGCGCTCGAACACCGGGAGGAATGACATTTCGTCGACGTAGCGCTCGCGCCAGGGCAGCGACACGTTGTAGGAAAATCTCCGGCCGTACGTTGAACGCGGGATCAACGGGAAAATTCGCTCGCGATAAAGCTTTGCCGCCCAGTTCGGAATGCGCTCGAACACTTGCCGCCGCGATTGAATACCGTAGCGCGTGTACCCGGCGAACATCTCGTCGCCGCCATCGCCCGAGAGCGCCACGGTCACGTGTTTTCGCGCCAGGCGCGATATGTAATAGGTCGGCAGCATGGAAGAATCCGCAAACGGCTCTTCCAGCGAACTCGTCAACTGCTCAATGGTGCTGACCACTTCCGGATCCAGGATCAGTTCGTGATGATCGGTGCGGAACCGCTCCGCCACCAGGCGCGCGTATTGAGCCTCGTTGAACTCGGCATACTTGAAACCGATGGAAAAGGTCTTGACCGGCTTACGGCTGGCTCGCGCCATCAACGCCACGACGGTCGAGGAGTCGGTGCCTCCGCTTAATAACGCGCCCAGCGGGACGTCCGAGATCAAGCGGATTTTCACCGCCTCCGCCAGCCGGCGCTCCAGTTCCTCCAGGCACTCCGGTTCACTCGTGGGCTCGTACGTGCTGTACTCGGTAACGTCCCAGTACTTGCGCACGCGGACCTGGTCATTTTCAAACTCGAGGAGATGTCCGCCAGGCAGCTTGTGAATGTTGGTGAATGCGGTGCCCGGATCGAGCACGTACCCGAAATGGAGATATTGCAGCAGCGCGTGCTGGTTCACGGCCGCCAGTTCGGGTGCGACCGCGAGAATCGACTTGATCTCCGAGCCAAAAAGCAGGCGCCCGTTCACGTGCGCATAGTGCAAAGGTTTCTTGCCCAGCCGGTCGCGCGCAATCAACAGCTTATTGCGGCGCTCGTCATAGAGTGCGAACGCAAACATGCCGCGCAGCTTCTGGACGCACTCCGCTCCCATCTCTTCGTAAAGATGGACGATCACTTCCGTGTCGGTGTTGGTCGTGAAGCGATGCCCGGCGGCTTCCAATCCCGGCCGCAACTCAGGGAAGTTGTAAATCTCGCCGTTGAAGACAATCCAGATCGAACCGTCCTCGTTGAAAATCGGTTGATGGCCGCCTGCCAGATCGATGATGCTGAGCCGGCGCATGCCCAGCCCGGTGTTCTGTTTCGCGAAGATGCCCTCGTCATCCGGTCCGCGATGCACGATCGCCTGGCACATGCGATGCACGACATCAGCATCGATGTGCTCTCTCCTATCCGAGCTGACGATTCCTGCAATCCCGCACATGGCGTTATCCTCTCACTGCCACTGCCGGCCATGGCTGCTGCGAAACCGCAGGGCGCGTTGCCGCCAGGCGATAGCGATAATCGCGAAATTCGCCAGGATTGCCTTCACGCCCCTCGCAAGCCGCCAGAATAATGTTGACCATTTCGCGAGCGGAGACGAAATGCAGAATGTCGCCGCGGTCGGACGCACCCGCAATCAACTCCTGCAGAAAGCGCTGCATGGGTTCCCGCAATACCGTGTCCATATCGTTGGGATCCATGCCATGGGTGTGCAGCTTAATGAACACCCAGTCGGGCCGGCCCAGCACGGTAATCCCGGCCTTCTTCCATAGCCCCAGCCGCCTCATGCTGGGCGGATTCACCCGAGTCAAAGCGCCATTGTCGATGCGCCCAAACCGGCTGCGGGAAGATGAATCGAGGTCCAACATCCACGGTCCCTGAACCATGAAGGGGAACTTGGTCACGGCGCGGCCCGCTCGCAGAGCGCGCCCGCTGCGCTGCGGCGCTCGTTCTTCAAATGGCAATCCACATTCGTAAAGCGCGTTGATCTTCGCCACCTGCGCGGGATGAAACACCGAAGCCGGATAAGTCATATCCGCGTAGCAGCCGGTCTGCGCCAGGATCTCCATCTCGCCGTCGACTCCACAGGCGTGCCCTCCCGCAGAGTTAGCCAGCGCAAAATTCCCGTGCACGAAAATGTACTTCGCGGCGCCGCCGGCTTGCTCGTACGCCAGGCACCCGTGCTGCTGGGCCAGGGCATCGCGGAAAGCGATCAACTGCCGTCGCGTTCCTTCTGCCGTCGCGGGGGTCCCGACTCCGTGATGCAGGTGAATCTCAATCTCGCCCCACCCGCTGCGGCACAGCTCGGCCAATTTTTCCACCCGGGCATAGTCGTATTGTTCCGCGGGATAAAAGTAGGTGTGCGTGAACGGCCGGCCATCGCTATCCCGCAAGCGATCGAAGTTTCGCGGATACTCCTTGCACCAGACGTCGAGCCGCTGATCCTGCACTTCCGGCGGCGCATATCCCATATCGTGGCCGGGAATGCTGCTGGGCTCGAAGTGATCTGCAAGGGCAAAGATCAGGTGATTTGCTTTGTTGCCGCTGCGCCGTATCAGTCGCTGCCAGGCATACGCTGGCAAACACTTGCCGGCATAGCTCACCTTCCGCCACAGCTTATTTCCTGTCCTGCGATTTGTCGTGACGTTTCCCATCCGTGTGCCGCCTCAGTGCCTGGTCCACATTGTGCCGCATTGGAGCGAGAGCTGACGGCGGCTGCGGCTGTCCGTCCTGCTCGAGCCATGGAAGAGCATTCAGCGTCCGACGGGCACTTGTTCGAGGCTCTCTCGCTCACGAGGCGACTGCCGGGCAATCCTTGCGGGTGATGGCGGCGCTGCCAGCAAATCATTCCGCTTCACGATCGCATACAGCGCGGAAGTGTAGGCCACCGAGAAGTAAGGAAAAAACTCATAGGCCTCGGGAGAAAACAGGGCTCCTACGACGAAACCCACTAAGGAACTGTGCAGCGCTCCCGTGATCAGCTTTATTTCCACGCTCAGATCTTTGCGTTTTAGCAGGACCCGAAGGTTGTGAAAGCCCCGCGCAAAGAAAGCCAGGTAGAAGAACAATCCAACAATTCCGCCCTCCACGGCAATTTCAAGGTAAGTCATGTGGACTTCATGCCAATTAAGGGAATACACCTCGAAATTGCGGGTTCCCATTCCCAGGATCGGGTAGTGTTCAATTCCATCGATCGCCCGTTCCATCAGGTACTTTCTGTCTTCGTAAGAGGCCAGTGCGGCCCGCTCCTGCTTGCTATCGGCTTCGTCCGTGAAGATGGTGGCGAAGCGAGTTCTGAGCGGCCCTCCCGCCACACCCAATAAGATGAGAGCCACCAGACCGGTAATTGCGATCAGGTAGTAGCGTCGTCCTTTAATCCCAAAGTGCCATAGTCCGACTACTCCGGTTACCAGCAGGGTAACGAAACCGCCACGCGAGGCGGTCAGCACCAGCGCGTACGCCATCGCGAGCATTCCCACCACCCAGAACAGTTTTCGGATTCCCTTTGCCGTCAGCAGAAACATGAAGCAGAACGGGAACGAAAGCACGATCGCGAATGCCAGATCGTTGGGGTTGGAGTAAATCCCGCCGAGAACGCCATCCAGGCGCGCGATGGAACGGCCTTTGATCACCGCAAAGGCGCAGATGATGGGCACCGAGAATGCCTGGATGAAAATGATGCGGCGGAGTTTGGGAATGTCTGTCACCAGGAAGAACGTGAGCGCCCATGCGATATAGACTTTGGAGAATTCGAGGGTGCGGCTCACTGAGCCACCTCTCCAAATCGGCGACGTCAGCGAAGCCAGCATCAGCACGGCAATCAAGGCAAGCAGGTAATGCGCTTCCCTGGGCAGGTCGCGGAGCTTGCGTTGTCCGCCCATGAATAGAAATGCCAGGAAGGCGCCGATTCCCGTGATTTTGGCCATCGGGACTAAGGCCAGCACGTGCACAAAATCCTCCGGCCGCGCGCAGTACACCAGGTAAAATGCGCTCAACCAAAAGAAGCCACCGCTCATGCTTTTGAGCCGGTCAGCCTGCTGCGGTTTCGAGATCGTTGTAGAAGTCGCCAAAATCACCCCACGTGCGCGCTTGCCTGCGCGTGTTCCGGTAGAACCTGCACCTGCTGGCGGATCAATTCGAGCGTACGCCCAAACTTGTCGCCAATGACACTCCAGTCATATTGCCGCGCCGTTTCCGCGGCGGCCTTCTCGTACTTCCGCCGCAAATTCGGATCCCGCAATAAAGTAAGCACGGCGTCGGCAAACGATTGCGGATGGTCGGCCAGAACGATGTCGCGGCCGTGATGCACATCCAGGCCCTCGGCCCCCACGGAGGTGGAAATCACCGCCTTGCCGGCCGCCATGGCTTCGTAGATCTTGAGCCGGGTTCCTCCTCCGATGCGCAGCGGCACTACCACCACCGACGCTTCGCGCAAATGATCCGCTACGGAAGGAACTCGTCCCGTGATCTCGACAACAGCGGATGCCAGCTTGCCAACCCGGTCACCCGGATTCCTGCCCACGATGCGCAGCCTGGCTTCGGGCGCCTGCGATCGAACCGAGGGCCAGATGCGTTCGCAGAAATATTCCATCGCATCCACGTTCGGTTCCCAGTCCATGGCACCGACAAACAGCACCAGGCCCGGTTGCGGAGGGCGTTCGTCAGGGCGGTACTGCACCAGATCCACCCCGGTGGGGACCACGGTAATCTTCGCGCCCTCCACCCAGGTTTCCATCAGGCTGCGATCATGCTCCGACACCGCAATAATGTGATGAAACTTGCGCGCTGCATTGCGCTCGTAGCGCAGCATCTTGCGGAATTCGACCGCATACACCTGGCGCTTCACCGGATTCGATTCAGTGCCCGCATGGCGGCGCCAGATCTCACTTTCCACATTGTGCTGAAACAGGACACTTGGGATGCTCAGCTGGCGCGGAAAGTTGATCGCGGCATCGAGGAAATCGCAGATGGCAATTTCAAACCGCCCCGTTTCATACCACCGGTTGAGCTGCTCCCGGACTTTGGGACAGCCGAACCGGCCGACCGCATAGGGATGCGGCGAAGGAAGATGCGCGAGATAATCGACGCCACGCGCCAGTGACGATGAACCTCTTTTCCCGGTGGCGATACAAACAGCGCCGGGGAAATGTTCTGCCATCTGCTGTTCGTACTCAGCGTCGGGCTTTCCGTCGTAATACGAGAGAAACGTCAACTCGTGGCGGCGGGCCAATGCGCGCGCAATATGGTACGAACGAATATCGCCGCCGCTATGCACCGGCAACAGCTTGTTCGATTTGACCCAGAGAATTCTCACGCAAACGCCTCGCCTATCGGACCCACGCAACCCCGCGGCCGGTGACAAACTTGACGAAAGCCACGAAAGCCGCCGTATTCAGCACCACGAAGGTTCTGGCGGCATCGGCCACTCGCGCCAGCGGCCCCTTCGCGATCTTCGCCATGGCCACCGCGCTCAGACCGTAAAACACGATCTGCAGCAACAACGCCGCGCGGTACGCGGGGGAAGACAAAAACAGCGACGCGATCAACAGCGCCGCCAGGGCAAAGGGAGCGACCAGCCGCAGCAACTTATGACTGATGAACTCGAACCGCAGGGGATTGGAACTTCCCAAAAGCCACGGCGCAAGCTGCACCAGCTGGTAGTTTCCCGTCAGGGTGCGCACCTTGCGTGAAAACTCGCGGTCGGCGCCCTGGTCCGCCACATCCCAGGCGCGCGCGCTGGGCAGGAAGGTTACGCGGTAGCCCTGGCGCGCCACCTGCATGGGAATGTACACATCATCCAAAATCGTGCCTTCCGGAACAGGAACCAGTAAGTTGCGGCGCACCGCGTAGATCGCACCCGTGGCCTGGACCACCGAACCGGACGCTGACTCCATCTCGCGGATCTTCTTTTCCACCCGCCAATAGAGGCCAAAGCCGCGGCTGGTTTCTCCCGCCTCGGGATCACCCAGCATTAACTCGCCGCTGGCGCATCCCACCTGCGGATCCGCGAACTGTTGCGCCAGCAAACGCACGGAATCACGCTCCAGCATCTGACGCGCATCGGTAAACAGAACCATCTCGCCTCGTGCTGCAGCGGTAGCGTCATTCAGTCCGGCCGCTTTGCCGCGCGGCTCCGGATGCAAAACAATTCGCAGCCTGCGATCAGCCGAGTAGTAATTCAAAATTTCATTGGTTCTGTCGGTCGATCCATCCGAGACCACGACAATCTCGCTCAACTCCTTGGGGTAATCGAGCCCCAGCAAATTCTTTAGCTTTCGCTCAAGTACCGCCGCTTCATTGCGTACTACCATGACCATCGAAATGCTTGGTTCATATGCGGCCGCCTGGACCGGGAGCCGGCGAAACCGGCCGCGCAACCACAGCCAGGCCGCATATCCGACGTACATGTAAGCCAGAATCGCCGCGGAAATCCAGAAAACCCATTTCATTGCGCGCCCCGGCCGAGCAGAACGATCTTGACGGTCTGGAACATGATCATCAGGTCCAGTCCCAAAGACATGTTCTTGATGTAGTAGAGATCGTATTGCAGCTTTTCCTTGGCATCCTCCAGGGTGTTGCCGTACTTGTAGCGGACCTGCGCCCACCCGGTAATTCCCGGGCGCACGGCATGGCGAACTCCGTAGAAAGGAATCTCGCGCTCCAGCCACTGGACAAACTCCGGCCGCTCCGGGCGCGGCCCCACGAATCCCATATCGCCTTTCAGCACGCACCACAGTTGCGGAATTTCATCCAGCCGCACCGTGCGCAGGAATTCACCGACACGGGTAATGCGCGGGTCGTTGTCCAGCGCCCAGGTTGCTCCGCGGTCGGCTTCCGCATCCTGCCGCATGGTTCGAAACTTGTAACAGTAGAAGACCTTGCCCGCCAGGCCAACTCTCTTTTGCCGGTACAGCACCGGGCCCTTGGAATCCAGCTTGATTGCCAGGATGACCAGGGGAATGACCGGCAAAACCATCAACAGCAGGACGGCGGACGCGAGGATGGAGATGATGCGGCGCAGCAGCATGAAGCCGGTGCTGAAGCGGAACCCTTCGGCAAAAATCAGCCAGCTGGGGTAAAGATTGTCCACTTCAATACGCCCGGAGATTTTCTCCAACCAAGACGTTGCTTCTTCGATTTTTACCCCCGCCAGACGCAGTTGCAGGATCTCCATGACCGGCAGGGTCCCCCGCCGGTCCGCCATGGCAACGATGACGCGGTGCAAACCCTGGCGGCGAACCAGCTCGATCAAGTGGGTCGCCAGGGTTTCGCGGGTCAGTTCGCCGGCAAGATTGCCGCTCCAGCCCACCACTTCGACACCCAACTCGGTGCGCGAGCGCAATCCTGACACCAGCCGCTGGGCACGCTCTCCCGCTCCCAGCACATACACCTTCTCGCGCAAGTACGGCATTTGCGCCAGCCAGGCATAAATCATTCGCCAGCCGAACAGAGCCACCGTGACCATTACCAGTCCGATCACCACGGTGTTGTTGCCGATCAGAATTCGCGGGAACAAATAGCCAACCACCGCGATGGTAAGGGCCAGAACTCCCGGCACCAGGAGCAGACGGAAGTAAAGCTCGCCGCGCGCGTTCCACAGCGACGGCTCATACAGATCGAACAGGTGCGAAAACACCAGAACCGCGATGGTGGCCGCGAGGATCTTGAGATAGCCACCCTCGTAGTTCAGCAACACATAGCTGTCATCCGGATGTTGCACCACGGTGGCGATCAGCAGCGAAGACCACACCAGGAAGATCTCGCCGCCAAGCAACACCAGCGTCCGGATCGGGTAATAAACGTTGAAGAGCCGGATCACGCCTTCCCCTCAGTTCTTGGCTGTTCCCTCGCCTCCGCCTGCATACGCCGAGTAGTAATACTGGGCATAAGGAGAAAGCTCGGGGGAGATCCCGTTGAGCACGACTCCTACTACGTTATGGTCGGCAAATTCTTTGCGTGCGCGGCGCGCTGCATCCACGGGCGTGTTATTCGAACGGACGACGAGAATGACTCCGTCGCAATAATTCGCCAGTAACACGGCATCGGAAACCAGCGCTGCCGGCGGCGAGTCAATGATGATCCAGTCAAACAACGGATCGAGGCGGTTCAACAGAAATCGCATGCGCCCATTGGAAACCAGTTCCGCGGGATTCCCGGTATGCCGGCCCGCCGGAATCAGGAAGAGGTTCTCCATGGAACCGCGCTGAATGATGGAAAACTCATCCCGTTCGCCGCCCAGATACTCGGCCAGCCCCGGCCCCGGTTCGGCCCCGAGAAGTTCGTGCATCTGGGGATTGCGCAGGTCGGCATCGATCATCAGCGCGCGGCGTCCTTGCTGCCGCACCAGCACCTGCGCCAGATTCGCCGTGGTAAACGACTTGCCTTCCTTGGGCAGGGGGCTGGTGATCAGCAGTTTCGAAAGCGGCTGTTTGTCCCGCATCTGATACAGCCGGCTCCGCAGGGTACGGAACTCCTCCATGCCGGAAGCGTGTTCCTCATTGTTGAAGAAGAGCATGGTCTTGGGATCGGGATGCCAGTGGGTTTGACGAATGCGGGCGAAGGCATTCTCCTGGGTTAGAGCAGGCGCTGCCCCGGCCCTTACCGACGCGTTCGCCATCACCGTTTCCGCATCCACCTGCGGATCCAGCACCACGGCGGAAGAGTCAACTGCTCCCGCCGGCTGCGACAGGGCTCGTTCCTGCTCTGCTTTTTTCAACGCCTCATGAATTCGGCTCATAGTTTCCCTTCCTTGGCCGCGTCGGTCTGCTGATCTTTCAGCCGTTCAGCCAGGTTCGAAATCGTTTTCAACGCATCCATCAGATCGAACTTGTCCTGCGCCGCCGGAGGCATGGCTGCCGCGGCGGCGTGGTTGTCGCCGAGATCAAAATCGCGCGCCACCGCATCCACAATGGTTCCACTGACCGCCTTCTGCTGGTCGACAAATGCACTGACCAGGCAGTGCTCGCAGATCAGATTCACCACGCGCGGGATGCCATTGGAATAGCGGTGAATCGCCGCCAGGGCCTCCGGCTCGAAGATCTGCTGGCCATTGGAGCCGGCTATCCGCAAGCGTTGCTGGATGTAGGCTTTTGTCTCCTCGAGCGTCAGCGGATGGGTTTTCGCCCTCAGCGTCAGGCGCTGCCGCAACTGGCGAAGATTCGGCTGCTTGAGCTTCTGCTCGAGCTCCGTCTGTCCCACCAGGACAATCTGCAGCAGTTTCTCGGTAAAGGTCTCGAGATTGGTCATCATGCGAATTTCTTCGAGAACTTCATCGGCGAGGTTCTGGGCCTCATCGACAATCAGCACCGCGGTTTCGCCATCGCGATAGCGTTCCAGCAGCCAGTTGTAGAGGCGCAGCAAAACCTGGCTCTTGGAGCGGGTGTCGCAAGGGATGCCGAAATCGGCCATCATGTAATCCAGGAACTGGGGCACATTCATTCGCGAATTAAAAATGAACGCGGTTGGAACCTGTTGCGCGCGCAACCACTCCAGCAGTTTGTTGATCAGCGTTGTCTTCCCCGTGCCCACCTCGCCGCTCAGCAACACGAAGCCCTTGCGGCTCTGGATGCCGTAGGTGAGGCAAGCCAGCGCTTCCTCCGTGTGCCGCGTCAGAAACAGATAACGCGGGTCGGGATTGACGTTGAACGGGTTGGCACGAAGCCCGAAAAATTCTTTGTACATTCGCGGTTAGACCTCGATCGTTTCTTTCGACCTCGCGCGCTTTCCGCCATTGTTCTGCGCGACCTCCATACCGACCCACGGCACTTGCGAGAGCACCGGCAGTTCCAGCAGGGCCAGCACATCGCTTTCGGTGCGAACGGATTTATCCCGGAACTCCAGCAGCAAGCCCAAGCCGACACCGATGGCCAGGCCCGCGCCCAGGCCGCCGCCGGCAAACAGCAGGCGGTTGGGGAAGCTGGGAGAATCCGGCAAATCGGCAGGATTCAGCACATGCATCTGCTCACCCTGCTGCTCGTGCGCCATCGCGGTCTGCATTTCCGACTGGCTCTTTTTCGCCAGCAGATTGTCGTAGAACGCCTTCGCCGTGGTGGAATCGCGTGTCAGCTGGTCATACTGCTCCTGGACCGCGGGGCTCAGCGCCACCCGGCTCTGATATTGCTTGATGGACTCTTGCAGCCGCTGCTGGTCGCGAGTCGCCTGATCGATCACCTGCTGGTACTGATGAATCTGCAGGCGCAACTGGCGGATCTCAGGCGGCTCAGAAAGATTCTCTTTTTCATCCGCGGCGGCGCCCGGATTGGCAGCCGCCTTGTTCAGTTCATCCAGCTTCTTCTGCACTTCCGCGATATCGCGCTTGGTCTTCACCACGTCCGGGTAGTCATCGGTGTAGCGGGCCTGCAACGAGAGCAGTTGCGACTGTAATGAGCTCAGTTGCTGCTGCAAGGTTTGCGGATTGGTGGAAGTTTGCGACGACTTCCACGCCGCCAACTGCTGCGCCAGCATCGACTCCGTATACGCCTTGTCCTGTTGCGCCCGGTTCAGGGTCTGGGTGTTCGCATCCAATTGCGAATTCATCCCCATGAGAATCTTCAGGTTGTTGTCCGCATCACCAGGAAGCTGTCCCATGTATTTCTTCTGGAAGTTGGCCAGCTTGGCGGCCTGATCATCCAGTTCGCGCTGCGCATCACTGACTTGGCGAGCCAGGAAATCCGTATTGGTCTGGGCTGCGGCTTCGAGATCCTTGAAGTTTTCGTCGATGATGATGTTCGCCAGCCCGGAGCAAACCGCCTGCGCCTCGCGCGGGTTGCTGGCGGTGTAGCTCAACAGGAAGCCGGGCATATCCGCTTTCTTCTTCCCTCCACCTCCCGTGGGCGAAGCAACCGAGACCGGCGGCACCGGCACCACCTGAATGCCCGCGCGAATGGCAGCGATCTCGTCATCCATGTTGCCTTTCAGCATGCCTTGCTGATTCAGTTTTTCAATCAGCGTCCGCAATCGATCGGCACTGGTCGCGCGCGCTTCCAGCGTGGCCACTCTTTGCCCCAGGTCCTGCGTAACCACCGGCTGGACATAGGTATCGGAAACCTTCTGGGGATCGACCAGAATGGTGGTTTGCGAGGTGTACTTGGGCGAGAAGAAGAAGGAAACGCCAAAGCCCACCAGCGGCGCCAGTAATGTAGGAATCAGGATTACTTTCAGGCGGCGCCGAAGCATCGCCAGGTAATCGTCCATTGTCAGTTCGCGGTTCTCAATCATGTTTGTTCCCGTTCTGCCAGCGCATACTGGCGAAAAGATCAATCCAGACGTATGGGGCGGCCGGTCCACGAGATGCCGATGGTTCCAATCTGTTGGCCGTAGCCGGCGGCGCTGCCGTTCGCGTTAAATCCCGAGCTGAATAGCAACTTGTTGTACTGGTAACTCACAAAACCCTGTAACTGCTGGCTCAGCTGCCTTCGCAAAGCGGCGCCCGAGTACCAGTAGTCATAAGTGTGCGATTTCCCCGCAGCGCTGTTGCTCGAGGTTACATTCAGAATTCGCGAGTTTCGCGAAAAACCGGTATTCACGTCCATGCCCCAGCGCCGCGTCAGCCGGTGCGAAAACAGATAGTGCACGGAGTCAGTCGTCGCCCCCGGGAAAAACCCCGATCCCGGCGTCACATAGTGAAAATAATTAATGGCCATGTTGGTGCGCGGGGACCAGCGGTAGTTCAACCCTACCCTGCCTGCCCCCGAGATGCGGCTCGTTTTGAGAGGAACCAGGCCGAGCCCAATTCCCCCGCCCGGGAGTTGAACCAGTCCCAGGGTGTAGCCGTTCGCGTGTATCAACTGGGGGCCGCCACCGGCCGTAAAATCCAGCCTTCCAGACACCCGGCGCGCGTAGTAAACCTGCCAGAGATTTATGTTCACATCGCCTGCGTTCGCCATCGGGAAATGGAATTCCTGAAATCCGTAAGAAACTCCAATCTGATCCTTGCGGGTGAGCAAGTAGTTGTATCCAACCTGCGAGATCACTTGCTCGCTGTTCACGAAGCCGGGCGGACTGTTTAGAAAATGGAGAATCCCGTATCCGCCGAGCAGCACCACCGAAGTTCGAGGGCTAAGCGACTGGGTTACGTCCATCATCCCCATGTTGTCGATTCGAGGCGTATTGCCATTTGTTCCTACCGAGGGAGAACCAAAAGCACCTCCGCCAAAGCCCCCTCCACCGAAGCCCACTCCACCGCCGAAACCTCCCATGCCGCCGAATCCACCTGCCCCTCCATAAGAACCGAATCCGAATGACCCTTCCGGCAGATAACTGAAGGTGTCGCGGATGGCTAGTTGTCCGGTGCGCCAGAGGATTCGTTGGCTGGCGCCCATGCTGTGAACCTGGTACCAGCCCTGGGTTTGTCGGCCGCCATGGAACCACGCCCCCCCGCCAATGTAGGAGATGTCGAGGGGATGAATCTTCCACAACTTCTGCAGATCGACCGCCCCCAAAAGCCGGGTGATTTCTCCCACCCCACCCGTACTGTTGACCGAGGCGCTGGGGTTGGAGGTTACCGATTCACTGACTTGCGCCTTGGGTACGATATAGCTCCGCGCTCCCAACCCGGGCTCGAACGACGGCTGGTCGAGTCCGGAAACCGGCGGGTTCTCGCTCATCTCGCTTTGCGTATCCACGCCCGTGGCCGCCGGCGCTGCGCCGGAGTTCTGGTCGCTGGCGCCCGGGGCGCCGGAGGGCTGGCCGCCCGACGGTTCTTGCGCAAGGATGGCCATGCTCCCCGCCGCCAGAAAGAGCAGCGCAATGCCAAACCCGAGGGCCGGATGGATTACTCGATTGGTGAATGCGTTACGGAACGACAATTGTGTCTCCAGGCTTCAGAAGGATGTTCTGCGCGGTCGCTTCGCCCTTGAGCAGTTTCTTGTAATTCACCGGATATTTCTTGTCGGCGCCGTTCTCATGGCGCAGGACGTAAATCTTCGCGGTATTGGCAAACGGCGTGAATCCCCCCGACGCCAGCGCCTGCATTACCGTCATGCCGGGGGTCAAAATCATCACTCCGCCATGCGTGACCTCGCCCGTGAGGTAGATCTTCTGGCTGTTCATCTGGGTAACGACCACCGTGACGTGCGGGTCCTCGATGTACTTCCGGAGCTTTTCCGTAATCGAAGCCGCCAGCTGCATCGGCGTCAAACCCGCCGCCTGCACATCATTCAGCAGCGGCATGGAAATCATCCCGTCGGCGCGCACCGGCAGCGTGTTGGTCAAGTCCGGCTCTTTCCACACGGAGATAAACAGCGTGTCGTCGGCGCCGATCACGTACGAGGGACCAACCTGGGGAAGCTGTTGCGGCGGGTTCTTGCTCGGACTGCTGCTCGTGTTCTTGCCGTCCCCTTGCGCTAGCACCGGCACACAGGCCAACGCGAGCACGGCCACCATGAGACGTAAAAGGTTGCGATTCATCTGTTCTCCAACGGGTTACGTCGCTCGGTACTCGCCGTAACCGATCTGCTTGAGTTTGTAAAGCAAAGCCTTGTAGCTGATCTGCAACTCCTGCGCGGCGCGCCGTCGGTTCCAGCGGGTCCGCGTCAGCACCTTGAGGATCAGCTCTTTCTCCGCTTCGCGGGATGCCGCCCGCGCCGCTTCTTTCAGGGAAATTTTTTCTCCATTAGGCTTGGGTTCGGCGCGCGTCAACATGGCGCGCAGCCCTCCCATGGCCACGGTCTCGTCTCCCACCGCTACGATCGCGCGCACCGCCGCCTCCAGTTCCGGAATATTTCCCGGCCATGAATATTCGTTCAGCAAATCCTGGGTCTCCCTGCTCAAGGCAGGCACCGGGCGGCGGAACTCTTCGGAATACTTGGCGAGAAAAAACTGCATCAGATGCGGGATATCTTCCTTGCGCTGGCGCAGCGGCGGAATCCGCAGGCACACGCCGCTCAGGCGGTAATACAAGTCCTCGCGGAAGTTTCCGGAACGAACATACGGCTCCACGTCATGGGAACTGCCGCAAATAATTCTCGCCCAAGGGTGCCGCGATCCATTTCCCTCCGCCTGGAGCGGCACGCGCAGAAGAAATTCCTGGCATTCAGGATTGAGCTCGCAGATTTCATCGAGATAGAGAACAGGACAGCTCTGCGCCGCGGCAGCTAAAGAATCCGTGGTGATTTCTACAGCCTGCGCCGTCTGGAAAGCCTCGGGTGCGCCTCCCGATGCGCAGTGGATCCGCAGGGCGATCATGTGTTTGCCCACGCCTCGTTCCCCGATCAGCAGAACCGGCACCGCGCTATGCGCCAACTCACGAACCATTGCCTCAACCGCCTTCATGCTGGGACTGACCGCTTCGAAGGCGGAAAGTTCGTGCGCGGGGGCTACGGCGGCAAAATCGTGTTCGCTGGAACTCGTTTCCATGAGGAATCAGACCGCGCTCGGCCAGGGGGGATGGCCTGTCAGACTTTCGGTAACGGTTCCTGAGCACGACCGCTGCCACACTTCAGGACCGTCAGTAATTCGCTCGAATTCTAAGCTTGCTATAATTTTCAACAACTTAGCGTTGCTTGGCCATTCGGGGAAGCTGTTTTTACGGTACACCAATTCGCAAAAAAGAGAAAAGTTTTTCTCACATCTACGCCAGGAAAAGGAAATCTCTTGGTCCATCGCTGCGCTTTCGAGTGACAACACATTGAAAACAGGGCTCCGGTTTTGCTGCGCCACAGGGCAATTACTCTTTCGGTGTGACATAGGAAAGCAATTGACTCGCGCGAGGGAAGAAATCTACCCTTTTCGGGCCAAGGAAAGACCCCAAAGCAAACAGGCCCATTCCGCGAAAACCGGGCATAGCTCTGTGAAACAGGGTCCACTCCACGCATGCAACCAATGCCAGGGGCACAGGACACCAAACATAGTGGGCGAGATGCGGAGCAGGAAGACGCAACCGCGCAGCAGGGCCCAAAGGGGGCCTTCTGGGTGCGTGATCGGTTGCGCCGCACTGGGCAAATAAGGGAAAATGTTTTCCTATCCAGCGCCCAAGGAAGTAGCCAATCGTGGGATTGGAGTTCAGAAATACGCCAAAATGATCGCTGACTCGGCTACCAGGAACAAAAGGAAGCGAAATCCGCGCTGGCCAGCGGTTGCTAAATTGCAGCCAGTCGCTTCAGTCCCTTAGTGTCGCTATGCCGCAATGAGCGTGTTAGCACAACCCGTATCCATTCCCGATCACGCACCGGTTTGGAAAAGGCCCATCGCTTGGCGGACTGCGGCCCTTCTGGCGATCATTGCATGGATTTACGCGCCCATTTTGTACCGTCTTTCAGCGCAATGGCGTTCGGACCCCAACTTTTCGCATGGTTTCTTCGTGCCAATTTTTTGCCTGTTCGTGGTCTGGCAAGACCGGCAAAAACTGCTGGCGATGCGGCGAGCTCCATCCAACTGGGGACTGCCCCTGATCTTTCTATCGCTGTGCACATTGATCCTGGGGGTGTTCGGAGCCGAGCTTTTTCTTTCGCGACTCTCGCTGCTGCTGCTTGGCGCCGGGCTGATCATCTTCTTTCTCGGCCTGCAATTCTTCCGGGCACTGCTGTTTCCGCTGGTCTTCCTGGTGCTAATGATTCCGATTCCGGCCATCGTCTTCAACCAGATCACCTTCCCCTTGCAGATTCTTGCGTCGAAGCTCTCCGCTTGGTTGCTGCCCGTATTGGGAGTTCCGGTGTTGCGCGAAGGCAACATTATTGTGCTGCCGGCCATGCCCTTGGAGGTCGCCGACGCCTGTAGCGGAATACGCTCGCTGATGACACTCACGACATTGACGATCATGTACGGCTATCTGCTGGAGCCGCGGGTTGTGGTGCGCGTTCTGCTGGCGCTCGCGGCCATACCGATCGCGGTAATTGCGAATGGCTTCCGGATCGTTGGCACCGGCCTGCTGGTGCAGTATTGGGACCCCGACAAGGCGCAGGGCTTTTTTCACGAATTCTCGGGGTGGCTCATCTTCGTGGTTTCGCTGCTCATGCTGTTCTTCTTGCATCGACTACTCATGGCTGTGCTTCGAAAACGGGAGGTAGCCGCATGAGGGCGCATTGGCGGTTTCTGGTTGCAGTGTGCCTTCTGGTCAGTACCGCGCTGTTGCTGCGCGCCCGCAATGGCTCCGAGATTATGCCGCCGCGCGCACCTCTGGATTCATTTCCGCGCGCCTTCGGATCGTGGACCTCCACTGACATTGCGCTCGATAAGGAGGTACGCGATGTGCTCGGTCCGGGAGACTTTCTCATGCGGGAGTACAACAACCCGGCCACAACCCGAAATGTGAACCTGTTTATCGCCTATTTTCCCAGCCAGCGGACCGGCGACACTATTCACTCGCCCAAGAATTGCCTTCCCGGATCGGGATGGACCCCGGTGCGCTCGGATCGAATTACCCTCGCGGTTTCCGGACACGCACCGTTCCTGGTAAATCGCTACCTGATCGCCCAGGGACAACAACGCCAACTGGTCCTCTACTGGTATTGGGCGCATAACCGGGCAGTGGCCAGCGAATATGCCGCGAAGTTTTATCTCATCAGCGACTCCATCCGCATGCACCGGAGCGACGGGTCGCTGGTCCGGGTGACCACGGTATTGGCAGAGAATCAGACGATTGAGTCCGCGCAACAGACCTTGATCTCCTTTGCCGGCCATGTGGTTCCGTTGCTAAATACGTATGTGCCCCGCTGAACTCGATTCCGATCCGGCGATGTGCTTCCCGGCAAGCGGCGCTGCCCAGCAAAAAGCGCGGCATGACGGCAGTAACTTTTAGGTAACACTCTGATGCGGTACGGTCTATCAGTCAAGGTGAATAACAGACAATCCCGGCGTTCGAAGCGCGCCGATGAGGGAGTAGTGATGAAGCATTCTTTGTTCGTGCGAGTAGCTCTCGCGCTCGGTTTGATGGCGGCCTTACTGACCGCGTGTTCGCGCGACCCGAACGTGCGCAAGCAGAAGTATTTCGAGAGCGGAGAACGGTACTATGCCAAAGGGAAGTACCGCGAGTCGATCATTCAATATCGCAACGCCGTCAATGTCGATCCTGGGTTTGCCGACGCGCATTACCAACTGGCGCAGTCTTACCTGAAGTTGCAGGACATGCAACACGCCTACGCCGAGCTCAACCGGACCCTCGAATTGCAGCCGGATAACTACAAAGCGCACGCCGACATCGCCAACGTGCTCACCTTGAGCGGGCAGGCGGAGAATTTGAAAGTCGCGCAAGGACACGTGGACCTGCTGCTGCAGAAGCAGCCCAACAATGCTGACACGCATATCGCGGCGGGTAATCTGCTGAGCCGCGAACAGAAATACCCCCAAGCCATCGCGGAGATGCAGAAAGCAGTCACGCTGGCTCCCGACCGCGGAGATGCGTATCTCGATTTGGCGCTCCTGCAGGCACAAACCAACCAGCCCGAAGTCGCCGAAGCGAATTTCAAAAAAGCAATTGGACTCAAGCCCAGCGGGTCGAAACCGCGATTGCTGCTGGCGGCCTTCTATCAGTCGCGCGGCCGCTATGCCGAGGCCGAGCAAGAGGTTCAGCAGATGATCGCCAGCGATCCCAAGGATACGGACGCCCGCGAAGCCATGGCCAAGCTCTATCTCGCGCAAGGCAAGAAGACGGAAGCGGAGAACTTCCTCAAGCAGGTCAAGCGGGATTTTCCGGACAGGTCCGAAGGCTACCGCATGCTGGGCGACTTCTACTTCATTACCGGTGAGACGGACAAGGCGCTGGCCGAATACGCGTCGCTCTATCACGACCACCCTAAGGATCCGGTGGTGGAGAAGAATTATGTTCAGCTTCTTCTGCTGAAGCAGCGAGTCGACGAAGCCGACAAGATCACCGAGACCATGTTGAAATCGCACCCCGGCGATGCCGAAGGCCTCACCTATCGCGGCGAAATTCAGCTGGCGCGGGGCAAAGTCGCCGATGCGGTGCAGACTCTCCAATCCGTGCTCAGCAATAACCCCAGCATGGCCGTGACCCACTATCAACTGGGCCTGGCACTGGCGCAGAGCGGGGACTTGGACCGGGCAGCGGGCGAATGGCGCGAGTCGATTCGCCTGCGGCCGACCACCGACGCCTACCGCGCCCTCGCCGTCTATTCTCTGCAGAAAGCCGACATGAAGGGAGTGGAACAGGCGGGTACGGGCATCATTGAACTGACGCCCGGCTCTCCCGACGGCTACGCCATGCGCGCCCTGGGACTCTCGACCCAGAAGCAGTTCGCCGGCGCCGAGCAAGATGCCCGTAAAGCGATGGAGTTGGCGCCGCAATCGGCCGCCGGTTATCTGCAGATGGGCAACCTGCGCCTGATTCAACATCAGTTCCCGGAAGCCGAAAGCTGGTACAAGCAGGCACTCAGCCGCGATCCTAACTCCACCGACGCTTTGCAGGGTTTGGTGAATGTCTACACATTCCAGAAAAAACCGGACCAGGCCATCGCTGCAACCAATCAGCAGATTGCCTCGTCCCCCAACAACAGCACCTTTTACGACATCCTGGGTTCGCTGTATCTCAACCGCAACGACTATCCTTCAGCCATTACTGCGCTGAAAAAGTCGGTGGCACTCAATAAAAACAATGGCGACGCTTACCTGAAGCTGGGGCGCGCGCAGAGAAGCGCGGGGGCTCTGAGCGATGCGCTCGCCACCTGTGCCAACGCCAGCCGCGACAATCCCCGAGAGGCGGCGTTCTACATGCTTGCCGGCAGCATTTACGAGCAGCAGCACGACCTTCTGAACGCGCGCAAAGCCTACGAATCCGCGCTGCGGCTCAAACCCGATGATCCGCTGATTTCGAACAATCTTGCCTATGTTCTGCTGGAAACCGGCGGCAATGTCGACATCGCTCTGCCGCTCGCGCAGACTGCTCGTCGCGGCTTGCCGGAGCTTTCCAATGTCGCCGACACCCTGGGTTGGGCGTTCTACCAGAAGGGTGTCTATACCTCGGCAATTTCGATGTTCCAGGACGCTCTGAAGCTGGCGGCAAAGAACAAGGAACCAGAAAACCCGCTGTACCATTACCACTTGGGATTGGCTTATGCCGGCGCCAAACAGACAGCTTTGGCCAAGCAGCAACTGGAGCGGGTGCTCAAAATTGACCCGCAATACAGCGACGCCGCAGAGGTTCGGAAGCAATTGGCTCAGCTGAAGTCATAATGAGCAGCGGCTGGTAGTCAGCGTGCGGTAATTTACAGCCTAG
>DASVAJ010000052.1:0-5583 GCA_036376415.1 Terriglobales bacterium
CAGGTCTCGCCTTTACCGAAAGGCTTTTGAGCGAACTACGCCGCCAGCCCGGAGTCCTGTTTAGCGGTATCGCCGTCAATATACCCTTCAGCGGCAAGAACGGCAAGAGCGCAGCGACCGTAGTCGGCCACGTGCTGCGGCCCGGCGAATCGCCGAGAGGAAATTATTCGTATGGCGTCACCGGCGATTATTTTCAGGCGATGGGATTTGAGCTGGTCGAGGGGCGCTTTCTGACTAGCGCCGATTCGCGCCGCGCGCAGCGCGTATGCGTCGTCGATAAGGACTTTGCGCGATATTACTGGCCTCACGTCAGCGCGCTTGGACAGCGCTTGTTCCAGGGCTCGTCAGCAGGACCGGAGGCCGATAGCTTCACAGTCGTCGGTGTCGTGGGCAGCATCAAGCAAGCTGGCCTGACCGACGATTCCGCGCAAGGCGCTGTCTACTATCCATACATCTATCGCCCTGACAGCAATATCTTCGTTGCACTCCGCGGCGGCGTGCGGGCACAGGCGCTCGGGCGCACGCTCGAAAGCTCGGTGCGGCGGATCGATCCGGAACTGGCCGTCAATGATGTGCAAACGATGGATGAGCGGATCTCGCAGAGCTTGATAACGCGGCGTTCGCCTGCGCTGCTGGCCGGGGCGTTTTCAGCCATCGCGCTATTACTCACAGCCATCGGCACGTATGGCGTCTTGAGCTACGCCGTGTCTCAGCGCACGCGCGAAATCGGCGTCCGAATGGCATTGGGTGCGCAACCTGAGCACATCCGTGCGCAATTCCTGTCGATTGCGTCGCGTCTGTTCCTCTGCGGCGCCGCTGCCGGATTCGTGGGCGGATGGCTCGCGAGTAAAGGCATGCAGACAGTTCTGTTTCGGGTAAGCGGCTTTAATATGGCTGTCTTTTCCGGCGCTGCAGGTGTCCTCGCCGTCATCTGTTTCGCAGCGTGCTGGCTTCCGGCGCGGCGGGCAGCTCGTGTCTCGCCGGTGCAGGCACTGGCCGCCGACTGAGCTCTTCAAGACCGGACTGCTTCAACTCTATAAGCAGACACGTCAATTCTCATGATGTTCTCATCCTGCGCTCATCTCGGAACGTGTCTGGTCTCCTAAACTCACTAACATCTGCCAGAGATGCAGAGATAAATACATAGGAGAAACGAAATGTCAGAGAAGAGTGCTACCACTTACACCATCTTGCACCTGCGCTTCAAGCTGCGGGTACCGCCGGATGTGTTACTTGCCCAGAGTCAGGAAGCCGCTACCATCATTGCCTCGGTAGAAGGTCTGATCTGGAAGGTATGGGTCTTGCAGGAGAAAGAGTTTGAGATGGGAGGCATATATCTGTTTGCCAACCGTGAAACTGCCGAGGCTTACCTGAACCACCACCCGGTAATTAAGGCCGTGTGCGGCAGCCCCGCCGTAATATCCACCCAGTCCCAGCTTTGGGATGTAGAACGTTCCCTCTCGGCCCTCACGCGGGCTCCTCTGCCGGATGTTTGGCTGCAATATTCAGAACCAGAGGCGTTGCTGGCAGGAGGCCGGCCATGGTGAGTCCCGGTATCAAGCCCACCAGGGAAGATATGCAGCAGAGAATCGAGCAGTTCGCCGGTCAGGTGGTGACCGATCTCGCCGCCGCCATGGCTGGTGTGATGACCAACCTTGGGCACAAGCTCGGCCTTTACCGGGCCATGGCGGGGAGTGGTCCCATCAATTCGGATGAGTTGGCACGGCGCACCGGCACCAATGAGCGCTCTGTACGAGAGTGGCTTAACGGGCAGGTCGCGGGCGGATATGTGCTGTTCGATACCAACACAAACCAATACTTACTGCCGCCTGAACACGTTTTTGTATTGGCGAATCCGGATAGCCCCGCATTTCTTACGCCGGCTTTCGACGTAGCGGCTTCGTTGTGGCACGACGAGGATCAAATCCTCGCCGCTTTCCGCTCTGGCAAGGGAGTGGGCTGGCACGAACACGATTGCCGCCTGTTCACCGCAACCGAGGCCTTTTTTCGCAACGGATACAGGGCGCATCTGACTCAAACCTGGATTCCATCTCTCAGCGGTGTCCAGGAGCGGTTAGCAAACGGCGGGCGTGTAGCCGACCTCGGCTGCGGGCACGGCGCCTCGGTGATCCTCATGGCGCAAGCATTTCCGAAATCAAAGTTCGTGGGAATTGACTACCATGAGTCTTCGATTGTCGTGGCGCGGGAACGAGCGAAGCAAGCCGGAGTGGCCGATCGGATTCGGTTTGAGGTCGCAACCCCGCAGGTGCTTGCGAGCAGTAAGGAGAAATTCGACCTGGTCTGCTTCATGGATTCACTCCACGATATGGGTGATCCACTGGAAGCTGCCTGGGCTTCGCGGCAGGCAATGACTCCCGAGGGCGCGCTAATGCTGGTGGAGCCATTCGCAAACGACCGGTCTGAGGAAAATGTTGGCCCTGTAGCAAGGATGTACTACTCGGCTTCCGCTGCTCTCTGTACTCAGAACGCACTCTCGCAAGGAGGACGCTATTCACTGGGAGCGCAGGCCGGAGCTGCGAAGTTGCTTGCAATCCTCAAACAGGCGGGGTTCCGGAGCGCGAGGGTGGCCATGCAAACTCCGTTCAATTTGATTCTTGAGGCTCACCCCTGAACCATTATTCAACTGCGTGCGGGGAGCCGCAAATTCAGGTTGTTGGTCGATATCGGTAACCAACTCCCCGCACCGTCTCCAGTGCGTTCCGCTGCGCTCCTAGCTTCTGTCGCACGGAGCGCACCACCGTCTCAACCACGTTGCTGGTCGACGCTTCCTTTCCGTATCCCCAGACCGCTTCCACTAGTTCGTAACGAGCCACAGCCCTGTTTGGCCTGGCCACAAGATATGCGAAGACTCCGAACTCAAGCGGGGTCAGGCCAATTCGGCTTCCGTTCACTACTAACTCACGTGCTTGTTCATCCAGCAACGGCGAGTAATGTGCAGCTTCGGCTGTTGCCGTGCCCGTTTCCTGGGCAAGCAGGTTACCGAGCCAGCCATCTACGGAACCCATTCCCATGTCGAGACGAAATGTGTGTTGCAAAACCCCGTCGAAGACCGGGCGGCCTTCGTCCTTCAGCCGGAATCCCAATTGCTCCAGGGGCCGCCGATGCAGCTCCGCATCACAGTAGCAGGTATAAACCCAACGCAGCCGCGGACGCAGTTCCAAATAAGTCCGTTTGATGTCGAGCCAGCAGGCCGCCTGGCCAGATGACGGCCCTTCTCCCGCGTCGCGACTCAATGAACGCCGCAGCCAGAGAGTGGCGGCCCTATCTTCTGTACGCGGCAGGTCCCTGGCCCAGCTTGCCGCAAGCGGGTCTCTACCAATCACATTTTTGTGAACCTTCGACGCCACGATTGCCTGGTAGAAACCTTGCACTTCGCCATATTCATCCCGCACGACAAAAAACGAGTCCGGATGGTAGTGCCACCATTGCTCCATCGCTTGACGCGACTGAGGTCCATCAAAGTTGTGAATAATCTCTGAAATTGATGTCCCGTCGTCGGCGCGGGCTGGTTCGACGGAAACCGGGCTCTCGCTGGTGGGGAAAAAACCTTCGCGCAGGTTTTCGTTTTCAAGCAGGTAGATTACGTCCGCCGTGCATCGCCAGTGGTCGGATCGCGGTGCTTGCCTGTATTGATCACGCATCACCTCCGAAGCGGCGCGCCGGTGCGCCTGGTATCGCGCCGGATCACGGGATTTGAGAGCAGCCGTCACCGGCCCGCGCACGGCGTCATGCACTACCAGTCCGTGCGGACCTGCCCTGACAAATGGAAGCGCACTTAGCCGATCCAGTGATTCATCGGCCGGGATATGCGGCAGCATGGCCGCCAGCAGCGGCGCGGTGGCTGTTCGAACCAGGCAGGCGGCCTGTACGACGTCTATGGTTTCTGAATCGATATCCTCCAGGAAAAGCGCCGCCATATGCTCCAGTACCTGATGATGAGCAGCGGCACTCCCACGCACCTGCCCGCCCGCAGCGTAGAGTGCCAATCCCAGAGAAAGCGCCAACGGATGCCCGCGCGCAACCCGATTCAACTCCCGAGCGCTGCCCTCCGGCACATCCTTCGAAGTCAGATACTGTATAGCCGCTTCCGGAGAAAATGTCTCCAGGAGCATGGAATCAAATAGGCCTCTCCAAGCTGGGGCAATGCGCCACGCGGGCCGGGGTGGCTCGCGACTGGACAGGATTGTGCGCACACTGTCGCCGAGCAAAGGCAGAAAAACCTGCCTCAGCCAAGAGTCGAGCAGACGAAAAGATTCGTAACTGTCAAGCACCAGGAGAGTTCGCTTGGCCTTGTCCGACAGACCGGTCGCCGCGACGGCGGGATCTTCGGACTCCGAAGCATTGATTTCCCTGCAGATCTCTCGGCAGAAGGCAGCCGGAGAAGGCTCGCACCAGCGGGCATCCATGCACACCACGAAAACGCCTCTTCCGCCGATACTTGCCGCCAGCACATTCAACAGGTGAGTCTTTCCGATGCCCGGGATGCCCTGAACATGCAGGACTAGCGGTTCATCTCCTAAAGCAAAAGCCTCCAAGCGCTCGATCTCTGCGCGGCGTCCAGCTAGTGCTTCAACGGCGCGCCGTTCCAATCTGTCTCCTAGCGGCATGGCCACAGTTTACGCTGCTTTCAAGCCTTCGCGCCGCGAACTGCGCCGGTGCAAGCACTCGCCGCCGAATAACGCGTCCGTCTAAGATTCAGTGACCGTGGTCGTGCTCGTCCGCGTGGCTGTGATCCGGCATCATGCGGCAGCCGTTGTCGGATAAAACGCACGGCAGATGCTCAAACTGAATTGTCGTGTGATGAATGCCGAAGCCGCACAGGACGCCGTTAATCCGCTTCAGGATGTACTCGCTGGCCGAAGGCGGCATGTCTTCGATGAGGACATGGGAGCTGAGCGCGTGAGTGCTTGAACCAAGACTCCAGACATGCAGATCGTGAACGTCGAGAACACCTTCAATCCCCGACATGGCGGTCGTGACATTCGCGAGATCGAGATTGCGCGGCGAGCCTTCTAGCAGGATGTTCAGCGATTCGTGAACGATGTCCCAGGCCGTGTAGATGATCAGAATCCCGATGCCGACGGACAGAATGGGGTCGATATACGTCCATCCCGTAAATCGAATCACGATGGCCCCGATAATAATGGCAACCGCGCTCAGGGCATCTCCAAGCATGTGGATGAAGGCCGCCCGGATATTGATGTCGTCCTTTTGGTCGCGATTCAAGCCGAGCATGATCGCGCTATTTAAAAACAGCGCGAGCACGGCCACCCACAGCATGACCGTGTCATTCACGGGCTCCGGGTGGATAAAGCGCACAGCCGATTCCCAGAAAATCGCAAGCGAAATGACGATCAATGTTGCCGCATTCAGAAATGCGGCAATGACGCCGGCGCGCTGATATCCGTACGTTCTGGAAAGATCCGCGGGTTTGCTCTGCAAGTAAAAGCCGATCGCGGCAAGCAGCAGCGCCAGAGCATCCGTAAAGTTGTGGCCTGCGTCCGAGAGCAGCGCCAAGCTGTGAGACCGGAAGCCCGCGTAAACCTCAACGGCAGTGAAGGC
>DASVAJ010000058.1:0-47587 GCA_036376415.1 Terriglobales bacterium
CGGCGCCGAGTTCACCATGCCGCCCACGGACGTGACCGCATCCAAGATCGCCATGTTGAAGGACACTTGCGGTAACCTCATCCAGATCACGGAGCTGAAACGCTGGTAGAGGTGCGCGTTGACGCGCTTGGTTTGAATCACGGCTTCACTCCGAATGAGGCCGCTTCCGAGTTCAAAGCAAGTCATTGCGTGAGAAAGCCTGGAGAAGAGGATGATCGAACGGGAGCAGTACTCACCGGGTCCAGCCAGCGGGGCGCGAGTGCAAAAAGGCGGAGAGAAGTGGACGCTCATTCTGGTCCGGGAACTGCGGCACTCGCGGGAGAAAGTTTGGGAAGCCCTGATCGACCCAGCGCAGGTGCGGGAATGGGCTCCCTTCGTCGTCGACGGCAGGCTGGATGCTGTTGGAAGCACGGTGAAACTCACATGGGTCGGGAACCCTGCTCCGATCGACACCCGGGTGACGCGAGCCGATGCTCCCCAGGCGCTTGAGTTCGGCGACATCCGGTGGGAACTCGAACCCGCTGGCGCCGGCACGCGGCTGACCCTGTGGACGAACATCGATCGCCGCTTCGTCGCCTGGGGCGCAGCGGGCTGGCACATCTCTTTCGAGGTGCTGGACCGCCTGCTCAGCGGAAGTCCCATAGGCCGCATTGCCGGCACGGAAGTGATGCAGTCCGCCGGTTGGCGGCGGCTGGTTGCCGAGTACGCCGAGCAGTTCGGCGTAGAGCCGCCGAAGTGGTCGCCTAAAGCAACTTAAACCTTCAAGGAGAAAAACTATGAGCCAAGGCACTGCACGTTCGATTTTTCGCTGGATTCACCTCACCCTAGCTGTTCCGATCGTGGGATACATTTACAGTCCATTCGACAAGCTTCCCGGCTACGCGCCCGCGACTCGGTTCGTATTCCTCCCGCTGATGGTCTTAACCGGGCTGTGGATGTGGAAGGGCCACGTCATTCGACGACTGATTTCGAAGAAATCGGTGGTCCGCCCCGCAACTTACTCGAAAGCATAAATTGGATGGCCGGTGAAAACCATGACAAGCGGAACTCTTTCAAGCACACAACGTGATGAACTACTCCGAAGGTTGCGAGCGCGGTTTGAGAAGAACATGAACCGCCATAAAGGCCTTAACTGGGCTCACGTCGAAGCGAAGCTGCAAGCCGGCGTGGGAAAGCTGTGGTCGCTGAATGAAATGGAAAGGACCGGCGGCGAACCGGACTTGGTTGGCCAGGACAAGAAGACCGGCGAATGCATTTTTGTTGACTGCTCGGAGCAGAGTCCGAAAGGACGGCGAAGTCTCTGCTATGACGGCGAAGCGCGGGCATCAAGGAAAGAACACAAACCAAAAGACAGCGCCATCGACATGGCAGCGGCGATGGGCATTGAGCTTTTAACCGAGGAACAATATCGAGAGTTACAGAAAGTTGGCGCTTTCGATACCACGACGTCGAGCTGGGTGAAAACACCTGCTGCGATCAGAAAACTCGGGGGCGCGCTGTTTTGCGATCGCCGTTACGACGCCGTTTTCCTTTATCACAATGGCGCGGAATCTTACTACGCCGCTCGCGGCTTTCGCGGCTGCCTGAGAATCTAGCTTCCGGAGAGGCAGCACATCAATAGCTGAGAAGGAGTTACGGCGAATGGAAATTAAACGAGTTGGTTCGCAAGCTTCCGGCAAGGGTCCTGCCGAGTGGTTCACGGGCGCAGTCCGCATCGATCCGCTTTTTCAGGCGGCCGATCCGGCACTGGTTCAAGGTGCCAGCGTGACCTTTGAGCCAGGGGCGAGGACGGCATGGCACACCCATCCGCTGGGTCAGACGCTCATTGTCACGGCGGGTTGTGGTTGGGCGCAGAAGTGGGGCGGGCCGGTCGAGGAGATTCGGCCTGGCGACGTCGTCTGGTTTGCGCCCGGGGAGAAACATTGGCATGGCGCCACCCCGAAGACCGCTATGACGCACATCGCAGTTCAAGAAAAGAAGGACGGCAAAGTCGTCGATTGGATGGAGCACGTCAGCGACGAGCAATACCGCAAATGATGATCTTGCCGAAAGCCCTCGCCTTCGAGCGAGGGCCCTTTTGCTGTCACAGAGTGACGGCGGTCTGGCGACTCCAGGGCAGGCCAGTTGGACCAAGTCTTCACGCGCTCACTCGCGCTTAATGCGGGCGGAAGGTTTTTCCTGTCTCAAGTAGGGTCTTTAATCGCGAAAGGATCCGCGGCCAACCGTCCGCGTTCTGAGCATAAGCGGGATCATTCTCCTCAAAACCGTCGTTCGTGACCACGACCTTCACTGCCTCGGTTTCCGGAGTCAGTTCCACCTTCACTCGCGACATCACTCTTCCATCGCCGATGCCAAACTTGTATTCCAGTAGGCGCGGCGGTTCTACCCGCAGCACCTCGCCGGTGACGTACCGCATCGGCTTTCCGTCCTTACCTGGGCCCGACCAGGTCATCGCTCCGCCAGGTCTCAAATCGACCTCAAAGTCCGCGCCCATGAAAATGGTCTGATTCGCCTCCCTGGAAACGAATCCATTCCAGACTCTCTCCACGGGAGCAGCAATGTAATAGGTGAAGGTCAGTGGCGTGTGCCGCATGTGAGTGCTCCAAAGTTTTATGTTCCTACGGACAGGGATAGGGCGTCGGCGGAGCCGGTGGAATTCCTGGAATCACCGTCGGCGGCGTACCCGGAGAGTTGCCAACGGGTGGCGTTCCGGGGATGACCACGTCTGGCGTACCTGGCGTTCCCGGCATGTAGCAGGTCCCATGATCAGTGCCAGTGGAGAGCGCCACCGGCAAAGTTCTTCGGGCTGTCGGAGGAGGCGGCTGGTTCGCCGCCTTTTGATTCGCGTCATCGATTTGGGCGCGGGCAAGCGTAATCGGCTGCGGCAGAGCCATTACCATCGGCGAACCTTCCTGGATGTAGAACTGGCGATTGCGCGCCATTAGCGTGAAGGATGTGATCATACCCACAGCTCCGCCGACGGCGCTGCCGATCATCAGGCCTTTGTGTGAGTTCTGGGTAACCGTTAGCCCCGGCACTGGCTGCATCGGTCCCGGCACGACGCCGAAGCCGCCGCCGGGCATTGATCCCCCGCCGAGCGTAAAGGTGCGCGCATGATCCGTGGCCGCGCCGATCCCTGTTCCCAGCCCCAGGCCAAGAATGGGCGCGAGGATAATTGCCGCCTTCGAGCCCCCCTGGGGATTATTCCACGCTGTCCATTGCTCGCTTTGAATCTTCACGGGGCCGCCCGCACTGGCGATATACCCGTTGGGAAAGACCAATGAGACCGACTGCATGGCCATCTCTGCTTGGGTGCCGCGGCGCCGGAGCTTCTCGACCACGCCCTGCACGTATGTGCCGCCGGGGATGACGACCTGGTCGCCAAGAATGACCGGAGCCGTCGTCTGCGCGAAAATCTGATCTCCGCGCGGTGTGGAGTTGCTGTCAACCGGATGTGTCAAAACCAGCTGAAGGCGTGTTCCGGCGGGAATCGTAACACTCGCCGCTTGCGCGGAGGGCGTTTGTTGAGAGCTGTCTGTAGATGGTGGTGAAGTCTGCGCGAGTAGCTGGGAAACCGGCGCATCCGGCAGTTGATCGTACCGCTGTGCCAGAGAGGCCGTCGCCACTCCCAGGATCAACAATGTGCCAAGGAATAGGAATTTGACTGTGGGTGCAGAAGAGGAGGAATGCGAACCGCAACGGCTGGTGGTCATCACGACCTCCTGCGGAAGGCGCCGTAACTGACGCGCCCCTCGCTGGCGCGGGCGGGGGAATTTGCTCGTCCATTCCGATTGAATCACGAACTGCAGAGAACGTTGCCTGGCATTTTGGTGAAGGTGCGTAAATTATGGTCGCTTCGGGTAAAAGTTTGTAAATTTGGATACGGCAGCGGCCAGCCTAACCAGATGCATCGCTGAAGGCGGGGTGGACTGAAGGTCCGATGAAGGTCTGGCTTGCCGCGTACGCTTCCCAAACCTGCGGGAAAAAGATTTAGCGATCCGTTGACATCCTGCAGATTTCTCCTTAACACCTGCTCCGCTTGCTGCCGCTACTCTCACCATTTACGGCATGCGATCTGCCGTAAGCAGGCTTTAATTCAACTGCAGGAGGAAAGTCGGAATGAGGAAAGTTTGGTTGGCATTCTCAGCTCTACCAGTGGTTATCGTGCTGACGGCTGGCGCGTTGTCGGCTCAAACCGTCGCTTGGAAGCAAGTTGTAGGTATTATTCCCGCGGGCAATACAGTGGGGTCGGGAACGGGCGCAATTGCGGGCGGTTTCCTGCCCTGGACCACAACCAGCGGCTCTGCCCGCGTAGACCTGCAAAGTGGCGAGGTCCGTTTCGTCGTGCGCGGGTTGGTATTTGCAGGCGGCTCTTCCACCATCACGATCGGCACGGTTGGTCCGATTACTGCCGTGAAAGGAACTCTGATCTGTGACAACGATGGCAGCGCCAGCGGCGGGAACTCCGTCCTGGTCGAGACGCCTTCGGTCCCTCTGAGTGCGACCGGCGACGCGTCTTTCACCGGCACTCTGGGAAATCTGCCTGCCGTTTGTTCGACGGAGTCTGACATTGCCTTCGTGGTGCGGGTCAGCGGGGTAGGCGGCAATACGGTCGAAGGTCCGTGGATTGCCAATGGCGCAGTTCTGACCAGGGGCGATATGGATCGCAAGTAGTCCTGGGAGCCTGTGGCGATCGGGGAATTTTTTTCGAAGTCTCCCGATTCGCCACAGCGACATCCTACCCAATTCGGTTCTGTGTATCCTTCCGCTTAGCGTTTTTGACTCTGGTTCCGCGCCTCGAACGCTGCGTTCATTTCCTGATCCTGGGGGCGAATTTCGAACGCTCCGTTCCGCAGCCCCGGATGCTTCGACATCAACTCGATGGCGTGTTTCCGATCTCTGGCTTCAAGGATCAGGATGCCGCCTATCTGTTCCTTCGTCTCCGCATAGGGACCGTCTGTGACAAGTACTTTGCCGTCCTTCCACCGTAGCGTGGCGGCGTTCCGGGCAGCCTCCAGCGCCTCGCCTCCGGCGATATGTGCGCCTTTGCGCAGCACATCGTCATAAGCAAAGCATTCCTCGATGTACGCCTTCTGCTCGCTTTCTGACATGGCTATCCACTTCTTTTCGTCGTAATATCCAAGACACACGAATTTCATGTTTCCTCCCATTAGTAGTGTCTGCCCTCACACTATCGTCGTTTGGGGGCGGTTGAAATCGACATTCGGTGCAAAAGAAATACCAGATATAATCGCGCAGGTCCTGTGTAGTTTGTTCCGAGTCGCCCGTAGACCAGAGTACGCAGCTACGCTTCTTGCACTCTGCCTGATTACGCAATCAGCCGCGTTTGCCTCGAACCTCGAAAAGCAGTCCAAGCGCCCGCGCATCTTCGGCATCGACCATGTCTCTGTGTATGTTAGCGATATGCAGAAGTCCCGCCACTTCTATTCGCAAGTTCTCGGATTGACCACCGCTTGTCCGCATTACCCCGGTCCGGAGGGGTGTTATCTGGTGGCGCCGTCGAACCAGCGAGTGCTTTTGAAACAAGTGCCGGCTCAGACCGAAAACTGGCTGGCAGAGGTCGCATTCGCTACCGACAACCTCACGGAAATGCATCGTTACCTTTCGGCGCATGGCATGCATCCCGACGCGGTTCGGAAGGACTCCGACGGTTCACAATCGTTGCGAGTACGCGACCCGGAGGGGAATCCCATCGCCTTCGTGCAGAGATCGCCGGAAAAACCCGGGTACCCGGCGGCGTCGAAACAGATCAGCACCCACCTGATTCATGCGGGTTTCGTGGTTAAAGACCGGGCCGCCGAGAATCGCTTTTATGTTGATCTTCTGGGATTTCGTTTGTACTGGTATGGCGGATTCAAGGATGACGGCGTCGATTGGTACGAACTCCAGGTTCCCGACGGGCCTGACTGGATCGAATATATGCTCAACATTCCCGGCGATGCCGGCCATAAGGACCTTGGCGTGCAGAACCACTTTTCGTTTGGCGTGGAAAACGTTCACGAGGCTGCGGCCAAGCTGCGCGCCAACGGCCTCGGAACCTTCGATGGACCAGAGGTCGGCCGCGACGGCAAAGACAGCCTGGACGCCTACGATCCCGACGGCACCCGCGTCGAAGTGATGGAGTTTGCTCCCAAACAGAAGCCGTGCTGCCATCCCTATAGCGCGGGACACCCCAAGTAGGGCGGGTGGCCACCCAAAGCAAAAGCGAACTGGAATGGAGGCGAGCCGCCGGGGACGACGCGATTTTTCGCGTTCTGTGTTGAATCCGATGTGGTCTGATGATCAGGCTCGCGCCTAACGAGTGTGGGGCGGAGGTAGTAAACACTTCTTCTCGGGCGAAGAAGGAAACCGAGGGCAACTGCCCCAATTAAAAAGGCCGAGGCCAGCCCCGCGAGAAATCTTCCGTCCGCGTGGGCGAATCTCCACCGCCCGGTCTGCGCTTCGCTTCATCGACCAAAGTTTCCGAGTCCTTCAAGGTAGCCGGAGGATTTCATCGGCTATCTTCCGGTTCCGGCACATTTTTAGGAGCATTGCGCAGAAACGGCATCAATCCCTTGCCAGTCGCTTCCCCGGCACGGTTCTTGAAAAATTCAGCGGCCGTTTCAATAACGCCAACCTTTTCCGCAACTGCCGCCGCGATCCACTGGTTCAAAGACACACCATCTTCCTTCGCGAGCCTCTGAGCAGCTTTTTTTATGGAAAGAGGAAGCTTCAACGGGTAAGTCGCTTTGCTCATGGTCTCACCTTCTTCAACAACTCTCTTGGCTGAAGTACAAGGATATCGAATCGTCTCCCCGCTTCAACGAAATCCGAGACGTTGTAAGTCACGATGGCTTCGGCCCCGCCGTTGATGGCTGCTTCCAATATCATTTCATCGTTCGGGTCCCGCGATTGCGGCCGCCATTGGAAATGTACTTCGACCGGTTCGATCAACGCCGCGAGTTCCGCCAGGAATTCGTCGATCTCTTCCGGCCTTAAACCGTGTACCAGTCGATGTTCGGGAAGCTTTAACACGTCCTCGTATTCCAAAAACAGCGGCGGGGTGGCCAACAGCGTTACTTTCCGCGTAGCGACTAACCGGAGCACGGCATTGCCGGCTCCGAGTCTGGTTCGCAGTCCTGCCACCAAGACGGAAGTGTCCAGAACCATTCGCATGAAACATCGTATGGGATATCACATTAAAAATGAGCCATATGCCAGGAATGCTCTCTTCGAGTCGTATCGTTAGCGATCTTCCAGCCTTCGAAATCGCAAAGAGGGCGGGCGCAAAGGATGGGAAGCCTGCCAGCCCACCCTAAATTTCTCAACAACGCGAAATTCAGGATGGGGCGCCACGCCTGCGGCACCCGCACCCGGGTCCACACGAAGGTGCAATCTGAATGTCGCGACAACTGAGGCGCTGAGCCCGGACAGTTCCCATACAGTTTTGAACGACCTTTGCCGATAAGAACCTTATATGGCCTTGGGGAGAGCTATGCGCTTTGCGGGCTTGCTGCTGAGTATGGTTCTGCTGGGCGCGTGCGAAGGGGATGTGCTCCCGACGGTAGGGTTCGTCAATCACACGCAACATTCAACTGCGCATCTTTGGACGCTATGGCAAGCGGCGCAAATGCACCTGAGCCATCAAGTCGACCTGAACCCGCTGCAACGCGTGTTTAGCGACGCCCAGGCGGAAATCCTGCCGGGTGACTCGAGAGCGTGGAACATTTCGCCGCGCCAGGTACTGGTCGGACCGCAACCGGATGTGTCAGCGACGGACTTGTATTCCTCAACGGGCATGATCCGCGCGGAGCCCAGCGGCCTTATTCGCTGCCCTCAGCCTTGTAATGTGCAGTTTGCCCCCGCCTACTCGCGGTACGCGCCGCCGCTTAGCTACTATGCGCAATCCTGGGAGTTCTCTGGAGACAACTTCGATCTGCTGGTGCAGTATGAGTTTGAAAATCACATCCTGAACGCTCTGGAATATGACACGCGGTGGCGGTGAGAGAACCGCTCCCGGAGCGCTCGATTTGGGCTCGGGCGAGCGCTATTTATTCGTACGCCAGCGCGTCGATGGGATCCTTCTGGGCGGCTTTAAAGGCGGGATAGACCGCTCCCGCGAGGGCTCCAACAATCGCAATGATGGTCGCGTATAGAAGCCATCCGGCGGTGATCTGAACCGGCAGCGTAGTTCGCTTCTGAATTCCCAGGCTCGCGAGATAGCTGATGATCATGCCCACAATGATTCCGCCAACGGCCAGCACCGTGGTTTCCCGCAAAATCACGTTCACAATGTAGAGTTTGGACGCTCCCAGCGATTTCAGTATTCCAATCTCGCGCGTGCGCTCCATAACTGCCGCATACATAGCCTGGAAGATGACGATGATTCCAATGGTCACCGAAATCCCGATCACGATGTGAATGAAGGTTGAAAGCATCGGGATGTTGTCGGGAGTCATCATGGAAAGCCATTCCCGCATGGCGTAGACGTTGTAGCCTTCCATGTGCGGAATGCCCTTGATTTCACTCGCGACCGTGGCGGCGTTGTTGGGGTCGTCGGCCTTCACATAGAACGCGGTCGCCCTGCCCGGCGCGCCGTTTATCTCTTGCAGTGTGCCGAGCGGAACGTAGAGACGCGCGCCTTTTCCGTGGGTCACGATTCCAGCCAGGCGGAAATTGTGATGCAGCAGGTTGACGGTGTCGCCGATTTTAAGGTTTTTGCCGTGGACGTAGACATCGTCGACCAGCAGATCGTCGGGTGCGCGGAAAGGGCCGCCTTGCAGGAAGGTGAAGGGACGCAAAGCCTCGTAGCTGTTGAAGTCAATGCCATAAACCTGCTGCAGGGCTCCCGATGTCGCCAGTTGGATCAGGGTAGGTGAAACCACGCTGACGTGAGGCAGCTTGGCAATGACATCGCCGATCTTCACCGGCATAGGCGCGCCACTGAAGGTCACCACATTGGAAGAGCCCGGCGGCAGGACGATCACGTCGGCGCCGATGCCGGCGTAGCGCGAGCGCGTGTCGTTCAGCATGCCCAGGGCGAAGCCGACAATCAGCAGGATGAGGGTGACTTCGAGCGCCACGGCAACGATGCTGATGGCCGAACGCACCGGGCGATGCGCGAGGTTGGAAACGATGAGTTTGTTCATCATGGGAGAAGCCGTGAGCGTTGAGCAGCGAGCGTTGAGCGATCCACATACTCTCGCTGAACGCTCACTGCTCGATGCTCATCGCTATTCTACTGGCTTCCGCCGCCGTTGGGCGTGGGCTGGGGGTGATCCAGGTGGATGACTTGGGCGCCCGGCGGTTGCTCGAGCACGAACTTATCGTCGCTCAGCTGCTGGTTTAAGTCGAGCTTCACGATGGTGAGGGTGATGTCGTACTCCTCTTCCGGTCGCTTAATCTCGATTTTCGAGGGGAACTGCACGTCGCCATAGTCCTTGTACTGAGAATAGTGGGCGTCGGTAACGAGCATCCCGGAGTGGTCATAGATGAGCTGGCGATTGGGCAGCAGGTCGAGCCTGCTGAAAACGATTTTGCGAGACAGCCACGCGTCCTCGCCGTGCCCGGCGATGATGTCGATGACGTAGTCTGCCTGCTGGTATCTGTGGCCCTTGTCGCCGATCACTGTTTCCATGCCATCTTCGAGCACGGGCGTTTCCTGATTGAGATTGATCTCCCGCAGCAGCAGGGCGTCATAGATCGCCTGGGGGCGCAGATTCTCCAGCGGCTGCTGTGGATTTGGCGTCACCACGTTATTCTGGCCAATGACGAAACGGTTCTTGGGCGGAATGTAAAGCTTGAAATCACGGCCGTCGCTGACCATGTCGAAGGCGCGGCTGCGGATGAATGGGAGCAGCCCGATCATGTGCAGCATGGCGGGCTTGCGCGCCAGCACGTAACCGCGGATTTGCTCGTATTCGGTGACCTTGCCCTTCTTGGCGCCGCCCACCGCCGTGTCGATGTCCACGGTGGCTTGCATGGTCTGAATTTTGGCGGCTTCGGAATTAATGTAAGACACCAGTTCGGGCTTGGTGGCGGACTTCAGGGCCACGGGCGCGAGGTCCTGCGGGACCTTATGCGTCCGAAAAAGGCAGCCACTCAAGAGGAAGCTGGCCAGAAAGACGATTACAGCGGAACTACGGAAACGGAATGACATGCTTCGTGAATTGGATGTCTACTTAGTATATAAGGACTCGCAGAAAGCTGTTGGAAAACTACCGCCGCTCGGCGATCGCCCGGCGCAGCGCCGCAACGTTTCGATTGTGGGCTTCCAGGGTTTCGGCAAAGCGGTGGTGGCCGCTGCCGTCGCTTACGAAGTAGTAATACTTGGTTTGTGCGGGGTGAAGGGCTGCTTCCAGAGAGCTCTTGCCCGGGTTGGCAATGGGCCCGGGTGGAAGTCCGGCGTGGCGATAGGTGTTGTAAGCAGAATCGAATTGCATGTCACTATGATGCAGGGCGCCGCCGTAACTGCCACGGAGCAGTTCTGCATAAATTACTGAAGGATCAGCCTGAAGCGCGATGTGGCTGGCCAGGCGGTTCTGGTAGACGCTGGCTACCTCAGGCCGCTCTTCCGGGACTGCCGTTTCTTTTTCGATAATGGAAGCCAGGGTGACGGTCTGCTGCACGTCGCCGCTCAGCCCGATCTGCGCGGCCACCTGGCGGAATTCCTTGACCATGGTCGCGGCCATGTCCTGCATGCTCTGGGTGCGAGTGAAGTTGTAAGTGTTGGGAAAGAGATAGCCTTCGAGCGAAGTTGCGTGGGGAGCGAAATCGGAGATGAGGGCGGTATCGGTCGTGGCCACCTTCAGGAAATCCTCAGCTTTGCCCAGGCCGGAGTCCTGGATGGCTTGCGCGATTTCGAACATGTTGAAGCCTTCGGGGATCACGACGGTGTGGACGTAGACGTCGCCGCGAGCCAGGCGGTTGTGAATGTCCATCACGCTTGCGCCGCCGTCGAAAAGGTATTCTCCGGCCTTCAATGAAGGCCGGCGGTGAAACTCGTGCCAGACGATGAAGGCGTCCATGCTGCGGATCACGCCCGCATTCTTCAGTTCGCGGGCGATGCGGCGGGTGCCATATCCGGGGCGCAGGAGGACGAACTTCTGCCCCCCTGGAGAGACGGGCACAAAAAGGCCGTAAGCCAGCCAGCCAGCCAGCGCCAGCAGCAGGAAAAACGCAACTAGGATCAGCTTACGCACTTGCACTAGTTTAGAGGAACGAAATGGGGAGGCTGGTTTACCAAAGGACTACGATTGGCTTCGGCCCATGGTGTAGACAATCGGGAAAGCCGCAAGACTCAGGCGATTGGAGCCACGCTATCCGCCTGCTCGTGGGCGTGATAGCTGGAGCGCACCAGGGGACCGGATTCCACGTGGCGGAAGCCGAGGCGCAGCGCTTCTTCCTTGAGGTAGGCGAACTCCTCCGGCGTGTAGAACCGGGCAATCGGCAGGTGGTCGCGCGAGGGGCGCAGGTACTGGCCGACCGTGAGAATGTCGACCTGGCGCCCGGCCAAGTCGCGAAAAACGTCGACCAATTCGGTCATGCTTTCACCCAGGCCGACCATCAGGCCGGATTTGGTCACCATACCCGGAGAGAATTTCTTGGCATTAGCGAGCAGGCGCAGCGTCCGCTCGTAACGCGCTCCGGAGCGCACCACGCGATAAAGGCGCGGCACCGATTCGGTGTTGTGGTTCAGCACATTGGGCTGGGCGTCCAGCACGATGCGCAGGGCTTCCTCGATGCCCTGGAAGTCGGGAATCAGCACTTCCACGCGGCATTGGGGCGCGACCCTGCGAACTGCGCGAATGGTCTCTGCAAAGATCTTCGCCCCACCGAGGTTGTCGTCATCCCGGTTCACGCTGGTGATGACCGCGTGCTGCAATCCCAGGGTAGCGACGGCTTCCGCCACGCGCCGCGGCTCATCCCAATCGAGCGGCTGGGGGCGTCCCTTGGGCACGGCGCAAAAGCCGCAGCGCCGCGTGCAGATGTCGCCCAACAGCATGAATGTGGCCGTGCGATGGTTCCAGCATTCGCCGATATTGGGACACTGTGCCGACTCGCACACCGTGTGCAGGCCCAGCCCACGGGCCAGTTTCTTCAGATTGTGAAAATTCTCACCGACGGGAGCTTTGGCCCGCAGCCATGAGGGCTTTGGCTGCTTGAGCACCGGCCCGAGCTCAATCTGGACGAGTTGAGAGGAACTACCCACCTTAATGATCCTACAGGGCGGACGAAGCTTCGTCCTGACCCAACCAAGCTATTATAGTAGGTGGTTGGGCCGGAGCTGGCGCGGAGCCCTGCCCGCCGTGGGCCGTACGATGACTCTCTCCCTTCGAGGTATTGCCTGGACGGCGTTCGCCGTTGCCGTCGTTCTGGTCGTGGGCTGCATTGTGTTCCTATATCGCGCTACTCACCAGCTGTCCGCCAGCGAGACTCTGGTCAGTCACACCCGCGAGGTCGAGTCCCAACTGGAAAATCTGGGCGGCGAAGTTTTCCGCGCCAGTAACTCTGCCGAGGATTATGTGCTGACCGGCGATCAAGGGCTGCTCAGCGGCTACCGTGAGGCGGTGGCTTCCATACCTTCCGATATCGCGCAACTGCGCTCGTTGACCACGGACAACCCCGGGCGCAGACAGCAACTCGACAAGCTCGAAACCGACATCGAAAGCCAACTCAATCTGCTCGGGGGGTTTGTTCAGGCTCACCGCAAGGGTACGTCGAGCATCGATGCCGATGCGCGCATGGCGCGCCAAACCGCCGACCTGCAAAGCCAGGTGCTGGAACAACTCCATTGCATGCAGGAAGACGAGGAGCGCATGCTGGCGGCCCGCCAGAGCCTCAGTCAGGCCAATTATCGCCACACTGTGAATCTGATCGCGGTGACGTTCTTCGTCGCGCTGGTGCTGCTGGCAATTCAGATGTTCCTGCTTAATTATGCCTATACCAAGTATCAACGCACGGAAGATGCAGCCAAGCAGAGCCGGGAAATCGTCAATGCGTTTTTCTCGTCGTCCACGGTCGGGTTCGGCATTCTGGATTTACAGCTGCGATATACGCGCGTCAATGACGTGCTGCCACGAATGGCGGCGCTGCGGACTGAGGATGTGATCGGAAAGTCGGTGCCGGAGATTTTTGGACCGCGCGGGCTTCGCACCGAAGCCGTGTTGCGCGAAGTGTTGCGCACGGGAACACCGCTGCTGGACCGCGAGATTTCCACTGAACTGCCGGGCCGACCCGGCCAGATGCGGCACTGGCTGGTGAATTACTTCCCCATTCCCGGCGAACGCGCGGCGTTCACCCAGGTGGGCATTATCGCGGTAGATGTTACGGCTCGCCGCAATGCGGAAGAGGCGCTGAGAAAGCTCAGTGGACGCTTGCTGGGAATTCAGGATCAGGAGCGGCGGAGAATCGCGCGCGAGTTGCACGACAGCCTGGGCCAGTACCTTGCCGGGCTGAAGATCGCGATCGAAATGTTAAGCAATGCTGCGCCCGGTCAGAATAACCAGGCGCTGCTGGCCGAGTGCAGCGAAATTCTGGAGAAGTCGATTACCGAGACGCGTACCCTCTCCCACTTGCTGCATCCGCCGCTGCTCGATGAAGCCGGATTCGCGTCGGCGGCGAGCTGGTTTGTAAGCGGATTTTCCCAGCGCAGCGGAATTCCGGTTTCGCTCGATCTGCCGCCCGATATGCCGCGGCTTTCCGAACAGGTGGAGATCGCGCTGTTCCGCGTTCTCCAGGAGAGCCTGACGAACGTGCATCGTCATTCTCGCGCGCATTCCGCCGAGATCAAGGTTGAATCCGATGCGGAACAGATCAGTATTGAGGTGCGCGACCATGGCCGTGGGATGCCGGCGCACGTTCTGCAGCAGATTCGCGCCGAGAGCACAAAGTTGGGAGTCGGGCTGGCCGGCATGCGCGAGCGCATTCACGAACTAGGCGGCGTGTTCGAGGTCGATTCCGACGACCAGGGGACCGCCGTGCGGGCTAGCGTGCCTCTCAGCACACGGGAGGAGGCGCCGCGCGTAGGCGCCAGCGCCGAGAGTTCGGGATAGAACCTCTGGTTTTTGGGCCTCCGTGGTAAAGAACTGAAAGCCAAAACCACGGAGAGCCACGGTTTCAGAGAGGAAAATCGCGGGGACGTGGTTGTGTACACGCCCCCGATGGTCGTTCATTTAGCCGGCTTTTCTCAGGCGCTCTCTCTCCCGTTCATTGTCTTCACCCAGGTTGCGGCTCCAGTCGTCAACTTCCCGTTCAGCCAGTTCTTTCTCAATTCCGTACCGCTCCTGGATCCGGCCAACGAGTTGGTCCCGCTGCCCGGAAACCACGTGCAGATCGTCGTCGGTGAGCTTACCCCAGCGCGTCCGTGCTGATCCGCTGAACTGTTTCCACTTGCCCTGGATCTGGTCCCAATTCATAAATCCTCCTCACAAATTTGAGTCTGGGTCCAAGGTAGAAGGGCCTTGCTATGGCAACAATACGGGAAACACCGCATTTGCAGGGTAGAAGGTTCAAAGAAGTTTTCAGTTGTGAGTTGCCTGCTCTCAGTTCCGCGAGGCTGGTGATCAGATCATTGAGCAAGCCGCGGCTTGAAGTGGGCCGCGCAAGGCAGTGTGAAACTCGAATGAGCGCCAGAACCGGCAACAAGCAACGGACAACTGAGGTTCAGCTCTCCAGAAACGATTCTACCCACTCTTTAATGCGGAGGCGGCGTTCGTCACGAGGATCGAAGCGGACGCCGAATACCCGCTGCGCGGGCTTGTGCCAGCTTATGTGGCCACGAACCCAGATGCGGGGCAGAGTCAACAATGCGAAAGAAACTTCGAGGGGCTGGCCGGGCGAAACATCTTCCGCGCTTTTGAGCGACATGCCGCCGCTGCTCAGTTCGATGCTGCTGGCGCTGAAGTGCGCCTGCCCGGCGGTGATGGAAACTTCCGTGATCACCGGGATGCGGACGTAGCGGCGGAATTCGTGCAGCACGAGCATCTGCGTGGCCTTGACCATCTTCAAGGCTGTGGGACGCTCGAGAGGCTCTTGAAAGACGGCATTCAGGCCAAATTTTGACAGCTTCATCGCGTCCTTGATGCTGCCGCCGAGCCCGTAAACGACCATGCGGCTGTTGGAGCGCGATCCACGCACCGACTCCAGTACGCCTTCGGCGTGGCTGCCTACGCGGACCACGCAGGCTTCAAATTTCTCTTTGGAGAGCCGTGCGGCATGATCGGAGGTCATGGAAACAGCGTCAATGCCGAACTGGCGAAAGCATTCCGAGAGCAGGCTGCGGGAGGATTCCTGTAAATCGACCAATGCGGCCCGTGCAAGAAGTTTCCGGGAGGAGGATAAGGGTACAAGAGCGTTTCCCAAGGCGGTCTCCTGTTGAGCTATCACAGGCGAGTTATGAGCTTCGAGCCGTCCTAAAAGTCGGCTCCCGCGCGGCTCTCTTTAGTGCTCACAGCTCTGCCGAAACCCCATTCTGGCGCGGGATTTCAGCGTGGGCAATCGCGAAGAAGGACAGTCACCGGTACGGAGGTGTTATTACCGGAGGTGACCAAAAACTCGCACATGGCGGCAATGGCAGGATGAACTAAGAGATTTGTCGGTGTTTTGCGGGAATTTGCCGGTTGTGGCGTGTTTCCCTTTCCCCCGCTTTTCTTCGCGGCTCTTCCGGAATTGGAATCGACGCACTACAAGATTTACGAGAGCGGCGAGAAACCTGGGTGCCCCATGCTTCTCGCGTTCCTGGAAGAGGGTGGGGCTTTGAACTCTCTGATCAGGGAACGTGTGCTGCGGGTGGAAAATGAAAGCCGGCCCCAGCGTCGCGAAAATCGCGACACCCGGACGGGGCGTCCTCACTATTCAGTCCACCGTTTAAATAGGAGCGCGCCATTGGTGCCGCCGAAGCCGAAGGAATTGGACATGGCGTAGTCAATCGACGCTTTGCGGGCGTGGTTGGGAACGAAGTCCATGTCGCCCGTGCCCGGATCCTGATTTTCCAGATTGATGGTTGGCGGGAGAATCTGGTCGCGGAGCGCGAGCACGGTTACGCCGGCTTCCAAACCTCCGGCGCCGCCGAGCAGGTGCCCGGTCATCGATTTGGTGGAACTGACCGCGATTTTTTGGTCCCCGAAGAAGTGGCGGATGGCGTGGGCTTCAAGCGTATCGCCGATGGGGGTTGAAGTGCCGTGGGCGTTGACGTAGCCGATCTGGTTGGGCTGAATCCTGGCGTCGCGCACGGCATTTTTGATTACGCGGAATCCGCCTTCGTGTTCCGGCGCCGGCTGGGTAATGTGATAGGCGTCTCCGCTCATGCCGTAGCCGACGATTTCCGCAACCGGCCTGGCTCCGCGGGCGCGGGCATGCTCGAGTTCTTCGAGGATGAGGATTCCCGCACCTTCGCCAATCACGAAGCCATCGCGGTCGCGGTCCCAGGGGCGGCTGGCTTTTTCTGGTTCGTCATTGCGCGTAGACAGGGCGCGCATAGCCGCGAATCCGCCGACGCCCATCGGTGTGATAGCGGCTTCCGAGCCGCCGGCGATCATGACGTCCGCATCGCCGTGCTGAATGATGCGAAATGAATCTCCCACCGAGTGCGCACTGGTGGTGCAGGCCGTGGCCGTAGCTTCGTTCGGCCCCTTGGCGCCAAAGCGCATGGAGACGTGTCCGGCGGCCAAGTTCACGATCGCCGCCGGAATGAAGAACGGGGAAATTTTGCGCGGCCCGCCTTCCATGAGCGCGGTATGCTCGCGCTCGATGACGTCGAATCCGCCGATGCCGGAACCGATGTGGACGCCGACCAGTTCGGCATTTTCCGGCGTGACCTGCAGGCCGGACATGCGCACGGCTTCATCCGCCGCCGCAATGGCAAAGTGGATGAAGCGGCCCATCTTCTTCACTTCTTTTTTTTCGATGTAATGGAGCGGGTCGAAATTTCTAACTTCCGCCGCGATCTGGCAGGCGTGCCTGGAACTGTCGAACTGGGTGATTTTGCCGACGCCGCTTTTGCCCGCCAGCAGGTTGCGCCAGACTTCCTCGGTGTTGTTGCCGACGGCGCAGATCAGGCCTATTCCGGTGACAACAACGCGGCGCACCTGTTACTTACCCGCCTTGGCGTGCTTGCCAATGTAGTCGATCGCGTCCTGAACCGTGCGGATTTTCTCGGCGTCCTCGTCGGGGATCTCGATCTCGAAGGCTTCTTCGAAAGCCATGACCAGTTCGACGGTATCCAGCGAGTCGGCGCCAAGGTCGTCCACGAACGAAGCGCTGGGGGTTACTTCGGCCTCGTCCACTCCCAGTTGTTCCACGATGATCTGCTTCACTTTTTCATCAACGGCTGCCATGTTGCTCCTCGCTCAGAATGGAATGGGACTGCTGGGGCAAAGGGAAATCCTAACTGTTGAAAGGAGTTGCGGTCAAACGGGGCGGCGCCATACTGATATCGACCTCATTCCGACCGGAGCAGAATGAGAAGCGGGCGCAGCAGTCTGCGCACTGGAAAGAAGCTGCGGCACTGCATTTGGCGGCAATACGGCAGGTTCCTAGACTACGTTCGGTTCTCGATAAAGCCCGAGGACGGAACTCCGCTCGGAATGAAAGAGCTTGGGTGAAGGAAGTTCAATTGCTCAGGAGTTCGTGCATCGCGTCTTCGTCAATGATCGCGACTCCCAATTCCTTCGCTTTGTCCAGCTTGGATCCGGCATCGGCTCCGGCCACCACGTAATCCGTCTTCTTGCTGACGGAGCCGGTTACCTTGCCGCCGGCGTCCTCAATCATCTTCTTGGCTTCATCGCGGGTGTAGCGGGCGAGCGTGCCGGTGAGCACGAACGTCTTGACCGCAAGCTTGGTGCCGCGCTCTTTCTTTTTGCCTTTCATGGTCAGGCCGGAGGAGCGGAGTTCGTCGACCAGTTCGCGGTTTTTCGGCTCGGCGAAGAACTCGACAATGCTCTTGGCGATGCGCGGCCCGACTTCTTCCACCTGCTGAAGCTCGTCTTCCGAGGCGGTTTCGATTGCGTCCAAAGATCCGAAATGCTCGGCCAGGAACTGCGCCGTGCGCTCGCCCACAAAGCGCATGCCGAGACCGTAGATCACGCGTTCCAGCGGCAGCTTCTTCGATTGTTCGATTTCATGAAGGACGTTCTGCGCGGACTTGTCGCCCATGCGCTCGAGGCTGAGCAGGTCGGCTTTGGTGAGCTTGTAAATATCGGCGATGTCTTTGACCATGCCGCGGTCGGTGAGCTGCGTAACCAGGGCGTCGCCCATGCCATCGATGTTCATGACCCCGCGCGAGGCGAAGTGCAGGATGGTTTCGCGCAGCTTGGCAGGGCATTTCTGATTGACGCAGCGATGATCGGCTTCGCCCTCCACGCGAACCACGTTGCCGCCACAGACCGGGCACTTCTCCGGCATGTGGAATGACTTTTGCCCGCGTGGGTGGTCTTTATCGTCGATGACGCGCGTGACTTTGGGGATCACGTCGCCGCCTCGCTCGACTTCCACCCAGTCGCCGATCTTCACCCCCAGCCGTTCGATCTCGTCCATGTTGTGCAGGGTGGCGCGGCTTACGGTCGTGCCCCCGATGGGCACCGGCGTCAAAGCCGCTACGGGCGTGAGTTTTCCCGTGCGGCCGACTTGCACCAGAATGTCTTCGATCCGCGTGTTTCCCGAACGCGCCGCATATTTGTAGGCGATCGCCCAGCGTGGAGCCTTGCCGGTGAAGCCCAACTGCCGCTGCAGGGCCGTGCTGTTGGCCTTGATCACAATGCCATCGATTTCATAGGGCAGCGACTCGCGCTTTTCTTCCCAGGGCCCGATGAAAGCCCAAAGCGCGTCGAAGTTGGTAGCCAGCGCGCGGCGCGGATTGACTTTGAAGCCCGCAGCATCCAGCGCCTTTAATGTTTGCCAGTGCTGTTCAAAAACGTTGCGTCCGTCAACGATCAGCATGTAAGCAAAAAAATCCAGGCGCCGCTGCGCGGTAATGCCGGGCTCGAGCTGGCGCACGGTTCCAGCGGTTGCATTGCGAGGATTGGCGAAGGTGGAGAGCTCATGCTTTTCCCGCTCCTCGTTCATCCTCTTGAACGAAGCGATGGGCATGAGCATCTCGCCGCGAACTTCGAAGCTTGCCGGAATGCCTGCCTGGTTCAACTTCTCTGGCGAAATCGAAAGCGGGATGGAGCGCACCGTGCGCACATTCGCGGTCACATCTTCGCCGGTGCTGCCGTCGCCGCGCGTAATCCCGCGCACCAGCTTGCCATCTTCATAACGCAGCGCCAGCGACATGCCATCCAGCTTCAGTTCGCAGACGTATTCAATGTCCTTGCGCCCGCTCAGTTCGTGCACCCGCCGCTCCCAGTTGCGCAGTTCCTCCTCGCGGTAGGCGTTGTCCAGCGAGAGCATGGGGATGGAGTGCGGGACTTTGACGAAGCCTTCGCGCGGTTTGCCGCCAACCCGCTGGGTGGGAGAATCGGCGGTAATGAGCTCGGGGTGCGCGGCCTCGAGCTTCTTCAGTTCATTCATCAGCGCGTCAAATTGCGCGTCGGAAATTTCCGGGTCATCGAGCACATAGTACCGATACTCGTGATGACGAATGTCGTCGCGCAACGATTCGATCCTGGCTTCGGTTTTGTCTGCTACTTGAGGCATAAATAAAAGTTTCGAGGTGTCGAACGCGAACGCTGGGATTCTTATCAGGCTCCCGGTTTGCCTTCGAATAGCGGCCACAGCTGATCGCCGATTACCCGGTAGACGCCGAAGGCAGAGCCTGAATCCCAGCTTTCGCGGAACAGCAGTTCGCCGCGCCCGTCCCCATCGGCATCAACCGCATCGATCAGATCGTATCTCGGTAAGACATCGAGATGCTTGTTGTCCGTGGTTTCTGCCAAGACTTTATGCAAGTCGCCGTAAATATCCTCGCGCGCGACCAGCGCCACCATGAAGTCCAGGTCTGGCGCAGCACTGGAATGTGCTCCCGCGGTCAGCACGAGAACCGGTTCGTTCGTGTTGGAGAGATCGAATACGCGCATCTTAACGTCATGGAACTCGGGCGCGGGTGGCGCTTTGGCCTTGGCGGACTTTACGGACGCCGTTGAGGGCACAACCTGAGCCACGCGCGCGCGCACCGCATCGGTTGCCATCGCCAGCATTTTGGTCTGAAATTTCTGTTGCTCATCGGGCTTCATGTCGTAGGCGTAGGGGCGTGGATCGGGACCATCGGCATCAGAAATCGCGGGAATAAACTTCAGTGGACCGCTCATGGGCTCAGGCGTCTCTTTGGTTTGCTCGTGCGAAACTTCGGATGGGGCCTGGCGTCTGAGGATCGGACGATTGGGGTCCTCCATGGGGTTGATTGCCGCCGATGCGCCGCTGGAGCCTTCCGCCTTGGAGTTTGTTGTTGGCTTGGACTCTTTGGGCGCAGTTTTCGGCGCGGGGTTCGATGGCGGCGATGATGAACTGGAATTCCCGGAGCCCCGCTTCAGCTTTGGCGGCGCATCAATCTGATCTTCGGGCAGCGTCACCTTCTGGGCTCTTTTCGCGGCCTCCTCTTTTTCCTTCTCCCCTTTAATCTCCGACGCGGTTTTCCACTTGCCATTCGCGAACCAGCCGGTGTGGGTTTGCGCCGCACCGCCCACGGTAAATAATCCCTGAGAAACGCCAGTACTCACGCCCTCATACACGGTTTCGGGTTGCAGCGCCATCGGCACCGGGTCGGCCTTGTAGGCGCCGGCGTCGTAAAATTTACCGTTCATCATGATAGTGATGGGAAACAATTGGGCGTGCCCGTTGGCGGCGATTTGCAGCAAGCCCAGCGCTCTCGGACCCTTGTCGGCAGCGCGGCGCCGCCGCACAATCTGACCGAATGCGCTCGCCAGGAGGCACAGGCAAATCAGCCCGAGCGTGATGTTGCGCAACGCGGGATGAGATGCGGCCAGGCAGCCTTGGCGCGCAGGGCTGGTTTTGCGGTATAAAGAGGAACGATTCAAAGAGGCACCCATGGATATTAATGATAAAGCTCCCGAGTTTAGTTCGCTTGACCAGGACGGCAATAAAATCGCTTTGAAAGATTTCAAGGGCAAGTGGGTCGTGCTCTATTTCTATCCGCGGGCCAACACTCCCGGTTGAACCATTGAAGCTCGCGGGTTCCGCGATTCGTTCAAGCAGGTGGAGAAGATTGGGGCGGTGGTGCTGGGAGTTTCGCCCGACACTCCCAAGGATCAGAAAAAGTTCGCGGATGAATACGACCTGCCATTCACGCTGGTGGCCGACTCCGACAAGAAAATCTGCAATGCCTATGGCGTGATCCAGGAAAAGAACATGTATGGCAGGAAGGTGATGGGCGTGGCCCGGACCACGTTCATCATCGGCCCGGACGGCAAGATCAAGCACATCTTCAGCAAGGTGAAGCCGGAGGGCCATGCCGAGCAGGTGCTGGAATGGCTGAAGGAAGCGCAGAAGGGAGCGGCGTAAACGCTTGGTTGACAAACAGAACAACCACTTCGAAGGCGCCATACCCATCCTTAACGTCAGCAATGTGCCAGCATCGGTGGACTACTACGTCAACCACTTGGGGTTCACGATGAAATGGCAGTGGGGCGAGCCGCCCACCTTCGCCTGCGTGGGGCGGGATAAGGTCACAATTTACCTCTGCGAAGGCGCGCAGGGTCAGCCTGGAACCTGGATCATGATCTTTGTTGAAGACGTGGACGCACTCTACGCCGACTATCGGCAACGCGGGGCTAAGGTTGTTCAGCCGCCCACGAACATGCCTTGGGAAACGCGTGAGATGAACGTTGAGGATCCCGATGGCCATCGCTTGCGCTTCGGCGGCGACGCGACCGGCCCGGCGGATCCCAATGAAGTGAAGCGGTACTGGGACGCCGTGCAATTGTCAGATCGTTGATGCAAGATGCGGATGTGGAGCAACGGGGTACGTCCGCGAAGTTCAGAGCCGCTCTCCCAGGCGAGTTTTACGACCGCGATCCGCGCCTGGTTGGACCGGATCTGCTGGGCAAAATTCTGGTTCGCCGAGAAGGCCGCAGGCTGCTCACGGGACGTATCGTCGAAGTCGAGGCTTATCTCGGCGCCGATGACCCCGCAGCGCATGCTTCGATCGGCAAGACTGCGCGCAACGCCGTCCTTTTTGGGCCGCCGGGATACGCGTACGTTTATTTCATTTACGGCAATCACAATTGCTTGAACGTTTCCTGTTTGCCGGACGGCACACCGGGCGGAGTTCTGTTTCGGGCGCTGGAACCGCTGTCCGGAACCGAAGAAATGTTCAAGCTGCGCGGGATCGAGAAGACTTCTGATTGGCGCCAGCTCACCAGCGGGCCCGGACGTTTAGCTGAAGCCTTCGGCATCACGCGCGCGCGCGACAATGGCAAAGACCTGACCAGTTCGCGATCCGATCTCTACATTGCGGACGATGGCACGCCGGCGCCGCGAGTTCTTATAACCAGAAGAATTGGAATCACAAAGGCTGTGGATATGCCGCTTCGGTACGTCGTGGCAGGGAACCGGTTCGCGTCGAAAAAAAGGGAAAGTCTTTAACCGCAAAGACCGCAAAGAACGGCCGCAAAGGTCGCGAAGAAACGCTTGAGGGATTTTCTTTGCGCCCTTTGCGAAACCTTGGCGTCCTTTGCGGTTAAAAGCTTTTGATCGCGAAACCCTTCACCGGCTCGACGCAGTTATTCACATTCGCTGGATTCCATGCTTCAGCAGGACAACGTGGAAGTTGATCGGCAGTCCGAGCGGCAGGTTCAGCAGACGCATGTGCGAGAGCAGTTGAGCCTCGTCGACGGGGTGTAGTGCTTCCTTGCACTTCAGTTCCACCGCCAGTACCCGATCCACGACCATGTCGGCGCGAAATCCACAATCAAGCTTCACATCTTCGTAGAAAAGCGGGGTTTCTGGCGCTCGACTCTCATTCCGACTGCCTGGAGTTCATACGCTAAACACGCCTCGTACGCCGATTCCAGCAGCCCCGGCCCAAGCTTGCGATGAATCTTGATTGCCGCCCCAATAACTTCGCGAGTCGGATCGTGTAGCATGCCTCAAGAGTACTCGCTAGCATTCAGAAGCGAGCATCATTCTCCTAAGCGCGTTCCTATTCGGCACTCGCCGCGAAAAGCTTTTAACCGCAAAGATCGCAAAGAACTGCCGCAAATCTCGCCAAGCGCACAATGGTTTTTCTTTGCGCCCTTTGCGAAACCTTGGCGTCCTTTGCGGTTAAAAGCTTTTGATCGCGAAACCCTTCACCGGCTCGACGCAGTTATTGACGACTCGCTTGATTGAATTTTTCCGCAGGACTGTCCACGTAAGCAAAAGCCTTAACCGCAAAGGACGCCAAGATCGCCGAGCCAAGCTTGCTAGCTCTGCTCGGCGGTTTAGACATCGTTGCTACTGAACCGCTTCTTTCTCGATCACGACCTTCAAGTGGGCAGTTACGTCTTTGTGCAGCTTCATGGGAACTGTGAACTCGCCCACAGTCTTCAAGGGTTCGTGCAGTTGAATCTTGCGGCGATCGATATTGAAGCCTTTCTTTTCGAGGGCCTCGGCGAGATCAGCGGAAGTAACGGATCCGAATAGCTGATCGTGTTCGCCCGCCCTGCGCTGGAACGCGACTGACAGCCCGTCGAACTGTTTCGATAATTCTTCCGCCTGGGCCTTTTCCTTCGCGGAACGGCGCAGCGCGGCGGCGCGCATCTGCTCAATGACTTTCTTGTTGCCCGCCGTAGCTTCGATGGCGAGCTTGCGGGGCAGCAGAAAATTGCGGCCGTAGCCTTCGGCAACTTTCACTACGTCGCCGCGAGATCCCAGCTTCGCGACGTCTTCCTTGAGAATGACTTCCATGATGGCTCCTGATGATCCGGTGATCTGGTGGTCGGGCCATCAGGTGATCTCAGATGACCCGATCACTGATGAGCCGATCGCCCGATGCTTTAAACTGCGCGTCCCGCGAAGGGCAGCAGGGCGATGTTGCGTGCCTGCTTGATGGCCGAACTCAGACGGCGCTGATGCGGCGTGCAGACGCCAGTCAAGCGGCGCGGCACGATTTTGCCGCTCTCGGCGACAAATTGCGCCAGCAGGCGCACGTCTTTGTAGTTGATGGCCTCAATCTTCTCGGTACAGAACTTGCACACTTTCTTGCGCCGAAAATATTTCCGTCCGCCGGGGCCGCCCTCGCGGCCGCCCGGGCCGGATCGTGGCGGACGCCGCTCAGAACTGGGCGCCTGCGCTTCGGGTGCAGGTGTTGTCGTGGGTGTGGTTTCGTCAGCCATGGTTCCTCTCAAAATTTCCTCGGTCGTCTGTCTTGGGCCGTCGGCAAACCTCGCCAAGGGATACCAGAGCGACCCGCCCTTATCTGCTCAGCCGAGGGCCACGATCGATGGCCGACGACTGCTTTCCTTTACGCCGTTACGGCCGGCGCTTCTCCTGCCGGTTCCGGCGTTGCCGGCGCGGCTTTGCGCTTGGCATCCCGGATGGCCTTGATCTTGTCCAGGCGTTTCTGTTCCTCGTCGATACGCACGCTCAAGAACTTGATTACTGGCTCGCTCACGCGCAGGCGGCGCTCGAGTTCGTGCACCAACCCACCGCTGCCTTCAAAGGTGAGCAGAATGTAAACTCCGTCGTGGAATTTGCGCACGGTGTAGGCCAGGCGCCGCTTGCCCATTTTCTCCACGTTCTTCACCTGCCCGCCGGAAGAAGTGACCGCATTCTCCAGGTTGGAAATCAGCTTGTCCTGATCCTCCTCGGTCATGTCAGGGCGGACAATAAACATCAGTTCATAGGTACGATTCATTGCATTCTCCAAAACTTGGTAGAGACGTTGCTGGCAACGTCTGAGACGCAGCCAAGCTACGTCTCTACCTCCGGCTTGCGGTTAAACTTCTGCATGGCTGCCGCTTCGCCTTGCTTCACGATCGTCATCACCGCATCTGCGGCGTCGCTCAGTACCGGATCGAGCGCCTGTAGCTGCGCTTTGCGCAGGGGCGCCAGCAGGTACTCTTTCCCATCACGCGGCTTGTGTTCGGGCGCCACGCCGATCCGGACGCGCAGGAAATCCTTGGTCCCGAGCGCGTCGATGATCGACTCAATTCCGTTATGCCCGGCCGAACTGCGCGCTCTCTGCACCCGCAACGTTCCGAACGGGAAATCCAGTTCGTCCTGAATCACAATCAGGTCGGCTTCCGGCCTGATTTCCAGCTTCGCCGCCAGATCCGCAACCGCCAAGCCGCTGAGATTCATGTACGTCTGCGGCTTGGCCAGGAGCACTTGTTCCGGTCCGATCTGCGCCCTCGCCGTGAGCGCCTTCGACTGCCGATTGCGGACTTCCACCTTCAGATCGTCCGCCAGCCAATCAACGGCAAGAAAACCCAGATTGTGCGGCGTGAACTCGTACTCCGGTCCCGGATTGCCAAGGCCAACGATCAGCTTCACGCCGTTTCATGAGCCCTCGGCGAAGCCGTCGAGCTCCGCTCGACTGGACGGGCGAGGGCGCCCGTCCCCACATGGCCGTTTCCCGGACTACTTCTTTTCCTTCTTCTCGGCCTTCTCGGGAGCCGCTTCCGGCGCTTCCTCTTCGGTTTCCTGCTTGCCTTTCTTGATCACTTCCGGTTCCGCCGGAGCCGCAGCGGCTTCGCCCGCGACCGCTTCCGCCGTCGGCACCTCTTCTTCCTTGATGCTGATGATGTGCGCCACCGGCTGATCCGGATCGGTGATGAACTTCAGCTTGTCGCTCTTCGGCAGATCGGCAACGCGCAGGACCAGGCCGAAGACCAGGTGCGAGATATCGACTTCAATGGCATTGGGGATGTCGCCGGGCAAGCACTCCAGTTCCACCTCGCGCACAATCTGTTCCAGGATGCCGCCCTGCTGCTTCACGCCCTCCGCTTCGCCTGTCAATTGGATGGGCACGTTCACGCGCAGCTTCTCGTCCATGGCAATGCGCTTCACGTCGATGTGCAGGAGCGCGCCCTTGATTGGCTCATACTGCCAATCGACAATCATGGCTTTCGTGCGCTCGCCATCAAGGGCGAGATCGAACACCGTGTTGTGCCCGGTTTCCGAATGCAGAATGCGGGCAACCTGACGCGGGTCGACGCTTACGGGCAGCGCTTGCTTGCCCGCGCCATAGACAACCGCCGGCACTTTGCCCTGGCGGCGCACGCGGCGCGCGTCGTTCTTGGTGCCGGGAGTGCGCGGCTGTGCTTCCAGAAGATTCTTTTCCGTGGGTGCTGTTGTAGCCATATTCGAAATCCCTGCCTGGAGAAATTCTTATAAAAACAGTTTGCTGACGGACGTCTCTTCATGAATCGACTGGATCGCGCGTCCGATCAATCCAGCGATGGAAAGCACAGTGACCTTGCCGCCGCAATCGGTGCGCGCGGCCGCCGCTTCCGGAGAAAGCGGAATGGTGTTGGTTACCACAACTTCTTTGATGCACGACTGCATGATGTTCTCCACCGCCGGCCCGGAAAACACGGGATGCGAACAGCAGGCGTAAACGGTGGCCGCGCCATTGTCGATCAGGGCCGCAGCTGTCTTCACCAGGGTTCCGGCCGTGTCGATCAAGTCGTCGATCACGAGGCAAGTGCGCCCGCGGACGTCGCCGATCACATGCATGACTTCGGCAACATTGGCTTCCACGCGCCGCTTATCGACGATGGCGAGGGCCGCGTCGACCTTCTTCGCGAAGAATCGCGCGCGCTCCACGCCGCCCGCATCGGGCGATACCACCGTCAAGTTCGGCAGCTGCAGCTTCTTGAAATGATCGACCAGCACCGGCGACGCGAACAGATGGTCGACGGGGATGTTGAAAAATCCCTGCAATTGCGGCGCGTGCAGATCGACGATTAAAGCGCGGTCGGCGCCGGCCGTGGTCAACAAGTCCGCAACCAGCTTCGACGAGATCGGCACCCGCGGCTTGTCTTTGCGGTCCTGCCGCGCATATCCGTAATACGGGATCACGGCCGTGATGCGCCGCGCCGAAGCGCGTTTCAGCGCGTCAATCATTAACAGCAGCTCCATCAAGTGCAGATCGACAGGCCGGCAGGTCGGCTGCATGACGAAAACGTCGGCGCCGCGCACATTCTCCTGGATCTGCACGTACGCTTCGCCATCCTTGAAGCGCGTGACCAGCGCCTGCCCGCGGTTCATGCCCAGAAAAGCGCAAACTTCGTCGGCGAGCGGCTGGTTGGCCGTGCCACAAAAGATCTTGAACTTATCGTCCACACGAGCGCGTTGCGGCTTGCGCTCATGCTTCTCTTCGGGGCTCATCTTCTTTTCGGCGGTGGCTGTGACAGTTGCCATGGTTTATAGCTCGTCGTGCGTCGCACCTCGTCCGTGGTTCGCAAAGCCAACCGCGCACAACGTGAGAGCAACCACGTGCGACGTTTTCTGGCTGGGCCGCTAGGATTCGAACCTAGACAAAGTGCTCCAAAGGCACTTGACCTACCATTAGTCGACGGCCCAGTAAGCCTGCTCTTAGCTGTTAGCTGTTGGCTCCAGCGTTTTCGCTAAAAGCTAAGAGCTAATGGCTAAGAGCTTCTTCCAATACCGCCGCCGCGTCAACGTGCTCGTGACCACTGCACGCGTGCCCGCTTGGTTTAGCTTTTTTGCAGCTGCGGTTGCGCGTTCCCGCGATTCGAACAGACCGTAAACCGCCGATCCCGATCCTGACAGCGATGCATACCGCGCCCCTGCCCGTTCAAGCACACGCTTGACCTCGCACAATTCGGGATGCTGTGGAAAGACGACCTTTTCAAAGTCGTTTTCAATCCCGGTACGGACAAGGTCGAGCAGTGGGTTCTCGGCCCGGCCTCCGCTCCTGGCGGAGACACCGGATCTGCGGCGCCCCACGACCTCAGGCCCCGCATTCAGCCAAGCAGAAATGTCACGGCTGAACTCTGACATTCTATCGGAGCGTGGCGGATTTTTCAACTTTTCCGCCTGCGAATTTTCTGGCGCGGTTCCGGCATACGAGGAGGTCGTGCCCTTTAGAGTCATCGTTTGTGAACTGGATTCCGCCGCACCCGCAGGGAATTCGCGGGCGGGGCCGCCCGCGCCACACAGTTCGTCCCAGTCCGCAAATGCTTTTGGGGTCGAGACGGCAATTTCCGGCAGCGCAATGACGCACGGCATCGCGGGCAGATCCGGCAGGGGATATACCTCTTCGCCATGGGCCACCCCCAGCACCGTTCCGCCAATCAGAAACAGGGGCAAATCCGAGCCGACTTCTGCGGCGATACGGAGACGGTCCGCTGCGGCAAGAGTTTTCCCAAGCAATCGTTCCAGCGCTACCAGCGCGGAAACCGCATTGCCAGAGGCTCCTCCCAGGCCGCCCTGGACGGGCAGATGCTTCTCAATCTCGATGACCACGCGGCCACGGCACTTGAGTGCGTCAGCCGCTCGCTCGGCAATTTTGTGGCAGGTATTCGTAGCGTCAAGCGGCACCTGCGGATTGCCGCTGCGGATTTCTATGCCTGAGCCGCGAGTGATTGAGACGCGAATCTGGTCATGCAACGCGATGGTCTGATACACCGTTCTCAGTTCGTGAAAACCATCCGGCCGCAGCGGCCCGATGCGCAGCCCGAGATTGATCTTCGCGAAGGATGGAACGCGAACCATCATGAACGATAGATTTAATCACAACCGTGTGGCGCGGGCACTCCTGTCCGCGAAGCTGATAGGGTTATTCACAGCTTCGAAGGAGAATGGCCGGCGGGAGTCTGCATGCTGTCTCGCAATAACGGTATCGCCCTGCTGCTCGGGGTCGCGCTGGGCATCGTCGTGCTCATGCTCCGCCTGCCGCCCATGCCGCAGGATCCCGCTTACCACCACTTTGCCGATCAGCGCGTCTGGCTTGGCGTTCCGAATTTTGCGAATGTGCTGTCGAATGCGGCGTTCGCAGCGGTCGGGATCTGTGGGGTGATGTTCCTTCGCCGGCATGGATCAGTCCGGGCCTTTGTCGATCCACGCGAGCGCTGGCCTTATGTCGGCGTTTTTGCCGGGCTGCTGCTCACGGCGTTTGGCTCCGGCTGGTATCACTGGAACCCAAGTAATGCCCACCTGGTCTGGGACCGGCTGCCCATGACCATGGTCTTTGCTTCGCTGGTTGCTGCGGTGATTGCCGAGCGCATAAGCCTGGAAGCTGGGCTAAGGCTCCTTCCGCTGCTCATTGCGATCAGCGCCGCCACCGTGCTGCAGTGGTACCTTGACGAACTTCACGGCCATGGCGATCTGCGCTGGTATGCCGCGGTGCAGATCTACTCCGCGCTGATCCTCTTGCTTGCGCTGCTGCTCCCGCCGCGGTACACGCGTGGCAAGGACTTCGCGGTGGCATTCGGGTTCTACCTTCTCGCCAAAGTGCTGGAAACCGCCGACGGACCGATCTTCGCGCATGGGCATGTGGTCAGCGGGCATACGCTCAAGCACCTGGCAGCCGCGGCCGCGGGATACTGGATCCTACGCATGTTGCAATTGCGAGAACCTTATACCGCGAAATTCATAGCGTGTTAACCAGCCGTATTTAAGCTGATAATCATCTGAGTAGCTCGGGGTTCCCGGCCGACACCTCGCTGGAAGCCGAACGCGATCTCATGCGCAAAGCCGCTCTGTTCTACAACCCTGTTTCCGGGCGACGTCGAAAACATCGTCTGAAAGATGTCGAAAGGGTCGCCGCCATCCTGCGCGGCGGCGGAATTGAGTTAGAGGTTTCGCCGACCCGCGCGCCTTCCGACGCCGCAGCCCAGGCACGCATGGCGATTCGCGAGGGTTTCGACACGATCATCGCCTGCGGCGGAGACGGCACGGTTCACGATGTGCTGCAGGGAATTGCCGGCAAAGAAGCCGCGCTGGGTGTCATTCCGCTGGGCACCGCGAATTCGCTGGCGCATGACCTGCGCTTGCCCCTGAACGCGGAAGGCGCAGCGCGGGCTTTGTTGGCTTCGGTTTCCCGGCGCGTGGCCGTCGGCCGCATCGATTTTCGAGACTTAAACAACCGGCCGGCGTTTCGCTATTTCACGGTTGCGGCCGGAGTTGGCGTGGACGCGCACCTTTTCTACAAGCTGAATCGGTTGATGAAGGACCGGATGGGAATGATGGCGTATTACAGCAAGGCCTGGCATCTGTGGTGGACGCACCGCATGCGCTATTTCGAGGCGGAATTCTCCAGCAACGGCAGCGGGCGGCAGCGCGAGCCGCGGCTTTCCGAGATGCTGGCGGTGCGCATCAACCAGTTTGGAGGCATCCTTCGCGAATTGGCGCCCGGGGCCTCGCTCGCGCGAAACGATTTGCGCCTGGTGCTCTGCCGGACGGGGGATCGCGCCAAGTACCTGGCTTATGTCTTTCGCGGGCTGCTGGGCATGGAACGAACTGTGTCCGGAATTGAGTTGGCCTACGCGGACCAGGTCACCTGCCGTGCCGTACCCAGCGAAAGGCCTGAAAATATTTACGTGGAAGCTGATGGCGAGCTTCTGGGGCGGCTCCCGATCACCCTTTCCGTTGTGCCGGATGCGCTCACGGTGCTGATGCCCAAGCAACATCCGATGATCGAGTATCCCTAGCTCCATGTGGGGACGGGCGGCTTCGCCCGTCCGGCCGAGCGAAGCTCCGCGAATTCGCGATTCGGATTGGTTTAGGCAGAGAACTGTCGAGTTCGCCTGCATCGCACAGCCGAGCCGGCTGTCCTACACTTGAGCAGCGGCTGTGTTACAAAATTCTCTTGGAACCCATCACTCACTTCCTCACGGGCGCCTGCCTCGGCCGCGCCGGATTTAACCACAAAACGGCGCTGGCCACGGCGACTATGACCCTCGCGGCCGAAGCGCCGGACCTCGATGTGTTTTGGGGATTCAAAGGACCCGTGGATGGCTTCGCGCACCATCGCGGGTTCACGCATTCCTTTCTCGGGCTGATGCTCACTTCCGCAGTGGTCACCGGATTCATGTATCTCATCTGGCGTTTGCGAGGAAGAAAAACCAATATTCCAAATCTGCCGCCACGTTGGGGATTGCTGTTCGGGTTTGCTTACCTCGCCGGCCTGAGCCACATATTGCTCGACTACACCAATAATTACGGCGTGCGCCCGTTCTGGCCGTTCTGGGAGAAGTGGTATTCGTGGAACGTCGCTTTCATCGCTGAGCCGCCGATGTGGCTGTTGCTTTTGTGCGGCCTGATTTTGCCCGTTCTCTTTACACGCTCGAAGCGGCCCCCGATGCGGCCGCTGTTTGCGAGAGTGGCGCTTTTGTGCGTTGTGCTCCTGTGGGCGGTCCGCTTCTACAAAGGGACGGGTATTGTGGGGACGCTCAAACGCCAGACCTACAACGCGGAAGCTCCATTTCGAGCTTCCGCGTATCCCTACTGGATTACGACGCCAAACCATTTCATCGCGATGCGCTGGTCGGGGGTGGTGGAGACGCGCAGTGCCTACGTCGTCGGAGAGGTGAATCCTTCGACCGGCCGGTTTGATCCGGCTGAAATGGATGTGATTGCGAAGCCTCCGCAAACCCCGGCAATTCTTGCGGCCGAGCGCAGCTATCTTGGACGCGTGTATCTCGATTGGGCTGGCTACCCGCTGGTCACGGAGGATCCCCGGGGAGACGACACGGTTGTGTATTTTCGCGACCTGCGTTTCGGCTATTCGCGCTTGCGGCGCAACAGCGTGCTGGCGGCGCACGTCACGCTCGATCGAAACCTGAACGTCATTGGAGAGGCAATGGGCCGCCGAGAACAGAAGCCACCGCTCGATTGATTGTCAATTTGTGGTCAGCAGTACTTGACGCGAGCGCGGTCAACCGCCAAAATCAATGTGCCGAGGTGATCGTATGCTGGCCTATCTTTTTATCGTCCTTGCCTTTGCTTCGCGCTTCCTCCCACACCCGTGGCACTTCACGCCGGTGGGCGCTGCGTTGCTGTTTTTTGGAGCTCGCGCCACGCGCCGGCAGATGTGGTTTCCGGTGGCGCTGCTGGCGGTTTCCGACGTGATTCTTTCGAAATACGTTTACGGCATGGGACTGGACCTGGGAGTTCTCGTGAGCTGGGCGTGGTATGCGGGAATCGTACTTCTCGGCACCCGGCTGCGCGACACCTCGAATCCGCTGTGGATCGGTTCTTCGGCGGTGGCCAGCGCATTTTCGTTCTTCGTGGTGAGCAACTTCGCGGTTTGGGTTGGCAGCGCGATGTACGCCAGGACCATGGCTGGACTGATGACCTGCTACGCGGCCGGCATACCGTTCTTCAAACATGACGCGGCAGGAACTCTGCTGTTCACGGCGGTGATGTTCTCGCTTCCTGCGCTGGCAAAACTGCCGAAAGGGGTTCGGGGAAGCGGTCCCGCGACCATCTAATCGACTCTTCGGGCGCGCTGAAGGGCGCACCTCAAGCGCAAGGACTGAATCTATTCCGTTCTGCTCGGTGGTTCTGTGTCTCGCCGGTGAGCTTTTGCCTTTCTGATCTCTTCTAATCGCTCGCGGATGCGCTTTTCCACGCCTTCATCGGTGGGCTGATAGTATCTGCGGTCCTTCAAGTTGTCCGGCAGGCACTGCATATGGGCGATCTTCTCGTCGAGGTCGTGCGCATATTGATAACCCTTGCCATAGCCCAGCTTCTTCATCAATCCCGTGGGCGCGTTGCGCAGATGCAGGGGCACGGGTTCGGCGGCGGTTCGTTCGACGTCGGCTTGCACGCTGCCGTAGGCGGTGTATAGAGCATTGGACTTCGGTGCAATCGAGAGATACACGACCGCCTGCGCCAGCGCCAGGTTGCCTTCCGGCATACCGATGAAGTCGACCGCATCGCGCGCCGCCATGCACAGCGCCAGCGCGTTGGGTTCAGCCAGGCCGATGTCCTCGACCGCCATGCGGACCACGCGCCGCGCGACATACAACGGATCTTCGCCGGCTTCGAGCATGCGGCCGAGCCAGTACAGAGCCGCATCCGGATCGCTGTTGCGCACCGACTTATGCAGGGCGGAGATCAGGTTGTAGTGCTCCTCGCCCGACTTGTCATACAGCAGAATGCGCTTCTGCAGCGCATCTTTAACGATGTCTTCCGTAATTGCGCCCGCACTCTCCTCAACATTCGAGGGTGCCCCATCCTCGTCTCGCGTTTTTCGCGAGACAGGGTGGGGCTTTTGACTCTCAGAACTGCGCCCCGCCGCCAGCGCCGCCGCAACTTCCAGCACGTTGTAAGCGCTACGCGCATCTCCGCTGGAATAGGCTGCGATCTGCTTGAGTACCGAGTCGTCGGCCGCAATCTTCATCGCTCCTAATCCGCGTTCCTGATCCTGCAGAGCGCGCCGCAACAAGGCAACGATCTGTTCTTCAGTCAGCGGATTCAGCACATACACGCGGCTTCGCGACAAAAGCGCCGAGATAATCTCAAACGAGGGATTCTCGGTGGTGGCACCAATCAGGCGAATGCTTCCGCTCTCGACGTAGGGAAGAAACGCGTCCTGCTGGGCCTTGTTGAATCGATGAATTTCGTCAATAAAGACGATGGTCCGCGTGCCGTACTGGCGTGCTCGCTCGGCATCCGCCATGACCTGCTTGATTTCCTTGATCCCGGAAAGCACCGCGCTGAACTGGACAAAGTCGGCGCGAGTCATGCGAGCGATGATCTTGGCCAGAGTAGTCTTGCCGGTTCCCGGGGGTCCCCAGAAGATGAGTGAACCAAGATCGTCTCGTTCGATTTGCGCCCGCAAGGGCTTACCCGGCCCGATCAGATGCTCCTGGCCCACGAATTCATCAAGCGTTCGCGGCCGCATGCGATCGGCGAGGGGATGGGTGCGATCGCCGGCGCTGTCACCTGCCGGGACTGGTTGAAACAGGCTCATAACAGCCGCGCGGTACGCGGCAGAGGTGATTATAGGCTGGTTCTAGGTTTGGGCAGACGGGCGGACCGAGACATCCGAGATTACTGAAAAAAGCAGGGGGACGGGCGAGGCGCCCGTCCCTCCACGGAAAGTTAAGAGCTAAAAGCTAGCAGCTGGAAGCTTCAGTTGATATCGAACTGCTCCTGGTGCAGCGCCGGGTCGCTCTTCACGATCACCGTCTTCTTCGTCAGTTCCTCGAGTTCATTCAGCCACCGGCCGTTGCTTGCCTTCAGCGCTTTCGCGACTTCGGGATTGACGCGCAGCATCACATCCGAGTGCTCGAGGTGCTTCGAGATCTTCCGCATCTCGACGTAGATCTCGTTGCAGACAGTGTTCACGTTCTTCACGAACCCGGTGGCCTCGCAATACGGGCATGGCGAGCCGATGGTACGTTCGAGGGATTGCTTCACGCGCTTGCGCGTGATCGCCACCAGGCCGAAATCGTTGAACTGCAGGACCTTTGATGGAGAACGATCGCTGCGCAGCGCTTCTTCCAGCGCTTGCATGACTTTCTGCCGGTTGCGCCGTTCGTCCATATCGATGAAGTCGATGACGATGATGCCGCCAAGATCGCGCAGGCGGATCTGCCGCACGATTTCTTTGATCGCATCCACGTTGGTCTTGACGATCGTGTCTTCCAGACGCGCCGTCTTGCCCACGTACTTGCCGGTGTTCACGTCAATGGCGACCAGCGCCTCGGTCTGGTTGATGACGATATAGCCGCCGCTCTTCAGCCAGACTTTGGACTTCAGCGCTTTATCGATTTCGTCCTTGAGCCCGAATTGCTCGAACAGCGGAGTTTCTTTGGTGTAGAGCTTCACGCGCCGCACCAGCGCGGGCTGGAAGCGGTTGGAGAAGCGCAAAATCCGCTCGTATTCCTGCTCGTTGTCAACCCAGATCGCCGAAAAATCCGAGGTGACCTGGTCGCGCAGCACCCGCTCGACCACGTTCAGATCGTGATAGATCAGCGCCGGAGGCTTGCTGTTTTCCGCGCGCGTGCGAATCTCGTTCCACAGCCCTTTCAGGAAGCGGATGTCGGCGCGTAGTTCCTGCTCGTCGGCACCTTGCGCAGCGGTGCGAACGATGAATCCGCCATGGCCGTTTTCGCGCTCGCTCTGGATGATGCGCTTCAAGCGCTGGCGTTCTTCTTCCGACGCGATCTTGCGGGACACGCCCGTGTGGTTCACCGTCGGCATATAGACGAGGAAACGTCCGGGAAGAGCGATGTGGCTGGTAATGCGCGCACCTTTTTTGCCGATGGGTTCTTTCGCGATCTGGACCAGAATTTCCTGACCTTCTTTGAGGAGGTCGGTGATCTGCGGCAGATTCTGCGGGGTATTGCGGCGGAAGCGGCGTCCACCCCGGAAGCGGCGCCCGCCACGTCCACGGTCGCGATCGTAGGCAGGCCTTGGAGTTGGCCTGGTGTAAGCGGCGGTTGCGGCAGGCGCGCGCACTTCCGCGCGCGCTTCCATGCTTCCGGTCTCGCCGCCTTCGGAATCGAGCAGCGCTTCGGCTTCAGCCTGGGCTTCTTCCAGTTCCGCATCTTCTTCGGCGACGTCGTCCACTTCATCGGTCTGCGCAGCTTCCCCTGCTTCCCCAGAAACCGGCTCCGGCGGGAAGGGAAGTTCCGTGCTGCCATTCTCAGACGAGGCGGCGATTTCCTGCGCCGGCTGGAACCGTTCTTCCCCGCCGTTCAGGCCGGGAGCATAGTCTCCGGCAGCGTGCGTCTCCTCTTCCATTTCATCGAAGGCTGCATCTTCTTCAAGTTCTTCGACGTAGGAAGCAAGGTCAGCCTCCTCCTCATCGATCTCTTCGTGTTCCATGGTGCCGGTGCCCAGGTCCCGCAAAACCGGCGAGGCTTGGAGCGTACTACCATCCGATTCGACTTCGGCTTCTGGTTCGGCCTCTTCTCCGGTAACTGCCTCTCCGCCAAATACGGTAGCCACGTTCATCTCATGCAAACGCTTCTGCTCGCGGTCCCATCGATCGGTGCCGACTTCGGGTTCGGCAGCATGGTGCGCCTCGCCCGTGAACTCAGACTCCTCAACCCCGGGGGGCACATCCTCGGCGTTCTCGTTTTCGTGCCCAGGCTGCGTGAACAGGGGTTCGTCGTCGGGGAAATTCTGGGAGATGGCCAAGGGCAATTCGGCGGCCGGGGACTCAGCGGCGCGCGATGTCTGCCGAGATTCGCTCGCCGGACGGCCGCGATACTTGGAAATCGACTCGCCAGGCAGAATGATTGGCTGGTATCCGGGAGGCGGGCCAAATTCCTCGCGATCCGCGCGAGGCTCCCTTTCGACCGGGCGCGAGTACCTGGACTCTCGCCCGCCGTTTTCTCGATCGCGGCGTCCGCGCCTACGGCGCCGGTTGCGCCATCCGCCGCGATCCTCGCGAGATTCGGCGCCTCCGCCGTCGGATTTAGTTTCGGCGGCTTCGCCCCGGTCGGGAGCGCTCGCGATTTCGTTGTCTGACTCGGGCTGTGCAGTCGGTTCGGGCGCGCTCTCGGCCGCTTTGTAATCGGGGATAGCCGGGCTGGCCGGCACATCCTCCAGGTCTTCGTCCTGGCTCTCCAGTTCCATGAAGTCGGAAACATAGAGGAACGCATCGCGCTCCAGGCCAATATCCACAAACGCGGACTGCATGCCGGGCAGGACGCGGGTTACTTTTCCCTTGTAAATGGAACCTGCCAGCGTGTATTCGTTCTCACGCTCCAGGTACACTTCCGCCAGTTGATCATCTTCCACCATGCCCACTTTGGTTTCGTGCGGCGTGGAAGACACAAACAATTCTCTTGTCATTCGAACTCCGGTTCCCAGCTACCTGGCTGGGTGGTTCACCGGTTCGAGGAGAGAAGCCGAAGGGAAGGAATGAAGGATGCGATACCCGTTCTTTGTAAGGAACTATGGCTAAACAAAGAACGTTGCAGACCCAAAGCAACTACTCTGGGCCGAGCTGGCTGCAGAAACTCGAAAATGTTTTCCACGATCGCGTTGCGCCGGGGTTGTGACCGCTCTCCCAGTCCCATCTGTTTGGATGGGGTGCTCTGAGGGGGCCGTTCCCTCCCCGTAGCGCTTGTACTTCAATCCTGCCCGGCGGTTAACCTCTGCCGGTGAGTTGCCCTCTTTACGCGAGGGCGATCGTAATCTTGTTCTCCAACCTGCCACCCAGGGCAGGGTTTACATCGACTTGCTTCAGTTCACGAAGCGGCGCATGCGGACGTTCATCACCATCCCCAGCGCAAGAAACATAAACAACACGGAAGACCCGCCGTAACTCATGAGCGGCAGAGGTATTCCAGTGACCGGCATGAAGCCGAGCACCATGCCGATGTTGACCAGGATGTGGAACGTCAGCACGGCTACCACACCCATAACAACGAACGTGCCAGCGCGGTCGGGCGCCGTTTGCGCGTTCTGCGTCAAACGCATCAGCACTATGAAGTATAACAGCAAGACTCCCAGGGCTCCTACAAAACCATGTTCCTCGGCAAAAGCCGCGAAAATGAAATCGGTATGGGGTTCGGGGAGAAAGGCCAAGTGCGTCTGTGAGCCCGAGCTGCTGCCCCAGATGCCGCCAGAGCCTACCGCAATGAGGGATTGATTGACGTGGTACCCGGCGCCCCGGGGATCGGCATCGGGATCGCGGAAGCTGACCAGCCGCTGCTTTTGATAATCCTTCATGTGATGCCAGGCAATGGGGAAGCAGGCGGCAGCCAGCAGAACCACCACCAGCGCCTGTTTCAGGCGCATCCCGCCCAGGAAGAGACCAACCGCAGCGATCGGGAGATAAGTGAGTCCGGTGCCCAGGTCCGGCTGTTTTAAAACCATGAGCATGGGTACGCCCACGATGGCGCCGGCTTTAACGAAGTCCGACCAGGAAAGTTCTTTCTGTTGCAGGTCGGCGAAGAACTTGGCTACGGCCAGGATGAGAATCAGCTTGACCCACTCTGAGGGCTGGAAGTGGTTGCCGCCGGGCAGCTTGATCCATCGCCGCGCGCCGAGGTACTTCTGCCCAAAAAGGAGCACGGCCACGAGCGACGCCAGGGCCGCGATGTACATCCAGTGCACGCGCTCGATGAGCGCGTGGTAGTTCAACAGGCTCATGGCAAACATTCCGACCAGGCCGCCAATGATCCAGTAAACCTGTTTCTTGTCGACGCCGGCGAACTTGGTGTGCAGGGTAGCGCTGTGAATCTCGACCACACCCAGTGTGCAGATGATCAGAACAAAAATCACCAGCGTCCAGTCGAAGTCGCGAAATGAGATATAGCGGGACATGAAAAGCGGCTCCAGGCCTCAGGCTCTAGGAGTTCCGATCCTTTTTGGGGTTAAACAGCATTTGTTTTATTCGTCTCGCGGCGCATACCGAATTTCCTGAAGCCAAGAGCCTGAAGCCTGAAGCCTGGACCGAATTCATCACTGCAGGCCCGGCGCCGCTACTGCCAAGGGTAGACGCTTCTTCGGCAGTTCGATCTCAAACCTGCCGCCCTGCAGCTTGTTCGCACCGCCATTCGGGTCGGGCGTCGACCAGAGAGCGCCGATCTCCGCCTTGCCGTCACCCGCGGGTTGATCCGCCAGCTTCACAGGTTGCCGGCGCTGCTTATCCACAAAGGCCTTGATCACCTGCGTGGCCAGCCGGGCTGCCAACTTGCCGTGCTCTCCACCCTGAAACAGAACGCAAACCACGACGTCGGGATTGCGGCGAGGGGTGAAGCCCACAAACCAGCCGTTCTGCGCAAACTCCTCGCTGCTGGCGTGCTTTGCGCGGAGCGCCAAAGAGACCACCTGTGCCGATCCCGTCTTTCCCGCAATGTCGATTCCGGCAATATGAGCCGACGGCGCCGTTCCTTCCGGCAGCAGCACCCGGCCCATAGCGTCGGTGATCGTGTTCCATCCGTTCGCATCGATGGGCACCGTCTTCACTTCGGTGTAGTGATTCACCTGCAGATAATTGTCCGGTAAGCCGGACGGGTCAGCCACGTGGGGCACAACCAGGCGGCCGCCCATGGAAATAGCGGAGATGGCGCGGAGCAATTGCACGGGGGTAACTGCTACTGCGCCTTGGCCGATTCCTACCGAGATGGTTTCACCGGCAAACCATTTTTGCCGGTAGTTGCGCAGCTTCCACTCTTCCGAAGGCATGACGCCGGAGACCTCATTCGGGAGGTCGATGCCGGTCTTCTGCCCCAACCCCAGGAGACTTGCATATTTTGCGATCCGGCCAATTCCCAGCCGATCGGCGAGGGTGTAGAAGAACACATCGCAGGACTGATAAATCGCCTTCGTGAGGTCTACATCTCCATGGGCGCGGTGCTCAAAGAAGACCCAGCACTTGTAGTTCCTGCCGTAGAAATCCGCGCTGCCGTTGCAGTGAACATGCATGTTCTGCGCAATGCCTTCCTGCCAGCCTGCTACGGACATGATGATCTTGAAGGTCGATCCCGGCGCCAGTTGCGCCTGAATGGCCCGGTTCAGCAAAGGCTTTTCGGGATCATTGACCAGACGGCTCCAGTCCTTGCCCGAGATCCGCACCGCGAAGTCATTGGGGTCAAAGGTTGGCCGGCTGACCATGGCCAGGATTTCGCCGGTGTGTGGATCCATGGCGATAATCGCGCCGTTTTTGTCGCCGAGCGCTTCTTCCGCGGCAATCTGCAGGTCGACGTCGATGGTCAGCTTCAGTTGCTTGCCTGCCTCGGCGGGTTTTTCATCGAGAGGCTTTCCGACTTCCTGGCCGTGACTGTTTACCAAAACCTGGCGCGAGCCGTTCTTGCCCATGAGCAACTGGTTGTATTCCGCCTCGACTCCGGATATTCCGACGATGTCGCCGGGGTTGTAGAGTTCGAACTGCGGCCGGTTCAGCATGTCGTCGCTGACCTCGCCCACATACCCGATCAGGTGCGCCATGAATCCCTTGAGCGGATACAGGCGACGGTACGCCATGATGGTATCGAGTTCCGGCAGTTCAGCCTTGTGCGCCTCAATGAAGGCTTCTTCGTCGGGGGTGATGTCCTCTTTCAGGTAGATCGGTTCGTACTGCGGCGTGTACGCGAAGCGGCGAATCTTCTCGCGCACTTCTTTGGGATCGAGGTGCAAACCTCCGGCAATGCGGTCGGCATCGGCGTTCAGGTCACGATTCGACCCGCGCAGCAGGAGAGCCGTCATCGAGCGGTAGTTTTCGACGATAGGCCTGCCATTGCGATCGACGATCTTCCCCCGCGGCGCCAGAATCGGCACGTTGCGAATGCTGTTCTGCTCCGCCTGCGCCGAGTAGTACTCGCTCTTGGCCACCTGGAGTTGCCACAGACCATAAGCCAGGACCAGGAAAATAGCGAGAATGAGGTATTGAATCGCGGTGAGGCGAATCTGGGAAGGCTTTTCGTCGCGGCCAAACATAAAATCAGTTGCCGGCTCTCGGCTGTCGGTCGTCGGCAGGTCGTGCGTCACACGTCACGCGGCGTGCGCTGCAACCAGCCGACCTTGGTTTACATTCGTAGCTCATCAGCAAAGAATGGGTTAACTGGATTGTAAATCTTCTCTGGCGGGAGTAACTGAGAAATACGAAACCAAAGTCACCAACGTTACAATCGGCAGCTTAGGGTTTGGCGATGGCGGGCGACGGAGAGCCGGCGACGGCTTACTCACGGCTTGACGAAAACCAAATCAGGATTACACGCCAAACCCGCCAGGCCGCTGCCGTTTTGGGAGGTGGCGCTTACGCCGATCGGATTGACGGCGGTGAAAGACCCGGTGCCAACCGAACTGGCCACGAAGGTGCCATTGTTTCCCGGATCAGCCATTCCGCTGACTTTTACCGAGTTGCCGACGGCGACAGGCGGCCCGGAAGTTAACGCATAGGCGAATGTGGTGGTTCCTGTCGTCGTGTCCTGATTTGCCGCGGTAATAGTTAACAGGCTCTGCAATGCCGTGGGCGGGGATCCCGGCCCCACGCACAAACTGCTGTTCTGCGGGAAGGTCAGGGGCACCTGGTCAGTATCGAGCTGTGTAACCGTGTCGATAACGTGCACCTGGTTGTCGTCGGCGCCAACAAACAGCAAATCCCCGGCAGGGCTGAGCGACGCGCTTAACGGAGTGGCGCTGCCAACCAGGGAAATGTCCGACGAGGTCTGGCGTTGCAGGTTGTAGGCGAGAACGAAGCCGAACTTCAGGGTTTCCGAGCCCGAGGCGCTTCCAGTGAGACCGGTTGCGGGTACTCCCGACGAGTTCGCAACCGTGAAGGTGCCGGTAAAGCCGCCGCTTCCGTTGGGCGCGGGCCCGCTGATTCCGACCACGGGAAAGGTTCCGTTATCGCCGGCCGGCAGCCCAGCCAAGGTGATGTTGGCGCCCAGTGCGATCGCTGGCCCTGAGGTCCAGGTGTAGGTGTACGTGACGAACGAGGAACCACACCCCGTTCCCGCTGCATTGAGCGCACACGCCGCAGCAGTCACGGGGAAATTCACCGAAGGCTGAACCTGGCCGAGAATGTATGCCGTCGTGCCGTCCTGAGAAATCAGCAATTGCGTAGGAGTAAAGTTCCCAACCCCCAGATTAACCGGCGCTCCCAATGTATTCGTGACAGTGAGCGATCCGCCGGGTGGAACACAGCCTGAGCCGCTTACGGCGGCGGTGAGAGTTTGGATGTTGGGTGGAGCGAGGGCAAGGAGCGACTGGCCATCCGGCAAAGGACGAAGCAGGGGACTGGCAAAGCTCAGGGTCTGTCCGGCTGGAAAAGTGGCTGGGTGGTCACAGGTGGCCAGGAACGAAACTGTCGAGGGTCCGCCAAGGTACCCGAAGCTGCCTTCCCCGATAAACGCCGCATCTGTCGGCGGTGTGCTGAGCTGGAGGAACTGCGGCGCGTCAACCTTCGAGTAGATCATCAGGCAACCGGCTGAACTGGTGCCCGGACAAGCGCTGCTGGAAACGATGTAAGCCTTCAGACTGTCCGGGGAAAAAGCCGCCGCAACCGCGTTCGATAGCAGGAACGGGGTGACGCTGCGCGAGCTGGTATTGCAGCTGGTGCAGATGAAAATGCGCGCAGGCGAGTCGACCGTGTCAGAAAGAATGGCGGTGGCGCCGTCTGGAGAAATAGCCAGCACCTTTCCCGCAGCCCCGGTTAGCTGCGCCACACTCGAGCCGCTGAACACCATCAGGCCTTGAGTGCCGAAGGAAGTGCTGGGCACACCCAGATATGCATTGTTACCTTTCGAATCGTATTTCACCGAGTCAGGGGCAAACGGCAAATTGACAGCGCTCGCGGGGGTAAAGTTCGCCGACGTTCCGCTTCGGGTCATAGAAACGATTCGTGCCGTGCAGCCCTGGCTGGTGGTGGCGCACTCCGAGGTGGTCGCGAAAACCGTCGGCGCGGGGGGCTTGGAGTTGCTGCCACTTGCGGTCACCGTGAATCCGAAGGCCTGCGGCGAGTAGACCGGGAGAGATGGCGTGATGCCGCCGTTGCAGCTGGGGGGCGTACAGGATACGGTGACCGACCCGCCGCCAATGGCCGAGGAACTTACTGTGCCCACGCTCCCGTAAACATTGCTCCCCGCGCCGCTGATGCCGACCGATGTAGGTGTGCTGGCGCTCCAGGTGAGCGGGATCCCGGTGAGCGTCATCCCCAGTGTGTCCTTAACGGTGGCGTTCAGCACCAAGGACGTGCCGGTCGGGACCGTAAAACTTGTGTTCGTTGAATTGTTCGCCGGTTTGACGGAGATGGACTGGACCGGGCAAGTGGTAAAGACCACCGGTTGGCTATTCACGCCACCCACGCTGGCAACGATCTCGGTGGACCCGGGAATCGCTGCTGTTGCCACCTCCATATTGAAACACTGGTTATTGCTTCCTCGCAGGCACTGTGTGGAACCGGCTGGTGCTGCGGCGAGGGAAACAGAGACGGACCCGCTGGTCTGGCCCGGGAGGGCCACACTCTGCCATGTGAACGGCCCTACCGTGGAGGTAATGTCGGCAGTTCCAGCCGCGCCGGAATAGGCCAGCGCTTCGTACATTACGCTCTCCGGACCGGGTCCCAAAAGCGGAGCCGACCTGCTCAGGCATAAGGGAGACAGCGTTGGCGGCTGGCCGGGCACTTTGCTGATTACGATGTTCGTGATGTGCTGGTGCACATAGACATTCATGGCCGGACTGGTCACGCCGTTGGTTTCGGCGGTGACTTGGGCAACGCCGGTTGTCCCCGGAGTACAAACGGCTGGGGCAGTCAGCGAGTCCCAGGTTCCGGCGCAGGCCTGGCCGTTTCTGGCAATGGTCAGCACGGCTGGATTGCTGGATTGAAACGTAAACGTCTCGGTGATGGCGGTTCCGGCGGAATTGAATGCCTGCGCAGTAACATTTTGGGTCTTGCCCACCTCGACCGAGATGTTGGGCGTACCCTGGCCGGCCGTGCAGGAAAACGACGTGGTCAAGCAGATTGAGGCCGGAACCTGATTATTGACCACACGGGTCGAACTGCTGCTGCCACAGGACGCCAGCAGGAGGCAGCCGAGCGCGACGCTCAGCGAAGAAGTGCCCAAAACAAACTTACGCATCAATCCTTCCGAAGAGAATGACTGGGATTTCGCGCTGGAAAGCTCTCAGTGTAGAGGCTGAACATTTTTTCGGCAACTTGACCCAAGCTCTCAGCTATTAGCTTCTAGCTCTTAGCCTCGCCTTCTTGCTGAATTTTTCGGGCTTTATAGCCTCCTCACCGCAGCCAGCCACAAAAAACGCAAAAACGCAGCAGGAAGCTTCACCTCACCGAGAATGAGCGATGCGCTAAAAAGCCAAAAGCTAAGAACTAAAAGCTAAAAGCTAAGAGCCAAAAGCTAAGAGGCTGTTTTCTAATGTGAGATGCAGGATTTGCGATGTTGACGATCTGCTTTCGTGATTGATATATTTGAACAGTTCCGCGAGACACCCTGGCTTGCCTGTACCTGTGTCCTACTCGCCCGTCGGACGCCGGAATAGCAGTTTAGGATTTAGAAACAACGCCTTCGAAGGAAGGCGCCCTCGCTGAAACCGTTCCGCGAACCGCTCCCTCAAGGGAGATTATGCGGAGTGAAGCTGGCGAAACGGAACTTCTCCTGAACTGGGCTTGAAGTCACCGTCGTCAGACCTGTCAAGGGAAAATGAATCTCCGGCCTGCGTGAGTGTGTGCCGGAAGTATGGATAGCCAGGCTATCCAGCCCTGATCGCTGAATCTGGGAATCAATTTTGCGGGAAATCCCTGACCTGCGCGACGGCGCGGCAGGGATGAGCAGTGTCGCCGTTACATCATCAGGAGCAGCAAGAGTGCCTACGTTCAATCAATTGGTTCGTGCCGGCCGGAAGCGCCCGCGTTACAAGACAGCGAGTCCGGCGCTGCAGTCGTGCCCGCAGAAGCGCGGCGTCTGTACCCGCGTGTATACGCAAACGCCCAAGAAGCCGAACTCGGCGCTGCGCAAAGTCGCGCGCGTGCGGCTCACCAATGGAATTGAGGTCACCACGTACATTCCCGGGGTCGGCCACAACCTGCAGGAGCACTCGATTGTGATGATCCGCGGCGGCCGCGTGAAGGACCTGCCGGGCGTACGCTATCACGTGATCCGCGGAACGCTGGACGCGGTGGGCGTCGCCAATCGCAAGCAGGGAAGATCGAAGTACGGGGCGAAGCGGCCCAAATAGTTGTCGGCTGTCGGTCGTCGGCAAGACCGGCGAGGGCAGCGGGTTCAAGCTAAGAGCCAATGGCGAGGAGCTAAAAGCTGCATTTATGCCACGCAAAGGACATATTGCAAAACGCACGGTCGAGCCGGATCCGGTGTACGGCTCCGATCTGGTGACGAAATTCGTTAACTCCATGATGTGGGGTGGCAAGAAGAGTACTGCAGAAGGCATTTTTTACGAGGCGCTCACCCGGTTGCAGCAGAAGGGCGGCGATGAACCGCTAAAGCTCTTCAAGAAGGCTGTCGAAAACTGCAAGCCGCTGTTGGAAGTAAAGACCCGGCGCGTCGGCGGCGCCAACTATCAGGTTCCGGTCGAGGTGAATGCGGACCGGCGCACCTCGCTGGCGGTTCGCTGGCTGATCAGCTATGCCCGTGGCCGCGGCGAAAAGGGGATGATCGACAAGCTGAGCAATGAGTTGCTGGATGCCGCCAACGGCCGCGGCGCAGCTATCAAGAAGAAAGAAGATGTGCACCGCATGGCGGAAGCCAACAAGGCGTTCGCGCACTATCGGTGGTGAAGCGAGCTTTTAGCTATTAGCTCTTAGCCTTTAGCTGAAAGCAAAATCCAAGATTTTCTTGGCGTGCTTTGCGATCTTGGTGGTTCAAAATTCTAGGAATTAACCGCAAAGGACGCGAAGAGCGCAAAGAAGGAGCTAAAGGCTAAGAGCTAAGAGCAGATTTTCATGAGTACCCCCGCAAACACGGTCGGCGAACAGGAAGTCCGCAAGGACGAGCGGAAGAAGAGTGTGTCTAGAACGGTCCCATTAGAGCGCTGCAGGAACATTGGCATCATGGCCCACATCGATGCCGGCAAGACCACTACGACGGAGCGCATCCTTTATTACACCGGACGCACCCATCGCCTGGGCGAAGTGCACGAAGGCACCGCCACCATGGACTGGATGGAGCAGGAGCAGGAACGCGGCATCACCATCACCTCCGCTGCGACCACCTGCTTCTGGCGCGACATCCGCATCAACATCATCGACACTCCCGGCCACGTGGATTTCACCGCCGAAGTCGAGCGCTCGCTGCGCGTGCTCGATGGCGCGGTCGCCGTATTCGACGCGGTTCACGGTGTGCAACCGCAGTCGGAAAAAGTATGGCGGCAAGCTGACAAGTACGGCGTCCCGCGAATTTGTTTCATCAACAAGATCGACAAGATGGGCGCCGATTTCGAGCACGCCGTCGACACTATCCGCAAGCGCCTCAGTGCCAAGCCCATCGCGGTTCAGATTCCCATCGGACAAGAAGACAAGTTCAAAGGCGTCGTCGACCTGATGTCGATGAAAGCCATCATCTGGAAAGATGAGACCCTGGGCGCCGAGTTCTACACCGACGAAATTCCCGCCGAACTGAAGAAGAAAGCCGAAGCCTTCCACGCGCAACTGGTCGAGACCGTCGCCGAAAACGATGACGAGATCCTGCACAAGTTTCTCGAAGGCGAAGAGATTACTCCCGACGAGCTGAAAGCGTCGCTGCGCAAGTCAACCATCGCGTTGAAGGTGTTCCCGGTGGTCGTGGGCACGGCGTTTAAAAACAAAGGCATTCAGCCGCTGCTCGACGCGGTTGTGGATTATCTCCCGTCTCCCATCGACCTTCCCGATACCCACGGAATTGATCCCGAAAACGGCAAGGCCATCACCCGCAAAGCTTCGGACGATGACCCCTTCTCGGCGCTGGCGTTCAAGATCATGGCTGACCCCTACGTTGGCCAGTTGACGTTCATTCGCGTTTACTCCGGCCAGCTGAGATCCGGCGAATCCGTTCTGAATGCGCGGACGCAGAAGCACGAGCGCATTGGCCGCCTGCTGAAGATGCACGCGAACAAGCGCGAGGACATCCAGGAAATTCTTGCGGGCGATATTTGCGCGGTGGTAGGACTGAAGAACGTTTCGACCGGCGATACGATTTGCGATCAGAAGCATCCGATCGCGCTCGAGTCCATCGAGTTTGCTGTGCCGGTCATCTCCGTTGCGGTTGAGCCAAAGACTAAGGCCGACCAGGAAAAGATGGGCGTCGCGCTGAACAAGCTGGCGCAGGAAGATCCCACCTTCAAGGTTCACACCGATCCCGACAGCGGACAAACCATCATCAGCGGCATGGGCGAGTTGCATCTCGAAATCATCATCGACCGCATGATGCGTGAATACAAAGTTGAGGCCAACGTCGGCAAGCCGCAGGTAGCCTATCGCGAGACCATTCGCAAGCACTCGGAAGCCGAAGGCAAATACATTCGCCAGACCGGCGGCCGCGGCCAGTATGGCCACGTGAAGATCAAGCTCGATCCACAGGAGCCGGGCAAGGGCTACGAGTTCATCAACGACATCGTCGGCGGCGTGGTTCCAAAGGAATACATCAAGCCGGTGGACCAGGGAATTCAGGAGGCGCTCGAAGGCGGCGTGCTGGCGGGATATCCCGTTGTCGATGTGAAGGTCACGTTGTTCGATGGCAGCTATCACGAAGTCGACTCCAACGAAATGGCGTTTAAGATCGCCGGCTCGATGGCCTTCAAAGAGGCCGCGCGGAGAGCGTCTCCGGTGTTGCTGGAGCCGGTGATGGCAGTTGAGGTGGTTACGCCGGAAGAGTTTGCGGGAACGATTATGGGCGATCTGAGTTCGCGTCGCGGCCGCATTGAAGGCATGGAGCACCGCGCCGGTTCGCAGGTGATCAAGTCGATCGTGCCGCTCGCGGAAATGTTCGGTTACGCCACGCACATGCGCTCGAGCACGCAGGGACGCGCCGAATACTCGATGCACTTCGCGCGTTACGAAGAAGTGCCGCGCAGCGTGGCGGACGAGATTATCGGCAAGGCTCAGGGCGGGAAATAGGGCGTTCGCGGGCGAGGGCGCCCGCGCCACACGGACAAGGTTTGAGCTAAGAGCTAAAGGCTAATAGCTAAGAGCTAAGAGCTGAGGAAGACGAGATTATGGCAAAAGAGAAATTTGAACGCACAAAGCCGCACGTGAACGTGGGAACCATCGGGCACATCGATCACGGCAAGACCACGCTGACGGCGGCCATCACCAAGGTTCTGT
>DASVAJ010000059.1:0-2582 GCA_036376415.1 Terriglobales bacterium
TCAGAACAGCTTGGTTACACCCTCGGGCAAGACCAGCACGCGATCGCTGACTCCGGCGGCAGCCGCCTCCTGCTCAAGCAGTTGCAGAGGTTCTTCCATAGGCTCGTGCGAGAGTCGGAAAGTTCCGTAATGCATGGGAACCATCCAGCGAGAATTCAGGTCGAGAAAGGCGCGAGTTGCGTCGCCGGGGCTGGTATGAACGTTGCGGAACTGCGGCGGATTGTAGGCGCCAATTGGCAAGAGTGCTACCTGCGGACAAAGCCGAGTACCAATTTCGCGAAAGCCGGAGAAATACGCCGTGTCGCCGGCGTGATAAATGGAGTGCTTGCCCCCGCGCAAGACGTATCCGCCGTATCCTCTGTGAGCGTCCCGTAAAATACGCGCACCCCAGTGGCGGGAAGGCACATGGGTAATAGTGACATCGCGATGGCGATAGCTGCGCCACCAGTTCAGTTCGACCACATCGCGGAAGCCAAGATCCGACACGAGGTCGAACACATGTTCTGGGACAACCGCCGTCGGGCCTGATCCGCGATGTTGTTTGGTGTGCTGCACGATCGCGCGCAATGACGGCCGGTGCAGATGGTCAAAGTGTGCGTGCGTGATCAGCACGACATCGATCGGCGGGAGGTCGGGGATGCGCACACCCGGCTTGCGGAGCCGCTTGAGCACGAAGAGCCAGCGGGCAAAGTTGGGGTCGACAACTACGTTCTCGCCCCCAATCTGCAGGAAAAAACTGGCATGGCCGATGAAGGTGACGCCCATCTGGCCGTTGGAGACGAGTACCGGCTTGTGGGTTTCGCCGGTGCGCGGCGTCATGGCAGAGTGGCGGATCAGCTTGCCAAACTGCTTGGCCCGCTTCCGCAGCGCGGGATTCTTAAGCGCGTTTTTCAGCATGGCATGCCTGAGTTCCTGCTTGCCGGACCGCCGGCAATTCCCGTTTACTTCTGCTCATCAGTCCTCCAGCTCGAAGAGCTGATACATGCCTACTCGTGCATTCTACAACCGCAGCAATCAGCTTGACCCACCACAGCGTGTCATTTCTAATTCACAGTGTTCTTTTCCAGGAGACTTAGATGCGAGTTGCATTTGTGGGTTTGGGCATAATGGGGCGGCCCATGGCCGCCAATCTGGTAAAAGCCGGGCACGAAGTCAGTGTTTGGAATCGAAGCACGGGCAAAGAAGTCGAAGGTGCTCGGGTGGCGTCCTCTCCGGCGGACGCCGCGCAGAGCGTGGACGTCGTGTGGATCTGCGTGTCGGATACCGCCGCGGTCGAGCAGGTCTTGTTTGGACCGAATGGAGTTGAGCAGTCGCTGACCGAAGGCATGGTCATTGCGGATTCGAGCACGATCTCGCCGGCAGCGACACGACGGTTCGCCGAACGGGTGGCCAAGAAGGGTGTGCAGTACGTCGATTCTCCAGTGACGGGATCGAAAGTTGGCGCGGAGGCGGGCACGCTGCTGTTCATCGTTGGGGGCAGCGAGGAAGCGATCGAGAAGCTGAAGCCGCTCTACGCAGCGATGGGCAAGAAGATTTTCCGCATGGGCGAGACCGGCAAAGGGCAGTCGGCGAAGATCGCCATGAACCTGCAGATCGCGATGATCTATGAAGGCTTCGCGGAAGGGCTTACCTTGGCGGCGAAACTCGGCGTCGATCCGGCGACGCTGATCCCGCTGATTAATGCGTCGATGGTCAAGTCGGGCGTAGTCGAGTACAAGGCGCCATTTGTGTTGCAGCGCGATTTCACGGCGAATTTTCCGCTTAAGCTGATGCGGAAAGATATCCGCTTGGCGTTGGAAGCCGCCAAAGAGGCCCGTGTCAAGCTTCCCGGCGGTGAGACCGTGGAAGAAATCTATGACATGGCGGTTGAAGACGGCCACGCCGATCTCGATTTCGCCGCCACGCTGATGCTGCTGGAAAAGTGGGCCGGCGTGGAAGTGAAGGGCCAAGCGGCTTAAGTGGGGAGGAATACATGCGCGCAGTCGACAAATGCACCAAGTGCGGCTCGGGCGCGATTGCTCAGAGGGCAATGGTTATCGACAGGACTGACTCAGGAGAGTTGGCCCTGCAACTGAGGGTTGACGCCAGGCCTGAGGCATTGGTCTTTAAGAAAGCCACCCGCTGCGGCGTGCACGCCTTTGTTTGTTCGTCGTGCGGGTACGTGGAGTTCTACGCGGACGATCCGAAAACGTTGTACGACGCGTTTCTGGCCGCGCAGCAGGATGCGCCACAGATAACCTAGGGCGAGTGTTTCTTTCGCCCCTATGGGGCTCACTTTTTTGTCCGACTACCCGGGGCTGACGCCCGGCTTTATTCTTGGCCCGCGTCGCGGGCTCGCGTCCAACAGCAGCGAAGTTTGTTTCAGCCGGGGGCGTCAGCCCCGGGTAGATCACACAGTGAGTCGAGCCCTGAAGGGGCGAAAGACAATCCCCATTGCGGCGGCAAAAACCGCATTCGGAAACACAGGCGCTAATGCCCGATTCCTCCTTCCGGGTGCTGTCTGCCGAAATAATTCCCGCGCTGGATGAACTGCACCGCATCGTCCCTTAACGCGGTTGTTGCGTTCACAAGGTCGTTATCCA
>DASVAJ010000067.1:0-23616 GCA_036376415.1 Terriglobales bacterium
AGCGGCAACCGTTTCTTGTCCGTTCTGAGCGGGGGCCGCGAACGTCCCAGGGTAATGCCTGGGGCAGGAACGCGACTACGCATGTAGGCTTCTGACCAGTAACATTTTCGGACGCGGGTTCGACTCCCGCCGCCTCCACCAATTCACTCTTAAATCTCTTCCACCCAAGACCTGAGCACTGCCTGGCGTGGGCACGAGCCTGGCAGGTACTCTAGCGAGAAGTTACGATGCAAAGGGCTTATGTAGAGCGGACAGGGACTCTACGGCTGGACGCTGGATCCGGCGGTTGGAAAGATGCTCGAGAAGTTCCCACAGCTCATGGTCTGACATGATTGTCAGCTCACTGACATCCAGGGCATGGCTTTCATAGAGAACCTTGATGCCCGATCGGACGGAAAACTTCAGAACCAGGGAATCGGGTTCGCTCATGAGCACGAGTTCGCAGAGCGGATCTGACTGCCGGCAAAACTGCGCGATTCTCTCGAATTGTTTGCGGGCGCTTACAGTTCGTTCGACCATAACCTGCCCAGTTCGGCCCTTCTCCCACGGCTTCAATGCGTTTCATTTTGCCGAAAACAACCAGCCACGTCAGTGATGGCCGTCACCCCCATAACACCATTCAGGACCAAGACGCTGCGATGGAATAAATGGAGCGCTCTTGCTGGCGATTGGGAAGATCGGCTTCATCACCTTGGGTGGCCGGAATGAGAATCGTCCCCGAACTCCCTGACTCCCGGACGTAAAATGGCTGGTTTCAAGCCGCTGCAGGAAACCAGACCATGTCTCAGAAATTGCTATCGTTCGCTCTCCTCGCAATCCTAGTGACGCTACCTGGCTCGACCAAGGTGCGCGGTCGGGTCCCGAACTCGCAGGCGCCTCTGTCGCCGTCTGCGGCCGCCCAGAGTAAAGCTCGTGAAACGACATTTTTCCCGGTTGCAGTCTGGTATAGCGGCGGCCAGGCTCGCGCCCCGATGCTTGAGACCATTACCCCAGATTCGCCCAGGCTGTGGAAACAAGATTTGTCCAGGATAAGGCAGCTGGGTTTCAATACAGTTCGGACCTGGGTGGAGTGGAACGTGGCCGAGCCGCAAGAAGGGCAATATCATTTAGAGAATCTCGACCTGTTGTTGCGGCTCGCCGATGAAGTTGGGCTGAAGGTCATCGTCCAGGTTTACGTTGATTCAGCCCCGGAGTGGGTGGGAAAGAAGTTTCCCGACGGGCGCTACGCGGCACAGGATGAACAACCGATTCCTTCTCAGGCTGCGCCTGGCTATTGCTTCGACCACCGCGGCGTTCGCCAAGCCATTCTCGATTTTTTCCAGGAAGTGGCGAGACATGCTGCCGCAAGTCCCGCGTTTTACGGATGGGATTTATGGAGCGAGCCCGCGGCGCTGAACTGGGCGCGCATCGGGTACAAGTCTGAGCCCATGTTCTGCTATTGCCCGAGCAGCCAGGAGCGCTTCCGCCAATGGCTCAAGCGGAAGTACCAAACCCTCGATCGCCTCAATGAAGCCTGGCACAGGACATTTACGGACTGGAGCCAGGTGGAACCTCCGCGCTACGGAACGATTCTTACGTATACCGATTTCATGGACTGGCGCATTTATTACGGATACAAGCTGGCCGAAGATTTAGCCATGCGCAATGAGGCGGTGAAAGCTGTCGACCCGGAGCATGTGACCACCAGCCATGCTCCTAATCCTTCTCCGCTGGTGCGCACCTTGGCTGATCCTTATGATCCGACCGACGACTTCCTGATGAAAGACTCCGTTGATTTTTTCGGCACCAGTTTTTATCCGAAGCTCCTGGCCCCTGAACACAACTGGACATTGGAACGGCGCGTCCTGGCCATGGATCTCACCAGCAATATGACCGGGGGACGAGGATTCTATGTTGGCGAACTGCAAGCCGGATATGGCGTGCACGGGACCGTGGCCGGTTCTCCGGTAACCAGCAGCGATCTGGAGATGTGGACGTGGGGCATGGTGTCCCGCGGCGCCCGCGCCATCAACTATTACGCCTTTTATCCCATGAATGCGGGATACGAGTCGGGTGGCTATGGAATGATCGCGCTGGACGGCACATTGACTGATCGAAGCCGCCACGCCGGCGAGATCGCCCGCCACATCCAGGAAAACTCTGATCTGTTATTGCAATCGCGTCCGGAGCGCACGCAGGCGGCGATCGTTTTCAGCCCGCTGGCGCCCCTGGTCGGCGGATATGACGAGGAAGGCAGCCGTACCGCCATGCACGAATCGGTTGCCGGATACCATCGAATGTTCTTTGAACGAAATCTGCCGGTAGACGTGCTGAGTTCTCGCGAACTGGCAAAAGACAATCTCCAGCAATACAAGCTGGTGATCGTTCCTTATCCTTTAATGATGACCGAAGAGGAGGCGGACGCGCTAAAGAAGTATGTTGCCGCTGGAGGGCATCTTTTCGTCGAAGCCCGCGCCGGCTGGGTGGACGAAAGGGGACATGCTGAACCGAAAGTTCCTGGGTTCGGTTGGGACGAAATGCTGGGGGTTCGCGAAAAGCAGCTGATTCCGCAAAAAGAGTTCGCGATCAAGTGGGGAGCTGCCCAATTTAAAGCATCGACTTTCGAAGAGCAATTTGAAGTGGAAGATCACGGCGCGCGCCCGCTCGCGATCGCCGTCGACGGGACGCCGATCGCATACGAAAACAAATACCAAAGCGGAAGAGCGATCGTGCTTGGCGGGTTTGCCGGGCGGCAAAACTATGAACACCCGGTCGCCATGCATCCCCTCGGCGCAATATTGGCTGGCTGGGCGGGCTTGTCCGAGCCCAAACTGCGGGCTCCGCGGCTGCTCGAGCTTCGGCAAATGTACGCGCCCAACGGGCGGTGGGTGTTCTTCTTCAATCACGCGGACAGCCCGGCAACACTGGAGTTTGCCCGAACCCTGGAAAGACCGGCTTCCCGCATCCGAGAGATTACCGCTGGCCACGAAGTTGCGCCTACGGGAACCCGGCTTAGTCTGAAAGCGGCTGTTCCAGCACAACGCGCGCGGATTTACAGAATTGATTTCTGAATGACCTGTTTGAGATGACCGCTCAAGGCAAGAGCTCAACTCCACAACCGGTCCCATGAGCGTTCGTTATCCCATTGCGGCGTGGGTTCGAAGTAGCCGCTCGAAGGCGCAAGGTGCTGCCGCACGACATCCGCGTTGAGAGTTATTCCCAGCCCGGGGCGGTCCGGCACGTCGATGTATCCCCGCTCCACAATTGGTCTGCCCGCGTATTCGACTGCCAAGGATGACCACCACGGCACGTCCAGAGAGTGGTTTTCCAGTGCAAGAAAATTTTGCGTGGCTGCGGCGCAGTGCACATTGGCCATGCAGCAAACCGGAGTTCCGGCGAAGTGCATTGCCATCGGAATACCGTGCTCCTCGGCCATGTCGCCAATCTTGTGCGTCTCGAGAATTCCGCCGGCCGAGTTCAGGTCAGGCTGAATTTTGCCAACCGCGTGTTTTTCGCACAGGACCTCGAACGGTTCTTTCAGGTAGATATCTTCGCCGGTAAGAATTGGAACCGGACACTCGTCCGAGATCTGCTTCAACAGGTCGGTGTACATCCAGGGAATCACGTCCTCCATCCATGAGATGTTGTACTTCTCGAATGCCTTTCCCAGCCGAACAATGGATTTGACTCCCACGTGTCCGAAATGGTCCATGGAGATGGGGATCTCCATACCCACTGCCTCGCGGGCGGCAGCCACGTAGGCTTCCATCATGGCAATGCCTTTGTCGGTGATCTCCATTCCCAGGAGGGGATGCGGCAACTGATTGGCTTCCCACTGCTGGACGTCGGTGGCATTGGTGACGGTTCCGGCGGTGTCAGCCACCATCTCGACACCAAGGTCCATCTTCAGCCAGGTGATTCCCATGTCTTTGGTTTGCTTCAGGTGATGGGCGTAATGCTGCGGATTTTTGTCCTCGACGGTATCGGCGTATATGCGAATTCTGTCGCGAAATTTGCCTCCCCCGAGCAGCGCGTAAACCGGAGCGTTGTACACCTTTCCGGCAATGTCCCACAAGGCCATTTCGATGGCGCAAACACCGCCCGCCTGCCGCGCCTGGCCGCCGAACTGCTTGATCTTTCGAAAGATGTTGTCGATTTGTAACGGATTTTCGCCGACAATGCGGCTCTTCAGAAAAAGAGCATACGTAGGACTGGCTCCGTCTCGCACTTCGCCCAACCCGTAGATGTCCTGATTGGTGTCGATGCGGACGATGGAGCAAGGGCTTGGCCCAGGCTTAACGATTGTGGCCACGCGCAGATCGGTAATTTTTAGCGCCGAAGGACTGGAGTTCTTGTTCACGATCTTGGACTCAGATCTCGCGCCCGAGCTGGTGCTACCCAGCAGGACCGCGCCCAATGTCAGGGCGGAGTTTTGCAACAGCTCCCGACGCTCAAGTTGGTTTGGTCTGCGCATGTCGTCGGCTCCTCACCAGTCTTCGTGTCTGCTGTGGGTCTGAATGCGATTTCGGGGCACGATTTTCCGGTCCACACCATCGCCGGCTAAGCGCATGGCGTCGTCGCAACAACCTGATTCGTGTCCTCCGCGCTAAAAAATGAATTCCCTGCGTCAAATCAGGATTGAAGCGGTTGAGCTCTTTGCCTTCTTCTGGAAAGAACTGTTGATTGCCAGCTAATCAGAAATGAAGCGATGTGTGCTCCGAGGTGACGGGCGGCACCGTTCTGTGTGACACGCGTCACACTCGAACAACTTGCCGGAGATCCCAGGGTTCCCTCCCATAGGTGCGAAGTTGCAGTGGTCGTCGACGGGAACATCGCATCGAGGAGGTAACGATGAAACGGAGCGTGGTTGGCACATCGCGTTTATTTTTGGCGACCTTGATTATTCTTGGTCTATTCATAGCTCTGGAATCCGCAGCGCAGATGCGCGGTCGCGGACAAGGCCGCATGGGTGGGCCTTTCTACAATACCGGAACCGAGCTCACCATCACCGGCACGGTGGAGGAGGTACAGCAAGTCACCGGGCAAATGGGAACTGGGCAAGGCTGGACCTGCCCAAGAGGCTGGAGCGGCACCCATCTCATGCTGAAGACCGATGCCGGAACGATGTTGGTGCATGTCGGTCCATCCGCATATCTGGCCAGCAAGAATTTCAGCATTGCGAAAGGGGACCAGCTGACCATTCTTGGCTCGAAGGTTCAGTATCAAGCCTCAGATTTCCTGATCGCGAAGGAGATCACCAAAGGCGATCAGGTGCTGACACTGAGAAACTCAGCAGGATTTCCCCTCTGGTCAGGATTTCGCATGGGCAGCACGCCATTGCCCGGCGCGCCTGTGGGGAAGTAGTCAGCGATTCCGGTAGGCGTTCGGAGGGGCGATGTTGCAGTGCATCGCCTCCTCGCACCATGCAGCCAGGGCGCGCGGAGAACCAATGGCAATCGGAAATCAAGCGCGTCCTCAGGCCTAGACAGACTGCCCCGCGCAGAACCCGGATGCCCAGGCCCACTGGAAGTTGAAGCCGCCGAGGTGGCCGGTGACATCGACGACTTCACCGATGAAGTAAAGGCCCGGCACTCTGCGGCATTCCATGCTTTTGGAGGAGAGTTCGTTTGTGTCCACGCCGCCGGCGGTGACTTCGGCTTTGGCGTAACCTTCATCGCCCTCCGGAGTGACCGCCCAGTTGTGTGCCTGGCTCTCGAGTTCCGCGAGGGCATGGTTTGTCCATGAGGTCGGGGTGTGCAGATCGACCCAACGGTCGGCCATTCTCTGCGGTAAGTATGCGCGAAAAGCTGACTTCAGCGCGGCGGGATCGCGGCGCGTACCCTCGCGAAGCGGTGCTGTGAGTTCTCGTTCGGGAGCGAGGTCAATCGTGACCCGGGTGCCTGGTTTCCAGTAAGAGGAAATCTGGAGAATGGCGGGGCCGCTCAGACCGCGGTGCGTGAACAGCATCTTCTCACGAAAGCGCTGCTTGCCGATTGCGGCAATGACCTCGGCGGAGACTCCGGCCAGATCGGAGTAATACTGCCGATCCGTGCTGTTAAAGAGCAGCGGAACCAAGGCTGGCCGCGGCTCAACCATCTTCAATCCGAATTGGCGCGCCAGATCGTAGCCGAACGAAGTCGCGCCTATTTTAGGAATTGAGAGGCCGCCGGTTGCGACCACCAGCGCCTTGGAGCGAAATTCGCCCCTCCCGGCGCTCACCACGAATTCGCCTCGCTGTTCAACCCGATCTACGGAGACGCCAGTGAGTAGTCGAACTCCCGCCTGGTGGCATTCGGATTCGAGCATGCTGACAATCTCCTGCGCGGAACCATCGCAGAAGAGTTGCCCGAGTGTTTTCTCGTGATACGCGATTCGATGCTTTTCGACCAGTTGGATGAAATCCACCGGGGTGTAGGCCGCCAGCGCCGATTTGGCGAAATGCGGGTTCCGCGAGATGAAGTTCTCTGGCCGGCAATGGATATTGGTGAAATTACAACGGCCGCCGCCGGAAATCAGGATCTTCTTGCCAATGCGAGCGGCGCGTTCGAGCACGGCCACGCACCTTCCGCGCCTGCCCGACTCGATGGCGCACATGAGGCCGGCGGCCCCGGCACCGAGAACGATCACGTCGAAGTCTTGCGTGGCGCTCAATGCTTGCCGCCAGCTCGCGGCGCGAGCGAATTCAGAAGAGACCGGAAGTCCGCTGGCGGCTCGCACTGTATAGTCACCGGCTCGCCGCTGCGCGGATGCGTGAACTGCAGATACTCAGCATGCAGAGCCACCCGGGCGATTCGAGTCTCCGAAGCTTCTTCGGGGCTGTATTTGCGATCGCCGATGACGGGGTGGCCGGCGGCGGCAAGCTGCACGCGGATCTGATTCTGCAGGCCCGTTCCCAGCGTCACCCGCAGCAATGAAGCCCCGCGCAGTGAACGCTCGACGGAATAACTGAGTTCGGCGCGCGCCGCTTTAGGATTCCAAGCGGCGCTTAGCGTCTGATGCATGCCCTCTTTTCGAAAGTAGTGGACCAGCGACCCTTCCCTGGTGGCGAGATGCCCACGAACCACGGCCAGGTATCGCCGCACCGGAGTATGCGCGAGAAACTGCCCAACCAGTGTTTCCCGGTCAGCTTTGCTCTTGGCGAAGATTAGAACCCCTGATGCAAAGCGATCAATGCGATGCACGATCCATGCGTGCTGCCTGCGGCCTTTCAGATGGCCGGATAGCAGAGACAAAGCCGATGGCGCATCCGATCCTGGCGCCGGCACAGCAAGAAGTCCGGGCGGCTTATGGACGGCGATCACCGAATCATCCTCATACAGGATGGCAAGCTCGCGCGAGAAACGCGGTCCCTGCGGCGCACCAGCACTGGATGTTCGCCTGCGTGGGAATTTCTTCACTGGATGTTCTCAGGATGCGCGGGAATCGCTCGATGGGCAAAGATCATGAAGAAACGCCTTTTGGCCGCGTTAGCGTACGGCGGTTTCACTCGAAGCGGATCTTTTCCTGGGTCACGACGGAGTGCTTGTGGAAGCGCGCGTCATCGTGGTCGGGATAGTCGGTACGATAATGCGCTCCCCGGCTCTCTTCCCGGGCGAGCGCGGAGCGCGCAACCAACAAACCGTTGAGCTGCAAGTTCCGGGCTTCGAACTCGCGGCGGGTACGCGGGTGCGGGAGTTGGCGTGCGAGTTCCTCCAACCCGCGGATTGCCTGCGTCAATCCGCTTCCGGTGCGCACAATCCCGGCGTGGTTCCACATGAGCGCCTGGATCTGAGCGACCGCCGTTTCCACCGGCACGGGAACCGGGCCATTCGAATATCCGGCTGCCGGAGGTAAATCAGAAACCTTGTTGGGGTGCCGTTTCAGTTGCTCCTGCATGGTGCGCCCCGCGCGCGCTCCGAACACCAAGCCTTCCAGCAGCGAGTTGCTGGCCAGACGATTGGCGCCGTGCACGCCAGTCCCGGCAGCTTCTCCCGCAGCATAAAGGCCGGGCAGGCTGGTTCTGCCATCCAGATCCGTACGAACTCCGCCCATGGCGTAATGCGCTGCCGGCCGCACCGGGATCAGTTCGGTGGTGATGTCGATGTTGTACTGCATGCAGGTCGCGTAGATACGCGGAAAGCGATGTTTGATGTGCGCGGCATCGAGATCGGTCAAATCCAGGTAGACGACCGGATCCTTGGCGCGCGTGCGCTCGAGTTCGTGCATGATTGCCCGCGCCACAACGTCCCGCGGAGCAAGTTCCCCCATGGGGTGGTACTTGGGCATGAAGCGCGTCAATTCCATGTTGCGCAGGTGCGCGCCTTCGCCGCGCAACGCCTCCGATAGCAGGAAACGCGGGGCTTTTTTCAGATACAACGCGGTGGGATGGAATTGAATAAACTCCAAATCGGTGACTTCGGCCCCGGCGCGATAGGCCATGGCCACGCCATCCCCGGTGGCCACAGCGGGATTGGTCGTGTTCTGGTACAGCTGTCCCATGCCACCGGTGGCCAGCAGCACGGCGGAGGCGCGAATCGAGCGCGGCTGGCCGTTTTCATCCAGAACGCGAACCGCACAAACCCGTCCATCGCGAACTTCCAGATCGGTGGAAAACTCAAACTCACGAACGGAAATGTGAGGCAGTGTTTTCGACTTGGCGTAGAGGGCGCGGAGAATTTCCCGCCCGGTTGAGTCGCCGCCCGCGTGCAGGATGCGGTTGCGGCTGTGCGCGCCTTCGCGTCCGAATGTGAGTTTGGTACCTTCGCGGTCGAAGTGCGTGCCCCACGCAATCAGTTCCTCGATGCGCTCGGGAGCCTCTTCCACCAAAACCTGCGCGGCTTGCGGGTTACAGAGGCCATCGCCGGCATTGAGCGTATCCTGCAGATGCAGGCTGATCTCGTCTTCATCGCTCAGTGCGGCGGCGATCCCGCCCTGCGCGAATTGCGTGCTCGATTCGGTGACCTCGCGTTTCGCCAGCACCAGAACGCGGCCTGCACGAGCGAGTTCGATGGCGGCACGCAGCCCGGCAACTCCAGCGCCAATGATCAGAAAATCGGTTTCTGACGAGATGGCTGGCATTGGGGAAAATGGTACCACGCGTGAAGGGCCGATGACTCTGCAGCTTACGCTATGATAAGTAACTGTCGCTGCAACCGCTTTTAACCGCAAAGGCCGCTAAGGACGCGTAAAGCACGCGCAGAAGGATTCGGTTTTCTCTGCGACCTTTGCGAGAACTTTGCGATCGTTGCGGTTAAAGAGTTTTGGAGTACCGAGCGCCCTGAACATGATCCGGATTCCGGTAAAGACCAACGCTTTTGATTATGAAACGGTGCTTGAGCACGGAGTTCTCTCGCGTGCGGGCGCAATCGTGAAGGAACTCCTGGGCAGCGTTCAACCCTTATTTGTGGTCACAGTGGCTCCCGTTCGGCGGCGCTGGGGCAAGGCGCTGCAGGATTCCGTCCGGGCGGCGGGATTTGCCCCCAAATTCATCGAGATGCCTGACGGCGAGGGCCACAAGCGCATGTCGACGATTGAGGCTCTCTGCGAGCATCTGCTCGAATCAGGGGCTGACCGCAAAGCGGTGATCGTGGCCTTCGGCGGGGGTGTCGTGGGCGACGTTGCTGGAATGGTGGCGTCCGTCTACATGCGCGGAGTGAAACTGGTTCAAATCCCCACGACGGTGCAGGCGCAGCTCGATGCCGCCATTGGCGGAAAGACAGGCGTAAATCTCCGGGCAGGGAAGAACCTCGTCGGCACCTTCTATCAGCCGCGGCTTGTGCTGATCGATCCCGCTACCCTCGCCACCCTTCCGGAGCGCGAGTTTCGGGCAGGAATGTACGAGGCTGTGAAAGCCGGAATCATTGGCAACCCGGAATTGTTCGAGCGGCTGGAAAATTCATCGCTTAAGCAACTGAGGCGGGATCCAGAGTTCCTCACCTGGACGCTGGCTGAATCCGTTCGGCTCAAAGCCCGGGTTGTTTCCGCCGACGAAAAAGAGAGCGATCTGCGCCGGGTTCTGAACCTTGGTCACACGCTGGGGCATGCGCTCGAAGCGGCCACAAACTACCGGCACTTTCTTCATGGAGAGGCGGTGGCGTGGGGGATGCAAGCGGCGGCCCGCATCGCCGTCGAGGTTGGGGCGTGCGACTCGGTTGTGTATGACAGGATTCGCAACGCTGTCCACGCATGGGGAAAGCTTCCCAAGATCACAGTCCAAACAAGCAAGGTGTTGCGCCTGGTCCAATCCGATAAGAAAGCGGAAGCTGGCGTCGTGCATTTTGTGCTCCCGGTCAAAATCGGGGAAGTGAGAATCGAGAACCATGTTCCCGAGGGCGCAATTGCTTCCGCAATGGCGGAAATCAGGCGGGAATCGCGTGCCTGAAGCCAAGCCGAAAAATGCCCGGGGCGCCGCCCCAGAAGGAGCGCCCGATCCCCAATCCGCCTCGCGCGCGATTCGCGAGATGTTCAGCGCCATTGCGCCGCGTTACGACCTGCTGAACCATCTCCTCTCGGCCAACGTCGACAAGCTCTGGTGGCGGCGCACGGCGAAGACTTTTCCTTCGATCCTGGCTCGTCCCGGCGCTCGGGTCCTCGATCTTTGCTGCGGCACCGGCGACATGGCCTTCGCCTTGCGGCGAGAAGGAACCCAGGCGCGAATCATCGGCGCTGACTTCTCGCGCCCAATGCTCGAGTTGGCATCTTCCAAGACAAGCCCCGACCGTAAAATCCACTGGATCGAGGCCGACGCGCTGCAACTGCCATTTCCCGATCAGAGTTTCGATCTTTTGACCTCGGCCTTCGGCTTTCGCAATCTGGCGGATTACGATGCCGGCCTGCGCGAAATTTGCCGGCTGCTGAAGCCGGGAGGGGAATGTGGAATTCTCGAATTTAGCGCGCCGGAAGGATTCCTCGGCAAGCTGTACCGGGTCTATTTCAAGTCGGTCTTGCCGCGAGTCGGCAATTTAATTTCCGGCAGCAACGGAGCGTACTCGTACCTTCCCGCCTCGGTTGAGCGTTTTCCCTCCCCGCCGGAAATGCTGGAAAGGATGAAAGCCGCGGGTTTCCAGGAGGCTTCCTGGGTCCCCTACACATTCGGCATCGCTGGTCTGTACCGCGGGAAAAGAAGTAGCTAAGCGGACTACATCCCCTGCGCGTCAGGCCCCAACGGCAGTCTCTGTTTTCACTTCCTGCTTAAAGCACTCGGCCAACGCTTCCGCCACGGGGTAACGGATCACGTTCTTATACTCAGCGCCGAGGAATTCCTGCAGCCGGGTTGTGTCCATAGCGGTATCGGATGTCATGTAAGCCGCGACGTCGGGCGGAATGGTTGAAATTTTCAGGTTCCACAGCAATTGCAGGATCATCCCAAACAATTTCTCGGTAGGGACGCGCAGCAATCTGGCACTGGCCAACTTGACGCACTGTTCGTAGGTGAGGGGAGCGCCGCGGCCGGCGACATTCAAAATGGTCAGCCGTTGCACTTCCGGCTCGGTTTTCTTCAGGATGAAGGCGATCAGCCGCGCCACGTCATCAATGTGCACAAACTGGATCCGGTGCTCGAGATACTGTTTGCCGGAAGGCAACATGCAAGGCAGCCTTCGACCGTGCTGGCGCATGCGTTGCGCGTACTTGCTCGATCCTCCAGGCACGCCGCGAAAGGCTTCCATGAAATAGTTGTCTACGCTGGCGCCGGCAAAGATGTGCGGCCGCAGGATGTAGGCGCTGCACCCGCGCAGCGACGGGGCCCGCTGCTGCACTACCCGGTCCGACTCCATCTTGTGCACACCATAAAGGTAGGTATGAGCGGCGAGCGGAGTGTCCTCGGTTGCCGGCTTCGAGAGTCCCGGGCCGTACGCCGAAACACTGCTCACGCAGACAAACTTCTCGACCATCGGCCACTCGCGGTTGGCCTCGGTGATCGCTTCCATGACGCGGGCGGTGCCGGCCACATTCACCTTCCACATGCGGTCGGGATCGAGAATTCCGGTGCGCACCGCGTCCATGACGAAGGCCAGGTGGGCGACCGCTACCGGCCGGGTGTCGCGCAGCAGCTGCAGAAACTGCATGCACGAGGACTCTTCACCCAGGTCCATCTGTTCGAATTGCAAAGGATGATCGGCGACGGGAGGACGAAAGTCCACGCCCACGACTCGGAAGCCGCTCAGCATGGGAAGCAGCCGTCGCCCCAGGTTCCCTGAAATTCCCGTCACCACAACCGACGGTAATGCGTTTGCCATGTACTACTTCTTTCCGGGGGCAGGGCTCGCCTGGGCTCCGCTTGGCGCAGCCGGAGGCTCTCCAGGATTTTTTAGGCTCGGTGCGGCCGGCACCGCGAAGTATGAATCATTGTACGTTGTGTTTTCCGCGACGGACTTCTGCAGCTCCTCGCTGAAAGTCTTTAGCTTCTGGCCTTGCAAGCTGCGTGCAACCTCCTGCTTCACATCGGACAGCGGCTGGTCCTGGAAGTCGTCAATTTTGTAGATCATGTACGCGGCAGGATCGTTGAAAACCTGCGAAACCTCGCCCTTCTTCAGCTCAAAAATCGAACCGTCAGAAGGAGGCAGGGCGTTCTTGCGAACCTTTTCCACGTGGGTGTTCGCGCTGGTCGATTTCAGCTTGAGTCCGGCAGCGTCATACGCTTCCTGTTGCAGCTTGACGAAGTCCTGGCCGGCGGCAGCGCTGGCGCGAAGCTTGTCGGCTTCGGCTTTCATTGCAGCTTCGTCAGCTTCCCGCTTCTTTTGCGCGTCGGGATCAGCCGGAGCGCCGGGCTTGGCCGCGTCCGCCTGCTTCTGCTTGGGAACGTAAATCTTGTCGTAGCTGATGGTGCGAAAATCGGCGCTGTGCTCGCGGTAGTAGCTCTCTACCTCCGCGTCGGAGACCTGGCCGGCTTCTTTCTGCATGTGTTCACCCGCCATGCGCGCCAAGACCTGCAATCGCTGCAGGTACATTTGCTCATCGAATTCCGGTCCTTTGTCGAGTCCTAACTCCCGCGCTTTGTTCGCCAGCATGAGAAACTGCACGTAGCGGGCGGCGACTTGCTTCTGCTGCGGCTTCGGCATATTTGGCTGCACCGCATTGATCAGCTTTTCGAAATCGGAGCGCGTGACCACGGTCTTGCAGTCCGCCGCATTGGCGCCAGCCGCCTTCTCGCATAGGCCTTTCACGGTGATCACCGGCGCGTCAGGCGAGACTGAGTTGTCACCGGATACCTGCAATTCCTCCACCCGCGAGCTGGGGCGGGGAGTGAGTACCGGAGCAGAGTTGGTCTGAGCAGTGGCGAACCCCGCCAGCACCAGGCAGACGAGGCCCGTTCGGAACATATTCAAAGAACCCTCCCATGTTCGGCTGAGAAACTGTGGATAGCAAATCGTAGCACAGCAGCGACGGTTCTCACTCGTCCTCGGGGTTAGAGGTTCTACCACGGTTGTGACATGCCCTTTGCCCGAGCCCAGAGCCAATCTAGCCAATCGTCCGTCGCCCTCTTAAGATAGTTCCATCGTGCAGGACGACCCCGTCACCTTCGGACCGGAGTTCGGTTGGCATGCCATGCGAGTGGAGAAGCGCTCGGTGGCGGCCAACTCGGTTGTGGCGGCGGTTGCGGTCACCATTCTGAAGATTGTTGTTGGCATCACCACCGGAAGCCTGGGCATCCTCTCGGAAGCGGCACACTCCGGGCTCGATCTGATCGCCGCCATCGTGACGCTGTTTTCGGTGCGCGTGTCCGACAAGCCCGCGGATGCCGATCATCAGTATGGGCACGGCAAAGTTGAGAATTTCTCCGCTTTCATCGAGACCGGCCTGCTGCTGCTGACGTGCATCGTGATCATTTACGAAGCCATCAAGCGCCTCTTCTTTCATCACGTGGAAATTGAGCCCACGCTAGCGGCATTTCTGGTCATGTTTGTCTCGATGGTCGTCGATTTCTGGCGTTCGCGCGCGCTGGGAAAAATCGCGGAAAAATATGACAGCCAGGCGCTACAAGCCGATGCGCTGCACTTCTCGACCGACATCTGGTCCAGCGCAGTCGTCGTGATCGGGTTGGCGCTCGTGCTCGTAGGTCGGAAACTGGGGGTTCGTTGGCTGATCGATGCCGATCCGGTCGCCGCGCTCTTCGTCGCCGGGGTGATTATGTTCGTCAGCACGCGCCTGGCGCGGAAGACGATTGACGCCCTGCTGGACACGGCGCCCGCCGGCGCGCGCAGTGAAATCATGAGCGCGCTGGGCCATGTGGAGGGATTGCTGGAAGTTGATCGCGTGCGTATCCGCCGCGCCGGCAATCACTACTTTGCCGACGTTGCGGTTGGCCTGTCGCGCGGGGTCACCTTTCAAAAATCGGGACAAGTGGCGGAGGAGATCACGCAAGCGGTGCACCGGGTTCTGCCGAACACGGATGTCGTGGTGCACTCGGCGCCGCGCGCGACTTCCGCAGAGAACATTTTCGACCGCGTGCGGGCGGTAGCCACGCGTCACAATCTCAACGTTCACGATGTCAGTGTGCAGGACCTGGATGGACATCTGCATGTCGAGCAGCACCTCGAGCTGGACGAGCGGCTTCCTCTGAAAACCGCGCATGATCGCGTCAGCGTGCTCGAATCCGATATCCGCGCGGAAATTCCCGAGATTGCGTCGATTCTGACCCATATCGAGAGCGAGCCCGCCACCATCGAGCCGGCTGAGCAACTCGAACGCGATTCGAATCTCGAAACCCGGCTGAAGAAAGTGGCCCGGGAATTCCCCGAGATCCTCGATATGCATGATCTGGAGGTGAAGCGGGTGCGCGACCGGGTTTACGTTTCCTGCCACTGCACCTTCGATGACGAGTTGCCCTTGTCGCGCGTGCATGATGTTTCGACCGCGCTGGAAATCCGTTTCAAGCAGGAAGCGCCGGAGCTGTTCCGCGTCCTGATTCATCCCGAACCCAGCACCGATAACCGGAGATGACCATGTTCACGGCCAAAGCAAAATGGGATGGCGAAATGCGTTTCGAGGGCGTGGGTAACAGCGCGCATACCACGGTGATGGACGGCGACAGCAAGACCGCCAACAGCCCGATGGAACTGGTTCTGATCGCCTTGTGCGGTTGCACCGCCGTGGACGTGGTCAGCATCCTGCAAAAGAAGCGGGAGCCGTTCACTCGCGTGGAAGTGAAGGCCGAAGCGGAGAAGGCTGCTACACCGCCGCGGGTTTATACGGAAATCAAGCTGCTGTACCATGTCGGCGGCAAGGTTTCCCGCAAAGCCGTAGAAGATGCGGCGAGGCTTTCAGAAGAAAAGTACTGCTCGGTTGCGGCCATGCTGAACAAAACCGCGAAAATCAGTTATGAAATCCGTATAGACGAATAGTTTTTCGTCCCGGCCGAAGCAGGACGGTAAGTGTATGCGAATTTGTCCTGCGGAAGTGGAGGGACCTGCTGTCCTTAGCCGAATCTGGGGTTCTTGATGTGAATGCCTCTGCCGCAGCTCCTTCAACCCGCACCGCCAGCCGTTATGCCGGCTATCTCTTCATCGCCGCGGCTGCGCTGTGTTGGGGAATCTCGGCAAGCCTGGGCCGGGCGGCTTTTACAGGCCGCCTCCTCCCCGGTTCGGGAATCACCCGTATCGATCCCTTGATCCTTTCGCAGGCCCGGACGGGGTTTTCCTTTATCGCGCTTTTGATCGTGCTCCTTGCGTGGCGCGGCGGTAAACAGTTTCGGCTGCCTCGCAGAGATCTCGCGACCCTGTTCCTTCTCGGCACCGCGGGAGTGGCCGCGTCCAATTATTTTTACTATCTGGCGATCCAGCGCACGAATGTCGCGACCGCGATCATTATTCAATACACGGCGCCGGTGTGGGTGCTGCTCTACATGGTGGCCCGCAGATTTGAAAAACTCACTCTGGTCAAGACCCTCTCGGTCGCCATGGCGGTCACCGGCATCGCTCTGGTCATCGGCATTATCGGGAGGGGCAGATTGCAGTTGGATGCCCTCGGCGTAACCGCCGCGGTGATGGCGGCCTTTTCGTTCTCCTACTACAACGTCGGCGGCCACGCAATCCTGACGCGGTATGACCGCTGGACCGTGCTGCTGTTCACCACCATGTCGGCGTCCATCTTCTGGATTGTGGTGAATCCACCCAACCGAATTGTCAGCGCCCACTACTCGTTTGCGGCCTGGATTTTCCTTGCAGGCTTCTCGTTCCTTTCCGTGCTGCTGCCGTTTGTCTTTTACTTCGCAGGCCTGCAGCGACTGAATCCTACCAACGCGATCATCGTCAGTTGCCTTGAGCCGGTCTTTACCATCCTGATTGCCGCGTTCGCATTGCACGAGGTTGTCCACTCGCTGCAATGGCTGGGGATTGCGATGGTGCTGAGCGCGATTCTTGTGATTCAGCGGCCAGCGGCCGGCGAACCGTCCCAAGCAGTCGTGGAGCCGGTGGATTAGTGGACTAGGTACGACCCGTCACTGGGGCTGCGATGGGTTCCATCAGCCGGAAGTATCGTCGCGCCTTGCGGATATCGTGCCCGATCTGTTCGCGCAGCCGGTCCACGGAATCGAACTTGATCTCGTGGCGCAGCCGCTCCAGGAAGAACAACTCGATCTCGGTTTCGGCGGTCAAGGCAATGGGATGGAAGTTGAGCAGGTGAGTCTCGATGGCAAACGAATCGGCGCCAAAGGTCGGACGATTGCCGATGTTGGTCACGGAGTCGAAACATTCATCGCCGACGCGGGTTCGCGTGATGTAGACGCCGTCGCGGGGTACCAGTTCTTCGTAGCGGCTCAGGTTGATGGTCGGGACCGTGTACTTGGAACCGTAGCCGCGGCCGCGCCCCGGGGTGGAACGGATGCTGAAGACCCGCGTCAGCAGCGGCCGCGCCCGGCTGACGTTCCCCTCGCGCAAGAGTTCCCGAATGCGTGTGCTGGAAACTGACTCGCCGCGCACGCGCATTTCCGGATAAACCATGACTTCGAAGCCCAACTCCCGGCCGAACTCCCTCAAAAGCTTCACGTCCCCCAGAGCCTTGTGCCCGAAGTGAAAGTTGAAGCCTTCGTGGACCTCGATGGCGTGCAGCTGATCGCGCAAAATCCGCTCCGCAAACTGGCGCGGGCTCATCAGCGACACGTCGCGGGTGAAAGGCAGCAGCAAAACGGCGTCAACTTGCGATTGCTGTAACAGGCGGAGTTTTTCCGGCGTTGGAGTCAATAGTTTCAGGCCCGCATCGGGACGCAGAATCCGCATGGGGTGCGGCTCAAAGGTGACCGCGATCGACTTGGCGCCGCGTTTCCGCGCTCGCGCCACGATCTCGGACAAGACCCGCTGATGGGCCCGATGCACCCCGTCGAAGTTCCCGACGCTCACCAGGGAAGGACCGAACTCTGGTGGAATTTCTTCGAACTTGTGAAAAGCTAACATCTAAATATTTGAACCGGAGAGAACGCCGAGATCGCCGTCATATTTCTCTGCCTTCTCGGAGGCCTCGGGGTGAATCCGTCTCCTAAATCTCGAACTCCAGCTTCATCCCGTCATACGACAGCCGCACGTTCTCCGGCAACGAGGCATTGGTTGCTTCATGCGGCAGGTCGTGACAGATATGCGTGAAGAACGCCCTTCGCGGTTTCAGGTTCTCCACGATGTGCAAGGAGTTCTCCACGGTCGAATGCGTGGGATGCGGCTTGTGCCGCAGCGCGTCCAGAAACAAAACATCGAGGCCGCGCAGCTTGTCGAGCGATGCCCGCGGAATCTCGCTGTGATCGGTCAAATACGCGCCTGAGCCAAAGCGAAATCCACATATCTCCGACTCTCCATGAATCACCGGAACCGGCTCGAATGCCGCGCCGAACAACTCCAACGGGCCGGCCAGCGGCTTCATCTCGACCAGCGGAAGGCCTCCGAATTTGTAGTTCGCGTCAAAGATGTAGCGGAACATGTTTTGGATGAATTGCGCATCGTCAGGACGCGCATAGAGCGGGAGCCGATTGGGCTTGTGGCGAAAGCTCAGCGGCCGCAGATCGTCGATTCCCAGGATATGGTCGGCGTGGGTGTGGGTGTAAAGCACGGCGTCCAGGTGGCGTATGTTTTCGCGAATCGCCTGCTCGCGGAAGTCGGGGGTGGTGTCAATAAGAACCGCGCGACCGCCGTATTCGATCAGCACCGAAGGCCGGGTGCGCCGGTCACGCGCATCGGTCGAGTGGCACACGGCGCAGTCGCAGCCGATCGTGGGCACGCCCATGGAGGTGCCGCTGCCCAGCACGGTCAGAATTGCTTTCATTTGGCAGCCGGCGCCTGCTGTGGGCCCTTGGCGATAGCATTGGTCACTTCCACGTAAGCCATGCGCAGTTCGTACAGGGCATTCTGCAGGAAGTTCTCTTCTTTCGGCGTGAGGTTCCCTTTGGTCTTCTCCGCGAGCAATGCGATGGTGTCGATCGTCTGGCGCGCGCCGATCAAATCGAGCTGCGGCTGGCCGCCTTGCTCGTGCATCAGGCCCAGTTGCAGCATGCCCGTCATGTATAGGGAAGCCAGGAAGCGGTCGAAGCTGACCTCCATGTCTTTGGCCGAAATACCCCGCAACTCGGCCTGGCGATCCATGTCGGCCGACGACTTGCGATAAGCGTCGGCTTGCTCTTTCTGCTCGGCGGCGGTGGGCGGAGGAGGCTCGGTCGATTCCGGAGGCGCACTCTGCTGCGCTGCTGCAGGCTTGGTTGGTGCGGGCTCCTGTTCCTCCGCAACGTCCTGGCGCAATTCCCCGTCCGCGGTGAACAGCCTTCGGTCGGTGACGGTAAAGCTTTCGTTCTTCTTCTCAGCCATAATCTTCAATCAGTGTGGGGCGGCCGGCCCGCCCGCGAAATTTTAACTACGTAAAAATGCCATTGAAAGGCAACGAAACAGCTTTCACGGTTGCCTCGCCGGCTGGAAACGCCCGTCCCGGCTCCATGACCTCTTTGCGCAGATAGCCCAAAGCCAGCCTCTTCTGCTTCAGCGGAGCCGAGGTGATGCTGGTGATCTCGCCGACATCTTTGCCTTCGTACTGAACTTTCGTTCCCGCTGAAGGCGCTGGGCCATCCACCTCAAAGCCTACGAAAGCCCGGTGTACCGAACCACGCGCCCGAATGCGCTCGACAATTTCCTGCCCGATGTAGCAGCCTTTCGTGAAACTAAGCGCCCGCTCCTGCCCGGTTTCCTGGGGAAGCGTGCGCTCGCGCATATCCTGGCCAAACTGCGGAATCCCGCAAAGGATGCGAAAGGTTTCGAGCGTCTCCTCCTGCACGGCAACCGCTCCCGCTTGCTGAAGGGCAGCAGAGACCGACTCCAGCTTGTCTGCCGCGACCCACAACTCAAAATTTTCGACGCTGGGATTATCGCCTCGAACCAGCGTGATTGTCGTTCCGTTCCAGTTCACCTCTGTAAGCTGAAGTGGTTGCATCTCTCCCGGCTGTACTCCCACTCCTGCCAGAAATTCTCGGGATTTTGGACCGGCAATTCCGATAACCGCCAGCTTGCCGCCCAGGTCTTCTACTTCGACCTTATCCATAATGATGTAGCGGCGCAGCAGCGGCATGAGGGTTTCCACCTGCGCCCGATCAATCTCCAGCACAAGAGTCTCTCCGCGGTTGAACGCATACAGGTCGCCCTGGATGTTCCCTTGGGCATTGAGGACAAAGGCATAAACTCCATGTCCGGCCGCGAGATCGCGAATGTTGTTGCTGACCATGCCATTGAGCCAGCGCACGCGGTCCCGGCCGGCCAGCGAAAACAGCCCATGGTCGAGCCGGTAAACACCGCAGCCGGCCAGCAGTGCAGACACTTCCCGCCGGCCGTCGCTCACGTCAGCCGCGCTCTGCCGGTGTTCCGTCGCAATCGCCATACTCATGTTGATTATAGCGAAGCAATTCTGGATGCAGGACGGTGGAAAGTGCTCGGTGGCTGGTGGTCAGTACCTCGCCAACCACGCATGGTGTGGCAAGCCGACCACTGACTAGCGACCACTGCCTTGTGATACCTTCTTCACCCGTGATCGAAAAGAAGAAAATCGCCGTAATTCCCGGCGACGGAATTGGCAAGGAAGTCATTCCCCAGGCCGTCAAGGCAATCGGGTCCACCAAAGCACCGGTCGAGTTCACGTATTTCGATTGGGGCGCGGACCGATACCTTGCGGACGGCACCACTGTCCCGCGGGATGGCTTTGCAATGCTGGGCCGCGACTTCCACGCCATCTTCGTCGGCGCCTTCGGCGACCCGCGCGTGCCCTCGAATGTTCATGCCAAAGATATCCTGCTCGGCATGCGCTTCAAGATGGACCTGTACGCGAATGTCCGCCCCGTTCGCCTGCTGGATGCCTCGCTTTGCCCACTCAAGGGAATCGAACCCAACCACGTTGATTTCGTGGTGATCCGGGAAAACACCGAAGGCATGTACGTCGACTCGGGCGGGAACTTCAAGCAGGGAACGGACGAGGAAATTGCGATCCAGGAAGACGTGAACACGTATAAAGGCGTCCGCCGCGTGATCCACTACGCCTTCGAGTATGCCGTCCACAACAAGAAGGCCGACGGTAGTCCCCGCACTCGCGTGCTGCTCTGCGACAAATCGAACGCCATGACCTATGCCGGGGGCTTGTGGCAACGCGTGTTCAAGCAAGTCGCCGCCGATTACCCGCAAATCAAAGCCGAACACTTGTATGTCGACGCGCTCTGTGCGCAGATGATCCGCGACCCGCGCCAGTTCGACGTGATCGTGACCAACAATCTTTTCGGGGACATCATCACCGATCTGGGCGCGGCCCTGCAGGGCGGCTTGGGCATGGCGGCCAGCGGCAACATTCATCCCGGCAAGACATCAATGTTCGAGCCCGTCCACGGCTCCGCCCCAACCATCGCGGGGAAGAACCTCGCCAATCCCATGGGCGCAATACTCACCGCAGCCATGATGCTGAACCATCTGGGATTCGCAGGCGAGTCAAAGAGCATTGAAGCAGCCGTGCTCGAAGCCGTGCGGCAGAAGAAAACGACTCCGGAGGTCGACGGAAAGCTGGGAACCGAGGAAGTGGGGGCAGCAGTCGCGCGCTCAGTCGAGGAGGGCACAAGTTCTCGCCGTGCCGATTGAAACTGTGACAATGCCTGGGTGAAGTCTTGGGAGAACTATCTCAGCCTTCCCACTTTATCCACCGGCCAGTACCCAAACACAGCCTTGCCGTAGATATAGGACGCTTCCACCGGCCCGAAATCGCGGCTGTCGTTGGACAAACTCCGGTGGTCGCCCAGCACGAAATAGGAATCCGGAGGCACCACGATTTCTGGATACGAACGTTCATCCTGGTAAACGTTCGGAACGTAGTTCTCCACCAGCATCTTGCCGTTGAGAAAGACGTGGCCGTCGACAATTCGCACGTGGTCTCCGGCAACCCCAATCACCCGCTTAATAAAGCTCTTCGCGGGATCGCGAGGATAGCGGAATACGACGATGTCGCCGCGCTGGATGGGCTCGATCCGGTAGACGAACTTGTTGATGAAGATGCGCTCCTGGTCATCAAGCGAAGGCATCATGCTGGTGCCCTCGACTTTGACCGGCTGATACAGGAAGACGATGATGAAAGCCGAAATCGCGAGGGAAATCACGAGGTCGCGCATCCACGCCGAGAACAGGCCCGTGGTTTTCGAGTTCCTGGGTTTTTCCGAGATGAGCTGGGGCGTCAGCTGGGGAGCGTTTGGATCGGCTGCCATTTCAGGTTCAATTCTAATGGATTAGATGCAGCGTGGGTAGCTAATGGCGCGACCGTCTGGAGCGCGGTGGCGGCACAGCGCAGGGCCAACGCAGGGTTTCGCAACAATGGCCTCGCACCGTGACTTGCTACAATCCCTGTGAACTTGGCACCCGACGCCTTCGGCTGCGCCGCCGCGACCACCGCCGGAAGGCGGCCGCCAAGGACGCGAAAATTCGCCAAAGAGGGCAACGCTTTTGAACCGTCGCACAGCAATCCAACTGGCGGCGTCCGGCCTGGGCGCCGCGGTACTTGGCGCATGGCCGCGAGCGGCGCGGGCTGCGGAAAGGCCAAGCAAACGCCCGCCCGCCGCTGAGCGCAAGTTCACCAGCCAAGCCATTGAAGCCAAGATTGCCGAGGTGAAGCAGGCTCTTGGTCCCGACACCGAGCTGGCTTGGATGTTTGAAAACTGCTTTCCCAACACCCTCGACACTACCGTGCGAGTGGGCTCGTTGGAAGGCAAGCCCGACACGTTCGTCATTACCGGCGACATTGCCGCGATGTGGCTGCGTGATTCGAGTGCGCAGGTCTGGCCGTACCTGCCACTGATGCGCCAAGATAAGGCGCTGCAAAACTTAATCGCCGGCGTAATCCACCGCCAGACCCGCTGCATTCTCATCGATCCTTACGCTAACGCCTTCAACTTCGACAGCGAAGGCAGCGAGTGGGATCGCGATCTCACCGCTATGAAGCCGCAGCTGCACGAACGCAAGTGGGAGATCGACTCTCTTTGCTATCCCATTCGGCTGGCGCATGGCTATTGGAAGACCACGGGCGACCTCTCTCCCTTCAATGCTGACGCGGTTTGGCACGCGGCGATGCGCGCCGTCGTCTATACCTTCCGCCAGCAGCAGCGCAAAGACGGCCCGGGCCCGTATTCCTTCCGGCGCCAAACCACCACGCCGAACGACACGTTGAATCTCGATGGTTATGGCAATCCCGTAAAACCCTGCGGCCTGATTGCCTCCGGCTTCCGTCCATCCGACGATGCCTGCATATACCCGTTCCTCATCCCATCGAATATGTTCGCGGCAACTGCCTTGCGAAACCTCGCCGAGCTCGCGAGTGCGATTCGAAATTCGGACCTGGCACGCGAAGCCACCGTGCTGGCCGATGAAGTCGAGCGTGCCTTAAAGCTATACGCGACCGCGGTTCATGGCGACCTCGGCAAAATCTACGCCTACGAAGTCGACGGCTTCGGCAACCAGCTGTTCATGGACGACGCCAACGTCCCCAGCCTGCTCTCGCTCCCCTACCTGGGCTGCGTTGCCGCGAGCGACCCCACATACCAGAACACCCGCCGCTTTGTTCTGAGCGGCAGCAATCCTTATTTCTTTAAGGGCAAGGCGGCCGAAGGGATTGGTGGCCCCCACGTGGGCTTGGACATGATCTGGCCCCTCTCGATCATCATGCGCGGCCTGACCTCCAACGACGAAGCCGAAATCGCTGTCTGCTTAGGTACCCTGATGCACAATCACGCCGGCACCGGCTTCATGCATGAATCCTTCAATAAAGATGACCCGACGAAGTTCACCCGCGCCTGGTTCGCCTGGGCGAATACGCTGTTCGGCGAATTCGTGCTGAAGGTCTTGCACGAGCACCCGCAGATACTCAAAGGTGTAGCGCGGTCGTAAGCAAAGTTCGCGCACCCGAGCTGCGACGCTCGACGTGCGACGCTCGACGGTTTGGCCGACGACCGACGATCAGAGCCGACGACCGGTTCTGAATTTCGCCCCCATTTTCCACACCACCCGCTCCTTTTACTCCCACCTTCTTCTTTCCGTCACCGCGCAACCCTGCTAAAATCTATAAAATCCACTCCCCGGAGATCCAATGCAGGCTATCCTTGCGCTGGAAGACGGTCGCGTCTTCCGAGGCAAAGGCTACGGCGCCAAAGGCGAATGCTACGGCGAGGTCGTTTTTAACACT
>DASVAJ010000086.1:0-6021 GCA_036376415.1 Terriglobales bacterium
GCGGCGAGGGCGGTTGCAAGACACGCCGGGATGACAAATTTGCGCACTCAGGCGCATTCTAGTAGGTAAGCACCGGCCTTCCGAAGTGACTGACGTAACTGCCAAAACGCTGAGGGCGGCGTTTCTTCTGCTGCTCGTAAGTCCCTTTGCCGCTGCCCAGAGCAGCAGCGTGAAGCCGGGTCCGGCGGAATCTCTCTATTTGCAATTGCAGGCGGTTGGGCTGGACAGCACGCAGGTTTACAGGATCCGCAACGGTTCCGTGGACCGCGGCGCCGTGCACATCTCTCTGGACGATGGAGTCATCGCCTTCACGCGGCGGGTGGATGGGCACATCACGGGCGCCATGTTCAAAGGCGATGGCGAACTGTTATTGGAGCCGCCGACGACGGTAGAACGCGCCTCCCTGGCGCTGTTCACGGGAGCGGCGATTCTCGACGAACGGTTTTCGGTCGCCTACTTTCGATTCAATGACGACGTATTCGGCGACTTGAAGTCTTCGTTGCGTGAGCCTGACTCGCCCGCGGAATTCGTTGAACAGTGGGACAAGCCCGCAATTGCGCTGGACCAAGAGGATGCTCTGCGTTTGTTGATCAGCTTCAGCAGGTCGGGCGCGGAAGGTTCTGCTCCCGATCGCATGCTGCATGCCTACATTCAGGGCCAACGGCTGGGGACGTTTGAGGTCCGCTACGACTCGCTCTCATCCGAGCAGGTTTCAGTAGGGCAGCACAAAACGAAAGACGGCGCCAGCTACTACAACGTGTGGACGTCGTTTTCCCAACGCGGGAAACGCGGCGAGTCGGATACTGATCCGGCCGACGAACTGCCGGCAGATGATTTCGATATCACCCAGTTCCGGGTCGACACTGACGTCAAACCTCCTACGGACATTTCAGCCACTGCAACTCTCACGGTGACGCCGCGACATTCTGGCGGAAAGGTTCTCGTGTTCGAGCTGTCGCACTTGCTGGACGTGAAAAGTGTGATCGCAAATGGAGTGCCGGTCGACTTCATCCATAACCAGGCGGTTGAAGGATCGCAACTGGCAAAGCGCGGAAATGATTTTCTAGTTGTCTTGCTGGCGACTCCGCTCAAAGTGGGTGAGCCGGTCGAACTGAAAATCGATTACGCCGGAGCTGTGCTTTCCCAGGCCGCCAATGGGCTGCTGTACGTGGGCGAGCACGGAACGTGGTATCCGAATATCGGGTTGGAGATGGCGTCTTTCGACCTACAGTTCCGTTACCCCCTCGACTGGACGCTCGTGGCTACGGGTCGGCGCACAGAGTTGAAGACGGAAGGCACCGAGCAGGTTTCGAATTGGGTTTCCGAGCGCAAGGAACCGGTGGCAGGATTCAATCTCGGCAAGTATTCCCGCACGGTGGCTGAAGCAGGGACGGTCACGGTTGAAACTTACGCGACCAGGAATGTGGAGAAAGGGTTCGCAACTGCGAAGCCGAAGGACATTCCAATTCCAGATCTGCTCAAAGGCAGGCAGCCCCTGGCGGTGCAACTCGATCCCGGGCCGCCGACGCCTTCGCGAAATATCACGATGGTGAATAAAGCCGCGGTCGAGGCGCTGCAGTTTTATCAGCAACATTTTGGGCCTTATCCGTACAGCTCGCTGGAGCTCACGCAATTCCCCGGGCACGTGAGTCAAGGCTGGCCGGGCCTGGTGTTTCTGTCGAGCTACGCGTTTCTGACGCCTGACGAGGAGCGGCAGATCGACAACGATCCTACGAACCTGCTCGCCGTACAGCAGATCATCGCGCACGAAACCGCGCATCAATGGTGGGGCGATTTGGTGACGTGGAGCGGCTATCGCGACCAGTGGATGATGGAGGCGCTGGCGAACTACAGCTCCTTGATGTTGTTGGAGAGCAAAAATCCGGCGGGATTCCGTGCCCTGCTGGATCGCTATCGCGACGACCTTCTGTACAAAAACAAAGACGGGCACGTGCTTATGGATGCCGGGCCGGTGACCCTGGGGATCAGACTTTCTTCGTCGGAGTTTCCGGACGCGTACCAGGCGATCAGCTACGGGCGCGGCACGTGGTTGCTGCACATGCTGCGGACCATGCTGCGCGACGGAGATCGCTCGTCTCCGCACCATGTAACGAGTTCCGAAGAACTTTTTGTGCGCGATCTTCGCAAATTCCGGGCGGAATATCAGGGGCGCCCTGCCACAACGACTCAATTGCTTGCAGAGTTCGAATCCGACCTGCCGCGTTCCCTGTGGTATGAGGGCAAGCCGTCGCTCAACTGGTTTTACGATTCGTGGCTGAATGGGACCGCCGTGCCCGAGTTGCGTCTCCGAGACGCAAAGTTTTCGGCGCGGCAGGAGCACACCCTCGTGTCGGGAACCATCGTGCAGGATGATGCGCCGGATGAGTTGGTCACATCTGTTCCCATTTTTGCGGTGATCGCGGGGAAGAATGTGTATCTCGGGCGCGTTTTCGCGGAGGGCCACGAAACTCCGTTTCACATCACCGCGCCAGTTGGAACTCGCAAGATCGTGCTTGATCCCGAAGGCACTATTCTTTCCCGCGCGAAGTAGCATGGCTGCTCGGCTTCTCAACGGATGCGTTCACTTGATGTCCGACGTGTTTGCCCGCGCCGCTTTGTCCTAGCGCGATCTCGTGGATCAGGCCCAGCAGTTCGGCGTTACCCGATGGGTTGGCTGTAAGGAAAGAGTGGTACTCCGGCAGGGTGGCAATGCCGAGGGCGCGCATCCGCCTTTCGCAGCGGTGCTGCAAGGCGAGCAATTGCGAGTCGTCGTGAAGAATGCCGCTAGCCTGGCAGATGAGATAGCGAATCTGGGCGAGAGCGCGCTTGCCTGCGCTTTTGGCGGGCAAGGTCGGAGTCTGGGCAAGGGATATTCGGGGCATAGCACTGTCGCGCAAAGGGCAACACCTTGCACATCGGCAAATTGGGCAACGAGTTCAGTTACGAAAGCCGGACTCTTCTTCGCGCAGCTTCGGCGTTCGGCTACACTAGCCTCCGTGCCTGCCGACTCCTCTTCTGCTGCGAAGCGAAACAAGACACTGCGCTTTGGAAATTTCGAGGCGGATCTCGATGCACGCGAACTGCGGAAAAACGGCCGACGGTTGCGCCTTCAGGAGCAGCCGTTCGCGGTGCTGCTCACACTGCTGGAGCGGCCAGGCGAGGTCGTCACGCGGGAAGAATTGCGCCAGCGGCTATGGCCCGCCGACACCTTCGTAGATTTCGATCACAGCCTGAATACTGCGGTGAACAAGTTGCGCGAGGTGCTGGGAGACTCCGCATCTACCCCTCATTTCATCGAAACGCTGGCGCGTCGCGGGTATCGCTTTGTGGGCGCGGTTGACTCTGCGGCAAAGGCGCCGGCTGTTGAAACAACGGTCGCTCAGTCAGACGCCTCCGTCCATGATGATCTCCCAAAAGCTCACCGCGGGTTAACTCGCACACTGTTTGCGCTGATCCAGATCATGTATCTGAGCTTCTATGCTGCGGCGCTCCTGCACTGGGAGGCCGTGTCCCGGATCGAGTGGCTACTGGACGTTAGTGTTCCGGTCATCTTGATTGCGGTCCTCGTGACTGCGGCCGTTGGTGTGCCGCTTAGGCTTTACTTGCTTTCAGCAGTCTCGTTCGATTACGCGCGCCTGGGCGTGAAATTCAAACGGATATTTCTGCCAATCCTCGTGCTGGACCAGTTGTGGGCGGTCGCGCCATTCCTCATTCTTCAAAAGATTGGATTTGGCGCGGCGCTTGGTTCGACCGCAGCGCTACTCTATGTACCTTTCGCGGAGCGCACACTCATTCGCATGGCGTACCGATACGCGGAGAAATAGAACTTACTTCAGGTCGGCTTGCTTGGGATCGGGATTGTAGAAGAACGTAAACCGCAAGCCCAGATACTGGCCGGCAAACTCCGAGGGAAGCGGCGGGAAGGGATTGGAAGCGGTAATTCCGCCGTAGGCAGCGCGATCGAGCGCGACGTCGCCCGAGCCGTCCACATAGCGGAGCCCGGCAATCTGGCCGTTCTTCAGAATCGCGAATTCGATGGAAACTTTGCCGCGCTTGAGCAACGGCGGCATGGCAGATTCCGGAATAATCGCGTACCAGTTCTGCTTCACGTCATGCAGCACCCGCTGCATGTACGGCCCGAAGTCGACACCCATGGTGTCGCTGGTGATCTCGTAGGGACCGACGCGCGCCGTGGGCTGCCGTTGACCGAGACCGAGGTCTCCTTCGTCGCCACCACCGTAACGTCCGCGGCTGTTCGCAACCTGCTGCGCTGCCTGTTGGATCGCGCGGTCCGCCGACATCGGCTGCGTCGCAAATGGCGACTTCTTCGGCATGGGAGGCGTTTGCAGCTTGGCCGTGGTTTGAGCCGGCGGCGGAGGCTGCGTCTGCTGTTGCTCGGCTTGCTGTGGCTGCGCCTGAGCAGCCTGGGCCGGCGCAGGACCCGGTTGTCTCGACGGAGTTGGCGCGACCGGTCCGGGGCGGCCTTGCCGCGACGCATCCAGAATGCGCTTCATTTCCTCACGATCAAGTTTGGGCGCGCGGGTTTGCGCAATCCGGTTCTTGTCGGACATCACATTGGTCTTCGGCGGCTTCACCTGCTTCTGCAGGTCGGAGGGCAGCTCGAGGAAGGTGAGGTTCTTGTTGTCCTGCCCGGTATGCGCCAGCATCACTGTCCGCTGGGGAAAATATTTCGCAAGCCGCGGCGCATTCAGGATCAACAGAATCAAGACCATGTGCGCGACCAGCGACATCCAGAAAGCCTCGCGCTTGCGTGAACGCGCCAGTTCGTCCCGCGCCTGGATCAGCAGCGTCGGGAAGTCGTGCATCTCTTTGTAGGCTGATTCCCAGGTTTCCGCGTCGAAAAGATCGCCTTGTTGCGGGAGCGGCTTTTCCGGAGGCGGTTCCAACGGAATTTGGGTCAGCGACATGGAGGGGCTATGACGTAGGATGCGAAACTATCCCAATATTCTCTCACTTTTTCGAATAATGGAATGAACTCTTTAAGCACAAGCACTTACGGGAGTCATCGCAACTACAGGCTAGCGCGACGGGGTCGCGAATGCTGTCAAGAATCGTAAAAACAGCCTGGGACCGCCGGCGGGGCTGGTCAGCTACCCAGGTTCAGCTTGCGGGCATGTGCTTGAATCTGGGCCAGAATCTCGAGCGCCATGGAAAGCGCGCGTCGGCCGTCTTCAAGAGAGACGAGAGGTTTGTTCCGGGTTCGCACCGCCTTGAGAAATGATTTCAGTTCCGCCTGCAGGGGCTCTTCGGGGGCGATCGGCGGCTTAAACATCTTGATTTCAGGGTTGGCCGAGGCCACTCCGGAATTTGTGCCCACGGTAAAGACCAGCACGTCCTGCCGGCCGTAGTCGATGGAAATGTATTGTCGCGGCTGGAAGAAGCGCAGCTTGCGCACCCGTTCGGTGGAAACACGGCTGGCGGTGAAATTGGCGATGCATCCGGACTCGAACTCTACCCGGGCATTGGCGATGTCGATCTTGTCGGACAGGATAGGGATTCCCGCCGCCCGCACTTCCTTGACCGGGGAATTCACCATGGAAAGCACGGCGTCGAGGTCGTGAATCATCAGGTCGAGGACGACGTCCACGTCGAGGGAGCGCGGCGTGAAGACGCTGAGCCGATGGACTTCAAAAAACATCGGCCTGGTGATGAGGGGAAGCGTTGCCTGCACGGCGGGGTTGAAGCGTTCAAGGTGGCCGACCTGCGCGATGCGTCCGGTGCTCGCGGCCACCGCGATGATTTCATCTGCTTCGGCGAGGGTCGGGGCCAGGGGCTTTTCGATCAGGACATCGACTCCCGCCTGCATGAGTTGGCGCGCGACCTCTGCGTGGTGAACGGTAGGAACCGCGACAGTGGCCGCATGAATTTTCGCAGACGATAGGAGTTCTTCGACCGATGAGTACGCCTTGCAGTCGAATTCCTTGGCGACTTGGGCGGCGCGATCCGCATTGGAATCAACGACGCCGATCAGCTTGACATGTTCGCCTGCGTTCTCCAGGT
>DASVAJ010000099.1:0-79737 GCA_036376415.1 Terriglobales bacterium
ATCTGCGAATCGCGGACGGTCAGCTTCCCGCCATTCTGAATTTCACGGTCCTGCATGGGATAGCGGTAACCGAGAATGCCGTCTCCCGGCTCAACCCACTCGATGACATCGATAAATTGCTTGGAGATAAAGTCGCGAAGGCTCATATTGCGCTCACTCAACCCGCCTGCAGATCGCTCTTGGAGGGCATGCTAAGGGCTCGGGTGGCGACTGTCAACGAGGAAGTTTGCGGCGGAGCGACGCAATATCGCAATTCGTGAACCGCCATCGGCCCGCAGCAATTTGGCTGCTGCTCAGTTTGAATTCGTCTCCTGGCGATGGCCTCCTTCCGCGGGCCCCTTCAGGTAGACTGCTGGCCCGCCGCGTCAGGCGGGGCTTCGGATCGGTGATCGCCTGCAAAACGCGAGCGGGCGTGGATGCGATATCTCGACGGTGACCCGGTCGCGATGGGCAGCGAAGCTTGCCGTTGCCCTAGGAGCTAAGCCAGGCGAAAGTTCGTTCTACTCTCCCAGCTTTCGCCCGTTTCGACGAAGGCGCGCAGCCACACGAGCCCGACCTCCCAGCCCATGCGGTGGCTGTTGCACTGTTCGAGATGGCCCGCGAATCCCGAGTGCCGCACGCGCACCAGGGTGCCGGTTCCAACCTTGTGCGTGCCGGTGCCGTGAAGCCCGCGGACCTCGCGCGGCTCGAGTTCCCAGCGAACGATGGTGGTGAAGGGCCCGACGAAGTCGGCGATGCGGGTGTGTACCAGCAGGCGCGGCGGATCGATCTCCAGATACTCGCCTTCGAGATGGAAATGCTGGTCCTCGCCGCGAATGCCCTCGTTCGACCACTTGCCGCCCACCCGCAGGTCGGATGTGGACTCGACCACGCGGAACGGAACCGGATCCTGAGGGCCGGTCGGGGCCGGTCCCCGAAAACCCCACCAGGCGGCGCGCTGCCTGGGATCGGTGATGGCTTCGAAGACGCGAGCCGGCGGAGCCGCGATGAGGACCTCCGCCAGGATCGCGTCGTGATCGGGAGTGATGGTCGCAGTTGCCATGTTTTTCGTCCGAGGGAATCAAAACCGCTTGTGCCCCACCCTTCGAAAATCGCGAAGAATGGCGCATGCGTTGTCTTGTCGTCGCCTTCGTTACCTCCTGTTGTCGACCGTCTCGCCGCGCTCCGCATAAGCTTGCAGCCAGCCGAGGACCATCGTCCAGCCGATGCTGTGGTTCTGCGCTTGCTCGGCGTTGCCGGCGAATCCGCGGTGCGTCAGCTTTACGAGCGTGCCGTTGCTCTGATGCTCGAGTTCCCAGAGCACCGTCGTATTCTTGGGCATCCAGCTTGAGACCCAAGTGTAGGAGAGCCGGCGAGGTGGATCAATTTCGACAAACTCGCCATGCACAGTGACAGCACCCATCTTTGCCGATGTGCCTTTCGTCGACCACTTGCCTCCCACGCGCACATCCATCTGGAACTCGGCCATGTGGTAGCGATCGGCAGCACCCCACCATCGCGCGGCCTGTTTCGGATCAGTAAGAGCTTCGAACACCCGCTCACGAGGTGCCGCGATGAAGATTTCCGCATTGACAATGTCGTTGTCCGGCGCGATGCGGGACACGGGAGCCACACTAAGAGTTGCCATAAGTCCTCCGGCTGATTAAGAAGCGCATTGGGTGCCCCACCCTGGCCGCGTTCTTTGCGGCTAAGATGGGGATTTACGCTTGACTCCTGACACTGTTCACTTCTTCGGTTTCCAGAGCGCAAAGTGCGCGCCCGTGGGATCCTGCAGCACGCTGAATTCGCCATAGTCCATGACCGGCGTGACGTCCTTCATCACGGTGGCGCCCAGCGATTTCGCTTTCTTCGTCGCGGCCTGGATGTCATCCACCAGTACGTAGGAAAGCCAGAAGGAAGGCGCGCCGGGAATGGGGTTCTTCATCATCCCGCCGCCCGTGCCTTCACCCACGCCAATCATCGTGTAACCACCGCCCGGCGAGTCCATATCTTCGAGTTTCCAGTCGAAGAGCTTGCCATAAAACTCCTTGGCTTTCTTGACGTCGGTAGTGTTGAGTTCAACGTGACAAAACGGATTAGCCATTACACCCTCCTCAAGAACCGCAATTATTTCAGCAAATGTGGGATTGATAAGTTTCATTTCTGTAAAAACTGCGTCCGCTTACCGGGTCTGAGCCCGCCGGGAACTGAACGCTTCAGCCTTTTTTCTGCAGGTCGAATCTCTCGACGATTTCCTTCCCCGGTGCCTGGAAGTGCCATTCCTCGATGTGGTGATTGGCATCGACAAACGTGAAAACCACGCTTCTCATATGCGGCGTCTCCAGGCTCACGAGATTGGTCGCGTCCACAAAATCGAAGCGGATGCTCTTGCCGTCGGGCGAGAGCGTCACCTGCATGCGCGGCTGATTCCCGGCTGCGCAATAATGCGTGAGCAACAGGCGATCTCCGTCCATGTGGATCATGGATATCATGTCCTCCTGCTTGCCCTGCATCTGGCTTACGATCTCGCTCATCACGGCTGAACCGCTGGCTGTGATCCGGAAAGAGACCTGCAGGGGATCGCCCATCTGGTTTTTGCCTTCCCATTTTCCGGCCAGGTATTTCACCAGCTCGTAAGACTTCTGCGGCGCTGACTGAGCGAGCAGGTTGAGCGCGCCCAGAACAACTACGGAAAGTACGGCGCTGCGTGCGGTTTTCATGCGACCCTCCTGATTGAAGTTGAATTTCTACAGCCGCCGAACTGGATTTTCTGTCATCGAAACCGGGCCTCTGGGCGCAGGTCAGCGGTCTCGCCCTTTTCGAGAAACGCCTGCAGCCACCCGAGCATGCGCGGCCAACCACGGTAGCTCTGGGCCAACTCCGGACGCGCGGCCAGCCCGCTGTGCGTAACCTTCACCCGGGTACCGGCTTCGGTTTCCGCGAGTTCCCAGCGGACCGTGGTCTGCGCATCCCCGGTCCAACTCGCCCTCCAGGTGTAACTCAAATGCCGCGGCCGATCGATTTCGAGGAACTTCCCTTGTACTTCGAAGGGGCCGCCGTCCGGCCCAACTCCCGCGGTACGCCACTCGCCGCCAACCCTCAGGTCGGCTTGGTACGTCCGGCAGCGATAAATGCCTTTCTGTCCCCACCATTGCGGCACCTGCGCCGGATCGATCAGCGCCTGGAACACTCGCTCCGGTTCAGCGGCGATCTGAATTTCGCTGACCACCGAATCCTGCTCGGCCGAAATCTTCATTTCAAACGCTCCCTCTCCTTGCGGACGTCCTTGGTTTGCTCGGCGGAGAGTTCTTTCGCATATTCCGCTTCGACAAAGGCTTTCAGGTTTTCCAGGCTTGCCGTCCAGAAGCTGCGGTATTGCTCCAGCCATGAATCCACAGCGCGCAGCGGCCCCGGATTCAGTTGATACAGGCGATGCCGCCCATCCCTGCGCTCCTCGACCAGGTGGGCGCGCCGTAGAATCCGCAGGTGCTTGGAAATGGCGGGCCGCGACACAGGAAAGGCTCGCGCAATCTCACCCGCCGGACGTCTGCCGCTTCGCAGCAGATCGAGCACCGCCCGCCGCGTCGGATCCGCCAGGGCTCCGAACGCTGCGTCTTGCACCGCACCACCCATCCGGGGGCTTCGGCCTGCAGAATGTGTAACCGATCGGTGACGCATAATACGTAACCATACAGTTACGCAACCTGGCTGTCAAGAGCTTCTTGAACTTTTTTTCAACGGAGCCCGCCGCTGCCTTGGAACTTTTACCCGGGACCCGCTACGTGCATACTTTTCGGCAGCACAGCCGTTGAGGAGGAAACGTGGAGTTCGTCATGTTCGAGGATGTGCACGGCAAGGAAGTTTTTGTGAACCCGCTGCGCGTCATGTGGGTTCGGGAGTATGGAGACCGCAACACGGAAATCAACTGCGGCAACGAAGACAAGTTCACGGTCCGGTTGTCGCCGGCGCAAGCGGTCGCAGTCCTGGGGGTGAAGGTCCGTTGAGCGATTTCTGCTCAGCGGGGATCTGTGCCAGGCCTGACTAGGACTTCGCGCCGTTCCTCACCAGGTCCAGGAAGGCGCGATGAATGCTGGGATCGTCGCTGAGTTCCGGGTGAAAGGTGGCAGCCATGGTTCTCCCTTGCAGCACGGCGACCGGATCTTCGCCTTCGGTCGCGACTACCTCGACCCCCGGCCCCACTCGCTCGATCCTGGGAGCGCGGATAAAGACCATTTCAATGGGAGCGTCCCGAAATCTCCCTTCCCGAATGGAGCTGTCAATCTGGCGGCCGTACGCATTGCGGCGAATGCCGATGTCGATCGCTCCCAATCCTGACTGCTGCGGGTTTTCCACTTCCTTCGCCAGAAGGATGGCGCCGGCGCAGGTTCCGAACGTGGGCTTCACCCGGACAAAGTGCTTCAGCTTCTCCAGGCCTGCCTCGCCCAGCAGTTTCAGGAAGGTGCTCGATTCGCCGCCCGGAATGATTAGTCCATCGATTTCATCGAGTTGCTCAGGCTTCTTCACCAGCACCACTGTGGCACCCAGCTCCTCCAGCCGGCGGCGGTGGGCATCGAAGTCCCCCTGTAGAGCCAGCACACCGATGGTCACCGCCGTGCCTGGTTTCTCGCCGCTGGATTGAGCCCCGGTCATGCGTTGATTCTATCGGATTGCCACCCAGCGTCGGAGCGTCGTCGGAGCTTTAAGCTATCCTTCCACCATTCGCTTGAGTTGGAGTGCGTTCTGTGCCGCAAAGCCGCACTGATCATTATCGAAGTAGAAGAAGATATGTTTGAGTTGACTGCGCCAGTGTTGAATTCGCTCTGACCATATGTTCAAATCACGTTCGCTGTAACTTCCCTGGTACGGGCCGCCGGGACCGTGCAGCCGCACGTAGGTAAAGTCCGCGGTTATTTCGAGCGGAGATTGAAATCCCGCCAGCTCAAAGATGCAGAATGCGGCATTGTGCCGGCGCAGAACTTCATAGACGGGCGATACATTCCACGTCGGATTGCGAAATTCAAAAACGTAGCGCCGCCTCTCGGGCAGGCTGTCCAGGAATTCCTCCAACCTCTCCAGATTCAGTTTCCAACCCGGCGGAAGCTGAAACAGGATGGGACCGAGCCGTTTGCCCAGCTGCGCAACTTGGGAGAAGAACTTTTCGCTGCTCTGCTCGGGGTCCTTCAACTTACGGTTATGGGTGATGTAGCGGCTGGCTTTTACCGCGAAGCAGAACCCGGGTGGAGTTTCGCGGCACCACCCGGCGAGCGCCTCCGATGTCGGCAGGCGATAAAAGCTGTTGTTGATTTCCACCGTGTCAAAATGCTGGATATACCAGCGCAGCATTTTTGAGGGCGCAAATTTCTCCGGATAAAACGGGCCGCACCAGTGTTTGTAGTGCCATCCGGAGGTGCCGATGTGAACCAGCGCACGCGACGCGGGATCTGTCATGCGCCCTCGCGTCAAAATCGCAGAATGGGACCGAGAGTTACGCGCAAATTGTTGTGCGCCCCCGAGTTGAAATAGACCTCGTCCCCAATTTCGAAGCGCAGCCCCACCGGGCCAATGGCCGCCTCCAGTCCGGCCGCTGGATAGATCGCGGCGTTCAGGTTCGAAGTCCGCAGGCCGAAAACTGTACTCACGATATTGCTGTAGGGAAGCAGGCTGGGACTGAGACGAAAGTCCGTGAACCCGGCCTTGATCGTGGCAAACGGGCGAAATCCCCCGGCTGCCTGAAACTTAGGCCCGACCAGGAATTGCGTAACCCCGATCGAGGTACGCTCGATGGCGGCGAGGTTTCCACTCGCAATGTTGACGTAGGCCTCATCGAAGTTGATCCCATAGTCATAGGCCAGCTCGCCTTCGAGCAGGACGTCATGATGAACGCGAAAGCCCAATCGCGCGCCCAGTCCAAAGTTGCTGGTCTTGGTTTGCGAGATTCCCAGGTAATCGAGAAACACGCCAGCTTCAACCCGCTTCTGGGCCAGCAGCGAAGATGGACCGACCAGCACAAAGATTGCTAAGCCTAAGATGATTTTCCGCATGTGCGCACGTCGCGGTGGGTACGATGAGGAGCGGCGGATGTAGGTTGTTACTAGTACCGGAAAGCACTCAGGAGCTGTGCCCTGCGCACTTTAGGACGCCCAGGAATTGGCTCCATGGCCCAACCGCAGCGCGATATTGATGGGCCAGGATTCGAGAGATCTGGTGCAAGTGGGTCAGATCATGTGCCGCCCAGGTCGCCAGCAACTCCGAAAGGGTGACCGTCCCCAGCGCCGGGTGACGCCCGCGGCGCTCCATGTCTTCCTGGCTCAAATTCATGGCGCGCAACTCGGCCAGGTTTTGCGAGCGCAATTGCGCAAACTCATCCAACAGTTGAGGCAGCGTTTTCCCCTCGCTCTCCCGCGTTTGCGCCAGGCGGTCGAAGGGTTCGAAGGGGCGGCTTCCGCCGAATGCCAGGATTCTCTTCGCCCGCGGAATCCAGTCGGTGCGCTCGCCGTGGTTGAGGTGGCCGATGACGTCGTAGGCGCTCCAGGTATTTTCGCCTTCGTTCGACAAAGTCCATGCTTCGGGTAAATCCCGCAGCAGCGCATTCAGAGCGGCGGGAGTTCGTGCCAGGAGTGCAATCGTGTGATCCAGAGTCTGCTGCATTGGCAATCTCCGTTGGGAGTTCCTATTGATTGTAGGCGTACCTCCGCTTCGAGTATGCGAAGGCTGGACAGAAGCGTGCGGGAAAAAGGTAGGCACCCGAACCGCGAGGGTCCAGGTCAGTGAAGACCTGAACCTTCGCATCCGGAGTGTTAGCTTCGAGCTACTTGCAGTTGGTTGTCGACCGAGAAAATTCCCGGCACCGAATTGGCGCGAATGCCGGCAATGTTTTTATCGGTCTGGTTGTCGACCACGCCCATCAGCGTCACGTGACCGTTCTCGACGATGATGCGGATCGGCTGAATCACACCCAGCGAGTACTTCTGCAGCGCCGGGTAGCCGTAAATCGTCCGGTACAGCCGCAGCCGCAGGCCGTTGTCCATGAAAGAGACCGGCAGCACTTTGATTTGATTGTCAACCTGCTCGACCCCTTCCACTCGTTTCACCACGTTTCCGGCTTCGCTCTTCAGCACCGGCTCCGTGACTTCTCCGGTCAGAGTGACATTGCCATTCTCGTCGACGTTGAAGGCCATGTAATCGAAGGCGTTCACGTATGGCAGCATGTTCAACTCATGCCGGACTTGCTTTTCGATTCTCTCCGTTCCCCGTTCCGAAGCCATCGCGCTGGGCACGGAGAAGGCAAGCGCCAGCGCCAGGCTGGCTAATCCAACCACCAATGTTCTCAGTTTCATAGTTCAACCCTTTCTATAATTCGACATTCATTCCAGCATTTGCCGGAGATAAATCCGGGGCCGCCCGCGGTTCCGAGAGTCAACGAACAGCCCGTACTGCTAAGTCATTCGGCTCTGTTACCGCCAGTCACGATGCCAGCGCCCGTCACCGTCCCAACGGCGCCCATGGTCGCGGTCCCAATGCCGGTAGTAGTCGCGGCGCCCATAGTAACGATCCCGATCCCAGTGCCGGTAGTAAACCGGAGCAGTTCCCACGTAAACGCGCGAGTAAACCGGAGCCGGCACATACGCCACGTAGGGTCGTGGCGCCACGTACGGGTACGGCGCGACTGGACGAACATAAACGGGAGTTCCTATCGCGACCCCGACCGCCACTTGTGCATTGGCTTTGGGAGCCGCGGCGGATGCAAGGGTCAGCAGCAAACCCATCGTAAGTACCAGGCCGATTTTCTTCATTTTCATCACCTCCGACTCACATCAGTAGAAACACCCTCCAGGCGGGAAAGTTAGGCAAGGTTGAGTAAAGAATTGTCAAACAATGCGACCGGATCGTGACGTGTGCTCAGGCAAGCACTTGGATAACCGATCGAGCGCCCCCAACGGGGTCCGCCACTTCTCGCCGCAGTTGCGAGAAGTGGGAACCGTCTGGAATATTCCTGCATCCCCTTTGTGCGGCATTCGATCCAACTACTCAGACCTACATTCCCCGCCAGGAGAGAATGCTTTGCTCATCATCCTCTTTCGTTCCAAGCTGACCGACGAGGCGGGCGAAGACTACGCCGCCATGAATGCCGAGATGCAGGAACTCGTGCGCCAGAATCCCGGGTTCATTGATGTGAAAAGCTACAAATCAGAGGATGGCGAGCGCCTGACCGTGGTTTGGTGGAGGGATGAGGAATCGCTGCGCGCGTGGCGGAACCAGGTACGTCATCGACTGGCTCAGCAGGCCGGCCGCGCGAAGTGGTACAAGTACTACAAAATGGAAGTAGCCACGGTGGGGCGGCAAAGCGCGTTCGAGCGCCCCGAGGGGCAAACCACTGCGGCAGATTAGCCCGCGATTCTGGCGGCAACGTGTTCGCCATCGGTGCGAAGGAACTTCCACTTGCGACTGAGCTCAACGGTTCTTTTTCTACTCGCGCTGGTAGGGCCGCGCGGTTTGGCGCTGCACTCGCCGGCGGCAAACTCCGGGTCTGAGTATCTGGTTCCTTTTCCTCCTCACCACGTTATCGGCAACATCTACTTCGTCGGCAGTCAAAGCCTCGGTATCTATCTGGTGACTACACCGCAGGGGCACATTCTCATCAACGCTGGACTGCAGGAATCTGTTCCGCAGATTCAACAGAGCGTCGAGAAGCTGGGATTCCGATTTGCCGATATTAAAATCCTGCTGATTAGCCATGCGCATTTCGACCATGACGCGGGCGCAGCTCGAATCCAGCAACTCACCGGCGCGAAGTACATGGTGATGGATGCGGACGTGGCCGTCGTCGAATCCGGCGGCAGAGAGGACTTCGCCTACGGCAACAGGCCGGAGATGTTATATCCGCCTGCGAAGGTCAACCGCGTGCTGCATGACGGCGACACGGTCGCGCTCGGCGGCACGGTTCTCACCGCGCACCTCACGCCGGGCCACACCAAGGGTTGCACCACCTGGACAATGAAGGTTGACGACGGCGGAAAGAGCTATGACGTCGTCATTGTTGGCAGTCCCAATGTGAACCCGGGATACAAGTTGGTGAACAATGCCGCCTATCCCGAGATCGCAAGGGATTACGAAAAAGGGTTCCGCGTGCTGCGCTCGCTTCCCTGCGACGTGTTCCTCGGCGCTCACGGCGATTATTACGACATGCCGGCAAAGTACGCGCGCATCAGCAAAGGCGCGAACCCGTTTATTGACCGGCAGGGATACAAGCAATTTGTCGACGAGCGCGAGCAAGCATTTCGCGACGAACTGCACAAGCAGAGCATCGCTGCGCGATAAGGCGGGTTCGCGCTGCCTGTTCGCGGAAAACGGTTGAGTGTTTTAGACCCTCTTAAACAGGCAAGGATCAAAGCGAAAAGGAATAGGATCTCCAAACTTGAGCTGCTGAAAGTCCGGATGGCGGGTATTCAGCAGGAAGTTGAACTCCTGGGGAAGCAGCGCGCTGGGGACCCGCAGCACCGGGCATTCAGCCCGCTCCAGCCACTCGTCTCCGATCCTGCGCAATTCCATCGGTGCCGGATCAGCGCGCCAGTTCTCCGGAAGCAGGTGCATACCCAGGCTCTCGACCAAGGCTTCCTCCAGGGTAATGGGGATGAGCACGTAATTGTGCAGCAGGTCGCGTCCCTGTAAATGCCCCAGCATCTCCAGGGCAGCCAGAGCCTGGCTTTGCGCTGCATAGATTACCGGCATGCTGGGACTATTCCAACGGTGCGCCCCAGTCCCGTTGGGAGAAGCTTTGCCGTGCTCCGGTCTGGAGATTCGCCATGCCGTGAACTGCAACGTGAACTCCTGCGGGCGAGCACCCGCAGGGTTATGGATGAGGGAGCTTAGTTTTGCGCTGCTTGCGAGGGCGGCTTGGGGTACTCGTAAACTCCGCGTCCGCTCTTTTTTCCCAGCCGCCCGGCTTTAACGTACTGCACCAGCAGAGGTGCAGGCCGGAATTTCTCGCCGAGGGTCTTGTGAAGGTACTCAAGAATGTGCAGCCGCGTGTCCAGTCCCACCAGGTCAACCAATTCAAACGGACCCATAGGATGATTCAGGCCGAGTTTCAAGGCCTTATCAATATCGGACGCGGACGCAATTCCCTCCTGCAGCATGTAGAAAGCTTCGTTGCCGATCATGGAATTGATGCGGCTGGTGATGAATCCCGGCGACTCTTTAATCACCACCGTTTCTTTGCCCATCCGGCGGCCCACGTCAACTGCGGCTGCGATGGTTTCGTCATCTGTCTCCAGTGCCCGCACAACCTCGAGAAGCTTCATCTTGTGCACCGGGTTGAAGAAGTGCATGCCCACGCACTTCTTGGCGCGGTAGGTCACGCTGGCGATTTCAGTAATGCTCAACGAAGAAGTATTCGAAGCAAGCATGGTTGAGGGCCGGCAGATCTTGTCGAGCAGGGTAAAAATCTCGATCTTCGATTCCATCTCCTCGGGAACGGCTTCGATTACAAGATCGGCTTCCCGCGCCGCCTCTTCCACGCTGCCTGCGTATTCGAGGCGGCCCAGCGCCGCGCTGGCTTCGCCGGAGGAAACCTTCTTAAGTTGGACCGCTTTGTCGAGGTTGCCGCGAATTTCGTCCTGCGCTTTGCGCAACGCTGCCGGAAGCACATCCTCCAGCACGGTGCGATAGCCACCCAGCGCGGCCACGTGAGCGATGCCGCGCCCCATGGTTCCCGCGCCAATGACGGCAACGGTACGAATTTCCGCCACTACTTTTCTACCTCCGCGAGCAGTTCGCGAAGGCGCTGGTCGGCAGCGCGCAAGCTCTCGGCCAGACGCTTGCGCTCGTCCGCCTCCATCCCGTAGAGCGAGGCCTGAATGCGGCGCAGGGTGGTGGTGATGTCGTCAACGTAGTTGATAAGGCGGATGAGTTCTCCAGTAGCAGCCATGATGGAATGCATCTCCTGTCTGATTTGCGTTTAAAAGCGGCTTCAGGCGTCAGGCTTTGGGCTTTGGGCTTTAGGCTTTAGGCCTCTCATCCTGCGATGCTCAAGCCTAGCGCCTGAAGCCGGAAGCCGAGGTTCGCTCCTCCCGCCGAAGTTATTCATTTTCAATCGTCGACACGAATTAGTAAAGCCGCCATAAACAAACGGAATCACCGCCATTCATTTCTTTTTAGCCTTCATTTCACGCGCGACGTAGTCTTGCATGAACGGCTTTGAGCACCCGCGCCCTGGCAGTGCCGCGCGGATTCTCGAAGATATCGTCGGCTGGAGCCGCCCGCGCATTCGGCCCGGTTCGGATGCTACGGCGTAATGATCCCGGAATGGGACCTCAGAGCGTTACGTCAAAATGGATTTAGAGAGATCGCATCACTGGCTTCCAGACTGATTTCGGTCTCCAGGCGGCTTTTGCCGATCAAGCCACATGCCACTGTTTCGTCGTGGCGAAGCTCCCGGCCTAGCGTCCGTTGCAGACGCAAGATGCAATCAATGAGCTTCCAAAGTTGAAAGATGTTACATCCGCATCCGGGAATAAACGCTTCAGCTTTCTCTTGCTAAGCAAAGAAATGTTCTCCACTTCTCGCATGTAACCCGGCGAAACCCGCAACGCGATAGGCTTAAGCCAACGCGGGTAGAACTGATAAAGCGGAAGTAGTGCATGCGGCTCAATCGGGAAATAGCGATTGGGAGTCGTCACGAAGTACCCCCTGGCCGCTACCCTCCTGATTTCCGCGGAGAACTTTTGCTGATCGGACCAGTCGCCAACGTGTTCTATAACCGCATTCGAAAATACCCAGTCAAACGCTTTGTCGGAAAAAGGAAGGCATCGGCCGTCGCCTTTAACCACGCGAACATGGTTGACCTCCAGAGCGGCATTTGCAGGCGGGTCCAGGTTCACGACGGTGACGGTGTGGAACGTTTTATAGATGGGCAAGAACTCCCCCGCCATGCCTGTGCCGCCGCCTACGTCGAGCAGCGTTGTGGCCTCACCCGCCTTCAGCAGCGCGAGAAAGTAATCGCTCTTTCTGCCTCGGAATCGACGATGCACTGGCGCGGCCATGCGCCGCAACACACCCATTTTCCTGGCACTCCGAAAGCCCCGCTCGATTGTACAGATTCCCGGTCCTCAGGTCTCGCAGGCGAGTCGCGGTAACCGCAGACAATAACGGAAACCGCTGGCGTCAAGTAACTTGGGCTTATCAGCGCAATTTGGGCGGTGACCAAAAACGGCGAAACCCACCTGTTGATCCTTACTTCCGATCGCCCCCTGAATCCCCACTGACTTCTCCCTCATCTACCCTCCCATGCAGTTACTTTCATCAGAGTCTCTTGAAACCACACCGTTGACCGCGCCTCATCCCGACTCGGCCCTGTTAGACGCTTACTCGCAGGCCGTGGTCTCCGCCGCAGAAAGAGTCAGCCCTTCGGTTGCCAAGATTGAGGTCACCCAGGCTGCGCGGGCCCGCAACGGCGAGCAACGCGAGCGCCACGGCGGCGGCTCGGGATTCGTGTTTACGCCTGACGGCCTGGTGCTTACAAACAGTCACGTAGTGCACGATGCCTCGCGCATCGAGGTTTCACTCTCGGACGGCCGCCACTTCCCTGCTGACCTCATTGGCGACGATCCCGCGACCGACCTGGCGGTGATTCGCATCGACGCTCCCAATCTCACCGCCGTGCAGCTTGGAGATTCTCAGAAGCTGCGTGTTGGCCAGTTGGCAATCGCGATCGGGAATCCTTACGGATTTCAGTACACCGTCACCGCAGGCGTGGTCAGCGCGTTGGGGCGTTCGTTGCGTTCCTACTCGGGGCGCCTGATCGACGATGTCATCCAGACCGACGCATCTTTGAATCCCGGTAATTCCGGCGGGCCGCTGGTTTCCTCCGATGGCCACGTCATCGGCGTGAACACGGCCACCATCATGGGCGCGCAAGGCCTGTGCTTCGCCATTGGCATCAACACCGCAAAATTCGTTGCCAGCCGCCTGCTCCAGCAAGGACGTATACGCCGCGCTTACATCGGAGTCGAAGCGCAAACCGTGACCCTGCATCGCCGCATCGTCCGCTTCTACGATCTGGCGAAGGAGACCGGAGTGATGGTTGTGGGCGTCGCGCATGCCAGTCCCGCGGAGCGTGCCGGCTTGCGTGAAGGCGACGTAATCATCGCCCTGGGCGGTCAACCTATCGTTGGAGTTGACGACCTGCATCGCCTGCTCACCGATACCCAGGTCGGCGCCAAGACGTCCATCACGATTCTGCGCAGGACCGAGCACCTGGAACTGGCAATCGTGCCCCAGGAATCAAGCCAATAGCTCTTCTTAGCGCACTTTGCGAATCCTTCGCGACCTTTGCGGTTAAAAGCTTTTAAGATTGTGACCGCAAAGGACGCAAAGATTGCGCCAGCTTCGCCAAGAAAACCGGAGGCCCTGAAGCCGGAAGCCGTCTTCCCCTTCGTTGCAACTCCCTTCCCCCTATGTTAGTTTCTGAAACGGAAGGGATTTCCTTGCAGGTGACAGTTCCTGCCGGACTGGACAAGAAAGAAGCCGAAGTTTACCTGCGGCTCGATCCGGAACGGCTTCCAAAACACATCGCCATCATCATGGACGGCAACGGCCGCTGGGCGCGCCGCCGCCACCTGCCGCGTGTGGCCGGACATCGCGCCGGAGTCACGTCCGTGCGTTACGTGGTCGAATGCGCCTCCCGCATCGGCATTCCCTCGCTTACGCTGTACGCCTTTTCCGAAGAGAACTGGAAGCGCCGCCCCAGAGCCGAAGTCGACTTCCTCATGAAGTTGCTGGCCCGCTACCTCAAGCAGGAAGTCCCCACACTGCACAAGAACAATGTGCGGCTGCAGTACATCGGCCGCCTGCACGAGTTGCCGGAGTTTGTGCAGGAAAGGATGGCCTGGGCAAAGCAAGAAACTTCGCGCAACAGCGGAATGTTGCTGACCCTTGCCCTCAACTACAGCGCCCGCTCGGAACTGGTTGACGCCTTCCAATCCATGCTGCACGCCGCCGCCAACAACGGCGGAATCGCGCATTTGAAAATTGATGAAGATGCGGTTTCGCGGCATCTCTACACCCGCCACTTACCTGATCCCGACCTGGTCATCCGCACCAGCGGTGAAATGCGCCTGAGCAACTTTCTTCTGTGGCAACTCGCCTACGCGGAGATCTACGTCACGCCTACGCTGTGGCCGGAATTCCGCGGCGTTCACCTGCTCGAAGGCATCGCCGAGTACCAGACGCGCGAACGCCGCTATGGCGGCCTCAACGAATCCCAATCCTCGCGCGCCCTGCGGAGCTGATTCCGATTGGAACTGCTCAAGCGAGTACTCACCGCCGTAGTGCTCATTCCCATCGTTCTGCTCCTGGTGCTGCGCGCACCCGTGCAGGTGCTGGCGTTCGTGGCGGGCGTGGTCGCGCTGCTTGCGGTTCGCGAACTGCTGCAGCTTTCCGAAGCTTATGGCAGCCGGCCCCTGCATATTGCCACCTACATTTTTTGCGGGCTGTTCTTCTTCCTCATTGCCTTTCATCCCGGCGTTCCCGATCTGATGTCGACCGGCGCATTCACCTATTACGGCCTGGCCTTTTCTGTTCTCGCCCCGTTCGTCTTTCTCACCATTGCCATGCGCAACCACGAACTGGCTTCGGGATTTCCCGCAGCGCGCGTCTCGGTATTTGGCTTCGTCTATATTGCTTTGCCCATGGCTTGTCTGGTGCAATTGCGCGAGCAGTGGCAGGGCGCGATCCTGCTCCTCTACTTGCTGCTGTTGGTTTGGGCGGGAGACATCTTCGCCTACTTCATCGGCAAGCCGTTCGGACGCCATCGCATGTCGCCGCGCATCAGCCCGCATAAAACCTGGGAAGGCTCGGTGGCTTCGGTGGCAGCCAGCATTGCAGTCGGAGCCATTTTGTTTCGATATGCTGTTCCTCTCAGCAGCGCTCTGTTGCGGGCTGGGCTGATTGAGCGCAAAGACGGCATCTTCAGCGCCAGCCAGCTTTCTCTCTTTGAAGTGATCGTAGTCTCGATGGTGCTGAACGTCGCGGCCCAACTCGGGGACCTGGTCGAATCCCTGATTAAGCGCGGCGCCGGCGTGAAAGACTCCGGCGCGATTCTTCCCGGCCACGGCGGCATGCTCGACCGAATCGATGCCCTGCTGTTTGCCGCGCCGGTGCTGTGGATTATCGTTTCATGGCGAGTGATGATGCAGTAAGGAAGAATCAGGCCTCACGTACAGCACAGAGAGTGGCGTATAAGGGACAATCATCAAAGCAATGCCGCGATACAGAGTACTTAAAAGCGTGGCCCACAACATTGGGCACTCGTTCACAAGCCTGATGAACTACGCTGACGACGATTATGTGATGGGGCACATTCTGAGACTCGCCCGTCAAACGGGGTGCGAAACCTTACGCATAGATTTTGTACGAAGAACTGCGGAACCGCCCGAACTACTGGTCGCGCCAATCTCGGGCATTCCCGACCGTTATACCGAATTCTTTTGGGATATGGTCCAACGCCAGGGTTCTGATCGGTCGTGCATAGAGACCGCGGATTTGGTGCTCCATTTTGACACAAAGACGCAACGGGGACGGCGTGGTCAGTCTCAGTTCGTCGAAAGCCCTTACATGTGCGACGTTCGTATTAGAGACACACGAGGCAAAGATTATCTGGCCCATTTCAGCCGCTGGTGGTATCCAGAGCGTGTCGCAATCCAGGGAAAAGAGCGTCCGTGGTGGAAATTTTGGGCGCGAACTAATGAGTGAGCCTGACGCCCGAAGTCTGATGCCCCCTTTCTAGTACCATATTCCTATCCATGAAGCGCCTCGCGATTTTAGGGTCGACCGGCAGCATCGGCCGCAGCACTCTCAGTGTGGTGGAATCCTTTCCCGACCGCTTTCAGGTGGCCGCGCTGGCCGCGGGTCGGAATGTCGAACTTGCGTTCGAGCAGGCCAAGCGCTGGCGCCCTCGAATTATTTCCGTTGCCGCCGAATCCCATGCTGACAATCTCAGAGCGCGGCTGAAATCTATCGGAATTGCGGATACCGAAATCGTCCACGGCGCGTCTGGAACGGTCCGGGTCGCGACCCATCCTGATGCAGATTTTGTGGTCAGCGCCATCGTGGGCGTGGCCGGACTCGAGGCCACTTACGAAGCGGTCAAGGCCGGCAAAACCGTCGGCCTGGCCAACAAGGAGTGTCTGGTCGCCGCCGGAGAACTCATTACGGCGGAAGCCCGCCGCCAGGGCAAAGCGCTCTTACCGATCGATAGCGAACACAACGCCGTCCACCAATGCCTGCGAGGAGGCCGGATGAATGAAGTCCGGCGCATCTGGCTGACCGCCTCCGGCGGCCCCTTTCTGAACACTCCCCAGTCACAATTTGGCAACATCACCGTCCAGCAGGCGCTGAACCACCCCACGTGGAAGATGGGCAACCGCATCACCATCGATTCGGCCACCCTGATGAACAAAGGCTTTGAGGTCATTGAAGCCTGTCGTTTGTTCAACTTGCCGCCAGAGCAGGTCTCGGTCATCGTGCACCCCCAGTCCACCATTCACTCGCTGGTCGAGTTTGTGGATGGCAGCATTCTTGCTCAACTTTCGGTGACGGATATGCGCCTGCCGATCTTGTACGCGCTAACTTATCCAGAACGCATCGCTTCGGAATTGAACTTTAGTCTCAGTGACTTACGACACCTCGATTTCTGCCCTCCCGACATGGAAAAATTTCCCTGTTTGCGCCTGGCGTATGAGGCCGTAAAAACGGGAGGCGGCAAAACAGTTGCCTTGAACGCTGCCGATGAGATCGCAGTTTCGGCGTTCCTGGACGGGCAAATCCAGTTTCGGGAAATCCCTGTAGTGATCGATCAGGTCGTTTCTGAAACGCCGGCGGGCAAATTGGAATCTATAAAAGAAGTGTTGGCCGTGGATCAGCAAGCCCGAGCCAACGCTCGCGAAAGGGTTGCGCGCCTGAGCCGGACTGCAGTTCCCGCCTCAGTGGCTGTGCGGCAAAACTAGTCTCCAAATATGACTTCCTTCCTTATCGACCTGGTCACAGTCGCGGTTGTACTTGGCTTTATGATTCTGATCCACGAGTTCGGCCACTATGCCGTGGCCAAGCTGCTGGGAGTGCGGGTCGAGCAGTTTGCCATCGGTTTTGGCAAGCGGCTCGTAGGCTTCCGCAGGGGCGAGACCGACTACCGGATCAACGCCATCCCCCTGGGCGGCTACGTAAAGATGAGCGGCGAGAACCCCATGGACGAGCGCACCGGGGACCCGCGTGAATTCCTGTCTCATCCCCGCTGGCATCGCTTTCTGATCGCCATAGCCGGGCCGGTCATGAACATCCTGTTGGCGATCGTTCTGTTGACTGGCGTCTACAAGTTCCATTCCGAGTACGCCGCGTTCATGGATGAACCCGCGGTGGTGGGTGGAGTGGAACCGGGTTCTCCCGCCGCGAAAATCGGAGTTGTGCCCGGGGACCGGATCGTCAAGATTGATGGCATCGACAATCCTACCTGGGAACAAGTCCGCGCCAAAGACTCGCTCAGTCCTAATCAGCCTCTGCCCGTCATCCTCCAGCGCGGTGACGAAAGAATTCAGAAGACGGTCATTCCCCAGAAAGTGACGGTCAACGAAGTCGGGTCCTCGGGTTGGTATCCCAAGGAACCCATCGTGGTGGCTAGCGTGGAAGCCAATATGCCTGCCGCGAAAGCCGGCATACAGCCTGGAGACCGCATCGTCGACATGGACGGTCAGCCGCTCTCCTCCATCCAGGGCATGATCCAGAAGTTGCAGGTCAGCAAAGACAAACCCGTGCAACTCACCGTCCTGCGCGGCAGTCAGCAGCTCAACATCTCGCTGCAACCGGTGCGTGCTGGGGCGCCGAACAGCGGTGAAAAGCCCGGCTGGTTTGAATCCTTGGTCCGTCGCTTTGGCGCCAAGAAAGCCGAGGGCGAGCCTCCTTACCGGATTGGGTTTACCGGCGGCCCGGATGTGAAGGTGGGCACGCTGCCTTTGGGCGAAGCTTTTCAGCGCTCCCTGGCCGAGAACCGCACCAACTCGGTCATGCTGGTGGATCTCGTGGGCAAACTCTTGCAAGGAAAGGTCTCCCCGAAGACGATTTCCGGACCCATTGGCATCGCTCAAATTACAGGAGAGGCGGTTCAGGAAAAAGGCTGGGCGCCGCTGTTGATCATTACCTCCATCATCAGCCTCAATCTCGGCATCTTCAACCTGCTGCCCATTCCGATTATGGACGGCGGCGTCATCTTGCTGCTGTTTATCGAAAGCCTGATGCGCCGTGACATCAGCCTACCGGTCAAAGAGCGCATCTACCAGGCGGCATTCGTGTTCCTGGTGCTGTTTGCCGCGATGGTGATCTACAACGACATCTGGAAGACGGTGCAGAGCCTCCCGTAAACCAAAACGTCAAACCTGCCATTTCGAGTCGGGATCACACAGGAGAGAAGTGCGAACTTTTCTCGTTACAATGCGTGCTGCCTGCGCGCTTCTTCTGGGCCTGAGCGCTCTCGCGCAGGTTCAACTTCTGGACAGCCACACCAAAGAATCCCTGCGCGGCGTAAGCATCGTCGATCAGAAGATCATCTGGGCCAGCGGCACTCATGGCACGTATCTGTTTACAAAGGACGGCGGCAAAACCTGGGCCGTCGGTACAGTGCCTGGCGCGGGCGACCTCGACTTTCGCGGCGTGAAGGCGTTTCGCTCTGAAGCATTTCTGCTGGCTTCCGGCAATGGAGAGAAATCGCGCGTCTATCATCGGCGGTTGGGCAGGCCCTGGGAACTCCAGTTCACCAATCACGATCCTAACGGCTTTTTCGACTGCATGGCCTTTCTCGATCCGCTGCACGGCATGGTCGTAGGCGATCCGGTAAACGGAAAACTTCAGATCCTTCTCACAGAAAACGGCGGCAAAACCTGGCGCTATTCCGATCCTGCCAAAATGCCGCCCGCAGTCGCCGGCGAAGGCGCCTTCGCCGCCAGCAACACCTGCATTGCCGTAAACGGAATGAAAGACGCATGGTTCGCGACCGGCGGTCCGGTAGCCCGGGTATTCGCCTCGCATGACGGCGGCGAAAGCTGGACCGTCGCCGATACTCCCATCGTGCACGGCTCTCCATCACAAGGCATTTTCTCCATCGCCTTTAAAGACGCGCTGCACGGCGTAATCGCAGGCGGGGACTACAAGAATCCCGAGCACGGCGGAGCCAATCTGGCCAGCACCGACGACGGCGGCAAAACCTGGAAGCTGGCCATGCTTCCGGAGACGAAGTTCTTCTCAGCAATTGCGTACGTTCCGAGCCGGCCGCACAACGACTCAATAGTTGCGGTCGGATCGGGAGTCACCGGCTTCTCGAGAGATTCGCTGCGGAGTTGGAGCCTCTTTCTGCCGAATGGCTTTAACGCGGTGGAGTCCAAACCGAGTGTCGTAGTCGCCGTAGGATCCGACGGTAAAATCTCGAAGATCGCGCCTTGAGGTTGAAGGCGTTCATTCAAAAAAACATTGCGAGATGCGGGCGCTGGTTTTATATATGCAACTGCAATGGTCGATTTCGAGCAGCCGCATCGAATGCGCTCAACCTTGACCGAGGAAGGCTCCTCCCTGTGCGTCCGCATTCCAATGAGACGCAGCATCTTGCTCGTGGTATTTGTCACATTGTGGCTCGCCGGCTGGAGCTATGGCGGCTGGGAAACTGGTAAACACCTCGTCCAGGAGTTTCAGTTCTTCGAATTTGCTTGGATGGGGATGTGGGCACTCGGCGAGATCTTCGGCGTCTACTTCCTATTTCGCACCGCAACAGGTGAGGACTTGCTCTTACTATCCTCAGATCGCTTGACTGTGAAGAAGAGAATCATCGGTATTGGCTGGGACAAGAATTACCGTCCTTCAGAACTCCGGAACCTGCGATTCCAGCCCGAGGTAGGCGGAGGTAGATCACATCGCTCGAGTTGTATCGCCTTTGATCACGGCGCCAAAACGGTTGAGTTCGGGGAGGGACTCGACGAGGCCGAGGCAAACCAACTTATTGCACTCATCAAGTCTCGTTGCAGTATTTCCGGGGCAGTCCCGACGACGCAGACTGGCATTACTTTTTGGCAGCAGGCGTAAGCTGGCGTGATTTACTCCGACTTGTATCTGGGCGCTGCAACTCGCGACGCGCCGCCTCGCGGTCATGCAATTCGTCCCGAGATGCTGGCGGAGCATACTGTAAATCAAATCCCTCCTTCAATATTTCCAGCGCCACCTTCTTGGCAGCCTCGTATTCGGCGCTTTGACCCAATTTCCGCTTCATAAAAGCATTATCCTCCTATGACTTGTGGTTTGGATAAGCACAGCTTACGCCGTATGAAGCAACCTGCTAAACTGTAGATTCCACATGGCCTTCATCCAACGCCGCCAAACCGTCACTTGCAGCATCGGCAACGTCCGGGTCGGTTCGGATGCACCGGTTGTGGTGCAGTCGATGACCAACACGGACACCGCCGACGTGGCCGCGACGGTGGAGCAGGTCGCCTCGCTCGCTCGCGCCGGGTCGGAACTGGTTCGGGTCACGGTCAACAACGAGGAAGCGGCAGCAGCCGTGCCCCACATTGTCGAGCAACTCGACTCGCGCGGCGTTCACGTTCCCATCATCGGAGACTTTCATTACAACGGGCATATCCTGCTGAAGAAATTTCCCGCTTGCGCGAAGGCTCTGGCCAAGTACCGCATCAACCCGGGAAACGTAAGCGTCGGCCGAAAAGACGACTCCAACTTCCGCACCATGGTTGAGGTCGCAGTGGAGAACCAGAAGCCGGTGCGCATCGGGGTGAACTGGGGATCGCTCGATCAATCGCTGCTCACCCGCATGATGGACGAGAACTCGCACTCTTCCGATCCCAAGGACGCCCGCGAAGTCACCATGGAAGCGATGGTGGTGAGCGCGTTGAATTCGGCGGCAGCAGCAGAAAAGTACGGCCTGCGCCCGGACCAGATCATCCTCAGCGCTAAGGTCAGCGGAGTGCAGGACCTGGTGGACGTCTACCGCTCCCTGGCATCGCGCTGCAACTACCCTCTTCACCTCGGCCTTACCGAGGCCGGCATGGGCGCAAAGGGAGTTGTGGCATCCAGCGCGGGCTTGTCGATTCTTCTGCAGGAGGGCATCGGCGACACCATTCGGGTTTCGCTCACGCCCGCCCCGGGAGGAGATCGCGCCGAAGAAGTCCGCGTGGCGCAGCAGATTCTGCAATCGCTAGGAATCCGCAGCTTCACGCCGCAAGTCACCGCCTGCCCCGGTTGCGGACGCACCACCAGCACTTTCTTCCAGGAGATGGCGGAGCAGATTCAGTCCTACTTGCGCGAGCAGATGCCGGTCTGGAAACAGAGTTATGCCGGGGTGGAAGAGATGAAAGTCGCGGTGATGGGCTGCGTGGTGAATGGGCCCGGTGAATCCAAGCACGCGAATCTGGGCATCTCGCTACCAGGCACGTTCGAAGAGCCCAAAGCCCCGGTTTACGTCGACGGTAGACTCATGACCACGCTCCGCGGCGACAAGATTGTGGAAGAATTCATCCGCATCCTCGACGACTACGTGGATTCGCACTATTCCAAAGCGGAACTCGAAGTTAAAGCCTGACTTGCTGGCGCACTTCGCGGCAGTGCTTCGCGATCTTTGCGGTTAAAACCTTTTGCCGCAACATGAGTGCAGCTGGACGACCTCACGGATTCATCACGTAAATCACCGACTTGACCCAGGCCGCCTTAGTGCTGTCGTAAGTCTGAACGGCCACCCGGTGTACTCCAGATCCCGGCAAAGTCACGGTTGTTCCGGAAGGCAGCGCGCTCACGTTGGCGTAGTCGCCGGCCTTGATTCCATCCACGTAGATCTGCATATGCCCGGCGCTATCCGGTCCGGAGGCTTGCGCCGAAATACCGAAGCTCAGTGGAACGTGGCTGCCATCAAGAGGGGCGGTGATGTGAGTGATCTCGCTGTCTGGTCCGCCAAAGGTATTCGGAAAGCTCATCGTGTACTGGTTGTAGGCGTCGGTTTTGTACGCAGGAATTCCCGCCGGAAAATTGCTCGTGTGATATGCGATCGACGGCGAATAGGTGAACACCGACACTGTCTTCTTCGAAGGGCTGACCGTCAGGATGCGCAGATATCCATATCCGAAGTACCCATTATTTCCCTGCCCCTGAAAGTCCGACAGGATCTGAATCGGTCGATACGGATTCGAACACATTGTTGTCCACGACTGCGCATTGCAATCCACGTGGCCGGCGCCGTTGTAGTTGGGGACGGCTGGATAATTCCCGGGACTCGGCAGCCGTATGTGCCCGCTGAGAGCCATAAACACATTCGGATGTTTCCCGATCAGCTGGGACCACAACCCAATTCCATCGGTTCCGCCCCCAACCGGTTTGTACGATGCGTACGAATCATTGAGGCAGCCATAAACGCTGCTGGGAAAACCTGAGCACAGCGGGTACGCCGTGCCCGCAGGCATGGTGGAACCGAAAGTCGGTCCCGAGCCGTCATTCGACAGATAGGCATGCGTCACCACGACCACCGGCCCCGCGAAGTTCGAGATCAGGTTGTTGGCGGCGGTCACAACCCAGCTCCGCGGAAACAGTTCCAGCGACAAAATCATGTAATTCACCGAACCAATTTTCATGATCTTGTAAAAATTCGGCGTGCGCTTTCCGCTGGAATCAAGGATGTAAGCCGTGGGCGCGACCGCCAGCTTGCCAAAGCGATAAAAGTAATTGGTCGCGCCGCGTGGCTGCGGCCGGTCCGCCTCGCAGTCGTAATCATGATTGCCGATGGTAGGTTGGTAATACATTCCATGCGTGGTCAGGACGCTGACCGCCGCCTGCGCCTGCTGCCATTGTGTTTGCCACGAGGACGACGGCGTTGTCGAGCAGGTTCCGTTCACGTTTCCGCTGCTGTCGACGGGATAACCGCCGCCGTCGACGATGTCCCCCAGCCCAATCACCGCTTTGATCTTCAGCGCCGATTGCTGGCTCACCACCCAGTTGGCCTGGTCCTTGAACACATACGCGTTGGAGCCGTTATAGTACTGGGTGTCGGGAAACAGCACTATGCTGAAATCCGGATCGGTAGCTGGAATCGTGACCTGTGTCGTTTGCCCATAGGCGTAGAAGGAAGGGCGTGCCCCGGGTCTCGTTGCCACGAGACTGGGGAACACGAATGCCGTCAACGCCAGCCCCAACGCGAATCGTTTCATCGTGCCCTCGAAAATCGCTGCGGCGGTCGACCTGAGCAGCGCTTGTTGTATTTTCTTGGGAGCCTTAGGCGCACACTACAGGGGAATGGGTATGGCAGCAATCAGCCAAACACCTTAGGCGCGCCCTGGTTTTCGGAGTTTTCAAGGCTGGGAGCGAACCGACAGGTGACCCGGTCGGGATCACCCACTCTTACTTCACGTTGATATTTTCGCCGGTCCACCAATTGTCGTTAGAGCCGTCCCAGCCCTTGGCCACGATGTAATGCTTGCCGATCGCCAGCGAGAAGCTGTGCTTGATGGTTTGCCCCGAAACCTGGTAAGCCAGCTTGTTGTCGATATAAATCTGCATGGTCTGCACCGGGCTGCTGGAGGGCGCCGAAGCCGAAATGGTCACCGGCGAGGTCACCGTCGCATTCGCCGCAGGGGACAGAATGGTGATCGGCACCGAAATTACCTTCACCCCTAGGCTGCTCTTGTAAATCGCTCCTGCCTGGTTCTGCTCCTGCACGACAACGGTGTGACTGCCTGGACTCACCGGGAGCAACGCTTGCACCCCTTTGCCGCTCACCTGATAAACAAACTTCCCATCGATGTAGACCTGGGTGCTCACTGCCGGAGTGGGATCGATGCTGGTCGTCGACAGCACCATCGGCGTAATGAATGACGCACCCGATGCCGGCGAAAGTATCTTCACCACCGGGCTTGACGAAGTGACCGGAAACTTGTTGGTGGTCAGATTGCCGGATGTGTCCGTCGCTTCCACCGCGAGCGTGTGGCCGCCGCCCTTCAGCGCCACGCTGGTGTTGAGCGTATTTCCGCTGCTGAGGAAGACGGAGTTGCCATCCACATAAAGCCGCATCCGGCTGATCGCCTTCTGGCCATTGGCGGTTGCGCTGATGGGTACCGTAAGCGGCACCACGGAACTCGGCGCAGGGTTTTTCACCACCACCGCCGTCGACTGCACGGCAACCGGAACGCTGCGCTTGTGGATGCCCCCGGCGTTATCCGAGGATTGCACCACGACATTGTGGTTTCCCATCGCCATCGCCAAGCTTGTATTCACGGAACTGCCGCTGACCTGGTATTTCAGAACGCCATCGACGTAGACCTGCATCTTGGTCACGGGCACGCTGTTAGAAACCCCCGCCACAACGTGCAGCGGCGAAGCCACCGCTGCATTAGGGAACGGCGTGGTGATATTCACGAGATTGAAGAAATCCCGCATAGGATTGGCCACCCCGGCTGCTCCGGGACAGGTGCTGAATCCCATCACGTCGCAGATGGTGCGCAGCAAATTGGCATGGTCGTAGCGGATCGCAGACTTGTACCCGTGCTTCACCTGGGGACCAATCACCAAGGTGGCAAGCCGTCCCCCGCAGCCAGTCGAAATGGTAGAAGTGCAACGATTGTCAATTTGCCCATTCCCGCCAAGATCGGCCTCATCCCAAACGATGAAGAGAATGCCGTCTCCACCAGGCTGAAATTCCGGCAAGCGCAGGATGGCAGGAACCTCGGCGGCAAGCCACGAATCAGCCGATGCCAGCGTCCCGTTATGCGCGTCGTGGTTCAGGTTCGGAGTGATATACGCGTAATTGGGCGTGGCGTGGTTGGCGATATCTGTCGCCAGCTGGCCGAAGGGCACGGAATTTTTTGACTGCCCAGAAGCACACGTGTCGCTGAAATCGATGATGGGATTGTGGCGGCGAACGTAATTCGCATAACTGATCCCAGTGAACCCCGCATACGGAAGGTCTTCCTGGTAGGAGCGCCACTTCAGCCCCGCCCCGATCAGGTGCCGGGCAATGTTGTCGGATGCGTAGCAACTGGTGGTGTTGTCGTTCGACGTGATCGGCTGGCCCGCGACCAGCCACATCAGAGCGGAAAGAGAATTGTGCTGCTCGGCGTAGTATTGCGTCGCCAGTCCGTACTTCGAGGCCAGCGAGTTGAAATACGGCATGCTGGAGTTACCGATGACGGCCTCATAACTATGATTTTCTTCGGTAATAATCCATACGTGACGCGACTGCGGAACCTGCGCCCAAACCATGCTGCTAGCCAGTACCAGACCAAAAGCCCAAAACTTCATCCGTTCTCCTGACAGGCAGGGACGTGCGCAAACTGGCGCACACCGCAGCCAATTTTGAAATTCAATTTCAGGATTGTTTGTAGGACCCTAAGGAACCGTACCGTTGCGCCTTAGAGACAACAATCCGCAAAACACCTTAGGAGTTTGTGCAAATGGGGTCTCAGAAGTACATCTTTGGCGGATTTGGGCGACACTAAGGTGCATTTGCATCGCGCCGTTCTCACTTATCGTGAGCGCAAGCGTTTTTTCCCTCGGGTGCAGCTCTATATTTCTGCCGGCTTCCGGGGCCGCTCTGGCGAGGAGGCCGGTTTCCGTTCTGCCTCTAGCTGCGTTACCATTTAAATGCTCTCTTAAGCCGCCGCTCCACTCACCTTTTTTGCGGGCGGCGCGCTCCGATTCTCATCAAGGAGCATTCATATGGCGACCATTACTCAGGCCAATGCGGCGATTCCCTTAACCAAGAACGAGCACCTGCTGCGCTGGGTGGAAAAGATGGCGGAACTGACCCAGCCTGCCGGTATTCACTGGGTGGACGGCTCCCAGGAAGAATACGACCAGCTTTGCGACGAAATGGTGGCAAGCGGGACCCTGATCCGGCTGAATCAGGAACTCTGGCCGGGATGTTTTCTGGCCCGTTCGGATAGAAGCGATGTTGCTCGGGTGGAAGACCGTACCTTCATTTGCTCTCTTTCGAAAGACAGCGCGGGTCCTACCAACAACTGGGAAAATCCCTACGAGATGCGGCGCAAGCTGCGTGGCCTGTTCCGCGGCGCCATGCGGGGCCGCACCATGTACGTGCTGCCGTTCAGCATGGGCCCGGTAGGCTCGCCCATGTCGCAGATCGGAGTGCAACTCACCGACTCGCCATACGTCGTGGTCAACATGCGCATCATGACGCGCATTGGCCTGCCGGTATTCAAAGAGATTGACAAAGACTACAAGCGCGTCGTTCCCTGCATGCACAGTGTGGGCGTGCCGCTGGAACCCGGCCAGAAAGACGTGCCCTGGCCCTGCAACCCGGAAAAGTACATCGTCCATTTTCCGGAGACGCGAGAGATCTGGTCCTTTGGCTCGGGCTACGGCGGTAACGCGCTGGTGGGCAAGAAGTGTTTTGCCCTGCGCATCGCCTCGAACATGGCCCGCGACGAAGGCTGGATGGCCGAGCATATGCTGATCGTCGGCGTCGAAGATCCCCAAGGCCAGAAAACGTACGTTGCCGCCGCTTTCCCCAGCGCCTGCGGCAAGACCAACTTCGCCATGATGGTTCCGCCCGAAGCATTCAAGGGGTGGAAGGTCTACACCGTTGGCGATGACATCGCCTGGATCACACCCGACGCCAACGGGCAGTTACGCGGGATCAATCCGGAAGCAGGTTTCTTCGGCGTTGCGCCCGGAACATCGGTGAAAACCAATCCCAACGCCATGGCGGCGCTGTCGAAGAACAGCATCTTCACCAACGTCGCGCTCACGCCCGAAGGCGGAGTCTGGTGGGAGGGCATGACCGACGAGCCTCCGGCCGAGTGCATTGACTGGCTGGGCAACAAGTGGACACCAGAGATTGCCAAGAAGACCGGAGCCAAAGCCGCTCATCCCAATGCCCGTTTCACCGCTCCCGCCAAGCAGTGCCCGACCATCGATCCCGATTGGGAGAAACCGGATGGCGTGCCCATCAGCGCCTTCATTTTCGGTGGGCGCCGGGCGCATACCATGCCGCTCATTTACCAGGCGTTCAACTGGAGCGCCGGCGTCTATGTCGGCGCCACCATGGGTTCCGAGACTACGGCCGCTGCCGCGGGTGAAGTCGGCAAAGTGCGCCGCGATCCCATGGCCATGCTTCCCTTCTGCGGCTATCACATGGGCGATTACTTCCGCCATTGGATCAAGATGCAGCGCTCGCTCAGTATGACCCCAAGGATCTTTCACGTGAACTGGTTCCGCAAAGACGCCAGTGGAAACTTCCTGTGGCCTGGCTTCCGCGAGAACTTCCGCGTTCTGAAGTGGATCGTCGACCGCGTCCACGGCCACACCCGCGGCAAAGAGACCCCGATCGGCTGGACCCCTTTCTACAAAGACATGGATTGGCGAGGACTGGATTTTCCGGAAGAAAAGTTTGAAGAGCTGCAAACGGTTGACCGCAAGGCCTGGAAGCACGAGGTCGTCGATCACGAGGAGCTGTTCATCCTGCTGCACGCGCATCTTCCACCGGAAATGATTTACGAGCGCGAGCTGCTGATCTGCAGACTGTGAGACACTCCCTCGTGGTACTTCGTGTCCTCAGTGGTTGTTGATGTTTTGGATCACGAAGCACACGGCAATCACAAAAGGTCCCGTTGCGGCGGGGGTGCGATCTCGCCGCCGCCGAACCCTTGCAGTGAAACGCGGGTATCAATCTTCAGTCCGGCGAGCTTTTCGATCTGCGCCACAATCCAGCGGGCTTCCTCGCGATCGGCGATACTATCGGCAAGCGTGACAGTGCTGCCGCTCTTCGTTTTCACACGGATCATGTATGAGGCATTCGCCCCACTCGATTGCTGCACTCCCGCCGCAGCCTGGACGGATTGAATGTCGCTGAACGGAATGTCGCGGGCAGTCCCCCTGGTCAATGTCCCGCGCTGGCAGACCAGTTTCCCGCCACCCACGAGGATGCGCGCCGTCCCAAACAGCCCCTGCAGCGAACCGTAGAGAAGGAGCAGGTCGAAAAATCCAAACGCCACCGGAAAAAACCAGGGCGCCTTCGAGTGGCTCAGCACATAGACAAGAGCGGTCCACCCCGCAGTAACCAGCAGCAAGATCAGGGTTCGCCCGCGGTTGCGAAACGCGGGAAAGTAGAACTCGGTCGCGCCTTCGGCGGTGGGGGAAACCCTCACTTTGGGCCGCGCCGGCGCGAGCACATCAAGCGACTCAGGCGCCGGCGCACTCGATGAAAAGACAGGCTGGAATCGGCCTGCCCAATCACTCTCTCCCGCAGCGCTCGCCCCTGCGGCTTTTGCACTCGAACGGAAGACCGGAATTTCGAAGTCGTCGTTGTAATCGACTCCCGGCACATCCGCTTGCGCATGCAGCATCCACAGCACCTGATCGCTGGGCACGTCGTGATTGGTTTCGTAAGCGTCTTCCGGAATTTCAAACTCTACCGGAATCGAAGTGCCCAGGGGATCGATAACCAGCGACGGCTGGGGCACATTCTTCTCTTGCTGCCAAAGCGGCACTTCGCTGGTGCTCCGCTCTTTGCCCGAGCCGGTCACAATCCGGCGAATGCAGGAAAGACGCAAATCGATGCCGTGCTCGGCAGCCGTATCCAGCCGCAGATGAATCTGTCCTCTCAACTTTTTACCCGGCGAAAAAGGCAACGAGGCAAACTCAAAATAGGTTTTACCGTAACGTTCGCGGCGGATGCTGGCTCGAAGAGCTCCTATCAACAGGAGCGCGGGAAGGAGGCAAAGCCCCAGCAAAAGGAATAACGCCGGATCGGACCTGCGCCAAAGCGAAGGCACGTTGATTGCCGCCATGGGCACAAAAAGCATGCTGAGCAGAACCGTGCCGATCCACCAGCCATACACGGTGTTGCGGCTCTTGCTCACGGCGCGGCTCTCGGCCCAATCCTTTCGCCATAACCACGGCGAGTCTGGATTCGCATCCTTCACCTCCGCATCGCGCTTCTGCTGGCGATAACCCGCGACCGCGCCCACCATGATCGCGGCCCCGATCATCGCGAATACCGAGGCGAAAATCCCTCCCGCGATGGGGTTGCTGTTGTTGTGAACCGAAGGCGCCGAGGTGAAGAAGGCAAAACTCGCAAATGCCCCGAACGCAAAGAACGGCAGCCCGAAGCAAAACAGGACGATCACGCCCGCTTTCGATGGTTGTGCCATCGCGCGATTATAAGACCGCAGCACCCGCAGAACCACGACAAAGCTGGAAGTGCATTACCGCGGTCATAAGCGGCACAAACCCGTGCCACGCCATGACCGGATTGGCTGCGCGGTACACTACGAATACGCGGGTCTCACCGATATTGGGCTGAGAAATGGAGGCACAATGATCGAAGGCATACAGATGGATTTCAAATCGTCTGAGCTAAAAAAGCACTTAGTGGAGAGGTCCCAGCATCACAAGCGACGCGAAGCGTTTTACCTCAGCCAGGTGCGAAGAGTCAGGCAGGCAGGGACCAAACGCGCTTCGTATGGTACTGATCCGGTTACCGCCCTGGAGAACAAGGCTAAGTCTCATCGCGTCCGCCGTGAACTATATGCGCTCATGTCGAGACACATCGTTCCTGACGAAATCTACAGGCTGAAAGAAGAGGATCTGAACAGGATCGAACTTTTGTCGGACCGCCCGGGACGGTTCGAATAAATCCCTTAGAGGGTTCGAGGAAATCCTAGAAGCCCAACTGAAGCCGCGCCGCTTCCGACATGCGGCTCATGTCCCAGGGCGGCTCAAACACTACCTCGACGTGAACTTCCTTCACCGAAGGCAATTTCGCCAGGCGCGCCTCAATGTCCGCCTTGAGCACCCCGCCCATGCCGCATCCGGGCGCGGTCATCGACATGTTGATGTCAATCCGCTTCCCTTGCGGCTGAACGTCACCCACCTTGCACGAATAAATCAGGCCGAGGTCAACAATGTTGACGGGAATCTCGGGATCGTAAACCGTCTTCAAAATGTCCCAGACCATTGGCTCGCTGAACTCGCGCGCATCCTGCGGTTCCTGTGCTTCGCCCGCCCCCGCCTGCAATCCGAGCGCGTCCGCATCTTTGCCTTCGATGCGGTACATCTGCCCGTAGTCGGTCCAGACGGTGTAACTGTCCCCGCGCGATTGCATGATGCGCAGCGACATGCCCTGCGGCAGGGTGCTCGCGCGCCCGCTGGGGATCTCGATGACGTCGCAATTGCGATTCAAAACCGTATGAGTATTGGAAGTCATACCGCTACTCCGTGGAAACTGGATCTTGCTTGCCCGCGATGGCGGCTTGCAGCGTGTGCCAGGCGAGGGTCGCGCATTTTACGCGCACGGGAAATTCCGATACCCCCGAAAAAACCGCCAGCTTGCCCAGATCACCCTGACTGCCATTGCTCTCGCCCGTCGTTACCAGCTTGTGAAATGTGTCGAACAGCTTGGTTGCTTCCGCCTTACTCTTGCCTTTGATCGCCTGCGTCATCATCGAAGCCGACGATTTCGAAATCGCGCAGCCGGACCCCTGGAAGCTGACATCGCGAATCACGTCGCCGTCCATCTCGAGATAGACGGTGAAGTGATCCCCGCACAGGGGGTTGAAGCCCTCGGCATGATGATTCGCGGCCGCCAGTTGCCGGTAGTTGCGCGGCGCCTTGCTGTGCTCCAGAATCACTTCCTGATACAGGTCGCGGAGGTCAGCCATTATCCAAACACCTCGTTCACGCGCTCAATGCCGCTTGCCAGCGCGTCCACTTCCTCTTTCGTGTTGTAGAACGCAAACGAGGCACGCGCAGTCGCCGGAATCCCGAAGCGCTGCATAATCGGCTGCGCGCAATGATGGCCGGTGCGGATGGCAACTCCCTCCTGGTCGAGAATCGTGCCGATATCGTGCGGATGCACGCCGTCGATAACGAACGACAGCACTCCGGCACGCTCTTTCGCCGTGCCGATAATGCGCACCGCCGGAATCGCGGAAATCTTTTTCGTCGCGTATTCCAGCAGCTCGTGCTCATACTCGGCAATGCTCTCCATGCCCATGGAGTTCAGATATTCAATCGCCGCGCCGAATCCGACCGAGCCTTCCACGTTGGGCGTACCCGCTTCGAACTTGAAGGGAATCTTGTTGTACGTGGTCTTCTCGAATGTGACTGAACTGATCATGTCTCCGCCGCCCTGGTACGGCGGCATGGCTTCGAGCAGCGCCGCCTTGCCGTAAAGAACTCCAATGCCCAGCGGCCCGAACATCTTGTGGCTGGAAAACGTGTAGAAGTCAGCCCCGAGCGCCTGCACGTCAACTTTGATGTGCGGCACCGCCTGCGCGCCGTCGACCAGCACGGGAATGTTCCGCCGATGCGCCAGTTCGATCATCTTCGCCACGGGATTCACCGTCCCCAGCGCATTCGAAACGTGCGCCACGGCGGCAATCTTGGTTCGTGGACCTAGCAGCTTTTCGAACTCTTCGAGCAGCAACTCGCCCGCGTCGTTGATCGGCGCCACCCGCAGCTTCGCTTTCTTTTCCTCGCATAGGATTTGCCAGGGCACGATATTGGAGTGGTGCTCCATGGCCGTGATGAGCACCTCGTCTCCCTCGCCCAGGTGCGCGCGGCCGTATGTTTGCGCAACCAGGTTTATCCCTTCTGTGGTGCCGCGAACGAAGATGATTTCGTTCGCGCTCCGCGCCTGGATGAACTTCTGCGCCAGATGTCGCGCCCGCTCGTACTCGGCGGTGGCCAATTCGGAAAGAAAATGCACGCCGCGATGTACGTTGGAGTTCTCCTGCTGGTAATACCGCGAGATCGCATCCATTACCATCTGCGGCTTCTGCGATGTAGCCGCATTGTCCAGGTACACCAGTTTCTTCCCATGCACCTCACGGGCGAGGATGGGAAAATCGCGCCGGACTCGTTCAACGTTGAACGCCGGCTTGACCAGCGATAGGCCCGAGGAGTCCGTCGAAGGTAAATTTGCAGCCGTGGTCATCCGATTTCCTCCCAGTTTCTCCCCTGATCGCCCGGTTCGTGTGGCGCGGGCGGCCCCGCCTGCGCGACCTCGTGTCCAGTCGTCGCCAATCGAAGCAGATGTTCATGGATGAGAGTTTCCACATGCTCCCGCGCCGGATTCGGCCGCATGCGGTCCAGGCACTCGCTGGCGAACGCCAGCAACAGCAGCTTGCGCGCGGAAGCTTCATCGATGCCGCGCGACCGCAGGTAAAACAGCGCGTTCTCTTCGATCTGCCCGATGGTCGCGCCATGCGTGCACTTCACGTCGTCCGCATAAATCTCCAGCTGCGGCTTGGTATCGATGCGCGCATCGTCGGAAAGCAGCAGGTTGCGATTCGTCTGCTTGGCGTCCGTCTTTTGCGCCTCTTTGTGAACGATGATGCGCCCATGGAATACGCCATGCGCATGGTCGTCCAGGATGCCGTTGTAGAACTGCCGGCTGCCGCAGTGCGGGCTGGCATGTTCGACCAGCATGTAATTATCGAGATGCTGCCGGCCATTGCCGATGAACAACCCGTTGATCAGGCACTCCGCGCCCTCGCCGGCAAGCACCGGATGCACGTTGTTTCGCACCAATCCTCCGCCAAGCAAAACGGAGTGCGAAGAAACATTTGCGCTTCTTGCCGCCTGAATTCGCAACGTCGAAACGTTGAACGCCTGCCGATGTTCCCGCTCGATCATGTAATGGGAAAGGATTGCGTTTTCACCCGCCACTAATTCCGTGGCCGTGTTGCAGAAAGCCACACTGGCACCGATCGAAACGTAATCTTCCACAATCGTCGCCTGGGTTTCGGCCTCCGCCACAATCAGGTTGCGCGGGTGGGTCATGAGCGGCTTCTCGCTGGCGGTCGAGATGAACAGCAACGCGACCGGCGCCTCGATCACCACGCCCTTGCCAATGTGAACGTATGCGCCATCTTCGGCAAAAGCGGTATTCAATGCTGAAAATGGGTCTCGCTGCGTATTGAGATACCGCCCAAGGTGGGATTGCAGGACACCGGGATTTTGCGCGATCTCTTGCACCAGCCCGTTTACGCGAACCCCTAAGGGCAAACCCGCCGTCGACGAGAGGCTCGGAGCAAAATGCCCGTCAACGAACACCAACTGACACGCCGCGGCGGGGAGCCGAAATGCCTCGACATCCTTTGCCGCGATCTCGCCACCACGCGCCGGTTCAAATGGCGTCTTTGCGATCACCGATACATTGGTGAAGCGCCAATCTTCGTCATGCGTGGTCGGAAATCCAACTTCGCAGAACCGCGCAAACGCCGCCTCGCGAAGATCACGCAGCCAAGGCAGATCGCGCCCCGCCGCACGCTTCTGGAATTCGGTGAAGCTTTCTAAATACGTTCCGAGTTGTTCCGTAGCACTGATCATTGAATCCCAATCAAGAAATCTGTTTCGAGCGGAGCAGAATGAGGCGCGTAGCGGCTCATTCTGCGGAATCGAGAAACCTGCTGCGCTGGCGGCAGTGGCAATGCAGCTGGTTCCAGCGCCTTACGCCGGCACGCTTTCCAGATCTGCGTAGCCTTTTTCTTCCAGTTCCAGCGCCAGCTCCGGACCGCCGGAGCGCACAATGCGCCCGTTCGCCAGCACGTGCACAAAATCCGGAACAATCTCGTTGAGCAATCTTTGATAGTGCGTAACCACGATCATCGCCCGGTCGGGACTGCGCATGGCATTCACGCCCTTGGCTACGATTTTGAGCGCGTCAATGTCCAGGCCGGAGTCAGTCTCGTCGAGAATCGCGAGCTTGGGTTGCAGGATCGACATCTGCAGAATCTCGTTGCGCTTCTTCTCGCCGCCGGAAAAGCCCTCGTTCACCGAACGATTCATGAGCTTTTCGTCCATATCCAGCAGCTTCAGCTTCTCGCGGAAGAACGGCAGGAAATCCATCGCGTCCATTTCGTCTTGCCCGTGATACTTGCGGATCGCGTTGAGAGCGGAACGCAGGAAATACGCATTGCCGATTCCGGGAATTTCGACGGGATACTGGAACGCCAGAAAAATTCCCTCGCAGGCTGCCTCTTCCGGCTTCATCGCCAGCAGGTCTTTGCCATGGAAAAGAACCTGGCCCTCGGTGACCGCGTAAGCTTCCCGCCGCGCCAGCACTTGCGCCAGCGTGCTCTTGCCGGAGCCGTTCGGCCCCATGATCGAATGCACCTCGCCGGCATTCACCGTCAGGTCGATGCCTTTAAGAATTTCATGATGGTCCACGGTTGCGTGCAGGTTTTTGATTTCCAGTAAACTCATCCGTTCCTCTTAAAAAAAATTTGGAGGGTGCCCCATCCTAAGCGCGACGCACTTGTCGCGCTTAGGATGGGGGTTTGGAATCCTTTATCCCACGCTGCCTTCCAAGCTCACGCTCAGCAGCTTTTGCGCTTCGACCGCAAACTCCATCGGAAGCTCGCGGAACACGCGCTTGCAGAAACCATTTACGACCATGGAGACAGCGTCTTCAGTCGTCAATCCGCGCTGGCGCAGGTAGAAGAGTTGGTCCTCGCCGATCTTCGATGTTGACGCCTCATGCTCCATGCGCGCGCTCGAATTTCTCACGTCGATGTACGGGAACGTGTGCGCTCCGCACTTGTCGCCGATCAGCAGCGAGTCGCACTGCGTGTAGTTGCGCGCGCCGGTCGCGCCTTTCAGGATCTTCACCTGACCGCGGTACGTGTTCTGCCCGTGGCCGGCAGAAATGCCCTTCGAGACCACCGTGCTCTTGGTGTTCTTGCCGATATGAATCATCTTCGTGCCCGTGTCGGCCTGCTGATAGTTGTTGGTCAGGGCCACCGAATAGAACTCTCCCACCGAGTTGTCGCCCTGCAGAATGCAGCTGGGATATTTCCAGGTGATGGCCGATCCGGTCTCCACCTGCGTCCACGAGATCTTCGAGTTCACCCCCCGGCAGCTGCCGCGCTTGGTAACGAAGTTGTAAATTCCGCCCTTGCCCTGCTTGTCGCCCGGATACCAGTTCTGCACCGTGGAGTACTTGATCTGCGCGTTGTCGAGCGCGATCAACTCCACCACAGCGGCATGCAACTGATTCTCATCCCGGATCGGCGCGGTGCAGCCTTCGAGGTAGCTGACGTACGCGCCTTCATCGGCAATGATCAGCGTCCGTTCAAACTGTCCCGTCTCCGCCGCATTGATGCGGAAGTAGGTCGAAAGTTCCAGAGGACAGCGCACGCCCTTGGGCACATAAACAAACGACCCGTCCGAAAATACAGCGGAGTTCAGAGAGGCAAAGAAGTTATCGGTGTAAGGCACCACCGAGCCAAGATATTTCTGCACCAGGTCGGGATGATTCCGCACCGCCTCGGAAAACGAGCAAAAGATGATGCCCATCGCCGCCAGTTTGCCCTTGAACGTGGTCGCGACCGAAACGCTGTCGAACACCGCGTCGACGGCTACTCCCGCGAGCATTTTCTGTTCCTGCAGCGGAATTCCCAGCTTTTCGTAGGTCCGCAAAATCTCCGGATCGAGTTCGTCCAGATTCTCGATCTTCGGCTTCTGCTTCGGCGCGGAGTAATACGTGATGTCCTGGTAGTTGATGGGCGGGTACTTCACATTCGCCCACTTCGGCTCGGCCGCGGCCTTCTCGAGCGACGCCCAGTGGCGATACGCCTTCAGCCGCCAGTCGAGCATGAACTGGGGCTCGTGCTTCTTGGCCGAAATCAGCCGAACGATGTCTTCATTCAGACCTTTGGGGACCCGCTCTTCCTCGATGTCGGTGATGAATCCCCATTTGTACTCGCGCTCGGCGAGGTCACGAATTGTATTAAGGTTTGTACTCATTGCGCTCTTCCGGAAGTAAGACTCAGAGTTGGAACAAAATTGCCGCTTGCGTTTTTGATGGCCGTAATCTGCAGCGGATGCACAAGATCGGCCAGGGTAAGCTTCTCCAGCGCCCCGCGAACCACTTGGTTGATCACCTGCTGATTGTGTTTGGCCAGGCAGCCCTGCTCGAAGTCACACAGCCCGGTAATCTCCGTGCTGCATTCGGTTAACGCGATCGGGCCTTCGAGCGCTGCGATCAGCTCCGCCACCGAAATTTCCTGCGCATCTCTCGCCAGGCTGTACCCGCCCTTAATTCCCCGTTGCGAAACCAGGAATCCGCTTTGCAACAGCGTCTTCAGCAGCTTGCTCACGGTTGGAACCGGCAGCCCCGACTCAACCGCAAGCCCACGTGCCGTGTGCAGCGTTCCCCCGGGCGTCCTCGCCACGTGAGTCATGAGGACCAACCCGTAATCGGTAAGTTTGCTGAGGCGGATCATGAGCAGCTACTAACAGTACTAAATCTGTCCTGTTTTCTATCTAAATAGTACCGTACGGGTACGCTTTCCGTCTACTGGCACGTTAACGATTGTTTTCAGCGGTTTACAGGAGCCGTGGTTCACGATTAGCCGCAATCGCGCACGAACTCAACTCTCCAGAGAAATAGCACTCCAGACAATTCCCGGGTTTTCGCGTGCGATGCGCGACGAACGACGCCCAACCAACCTCGCCCGTATAATCCACTGATCATGCCGTGGGCAAGCGCGATCGGCTGGCTGTTCGAGGGACGACTTTCGAACCGCCTGGTCCCGCGCTGGCTCTTCCTGCGAGCGATTGGGCTGATCTACTTCTCCGCTTTTTTTGCCCTTTTCTTCCAGATTCGCGGGCTGATCGGACCCGATGGAATCCTCCCAGCCGGTCCCTACTTGCGGCAGGTCGCGCAGGCTCTCGGAAACTGGGAGCGCCTATGGTACGCCCCCACACTGCTGTGGTGGTCCAGTAGTTCCCACATGCTGATGGCGATTGCCGGGGCAGGCATGATGGCCTCGGTGCTCCTGGTTCTGAATCTCTGGCCTCGCGGCATGCTGGCGATCTGCTTTGTCTGCTTTCTTTCTTTCATTGCCGCCGCCCAGGATTTTTCCAGCTATCAATCCGATGGCATGCTGCTCGAAGCCGGGTTCATCTGCTTCTTCTTTGCGCCTGCAGGTTTCCGGCCCGGCCTGGGCGCCGCTCATCCGCCTTCGCGCGCCAGCTTGTTCCTGCTGCAGTGGGAGTGGTTCCGCATCTACTTCCAATCCGGCGCAGTTAAGCTCCTGAGCCACGACCCGGAGTGGCGCAACTTCACCGCCATGGACGAGTACTACCAGAATGGCCCGCTTCCCACCTGGATCGGCTGGTACGCCCAACACCTGCCGCACGGCTTCCACGCATTCGCAACCGGCGCGACCCTGGTCATGGAACTCGGCCTGGTCTGGATGCTGTTCATGCCCAGGCGCTGGCGCATTGTCTGCTTCTGTATCGTGACCCTCTGGCAAATCCCGGTGATCCTGACCGCCAACTACGCTTTCCTGAATTATCTGGTTTTGTGCCTGGGCGTGCTGCTGCTGGACGATGACTTCTTTGGGAGCATCGCGCTCAATTCGTTTGGCGCGTGGTCGCGGAAGCCGCCCTGCCCCTCGGAAGCCACGGAAGCTGCAGCACCGGTCCCCACGCATTCGTCGCTTTATGGAATTTCTCGCCACTGCCACGCCATCAAGTTTGCGATCAGCGCCGTTCTCCTCACCTGGATCGCCTACGCGACCGCCGCGGAACTCATCTGGATGTTCGTGCGTTTGCCCTTGCCCACCGCTCCCGTCGCCGCCCTCGAACCCTTCCGCATTGCGAACCAATACGGGCTGTTCGCCGTGATGACGCGCGGCCGCTACGAGATCGAGTTCCAGGGCTCCAACGACGGCCAGAACTGGACGCCGTACCCGTTTCGCTACAAGCCCCAGGCGCTGAATGAGGCGCCGCGCATTTACGCTCCGTATCAGCCGCGCTTCGATTGGAACCTCTGGTTTGCATCCCTGACGAACTGGCGCGAAGCACCGATTGTTCCCAATACAGAAGAACGCCTGCTGGCGAACGACAAAGACGTGCTCTCGTTGTTCCGCGGCAATCCCTTTCCCCAGGCACCGCCGCGGGATATACGCGCGGTTCTCTGGCAGTATTGGTTCACGACCCTGGCCCAGAAGCGTGCGACCGGAAACTGGTGGCGCCGCCAGTATCTCGGCCTTTACGCTCCTACTCTGGAGCGAGCGCCGGATGGAAGCATCCAAGTGGTGCAGTGGCCGGACGTGGCGCCAAGAGAATGAGCTTCGAGCTGCTAGCTTCGAGCCTCTAGCCGGCAAGTCGCGGTGGCTTGAACCGCGATTGCCAGAAGCTAGAAGCTAGCAGCTTGAGGCTAGAAGCCAGCAGCTCTATGAAAGCCTGCATCATCGGATCCGGTCCCAACGGCCTTGCCGCCGCCATCGTGCTGGCGCAAGCCGGGCTGCTGGTCGAGGTCTACGAGGCGGAACCCGTCCCCGGCGGCGCGGTGCGAACTCTCGAACTCAGCATGCCGGGTTTCCGCCACGACTTCGGTTCGGCAGTCCATCCACTCGGCATCGGCTCGCCCTTCTTCTCTTCCCTGCCCCTGGACAAATTCGGCTTGGAGTGGATTCACTCTCCTGCCCCGGTCGCACATCCCCTGGATGACGGCACAGCCGTGCTCCTCGAACGCGATCTGAACGACGCGGAACGCGCTCTCGGTGAAGACGGATTCGCCTGGGTATCGCTCATGCGGCCCTTCGTCGAACACTGGCAGGAGCTCGCGCCGGAAGTCCTCAGCCCGCCCACCCATATTCCCAGGCATCCATTCTTAATGGCACATTTCGGGCTGCACGCAGCTTCTTCGGCCCGCGGCATCGCGCGGCGGTTCCGTAGCCAGCGCACTCGCGCCCTTTTCGCTGGATTGGCGGCGCATTCCTTCATTGCGTTGGACGAAATCCTGAGCGGCGCATTCGGCATGCTCATGGCCATTCCGGCGCATGCAGTGGGCTGGCCCATTCCGCGCGGCGGTTCGCAGTCGCTCACCAACGCGCTCTGCGGATATTTGTCCAGTTTAGGCGGGACGGTGAAAACTTCCTCCCGCGTCGAACGCCTCAGCGATCTGCCCATCTACGACCTGATCCTCTGCGACATCACGCCGCGGCAACTGCTCGCCATTGCCGGAGACCATCTTTCGCCCATCTACAAGCACCAGCTGGAAAAGTTCCGCTACGGTCCTGGCGCTTTCAAAATCGATTACGCGCTCAGCGCGCCCGTGCCCTGGAAAGCAGCCAGCTGCAAGCGCGCGGCTACCCTTCACCTCGGGGGAACTTTTGACGAGATTGCCGCCTCCGAAAAGGCAGCGCGCAAAGGAGGAGTCGCAGAAAATCCCTTCGTCCTCTTCGTGCAGCCCAGCCTGTTCGATTCCTCCCGCGCACCCGAGGACAGGCACACGGGATGGGCTTACTGTCACGTTCCAAATGGGTCGAAGGTTGACATGCTGCCCAGAATCGAGGCGCAAATTGAGCGCTTCGCGCCCGGGTTCCGCGACTGCGTGCTAGCTCGCCGCGTGCTTTCTCCCGCTGATCTGGCGAGCATGGATGCAAACCTTGTGGGCGGCGATATCCAAGGCGGCGTGCTCGACATCACGCATTTCCTCTTCCGGCCCACGGCAAAGCACTACGCAACCTCGAATCCGAAAATATACCTGTGCTCCGCATCCACCCCACCCGGCGGCGGCGTGCACGGCATGTGCGGCTACCACGCAGCGCGGATGGCATTACGGAACTTGGGTTGACGCGGAAAGTTCGAGGCGCAGAGAAAAGTTCTATCGATGGCGACGCCGACCCTTCCCATCCGTCCTCCAGCAGCTCGCGCCCAGGCGTCGGCGCACCTGAAAATGCACTGGCCGTGTAACCGGAGAGCAGGGCATCCTAGGTCTCTACAGATGCTCGGCGGCATTTGTTCGCGAAGGAGCCGTCTATGAAAGTTCTGGTCGTCGAAGCCGAAGAAGCAATCCTGAAATCCACAGGTGTCATGCTCACCAAGCTCGGCTACAAGGTTGGGCTGGCGCCTGGCTGCGCCGAGGCTTTGCGCATCTTCAGCGAAGAAGGCCCGTTCGATCTGGTTTTAATGGCGTTGAAATTCGTGCGCAGTTCGCGCAGTGGCGGCACAAAATTTATAGATAGTCTTCGCCAGAAGAACCCCCATCAAAGGTTCGCGTTCATGTCGGCTGCGCCTGTCTTGAAGAAGCCATTCTCGCTGCAGGAACTCGATGATTTCATGGGCGCATTCCGGCGCCCCGCCCACAGCCGCTTCGGATGATGCCTTTCGAATGCCGGGTGCACACCCCCAGGGCGACGTTTTTTGCCGCGCTGAGGGTGGCCACCCAAACTCACGAACTCAGTGAAGGCGGAGCATCGTTCTGGTCACTTCCAAACTGCTTGTTCGGCTCTCCCGCCATAGTGAAAACAATTGTCGCCCCATTCACGATATCGGCGTGGCGAAACCAGGTCTTCGAATGTGGCTGTCCGTTGCATGTCACCTCTTGGATGTACTTATCCTCGGGCGATTTACGTTTCGCCTCAATCACCAACTTCTTGCCCGAGCCAAGCTCCACTTCCGCATGATCGAATAGTGGAGTTCCAAGCACGTAATTGCCGCTCACTGGATCCACGGCGTAAAAGCCCAGCGCACTGATCACGTACCATGCCGACATCTGCCCGCAATCTTCGTTTCCAGCCAGACCGTCGGGTTCGTTCCGGTACATCGTGTCCAGCAGGAACCGTACGCGCTCCTGGGTTTTGTACGGAGCCCCGGCATAAGCGTACAGATATGCAATGTGGTGGCAAGGCTCATTGCCATGCGCGTATTGCCCGACCATTCCCGCGATGTCTGGCGGCGCGTCCGGAGGAAGCTCGGAACTCGTGGTAAACAACTCGTCGAGCTTCTGCAGGAAGGCATCGCGCCCGCCGAACAACTCGATGTACCCCTGGGGATCGTGCTGAACAGCAAAGGTTGTCTCCCACGAATTCGCTTCCGTGTAGTCCCGCCATTGCTTCGAATGTCCCATGCCGCGCGGATCGAATGGCTCCGCCCACTCGCCGTTCTCCAAGCGCGCGCGAATGAACCGCAGCTTGGGATCGAACAGATTGCGGTAATTTTTCGAGCGCTCCAGCAACTGCTTCGCCTGGTCAGCAAAACCTAACGCTTCCGCCACGTGCGCCACCGCCCAATCGTCGTAGACGTACTCCATCGTCTTGCTGACCGATTCTTCTTCTTTATCTGCGGGGATGTACCCGAGCTTGCGGTACCAGCCCAGACCGCGATAGTCGTCGACCATGGCCCGCTTCTGCATGTACGGGTACACCTTCTGCAATTCGAGCCCGGGAATTTTTTTTACGCAGGCCTCCGCGATTACCGCCGCCGAGTGGTAACCCGTCATGGTGCCGGTTTCTTTCGCCTGCAGCGGCCACACCGGCATTCCCGCCGGACTCTCCCCGGCCATGCGGACGAGGCAATTCACAAAATCCGGAACGCGACGGCTCTGGAACAGCGTGTAAAGGGGATGCGTGGCCCGATATGTATCCCACAACGAAAACGTGCTGTAGTTGTGGAACCCGGAAGGCAGCTGATGAACCTTGCCGTCCATTCCACGGTACTGCCCGTCCACGTCGTCAAATAACGTGGGCGCAACCATCAGGTGATAAAGGCCGGTATAGAAAATCTGCATTTGCTTCTGGTTGGAGCTCTCGACTTGAATTCGCGAAAGCTCTCGCCTCCAGGCCTCGCGCGCGGCGCGACGAACTCCCTCAAAATCCCAAGCGGGAATTTCTTTTTCCAGGTTCTTGACCGCGCCCTCGACGCTCACCCCGGAAATACCCGTCTTTACATAAATCACTTCTCCCGGCGAAGTCCGGTAATGCAGCACAGCTTTGACATGCTTGCCTTTCGCTCCTCGCGCCTGCGCCCCGAGCGCTGTATCTTCCGAGTAGACTTGCAGCGCATGAAATGGTTTGGAGAACTTCATCGCGAAATAGATCTCGCGCCCATTGGCCCAACCCGCAACGCTGCGTCCGCCAACGATGGTGTCATGGCCCTGCGCCTGCAACTCCGCCCACAACACCAACCCCGGGGCGTCCCCGTAAGCGTGCGCTAAGTCAAGAATGAAATGGCTATCCTTGCTCTCTGGAAACGTGTATTTTTGAATGCCGGTCCGCTCCGTCGCGCTCAGTTCCGCGCGGATGCCCGGATCGCGCAGCAAAACCGAGTAATATCCCGGCTCGGCGATTTCATCCTCATGGGAGAACTTCGCGCGATAGCCTTCTTCCGGGTGCTCCCGCGAACCGGGCGCCAATTTAGCTTCGCCGATCCCGGGCATCAGCAGAAAATCGAGCATGTCGCCGACGCCGGTGCCGCTCAGGTGGGTATGACTGAAACCCATGATGGAGTTGTCGGAGTAGTGATACCCCGAGCACCAATCCCACCCTTTGTTATAGGTGTCAGGACTCAACTGCACCATGCCAAACGGCACGGTCGCCCCGGGATAAGTGTGCCCGTGGCCGCCCGTTCCGATGGCCAGCTTCACGTAACGCGTGAAGTCATCGAAAGCGCCTGCGGAATTGAACGCCGACGCGAGTGCAGGCGGAACCCGCCACAGGGCGGGCAGCGCCACCAGCGAGCCCAGGAAATGTCTTCGGTCAATCATGGGAGGAATTGGACCACAGAATCATTGAAGAATGAAGGATCAAAAAAAATCTTTAGCCGCAATAATCGCAAAGACCGCGCAAAGTTCACGGACAAACTCAACTCCGCTTTGCGCCCTTTGCGAATCCTTCCCGATCTTAGCGTTTAAGAGGTGTTCCGGGCGATAAAGCGCTTGACCTTCCGGGAGACAAGACGGCGTACGCCATGCGGTCCAGTCAACCCGCCTGCGTAGCTTTGCCCCGTCGCGCTGAACGCACCGCCGCCGCCAACTCCTTCAGCAGCACCAGCGTCTCATCCCATCCGATGCACGCATCCGTGATGCTCTGCCCATAAACCAGCGACTTCGGCTCTCCCGGCTTCTGTGCCCCAGCCACCAGATTGCTTTCCAGCATGACCCCGACAATGCGTCGCTCTCCCGCGGCAATTTGCGACATCACGTCCCGGCAAACCGGGGACTGGCGCTTGTGATCTTTCCTGCTGTTCGCGTGGCTGCAGTCGATCATAACGACGGGTGGCAGACCCGCCTGTTCCAAGTGGGCGCAAGCCTGCTGCACCGCAGCGCTGTCGTAGTTGGTCGTGCTGCGGCCGCCGCGCAGAATGATGTGGCATTCAGGATTGCCGTGGGTCACAAAAATCGCCGACTGACCATGCTTGGTATGGCCGAGGAAGGTATGCGGATGCGCCACCGAGCGCACCGCCTCGATCGCAATCTGCACGTTCCCGGAAGTCCCGTTCTTGAATCCCACCGGGCAAGACAATCCCGAAACCAGTTCCCGGTGCACCTGGCTCTCGGTGGTCCGCGCCCCGATCGCCCCCCAGCTGACCAGGCTAGCCAGATACTGCGGAATAATCATGTCAAGAAATTCCGTCCCCGCCGGGACACCCATTTCCGCCACGTCCAAAAGCAGCCGCCGCGCCAAGCGCAGGCCATCATTGATCTTGAACGACTGGTCAAGATAGGGATCGTTAATCAGCCCCTTCCACCCGATGGTGGTCCGCGGCTTCTCAAAATACACCCGCATCACGACCCTCAAGTCCGCCGCCAGGTCCCCCATAACCCCTTTCAGCAGCCCCGCGTACTCGCGTGCGGCTTTAGTGTCATGAATGGAACAAGGGCCGACGATTACCAGGAGGCGGTGGTCTTTTCCGTGTAGAATGTCGCTGATTTCGGTACGCGCCTGGTGAACCGTCGCGGACGCGGTCTCGGACATGGGCATTTCTTCCTCCAGGAAAACCGGAGGAAGCACCACCCGGGTCCAGCGGATGCGTATGTCGTCGGTGCGATGAAGCATAGGGGGTGTCGGTAGTCGAGGCAATCTCCTTTATCTTAACCTTCGCGGCTGGTAACCGTCCGGCGACCTTCCCCTTGCCGGCAACCAGCTTTACAAAAAAATACTGCAGGGATTGTGCCTGGTTGCGATCATAATGAAGGAACCCAGGTTTCGACCCCGCGCCAATCGCTTACTCTTGAGTGTTCGCGCATGCATGCATCGCCCGCTGAAGTTAGCCCTCCCGAGCCGCAGACCAATCCCATGCCCGCGCCGTCCGAGCCTCCGCCGCAGCGCTCGGTTGGGGTTCCAATTATTGCCGCGATGGTGTTGCTGCTCATCGCTGCCATCGTGTCTGCTCTCGTCCGGCACGGCAGCGTCGCCCACCCAAACAGCGCGCGCGTTTCAGCTTCTGCTTTGGGGCCATCGGCTCTACGTCTGACCGGCACCACCGAAGCCGTTCACATGCGGGCCATCGTCGCGCCTATGTTATCCAGCGAGACATTTGCCACGCTGACGATCACTCACCTGGTCGCAAACGGAGCCCGTGTCCGCCAGGGCGACCTGCTCGCCGAGTTCGACCGCCAGGCGCAAATGCACACCTTCATCGACAAGCAAGCCGAATATGTAGATCTTGCCAATAAGGCCTCGGAAGCTCAGGCCAAAGAAGTCGCCGATCGCGCCAAGGACGAAACCGAGATCGGGAAAGCGGAGAGCGCCCTGAGCAAAGCTCAACTGGAAATGCAGAAAGTCGAATTGCTCTCGAAAATCGATGCCGAGAAAGCCGACGAAACCCTGCAGGAAGCCAAAGCCACGCTCGCCCAGCTGCGCACTACGTTCGATCGGAAGCGCCAGTCGGCGCAAGCCGGAATCCGCTTGCTCGAAATTCAGCGCGACCGCGCCAAACAGGTGATGGAGCACGCCCAGGCAAACGCCGCGCTGATGCAGATTCGTTCGCCCATCGACGGCGTTGCCGTGCTCAGCAGCATCTTCAAATCGAGCCGCATGGCCGAGGTGCAGGAAGGCGATCAGATTCGCCCGGGCGTCACCTTTATGCAAGTGGTCGATCCATCGCAGATGCAGGTTCGGGCTTCGGTCAACCAGGAGGACTATCTGAGCTTGCAAATTGGCATGCCGGCGCGCATTCGCCTCGACGCCTATCCCGAACTGGCCTTCGCCGGCAAGCTGGAGGAAATGGCTCCCATCGCCCGCACCAGCGACTTCTCGTCGAAACTTCGCAGCTTTTCCGTGGTCTTTTCGATCGAGGGCAACGACGCCAAACTGATGCCCGATCTGTCCGCGGCTGTCGATGTGAATCCTTCGATCTCAAGCGCACTGTCTCCGGGTCACATTGAAACTCGCGACTGATATGAATCGCAGATTGCAACCGCTTTGGACGCGTCGAACGCCGCTGGTGATAGCCGGCATCGTTGCCGCTTGCATTCTGTTGTTGGGCGCCATCCGTTATAGCCGTCACGGCCCGGCCGTTCCCACCATCGATGTGAAGCGCGGCGAATTTCTCGATTCCTTTCAGATTCGCGGGGAAGTGGCCGCGCTCAAGTCCATCGAAATCACCGCTCCGGCCGAAGCCGGCGACTTGCAGGTTCTCAAGCTGGTCTCCGATGGCGCCAAGGTCAAGCCAGGCGACAGCATTGTCGTGTTCGACAAAACCAAAACCGAGCAGGACCTCGCTCAGGACCGCTCTTCTCTGAAATACGCCACCGCCGATATCGAGCAAGCCCGGGCGCAGGCACGGTTGACTGAAGAGCAGGACCTGACCGCCGTCAGTAAGGCCCGCTTCGACCTGCAGTCCGCCGAACTCGACGCCAGCAAACAGGAAATCGTCTCCAGGATCGAGGGCGCCGAGGCTCAATTGAAGGTCGACGATGCCAAACAGGCGCTGCGAGAAGCGGAACAGAAGCTGAAATCCGACCGGGCAGCGAACCAGGCCACGATTGCCGGCAAAATCGAAGCCTGTAAGAAGGCGGCATTTGACGTGCAGCGCGCCGAAACCGCTCTTTCCAAGATGGAGCTTAGAGCCCCGGCTGCCGGCATGGTCAGCCTCGTGCCGGTGTGGGGTCCCGCAGGCCCGGCGCCCGCCAAGGCTGGAGACCGCGCCTGGCCCGGCGAAATCCTCGCCGAGTTGCCCGACACCTCTTCCCTGCGCGTTACCGCGCGGGTGGACGAGACTGAGCGCGGCCACCTCGCGCAAACGCAACCGGTCACGGTCCATCTGGATGCCATTCCCGATAAGCAGTTCTCCGGCAAAGTCGATGAGATCAGCACCATCGCGAGTGAAGATTACACCGCGGGCTGGCCGATTCCCCGCGACTTCGACCTGCGCATCACGCTTGATCAAATCGATCCGCGGCTGCGCCCCGGCCTCACGGCCCAGATCACCATCGTGGTCGAGCGCATTCCCGATGTCATCGTCATTCCGGTGCAAGCCACATTTCAGAAAGAAGGAGAAACTTTCGCCTATGTTTGGAATGGTTCTAGGTTCCGCGAGCAGCCCATTGAAGTGACCCGCAGGAGCGGCGATCGTGTTGTGGTCGCAAAAGGATTGCAGGCCGCCGATCGCATCGCGCTGCAGGACCCGGCCACGAGAGAGTAAAAGATGAAGCGCTGGCGTTTATTAATTTGGGGAATGGTCGCCGCCGGCCTGCTGGTTGCGATCGGATTCGCGGCCTCGGACCGGAGCGATGTCAGTTCATCAGAAAGCGATGTCCCCTTCGCACCCGTGCAACGCGGCCAACTGGACCTGAAGGTTTATACCACCGGCGAACTCAAAGCCAATCATTCCATGATGCTCACCGCGCCTCCCATCGGCGGAAGCTCGCTGCAAATCACCAGGCTGCTGCACACCGGAACTCCAGTCAAAAAGGGCGATGTGGTCATCGAATTCGACCCCAGCGAGCAGCGTTATAAGCAGGAGCAGAGCCACTCCGAGCTGCTGCAGGCCCGGCAGGACATGATCAAGGCCAAAGCCGACGCTGCCGTGCAAGCCGCGCAGGACAAGGTGGCGCTGCTCAAAGCCCGATTCGATGTCCGCCGTGCGCAACTCGAAGTGCAGAAAGATGAACTGGTCAGCGCCATTGACGCGAAAAAGAACCAGCTTGCGCTGGAGCAGGCCAACCGCGCTCTCGCCGAACTTGAGCATGATATTCAGTCGCATGGCGTGACCGGGGAGACCGGCATCGACCTCGCCCGCGAGAAGATGCACAAAGCCCAGCTCTCGATGGACCAGGCGCGCAAGAATATCGAGAAAATGAGGGTGGTTTCGCCCATCGATGGGCTGGTCGCAATTCAAAAAAATCTTGATGCCAACGAGATGATGTTTCGCGGATCATCCGTTCCTGACTATCACGAAGGCGACCAGGCCCAGCCCGGAGCCGCCATCGCGCAAGTCATCGATTCGCGCGACATGGAGATGACCGCGAAGGTCAGCGAACTCGACCGTTCCAATATTGCGGCGGGACAACAGGTTGAAATCGAATTCGATGCGCTGCCGGGCAGGATTTTTCATGGCACGCTCAAATCCGCGGGTGCCGCGGTCCAGCGTAGTTTCTTTTGGGAAATGGGATCCGGCAGCCAGTACGACGTCTCCTTGCAAATTTCCGATCCCGACCCTCGCCTGCTCCCCGGCCTCACTGCGCAAATCGTGATCCTCGGCGGCAAAAAGCCGAATACCCTCTACATCCCGCGCCAGGCGCTGTTTCTAAAGGATGGAAAGCAAACCGTCTTCCTGAAGAAGAGCAGCGGCTTCCAACAGCAGGCGGTTAAAGTGGATTTTGAAAACGAAAGCCGCGCCGCCATCGAGGGACTGAAGGCTGGCGACCAAGTCGCGCTCATCGATCCCACGGCTCCGCGCAAAACCCCATCCGTTTCGTCGGGACCCGCGCTCGGAGGCAAAACTCCCTGATGCCCGTCCTCACCGCACCTTCGCCGGGGAACGTGCTCACCGGCTACAAGCAGTGGCTGCCGGATCTGCGCCTGGGGCTCGAGAACTTGATGGCGCACCGCTTGCGCTCGCTCCTCACTATGCTGGGAATGATTTTCGGCGTGGCTGCGGTCGTGTCGATGCTTTCCATCGGTGCCGGCGCCCGCCAGAAGGTCATGGCCCTGATCGAGCAAATGGGCGTGCACAACCTGATCGTCGAAGCCAAGGAAACCCTCGATTTCCAGGCGCACTTTAAATTGCGTCGCATCTCCCCGGGGCTGACCCTGCAGGACTATCGCATCATTCAGGACGATGTCCACGACATCGCAGCGTCCACTCCGCGCAAGCGCTTCACGCCCACAAAAACCATTCCCAAGGCGCAGCAGGATCCCCCCGTTATTTACGGCGTCGATTCGCACTATCCCGCTATCATGGGCTTGCATCTCCTGCAGGGGCGTTTCTTCAATCCCGCGGAAGAAAGCCACGGGAGCGCGGTATGCGTGCTCGGCGCGGGCGCGAAATCCAATCTGTTCGGCGCCAACGACGCGCTTGGGCAATGGGTCAAGCTGAATGAGCAATGGTTCCAGGTGATTGGCATTGCCAGCCCGCAGCTGAGTTCGCAAAGCGAAGTCGCCGGGGTACCGGCGCAGGATCTCAACAATCTGATTTACGTGCCGCTGAACGCCGCGCTGTTGCGCATGGAAGACAGTTACAGCGAAGTGCGGGATGACATCGACGGAATCTATCTGCACCTGCGTGATGCGGCTAACGTACCGCAGATTGCCCAGCTCGTGCGCGCTATTCTCGATTCCACGCACCACGCCGCCGGCGATTTCAGCGTGATTGTCCCCGCCGAACTCCTGGCCGAGCAGCGCCGCACCGAGCGACTGTTCAACGCGGTGATGGTCGCGATTGCCTCCATCTCGCTCCTGGTCGGCGGCATCGGCATCATGAACATCATGCTGGCCAGCATTCTTGAACGCACCCGCGAAATTGGAGTGCGGCGCGCGGTTGGCGCCCGCCAGTTCGATATCGTTCGCCAGTTCGTCATCGAGGCCACGATCATCTCTTTCGTCGGCGGCAGCTTCGGCATTATTTTCGGATTCGCCATGTCGCGCCTGATCGCCTGGCTCGCCGGTTGGTCCACCATCGTGACCGTCACTTCCATTGTCCTCGCTTTTGTCGTCTCCATCAGCATAGGCCTGATCTTCGGAATCTATCCCGCGGTCAAGGCCGCAAGGCTCGACCCAGTCGAGGCCATTCGCTACGAGTGACATATCAGGACCACGTCTAGGCTGCACGTCTTCGTAGAGAAGTGGCGGCGACGTCTTCTGCAGAGAAGTTGCTCGCGAAGTTTCTTTGTCAGAGCCGGAGCGCTAAAAGAATAAAGCCCAACCGCGTAAGCCGCGGGAAGGTCTTGAATACAGCAGCACAAAGCGGCGAAAGGCAGCTTTCGCGTTGCCGCTCGGTACTCGTTAAACCGGATACGCGGCACATTTTGCAACACTGGTTTCAGCGACAAAGACAGGGTAAGCTTCCCCAAACCCAGGAAACGCAAAACTACAAAGTTGAGGATAACGTGCGCAAACTTGTCTTACTCTTAACCCTGATTTCCGCCCCCCTATGCGAAGCGCAGAACGACGCCTACACTTTTGCCGCCTCGCTATTCCGTTACGAAGTGCATCCCAACGTCGTCTACCATACGGCCAACAACTACGAAGCCAAACTCGACGTTTATCAGCCGGCAGATTCATCCGGCCCCACTCCCGTGGTGATCGTCATTCACGGCGGCGGCTGGATCGCGGGGACCAAAGAGGAGCGTGTGCTCGAAATGATGCCCTACCTCCAGATGGGATTCGCTGCTGTCAATGTCGAATATCGCCTGGCTCAGGTTTCGCCGGCTCCGGCCGCCGTCGAAGACTGCCGCTGCGCCTTGCACTGGGTCTTCGCCAATGCGAAAAAGTACAACTTCGATCCGCAGCGGGTGGTGGTGCAAGGGGGATCCGCCGGCGGCCACCTTGCGCTCATCACGGGGATGCTCACGCCTGCGGCCGGTTTCGACCGCAGCTGCTACGCCCCTGAAGACAACGTCTGGAGCGAGAATCCGGGCACGCAAAACGATCCCCGTGTCGCCGCCATCGTGAACTGGTTCGGAATCGCCGACGTCCTCGATGAACTGCATGGTCCCAATGCCAAGGGTTATGCGGTCGCATGGCTCGGCGATCAGCCCAATGTGGATGAAATAGCGAAGCGTGTCTCTCCGATCAACTACGTGACCAGCAACACGCCGCCCATCATTACCATTCACGGCACCAAAGACATGCTTGTCCCGTATGAGCAATCGGTGCGGCTGCACAAAGCGCTGGACGCGGCCAAGGTCCCAAACCAGTTCGTAACCGTGCCCGGCGCCGGCCACGGCGGTTTCACCGCCGAACAGAATCAACAAGGATGGCTGGCAATTCGGAAATTCTTGCAGCAACACGTAAAAGGATTAGCAGTGTCAACGCAGTAATTCTTCTTAGCGTGCTTTGCGGTTAAAAGCTTTTGAATTGGCTCGCAAACCGGGCCAGGAGAGCCGTTCCACCACTAACACCTGCACCGGGAGAGAGGATTATGAGAATTCGCTATGGGGCCCTTTGCCTTCTTCTGTTCGCTTCCCTGTGCCCCGCCTGGGCGCAGTCGGGCGAGAGTTATCGCAATTTCCTGAGACCCGAGGTGAGTTCGCCCAAACTGTCCGGCCCGCGCCATCTGCAGGACTATGTCCACAACGGCAAGCTGCAGCTCAGCTTGCACGACGCCATCGTCCTCACGCTGGAGAACAACAGCGCCATCCAGGTGCAGGAAGCGACGGTGGAGACGGCAAAGTTTGCTCTTTTGAAAACTTATCAGCCATTCGATCCGACTCTGCAAAGCCAGAATTTTGTGAATCGCTACTCCTATCCGGGTTTCAGTCTGACCCAAGGTCCCGGCACATTCAGCCAACTGAGCCACCAGGGACAGCTCGTTTACAGCCAGACCTTCCCTACTGGCACAAACATCCAGGCCTCGTTCCTTGGCGACAGGTATTCCAGCAACAGCGGCTTCTTCTTTATTAACCCGTATTGGAGCACCAGCCTCAACCTGCAGTTCACGCAGCCGCTGCTAAGGAACCGCTGGCGGTTCCAGAACCGCGCTCCCATCATCATCGCCCGCCGTAACCTGGAGCAATCGCGGGCGATGTTTGCATCCCAAGTCAACGATGCCCTGCTGCGCGCGGTGCGCCAGTACTGGGACGTGGTGCGCGCCCGCGGCAATCTCGAGGTCTTTCAGCAGTCCCTGGAGGCTGCGCAAGCAAGCTACCAACGCGACAAGCGCGCGCTTGAACTAGGCGCACTTCCGCCCCTCGATATTTACCGTTCTGAATCGGAGGTTGCCGCGCGCCGCGTGCAGGTAATCCAGGCGGAATACGCTTTGCAGCAGGCGGAAGATGCGCTGCGCTTCACCATCGGAGCCGATCAGGATAACTACGTCGCCGCCCTCGATCTTGAACTGACAGACAAGCCGGAGCCTTTGGGTGAACTGAAAGTGATCGACGTCGGAACCGCGCTGCAGGAAGCCCTGCAAAAGCGCCCCGAGATCGAAGCAACAAAACACGCCCTCGCGGGCGATGAGGTTAACGTGCGCTTAGCCCAGAACCATTTGCAGCCGGACCTCTCGCTGTCTGGGTTCTACCAAAGCAGCGGAGTTGGCGGCAATCAGTACAGCCTCATCAATCCCGGGCAACTGATCTCAACCGGGGGTTTGGGGACTTCGCTAAACCAGCTCTTCGGTTTCAGCTTCCCCGGATATGGGGCCGCTTTAACGCTGAATCTGCCGCTGCGAAACCGCTCTGCCAAAGCGGACCTGGGAACCGCGCTGGCGGCGCGCCACCGTGATTTGTACACCGAACAGCAGGCTCGAGAGCAAATTATCCTCGACGTCAACAATTCGGTACATCAGTTGGAAGAGGCAAAGCTCAGCCTCGAAGCGGGCAGGACTGCGCTCGACCTGGCGCAGAAGACGCTCGCCGCGGACCAACGAAAATATGAACTGGGCTCGCAACCGGTGTTCTTCCTGCTCGATTCTCAAACCCGCGTGGCCGCCGCGCGCGCCAGTCTCTTGCAGGCGCAGATCGATTACCAGAACGCGGTCGCCGCCGTGGACTATGCCACCGGGAATCTATTGGAAACTTACCAGGTGCAGATCGCAGGTCTGACGAAGTAGCCCAGATCTTTTTCCGGAGCGGCAAAGCGCCGCAGGAATACAGCCCAGGGCGCGAGCTCTGGGCGGTTATCGACAAACAAAGGCTCGCAGTGGAGAAAGAACGGGCTCCTGGCGGCACACTTACGCCGGGATTCTTACCCGCCCGTCCACTGGCACGCCACCGCGCAGCAAAATATCTCCGGCTCCTGTTATCTTAGGAATTCGCACGATTGCAAAAATTCTGCTTCACTGAGCGCTGAACCGAGTTTCCTAAATTATGCAAATCGCCGGCGTGGAGGTCTCGCCTAAAACCATCCTGAGATTTTCCGCAATTTTGCTCGTGGTCGCGGTTTGTTTTGCCCAGGCGCCGGCGCCAAAACGGGCAAGCACATCCAGCTATTTCGATCCTCTTCCTCCCGACACCGGCGCCGCCGGCCTGAAAGAGGAAATGCGCCGCCTGCACAACACCGGCCGCCTGATGATGGTGGTCGCTCATCCCGACGATGAAGATGGCGGCCTGCTCACGCTCGAGTCGCGCGGCAAAGGCGTACATTGCCTGCTCATGACGCTCACCCGCGGCGAAGGCGGCCAGAACGAAACCGGCAAAACTTTCTCCGATGAACTCGGCGTCTTGCGCACTCTCGAACTGCTCGCCGCCGACCGCTACTATGGGGTCGATCAGCGCTTCAGCCGCGTGGCCGATTTCGGCTACTCCAAAACCGCGGATGAAACATTTCAAAAATGGGGCGGCCACGACGTCCCCCTCGCCGACATCGTCCACGTCATTCGCGAGTTCCGCCCCGACGTCCTCATGGCGCGCTTTTCCGGCACAACTCGTGACGGCCACGGCCATCACCAGGCCTCGAGCCTGCTCACGCAGGAAGCCTTCCGCGCAGCCGGTGATCCCAAGCGCTTTCCCGAGCAACTGAAAGAAGGCCTGCAGCCCTGGCAGCCGAAAAAGCTCTACATCGGAAACGTGTGTGGCTTTGGCGCGAGTTCCTGCCCGGATGAAAACTGGACCGTCAAACTCAACACGGGTGAAGACGATCCCCTGCTCGGCATGTCCTATTTCCAATTTGCCATCGAGGGTCTGCGCCACCAGCAGTCACAAGGCCTCGGCGACTTGAAGTTTCCCTCCGGTCCGCGCTACGCCTTCTACAAACTGGCCGATTCGGTCCTGCCCAACACCAAGGACGCGAGCGGCCATGAGAAAGACCTCTTTGATGGAATCGATACGAGCCTGCCTGGCTTGGCCGGGAAATTTCCCGAAACGCAAGTCGATCTCTCCTGGCTGAAGCCTGAGCTGACAAAAGTCGCCGACCACATCGGAGATTCCGTCGCCTCTCTGTCGGAAACCGTGCGGCAACTGGATTCGCTGGTAGAACGCCTAGAAAAGAGCGGCGCGTCTGATACCAATTCCGAGTTGCCCCAATCTGCCGCGGAAAATGCTCTGGCGCAGTTTCTCACGGAGAAAGAGGACCAGGCCGCGCGTGCGCTGGACCTGTCCCTGGGCCTGAACCTGGAGGTCACTGTCGCGCCCCCCAACGGCCCCTCCGCTCAGACTCCCGCGCAAAAGGATGCTTTCCTCAGTGTGTCGCCAGGGCAAAATATCGAGCTCATCGCCAAATTGCACAACAGCTCCAAATACTGGATCAACGTGTCGAGCGCCTCCCTCGAACGCAACGAGAATTGGGTCAAAAGGGCGCACGCCGAACAACGCACAGTTGGGCCCGGCGAGGATTACTACGCGAACTTCCTGGTTCACATTCCCAGCGACGCGCCCATCTCGCGTCCTTATTTCCGCCGCGACAATCCGCAAACCGAATCGGTCATGGAGGCCGAGCCGGGATACCTCGACGCGCCCATGCCTCCGGACCCCCTGCAGGTGCGCATCGAATACGAAGTCGGCGATCATCGCGGGTTGCACAATCCCGCTCCCGACTTCCTGAAAAAACATTCAAACCAACCCCGCATGGGTTGGATCGTCGGTGATACATCAGTCTCCTTTATCGACGATCATGGCCAAGCCCGAAAGCTGGCGGTCGCTATCACTCCCGGTTTTTCTCTCGACCTGGAACCGGCCGAACGCATCGTGCCCGTCGCCGACGGAAAGACGCTCACCGCTGACGTTCACGTGCAATCGAATCTGGCGGGAACGCCGCCCGGCAAGCTGCATCTGTCGCTTCCGCCGGCATGGACGGCGCAGCCCGCGACCACTGACGTCAACCTCGCCAAGCGCGGCGAAACCCAAGACCTCGCCTTCAAACTCTTTCCCAGCGCTCTCAGCGAGGGACACGCCAAAGTTCACGCTATCCTCGAGAATGGCGGCAAGGAATACGCCGAAGGCTACACCCTGGTCACCCGCGAGGACCTCGGCTCCATGTATTACTTCCAGCCCGCCGTCCAGCACGTCAGCGTCGTGGACGTGAAGGTTCCCAAAGACCTCAAGGTCGGCTACATCATGGGGGCGGGCGACGACATTGCCAACGTGCTGCAGCAAATCGGCATGAGTGTCGCTCCCATTCCAGCCGACACAATCGCCAGTGTAGATCTGTCTCACTACGGCACGATCGTGCTCGGTGTCCGCGCCTATGACACGCACAAGGACCTTGTCGAGAACAACAAGAAGCTCCTGGACTTCGTTTCCAGCGGCGGCACCTTGGTAGTGCAGAACAACAACAGCACCGGCGACTTCAACAGCGAGCACCTGACGCCGTATCCGGCCGAACTCAGCCGAGCCCGTGTTTCCGTGGAGGAAGCTCCCGTGCAGATTCTCGAGCCGCAGAATCCAATCTTTCATTCCCCAAACGAAATCTCGGAGAAGGATTTCGATGGCTGGGTACAGGAGCGCGGGCTCTATTTCATGAGCAGTTGGGACGAGCATTTCCATCCGCTGCTCTCCTGCCATGATCCCGGCGAAGCGGACCAGAAAGGCGGCCTGCTGGAAGCGAAGTATGGAAAGGGCACATACATTTACACCGGCTACGCCTTTTTCCGGCAATTGCCGGCAGGAGTTCCTGGAGCGATCCGGCTGTTCGTGAATCTGGTGGACGCGGGACACCAGCCATGAGCTGTGAGCGACGAGCAGAGAGCGAACGTCCGCCTCGCAATTTTTCATGGCGCATGAGGCTCGAGCACCAGGGCAAATGACCCCGCTCACCGCTCGTCGCTTATTGCTCGGCGCTCGACGCTAATGCCAAACTCTCCCCAACCCGAGCACCCCAAGCTCATCCGCGGCATCGGCCTGGGCAGCGCCACCGCGCTCAACATGATCGACATGATCGGCGTGGGACCGTTTATCACCATGCCCCTCGTAGTCGCCGCCATGGGAGGCCCGCAAGCCCTGCTCGGCTGGATCATCGGCGCAATCCTGGCCATGTGCGACGGCCTGGTGTGGGCCGAACTGGGCGCCGCCATGCCCAATGCCGGCGGTTCCTACGTCTATCTCCGGCAAATCTACGGACCCGAGCGCATGGGCAAGCTGATCTCGTTCCTGTTTATCTGGCAATTGTCGTTCAGCGCCCCGCTCTCCATTGCCTCCGGCGCCATCGGGTTCGCCAAGTACACCGCCTACCTGCTTCCGGGCCTCGAAACTAAGTACGCCGCCCACCAATGGAGTCCCAGACTGCCGCTAGTAGGTGAATTTCACGCCGGATACGTCATCTCTGGTGGCGCATTCCTCGCCGTCGGTGTGGTCCTGGTCGCCATGCTTCTGCTCTACCGCCGCATCACGCAAATCGGACGGATTTCCAAGATCCTGTGGCTGATCGTCATGGGCACCATCGCCTGGATCATCTTCGCCGGCCTCACCCATTTCGACAGCGCGCGCGCCTTCAGCGTTCCTCCTGGCGCATTTACGCTCTCGTGGAATTTCCTGCTGGGCCTGGGCTCCGCCATGCTGGTTGCCACCTACGATTACTGGGGAGCCTATAACGTCTGCTTTATTGGCGGCGAACTGAAAGATCCGGGCAAGACCATCCCCCGCGCCGTCCTGCTATCCATTTTTCTGGTCGCCTGTCTATACCTGTTGATGAATATCAGCGTGCTCGGCGTGGTTGACTGGCACGAGATCATCGCCGGCGCGCAATCGGACAACAAGCTGTACGTATTCTCCACTTTCATGCAGAGAATCTACGGATCGTGGGCGGCGAATCTGGTCACCGCCTTGATTATGCTGACCGCCTTCGCATCGGTATTCTCGCTGGTTCTCGGCTACTCCCGCGTTCCCTACGCTGCCGCTCTCGATGGCAACTACTTCAAAGTGTTTGCGCGGCTCCATCCCGAGTATCACTTCCCGCATATCTCGCTGCTGGCGCTCGGCGGCGCAGGCGTGCTGTTTTGCTTTTTCCCGCTCGTGGACGTAATCTCGGCGCTGGTAGTCATTCGTATCCTGTTGCAATTCCTTCTGCAGGCCATCGGAGTCATTGTCTTGCGCATTCGCCGGCCCGACATGCCGCGCCCCTTCCGCATGTGGCTCTATCCCCTGCCCGCAGTGCTCGCCATCGGAGGATTCACCCACATCCTGATTATGCGAAAGAATTTCCTGAGAGAAGTGATTTACGCCGCCGTCATTCTGATTACCGGGCTCATCCTCTACATGATTCGCGCGCGGCGCAATCGTGAATGGCCATTCGCCGAACCCCTTCCCGCGGCCGCTGAAATTCGAGCAAGTTGATGTCCGATCACACCCATCTCCCCGGCAACACCGTTCCCGTACGCACAAACGGCTCGGCGCTCGATCCGCTGCGGGAACCGCTGTTCCGTTCGCTCTGGATGGCTGCCGTCATCTCGTACACGGGCACGTGGATGCAGAACGTCGGGGCCGGGTGGTTGATGACCCAACTCACCATGTCGCCGCTCATGGTCAGCCTGGTGCAAGCCGCTACCACCCTGCCCGTTTTCTTCGTGATCCTGCCTGCAGGCGCTTTAGCCGATATGGTGGACCGCCGCCGGTTGCTGCTGGTCACGCAAGCCTGGATGGTGGTCGCCGCCGGCTTGCTCGGCATCTTCACTCTGCTGGGTTACGTCACGCCCTGGATCCTTCTGCTGTTCACGTTTGTTCTGGGTATCGGCGCGGTGATGAACGATCCCGCGTGGCAGGCCATCACGCCCGAAATCGTCTGCGCGGAAAATCACGCGCCCGCCGTGGCGCTGAATTCTGTCGGGTTCAATGTTGCCCGCGCCGTTGGACCGGCGCTCGGCGGACTGGTGATTGCCGTGACGAATTCGGGCATCGCCTTTCTCATGAACGCCGTCTCTTTTTTCGGCGTCATCTTCTTTCTGTATCGCTGGAAGCGCCCCAGCTTCGAACGCGCCGAAACCGGGCGCATGATTGATTCCATGCATGCCGGTTTTCGCTACGTTCGTTCCGCTCCGCTGGTGCATTGCGTTCTCATCCGCACCGGCGCGTTCAGTATAGGAGCCAGCGCCATGCTCGCGCTTCTCCCTCTGATTGCCCGCCGCTGCGCCTGGGGTGCTACCGGCTATGGCCTGCTGCTGGGCTCGTTCGGGCTGGGGGCGCTCGCCGGAGCCACCGTGCTGCCCCGCTTGCGCGCGCGCCTCTCAGTGGATGGGGTTGTCGCAGCGGCCATCGTTACCTTCGCGGTGATGACGGCGGCCGCCGGACAAGCGCAGTCGTTCCCATCGCTCCTGTTCGTCCTTTTTGCCAGCGGCGCCGCCTGGATCGCCATTCTTGCCTGCCTCAACGTCGCCGCCCAGACCATGTCCCCGCCGTGGATGCGGGCGCGCGCCCTCTCCATGTATCTGCTGGTGCTGCAAGGCGGCATGGCCCTGGGCAGCGCCCTTTGGGGCGCCCTCGCCAGCAAACTGAGCGTGCCCACGGCCATGCTGCTTTCCGGCGCCGCTCTCATTGCCGGTCTTCTGGCGGTTCGCCGCTACCGCCTCACCTCCAGCGAACTCCAATTCGCGCCCTCGGTCGTCAGAGACTAGTTACTTTCACGCCGACTCTGGCTTCTGCCACAGTGCCCCTGCAGGCTTGTGTGATTCTGCCGTTCGTTTTACTCTTTTGTGGCGGTTTTTTCCTTGTAATTGAGCGTCCCTGCATGGACCGGCTTTGGCCTCAGAAAATGTGGCGATTCCTTGAGAACAGAATCGTCCCGCTGAAGGCGGATCGCCGGCTTCCGCGCGACGACGCGGCCGCAGACCTCGTAAGTTCCTAGTCCAAAACTGCAGTTCCCAGGAGAATGCAATGCATGCAACCAGATTTGCACGTTTGGTGATTCTTGCCCTGATGTGCTGTCCCGTCCTTTCCTTCGCCCAAATGGCTCCGCCGCCCCCGGCCAAATCCGCCGGCGACGCGCTGAATGCCGACTTAAACATCGTCGAGCACGAATTCACCTCCGCCGCCGAAGCCATGCCCGACGACAAATATTCCTTCGCCCCAACCAGCGGAGAGTTCAAGGGGGTCCGCACCTTCGCCGAGCAGGTGAAGCACGTGGCCTCCGCCAATTATTACTTCGGCTCGGGCGTGCTCGGGGAAAAGCCCCCCGCCGAAGCCGGCGGCGAAAACGGGCCCGACAACCTGAAGAGCAAAGCCGAGATCGTCAAATTTCTCAACGATTCCTTCGCCTACTTGCGTAAGGCCTTAGCGTCAGTCAATGCCAGCAACCAATTGGACCAGATCGACAGCCCGTTTGGCATGAAGGTGGCGCGGCTAAGTCTGGCCAGCTTCGCCCTCGCCCATCCCATGGACCACTACGGCCAGATGGTCGAGTACCTGCGCATGAACGGGATCGTCCCGCCGGCAAGCAGACCGCAACCTCCCAGCTCGGAGCAAAAATCGAAGTGATGTCATTCCGATGAGCGAATGCGACTGAGGAACCTGCTCATTGCCAGGCCAACACTCTGCTGGCTCCAGAAGCAGGTTCCTCGCGTTCCGGCACGCTAAATCTGTGATCTCCTCTGTGCGCCCCTGTGTCCTCTGTGGTGACCCGTTTTTCAGCTGCTAGCGGTCGCGCCACGTCTTTCAGCCGATGTGCCAAACCCGTCAGGACTAATATCCACAGCGGCATTACCAACTTTTAATCCACCGGCACTTGCGCTGAGCCTCGCGTTTCTCGTAGCATCCAAGTGAAAGCCGGCCTGCAGAGTTGGTGATAGTGGTAACCGATTTTTGAACCAACACCTGAATGAACGGGGGCCTGACTCGAATTCTGATCCGGTGTGCCATGCTCCGCCAGTTCGGAGAGGCCTAAAGGGTCGCGGCGGGTTCCCACACGTCCTAGAGACGGTTCATTCTCGGCCCGCTACACGGCTTCGTGGGTCGGCTTATCTCTAATCGGATGACCGGTCATCGGATCATCTGACCTATCCTTCATTGTTTTTCAGGTCACCCGGTCACCCTATCATCCGCTTCCCCGATGCTTTCGCCCCCAGCCCTGCATCCAATAAAATAGTTCTGTGTTTCCCCGTCTGTTTCAAATCGGCACTTTTGGTGTTCCCACATACGGCGTTCTGGTCGCAATCGGCGTCCTGGTAGGCCTTTGGATCAGTGTTCGCAACTCTGAAAAACAGGGCCTGAAGCCGGAAAACGCCTGGGACCTGGGTATCGCCGTCGTCCTCGCCGGCATTCTCGGCGCGAAAATTCTCTACGTAATTCTCGACTGGCACAGCGGCCATGTTTACGGCGAGAACCTCCGGCAAATTTTCACCCTCGAAACCCTGCAAGCCGGTGGCGTGTTCTCCGGCGGCCTGGTCGCAGCGTTTGCCGTAGCAGCCTGGTTCCTGCGCAAACACAAAATGCCCGCGCTGCGCACTTGCGACGCGTTTGCCCCGGGTCTCGCCATGGGACATGCCATCGGCCGTATCGGCTGCTTCGCCGCCGGCTGCTGTTATGGCAAGCCCACCAATCATTTTTGGGGCGTGACCTTCACCAATCCCCTGGCCAAAGAAATTGTCGGCACCCCGCTCGGCCATGCGCTGGAACCAACGCAATTGTTTGAGTCCGCGGTGGAGCTGACCATCTTCTTCATCCTGACCTGGCTCCTCAAACGCAAGAAGTTCGACGGTCAGATCTTCGGAGCGTATCTGGCCCTTTACGGCTTCGCGCGTTTCTTCTTGGAGTTCATCCGTGACGATCCCGGCCGAGGCTCCGTCTTCGGCGGCGCCCTCAGCGGCACCCAGTTAATCTCCATCGGCCTGGTGCTCACGGGCGGCCTGATCTGGTATCTGCGTCCCACACCGAAGATGGCCGTCGCTACCGCAACCCGGTAGCATTCCTATTAAACTGTCATCCTGAGCGCAGTTGTCGTTGGGGGGGAAGCGGACGACAACGTAGTCGAAGGACCTGCTGTAAGCCGGGACAGTTCCAGGCGCCTCAGGGAATTCTCCCCAACGACCGGTCGGAGCTGAGCGGGTTACCACCGCGAGCAGTAAGCACTTCGATCCCATTTATTTTGGAAAATGCAAAGCATTGACTGTAAATGACAAATGCGGGAAACCACCCACAAGTCATTGCTAGTCACTCCGGACCAGGCCGGCAAGCGCCTGGACCAATTTCTCGCCGCGCAGCTCCCCGCTATCAGCCGCGCGCGGGTGCAGGAACTCATCGCGCAAAAACAAATTCTCATCAACGGCGCGCCCGCCAAACCCGCCCTACGCCTGCGGGGCTGCGAACAAATCGAAATCCTCGACGCACTGTCTCGTCCGCCGCTCCGTGCCATCCCCGAAAATATCCCCCTCGACATCGTCTACGAAGACGCCGATCTCGCCGTGATCAACAAGCCGGCTGGAATGATGGTTCACGCCGGGGCCGGCGCCAGCGATAGCGAACGCAATCGCGGCACGCTCGTCAACGCCCTGCTCTTTCACTTCAAAACGCTCTCTGCGGTGGGCGGCGAACTCCGTCCCGGCATCGTTCATCGCCTCGATAAAGAGACCAGCGGCCTGATGGTCGTGGCCAAGAACGACCTGGCACACCGCAAGCTGGCGGCCGAGTTCTCGCGCCGGCGCGTGAAGAAAACCTACATTGCTCTCGTCCATGGCTGGCTGAAGAGCGACCGCGGCACGGTCTCGACCCCCATCAGCCGGGACCTGATTCGCCGCACCCGCATGACCACCCGCCGCAGCGGAGGACGCGAAGCAGTCACCCATTACGAAGTCCAGCGCCGCATCGACTTGCCCTATGGGAGGTTCACGCTGCTCAACCTGAAGATCGAAACCGGACGCACCCACCAGATTCGCGTGCACCTGTCTTCCCTCGGCCATCCAGTCGTGGGCGACACCCGCTACGGCGCTCCCGCCAGCCTTGCCGCGAAACCAGATAAGCCCCTCTCCCTCTCCAGAAACTTTCTGCACGCTGCCGAGCTACAGTTCGATCATCCCCGCACCGACGAACCCCTCAGCTTCTCGCGGCCCCTTCCCCAGGAGCTCGAGCGGTTCCTGCAAAGCTTGGCCTGATATCTCGCCGCCACCCCGCTATAATGAAGGTTAATGACCCGGCCGTACCCTCGATACCTGGCGTTGCTTGCTGCCGTTCTGTCGCTCACCGCGGTCGCGGCCATGGCCCAGAGCGATGATTTGCCCTCGGCGCCATCCGCCACCCTTCATCCCAAGCCTAAGCCCGCGCCTCCGCCAGCTCCGCCCGCTCCGGAACCGAAGGCCGCAACACCGGCGCCCACAGCGCCAGCCTCGGAACAGTCCGCCACCAACAAGGCGCCGACAGATACGGACAATACCCCAGGCATCATTGACGAAGGTGGCGCAAAGATTATTTCGAGGGTGAACGAAGTCAGCGTCGTCTTCACCGTGACCGACAAGCACAACCGTTATGTTAAAGATCTGGGCCTCTCCGATTTCCATATTCTCGATAACGACAAACCAGTTGACCGTCTTGAACTGAAGCACGAAAAGGATCTGCCTCTGCAAGTCGGTCTGCTCATCGATGCCAGCAACTCCATCCGCGACCGCTTCAAATTCGAACAGCAATCCGCCGCGGCTTTCCTCCAGGACATCATCCGTCCCCGCTTCGATCAGGCCTTCGTGATCGGCTTCGACACCGAACCGGAAGTCACGCAGGACTTCACCGACAACGTGGAGTTGCTGACCAACGGCATCCGCGCGCTCCGCCCCGGCGGCGGCACGGCCATGTACGACGCGCTTTACTATGCCTGCCGCGACAAGCTGCTCAAGTCTCCGCAGATCAGTTCCGTGCGCCGTGCCATCATCATGGTCAGCGATGGCGACGACAACAGCAGCCACGTGACCCGGGAGGAAGCCATCGAAATGGCCCTGCGTGCCAACACCATCGTGTATACGATCAGCACGAATTTCCCCGGCGGCGGCAACGGAGACAAGGTTCTACAGCGCATTGCGGAAGCCACCGGCGGCCGCGCCTTCCAGCCATTTCAGCTCACCGACGTCGCCAATGCGTTCGCGCAGATTCAGGATGACCTGCGCAGTCAGTACGAACTGGCTTACCGCCCAGCGGATTTTTCGCACGACGGCCGCTACCGCACCATCGCCATCACCGCGCTCCACAAAGGCCTGAAAGTCCGCAGCCGCAGCGGCTATTACGCGCCAACCGAGTAAGGAAGAGCACGGCTTGCTGCCGTGGCTGAATGCTGCAGGCTCGCAAACTATGCAGTACTTGCGGGCAAGGATAAAATTTCCAGGTCACGAAATCCCGAAAACGAGAAAGTAGCTCATGCCGTCTTCTTTGACGAAGTCGTAGGTCTGCACCAGGCGATACCCCGCCTGTCCCGCTTCCTCGATCACAATCTTCTGACTCACTCCGTGATCCGCGCCATTTCCGTTACGATCAATGATTCCCAGCCTGGCGCCGGGCCGGAGCGCCGGACGCAGATGCTCCAGCAATGCCACTGGATCCGCCACCTCGTGGTAGGTCTTCAACAATAGAACGGCATCAACGGCTTCTTTCGGGAGCGTCGGGTCATCGGGCTTGCTCAAGATCGTCTTAACGTTGGCAAGCGACTCGCTGTGCGCCCTGTGGTCTATGTAGCTGATCGCTTCGGGATTGATGTCAACCGCGTACACGGTTCCCGACGGACCGACCCTGCGTGCAGCCCGTACCGTGAACCAGCCGGATCCCGCTCCAATGTCCGCAACGCTCCTGCCGGCAGAGATGCCCAGAATGTCCATTACGCGATTGATGTGAAGTCTTTCGTCTCTGCCGGGAGAATCGAAGATGGTCAAGTCCCCGCTGTATGGCGTGCTGGTTGGCCGCTTCGGCGTCCGGGCTGGGGCAGTATTCTGACTGGATACTGCGACAACACACAACAGAAGCAAGGAGAGTTCCCGCACAGGTTGCCAGAAAACACTTCTCATTTGTCCCTTTCCGTGGCTCCCGAAAACACGAGGTTAGCATACAGATTCTGTTCAAGCGTCGGGAGGAACCAGCCCTTTCGCTATGTCGCGCCGCACCACGAGAGCTCCCGAGCGCGGCATTTTGAGCCTGATCAGGATTGACAACTACACCTCCGAACCCGATTTCGCTAGAATGTGCGGCGTGCGGCAACAATTCCGCATCTTTACCTCGGTTCAGAATTATTAGTGTCCGCGTGGTGTGCGGCAATGTTTGCTGCGGGATCCGCAACCCCTGGCAAGTATGGGTGCAGGCTGTTCCGATTCCCTTGGTGGTGTCATCGGTTCGATCCTGATTGCTGTTCGCAGCAGTGTTCTGCCCGCATGGGAATGATTAGGAGGATTTGTGGCAAAAGGCCCTATCACGGACGGCGAAACTCGTTGTTACCATCGGGACGGATATGCGCTTGTCAGGGGCATGTTCGACCGTGAAGAAATCGAACTGCTCGGCCGCGCCGCACGCGAAGATCGAGTGCTTGATCAGCACTCCTTCAGCAGAGCCGATGGCGAAGGTGGCACTGTCCGTCTCTCATTGTGGAATCATCCGACCGACACCATTTACGGCATGATTGCCCGCAGCGAATCGATGGTTGGGTCGGCGGAAAAACTGCTCGAAGGCGAGGTCTACCACTATCATTCGAAAATGATTATGAAAGATGCCAAGGTTGGAGGCGCATGGACCTGGCATCAGGACTATGGCTACTGGTATCAAAACGGGGTACTGTTCCCGCTGCTCACCAGCGTATACATCGCCGTGGATCCTGCCACCAAACAGAACGGCTGCCTGCAGGTAATCAAGGGATCCCATGCATTGGGGCGGATCGAACACGTCTTAACCGGCGAGCAGGCGGGCGCTGACAACAACCGCGTGCAGGAAATTCTGAAGCGCCTCGACTTGGTGTATCTCGAGATGGAACCCGGGGACGCACTTTTTTTCGACTGCAACCTGCTCCATCGCTCCGATCAGAACCGTTCCGACAATCCACGCTGGTCGATGATCTGCTGCTATAACGCCGCCCGCAATGATCCCTACAAGGAATCTCACCATCCGCGCTACACCCCGCTGGTTAAGGTGCCTGATTCTGAGATTCGCAAGGCCGGCTTTAAACGCTTCGGCGAAGACAACGGCGGATGGCTCGATCCGGCCCGGGACAGCAGTGCTGCCGCGCTACTCAAGAAGCAGGCCTGAGCCCTTTCCTATGGGTTTGCGGGTTCATAGCGCCCAGAGAAAGCAGCCGCCACTGCAGGCGCGATTCGGATTCGTCAGCAGCAACCGCCATGGTCCCCGCCAGCCAACCATAGGATTTGTCCGACAACCGAAGCCCGGCCACTGCTTTTGAACTTTTTCTCCCAACTCTTTACACTCAATTAACGAAGGATACTCCGTGACTCCAACCGAAACTGCCGACGGCACAAAACGCGAAATCGAAGTCCAAGTCCCGCCTGAGGAAGTCGCCCGCGAGACAGAAACCCTGGTGCAGAAATATCAAAAACTGGCGCGCATCCCGGGGTTCCGCGCCGGCCACGTGCCCGCTTCCATCATCCGTCAGCGCTTCAAGCAGGAAATTCAGAACGACGTTGTCGATGCCCTCATCCCCAAGTACTTCCGCAAGGAAACCGAGCGGCTCGGATTGATTCCGGTGTCGCAACCGCGAGTCACCGACCTGCACACGCACGAAGGTGAAGCCTGGCACTTCAAGGCCAGCTTTGAAGTCATGCCCGAAATCAAGGTCGAGGGCTACAAGGAACTCCGCGCCGAGCACCTGGAGATTGCGGTTACCGAGCAGGAAGTCGAGGACTCACTCAAAGCTTTGCAGGAGCAGAAAGCCACCTTCTCCCCCGTCGAGGGCCGTCCCATTCAGGACGGCGACTACGCCCAGGTCTCGCTGGATGGCACGCCCAAAGTTGAAGAGGCTGGCGCCAAGCCCGTGCACATGGACGAAGTTCTGGTCGAGATCGGCGGCAAGAACACGATGCCGGAGTTCACCGAAAACCTGCGCGGCACCAATCCTGGAGACGAGCGCAGCTTCGACGTTCACTATCCCGACGACTTTTCTGACGAGCGTCTCCGGGGCAAGACTTTTGCATACAAGGTGAAAATCGCTGCCATCAAGCAGAAAAATGTGCCTGAACTCAACGACGACCTGGCGAAGGAACTCGGCGAGTTCCAGTCTCTGGACGAAGTCCGCCAGCGCATCCGCGAAGGTATGGAGCAGGAGCGCCGCCACGAAGCTGAGCGCAACGCCAAGGACACCCTGCTCGCAGAACTGATCCGCCGCAACGACTTCGAAGTTCCAGAAGCCCTGGTGGATCGGCAGGTCGATGTCCGGTTGGACCGCGGTCTGCGCGCTCTCGCCCAGCAAGGCATGAGCGCCGAGCACATGAAGAAGCTCGACTTCGGACGCCTGCGCGCCGGGCAGCGCGATCAGGCGGTGCAGGAAGTGAAAGCCAGTTTACTGCTGGAGAAAATCGCTGATACCGAAAATATCCAGGTCGGCGATGACGAAATCGACCGGGAAATTGAAGCCCTGGCGAAGCAGACCAATCAGGCGCCGGATGCGATCCGTGCTCGTTTGACACGCGATGGAGCGCTGGATAGAATCCGGAATAGAATCCGCAACGAAAAGGCCCTCGATTTTCTGTATCGTCAGTCCGCGTGAGCGGAACGCTTCAAGTCCCCCTCAGATAACCGCAACACCCGAGCAGGCAGTGTCAACCGTGCACACGCACGACAGAGAGGAGCGCATGATGCTTGTCCCCATGGTGATCGAGCAGACCGGACGCGGTGAGCGAGCTTACGATATCTATTCCCGATTGCTGCGGGACAACATCATATTCATCGGCACGCCCATCGACGACAATATCGCCAACCTGGTGATCGCCCAGATGCTGTTCCTGGCCCAGGAGGACCCCGAGAAAGACATCCAGCTCTATATAAATTCTCCCGGGGGGTCGATTACCGCCGGTATGGCAATTTACGACACCATGCAGTATGTGAAGAACGATGTGACTACAATATGCATCGGTCAGGCAGCAAGTATGGCAGCTTTGTTGCTCTCCGCAGGGGAGAACAAGAAGCGTCTGGCTCTGCCCAATTCGAGAATTCTGATCCATCAGCCCTCGATGGGAGGGCTTTCCGGGCAGGCCACCGATATCGATATCCACGCCCGCGAGATTCTTCGTATGCGTGAGATAACAAACCAGTTGCTGGCTAAGCACAGCGGCCAGAAGCTGGACAAGGTTGAAAAGGATGTGGAGCGCGACTTCATTATGAACGCGCAGCAAGCCAAGGAATACGGAATCGTCGACGATATTATCTACAAGACACGCTAGCTTTATGATCGCGTTTCCATTTGGCGACATGTGGCGGCGGGTCTCCAGACCCGCCCCAGGGCGGGGCGCGGGAACAAGGGGTGGTGAGTGAAAAATAGGACCGGAAACGAAGAAATTCTGCGCTGCTCGTTCTGCCATAAATCGCAGGACGCCGTTGCCAAGCTGATCTCCTCGCCCAGCGACTATCCCCGCGCCTACATCTGTGATGAGTGCGTGGCGGTGTGTAACTCCATTCTGGAAGACGACCGTGCGGCCACTCCTGCAACCACTACTCCCAATCAGCTCCCTAAACCACACGAAGTCAAGGCCTTCCTCGATGAGTATGTGATCGGCCAGGAACAAACCAAGAAAAAGCTCGCGGTCGCCGTCTACAACCACTACAAGCGGATCTACATGAACCGCCAGAAAGCGAGCGACGGGATCGAGCTGACCAAGTCCAATATCATGCTGATTGGGCCGACCGGTACCGGTAAAACGTTGTTGGCGCAGACCCTTGCCCGCATGCTGGATGTTCCCTTCGCGATTGTGGACGCCACCACGCTGACCGAGGCCGGCTACGTAGGCGAAGATGTCGAGAACATCATTCTTAAGCTGTTGCAGGCCGCCGACGGCGACGTAGGCCGGGCCCAGACCGGCATCATTTACATCGACGAAGTCGATAAGATCGGCAGGAAAGACGAAAACCCGTCCATCACCCGCGACGTCTCCGGCGAAGGGGTTCAGCAGGCGCTGCTCAAGATTCTTGAAGGCACCATCGCCAATGTGCCGCCCCAGGGTGGCCGCAAGCACCCGCACCAGGAATTCACCCCGGTCGACACCACCAACATTCTCTTTATCTGTGGGGGCGCGTTCGTTGGCTTAGACAAAGTCATTGGCCGCCGCGCGGGACGCAAGGCGCTCGGCTTCCGCAGCGACGAGGAACAAGCCAAGGAAGTCCAGACCGAAGCGCATCCCGGCAAAAGCAAGCAGGAACTGCTCACCGAAGTGCAACCTGAAGACCTGATTAAGTTTGGCCTCATCCCCGAGTTCGTGGGCCGCTTGCCGGTCGTGGGGGTTCTCGAGGAACTGGACGAAGCCGCCCTCATCGAGATTCTTACCCGCCCCAAGAACGCCATCGTCAAGCAGTATCAGCGCCTGTTCGAATTTGAGAATGTTCGTCTCAAATTCAGCGATGATGCCCTGCGCGCCGTGGCCCGTCAGGCCATGGTCCGCAAAGTGGGAGCCCGCGGCCTGCGCATGATCCTGGAAGAGTTGATGCTCGACCTCATGTACCACCTCCCGAGCCAGAAGAAAGTAAAAGAGTTCGAAGTAACCCGGGAAATGGTGGAAAAACGCAACGTCTCTCTCACCATGATGGAGAAGGCGGGATAGCCATTGCTTTGCAGCCGTTAGCTCTTAGCTTTTAGCTCTTAGCTTTCATTGTGCTGATACAAACGGTCTTGCCGGCCTTGATACACTAGTGCTTGGGCCGCAGCAGGGCCCAGGTTTTTCACGCGAACAGCTAACGGCTAGTAGCTGGGAGCTTGTTTTTGGAGCCTTCATTGACCACTGCCAAGGAAAAATTCGAAACCAGAAAACTTCCCATGATGCCCATCCGCGACGTGGTCATCTTCCCCCATATGATGACCCCCTTCGTCGTGGGGCGGGAGTCTAGTGTGCGGGCGCTGGAAGAAGCGCTGGCCTCGGACAAGAAGATCTTTCTGGCTACGCAGCACGATGCCAGCGTTGACGAGCCCAAGGCGAACGAGATTTTCCAGGTCGGCACGGTCGTCAATATCGTGCAGAGCCTGAAGCTTCCCGACGGCAACATCAAAGTTCTGGTTGAGGGCATTGAGCGCGGCAAGGTCCTGCAGATCATCGATACCGAAGGCTACATGCAGGCGACGGTGCGGCTGGCGCGGTATACGGTCGAGACCAATCAGCAGATGGAACAGTCGATGCAGCGGGTCACCTCGCTGTTCGAGCAGTACGTGAAACTCTGCCAATCGCTGAATTATGAGACCATGATCGCCGCCGTCCGCATGGAGGATCCGGCCAAGCTGACCGATACCATCGCGGCGAACCTGCAGCTGTCCATTGAAGAGAAACAGGACCTGCTCGAAATCTTCGATCCCGCCGAGCGGCTGACGCGCATCGCCGACGTTCTCGACGTAGAAATCGAGAAGCTGAACATGGACCGCACCATCCAGTCGCGCGTGAAGCGGCAGATGGAGCGGGCGCAGAAGGAGTACTACCTCAACGAGAAGATCAAAGCCATCCAGAAGGAACTGGGACGCGGCGAAAAGAGCGAATTCGACGACTTGAAGAAGAAAATCGAAAACGCCGGCATGCCGAAAGAGGTCAAGGACAAGGCCATCCAGGAATTGAAGAAGCTGGAAGCCATGCCGCCGATGTCGGCGGAGTCGACCGTCTCGCGCAACTACCTCGATTGGCTGCTGGCGGTGCCGTGGAAGAAGAAGTCGAAGGAAATCCGCAACATCTCGCGGGCGGAAAAAGTTCTGAACGAAGATCATTATGGCCTGGAGAAGATCAAGGAACGCATTCTTGAATTTCTCGCGGTTCGCCAACTGGTGAAGAATCCCAAGGGCTCGATTCTCTGCTTCGTTGGCCCTCCTGGAGTCGGCAAGACATCGCTAGGCATGTCGATCGCGAAAGCCACCGGACGCAAGTTCGTCCGCATGTCGCTGGGCGGCGTGAGGGATGAAGCCGAGATCCGCGGCCATCGCCGCACCTACATCGGGGCTCTGCCTGGCCAGATCATCCAGATGATGAAGAAGTCGGGCACCAAGAACCCGGTCTTCATGCTCGACGAAGTGGACAAGATGTCCATGGACTTCCGCGGCGACCCGTCGGCCGCGTTGCTCGAAGTGCTCGATCCCGAGCAGAATTTCATGTTCGTCGATCACTACCTTGATGTCGAATACGATCTCTCGCAGGTCTTCTTCATCGCGACCGCAAACGTGTTGCACACGATTCCTCCTGCGCTGCAGGACCGCATGGAAGTGTTGCGGCTGCACGGCTACACCGAGCCGGAGAAGGTCGAAATTGCCAAGCAGTTCCTGGTGAAGAAGCAGATGGAGCAGGCTGGGCTGAACGAGAAGAACATCAAGTTCACCGACGAGGCGATCGTCGCCCTCATCCGCAACTACACGCGGGAAGCGGGCGTGCGCAACCTGGAGCGCGAGATCGGCAATGTGTGCCGCAAGATCGCGCGCAAGGTGGTCAAGGAAGGCACGAACTACACGGCTACGGTCACGGCGGAGAACATCAACGACTTCCTCGGCGTGATCAAGTTCCGCGACACGCTGGCGCACGAGAAGAGCGAGATCGGGCTGGTCACGGGCCTGGCCTGGACCGAAGTTGGCGGCTCGATTCTCTCGACGGAAGCCACCGTGGTCGACGGCAAAGGCAAGCTGACGCTGACCGGCAAGCTCGGCGACGTGATGCAGGAGTCGGCGCACGCGGCCATGTCGTACATTCGCTCACGCGCCCAGCGGCTGGGCCTGACTCGCGACTTCTACCGCAGCTACGACATACACGTCCACGTGCCCGAAGGCGCGATTCCGAAAGACGGACCTTCCGCCGGAATTACCATCGCCACGGCAATTGCCAGCGCGCTGAGCAAGATTCCCGTCCGCCGCGACATCGCGATGACCGGAGAAATCACCCTGCGCGGCAAAGTGCTGCCCATCGGGGGACTCAAGGAAAAGCTCTTAGCGGCGCATCGCGCGGGCCTGCTCGAAGTTATCCTTCCACAGGACAACGAGAAGGACCTCGCGGAAGTCCCCGAAAACCTGCGCGACGCCATGAAGCTGCACTTCGTCGATACCATGGATCAGGTGCTGGCGGTTGCGCTGGAGCAGGCGCTGCCGGTGATCGAGATTCCAGCGGACACAGCGCAGCCCATGGCGCCGCCCCTGGGTTCGCCCGCGGAGGGCCCGAGCGCGCACCAGTAAAGCCCTGTGTGGGTCGGACATTCGTGTCCGACAGGTTTTGATTCTGTTCTATGTATGCCGGACATTCTTGTCCGGCATTTTTGTCGGGCAAAATGTCCGAGCCACACGGGTGCGCTGCGGGCTTACTTCGGAAGTTCGGCTTTTCCGGTTATGTTGAATTGGATTGTCTTAGCCGAAGTTGTGTCCTGCGGCTGTGCGCCGCCCAGCGAGACGGTGTATTCCCCGGGCACAATCACGCGAGTTCCCTTCTCATCGATCTGGGCCAGCCAGCGCGGATCGATGGTGATGCTGACATGGGCCGATTCGCCCGGACCGAGATGCACGCGCTTGAATCCCGCCAGTTCGCGCAAAGGAGTTTCGTAGGCCTTCGGCTGCGTGAGGTAGAGTTCGGCCACTTCGTCGCCCGGCCTGTTGCCCGTGTTTTTTACGTCGGCCTCGATGGTTACGGGAAGTCCGGCCTTGATGGTGGAATTCGCAAGCTTCAGGTTGCTGTAAGCGAACGAGGTGTAGCTGAGCCCGAAGCCGAAGCCGTAGAGCGGCTTGTCGGCAAAATAGCGATAGGTTCGGCCGCGCAAGGAGTAGTCGGTAAATGGCGGGACCTGGCTGAGCGCCGAATAAAAGGTCAGTGGAAGACGGCCAGCGGGATTGTTGTCGCCGGCCAGGGTTTGGGCGATGGCGGTGCCGCCTTCCTCTCCGGGATACCAGGCCTCGAGAATCGCGTTGGCGTTCTGCTGCGCCCAGTTCACGGCCAGGGCGCTGCCGTTCTGCAGTACGACAATGAGCGGCTTGCCGGTTGCGGCGACGGCCTTGAGCAGTTCTTCCTGATCCGCGGGTAGATCGATCGAAGTGCGATCTCCGCCGCTGAATCCTTCCAACTTGACGGGCATCTCCTCGCCTTCGAGCGAGGGCGAGAGCCCGACGCATGCGATGGTCAAATCGGAAGCCTTCGCGGCTTCGACCGCCTGGTCGCGCAGCGCGGAAGCGGGAGCCTGCCAGGTGAGGTCGATGCCGGCAGTGCCGGTTCCGTGCAGATACTCCAGGCGGATGGGGTGCGGCTGGTTATCGGTGAAGGATACCGCGGCCTCGAGAACCTGGCCGCGCTCGGCGGTCTTGCCTCCGCTTTCGACCAGCAGCTTGTCGTCGAGATAGAGGCGGAAGCCTTCCGCGTTTTCGCAGGCGTAACAATAGTTGATGCGCACGCCGAGTTTGTAATCGCCGGGTGCAGGCGGGGTAAAGGTGCCGGTCCAACGGACGGAGAAATTGTTGCGCTGCAGGCCGGCGACGGGAATGACTTTGTCCCAGTTGAAATTGATGTTGCGGTCGGTGCGCGTGAGCACCGGCTGGCCGCTGAGGTCGGGCGAATTGAAGTACTCGCCGGTGAGGCCATCTCCGGAAGCGCGGGCGGGATGAAGCGCGGTGTGCTCGATGGGTACGGCGAAGCCGTCGACCAGGGTCGAGCCTTGCGCATACGCCACTTTTGCGGACGCGAAGCGCTTCTCAATTCCCTCGAGCGGATACACCGGCGACGGCGGCGGCCCGTTGTAATTGCCTTGCAGAGACTGTACGAGTTCCGCGGTGGGGCCGATGACCGCGATGCGGGCGATTCCCGGCTTCAGAGGAAGAATATGGTCCTGATTCTTCAGCAGCACCATCGATTCCCGCGCCGCGCGCAGGGAAAGCTGGCGATGCGGGGGCGAGTTCACTTCGCTCATGGGAATCTGCCCGTAGGCGAAGCTGGAGGGCGGATCGAACATGCCCAGCTTGAAGCGGGCACGGAAGAGGCGGCGCAAGGCGGTGTCGATGTCGGACTCCTGGACCAATCCTTGATGAACGGCGTCCACCAGGCTGGGGAACGCCTGCCCTTGCGCAAACCCGCATTCGAGATCGGTACCGGCTTTGAGGGCATCGGCGGCGGCATGGGCCATGTCGGGCGTGTAGTGGTGGCCGGTGAAGATGTCGGCGACGGCGGCGCAGTCGCTGACCACGTACCCGTCGAACTTCCATGCGGCGCGGAGATGATCGCGCAGCAGCATGGTGTTGGCGCAGGCGGGCGCGCCGTCGATCGAGTTGTAAGCGCACATCACCGATTGCGCATGCGCCTGGGTCACGGCGGCGCGGAATGCGGGCAGGTAGGTGTCTTCGAGGTCGTGCGGCGAGACGTCAACGTTGAATCCATGCCGCAATGGTTCGGGGCCGCTGTGCACCGCGTAGTGCTTGGGAGTGGAAATGACGCGGAAATACTTCGGATCATCGCCCTGCATGCCGGAGACGAAGGCCACGGCCATGCGGGCGGTCAGATAGGGATCCTCTCCGTACGTTTCCTGGCCGCGTCCCCAACGAGGATCGCGAAAGATGTTGATGTTGGGCGCCCAAAACGTCAGCCCGAAGAAGATTTCATGCTGATCACGGCGCATGGCGTCGTTGTACTTGGCGCGCGCCTCAGTGGAGACGGTCTCGCCCATTTTGTGGACGAGGTCCGCGTCCCAGCTCGCTGCCATCCCAATCACCTGGGGGAAATTGGTGGCGGTTCCGGCGAAAGCTACGCCGTGCAGGCCCTCATTCCACCAGTCGTATTTCGGAATTCCGAGCCGCGGGATCGCCACCGCATGATCACGCATCTGTGAGACTTTCTCTTGCAGGGTCATGCGGCCGATGAGGTCGTCGACGCGCTGCTCCAGGGGTAGAGCCGGATTCATGTATGGAGCGTTCGGGGTTTGCTGAGCTCCCGCCGCGGTTGTGAGAGTAACGCTCAGTAAGAAGGCGGCGAGACCAGCCGTATAAACGTGAGAATTGAAAGTGAAAAATGCCATGCGAATGCAAGCCTCGTTTGCTGTCGGAGTGTTACGAAACGTGCCATTATACGTGGCAAGTTCAAAGCAGCAAGGCAAGGCCTCCAGCGGAGCGCAACGACCAGCGTTGCAGCGTGCGCTTCGCGCCGGAACTGGGGCTTGTCTCAGTGTGAAACGCACCATTTCTGATAACCGAGGTCACGGCGGCAGTCAGGCTTGCAGCAACCCACAAGTCCCTGTCACCATGTCATTGCCTGCTGAGGCAAATTCAACCGTGTTAAAGACCGACTTATGACCAATGTCAACCTGGCTCCGACGATCGATGAATACTTGCGCGAGCGGTTGATGCCGGTGGAAGGCGCGATTCCGCGCATTCCCGGCATCGAAATGTTTGGCAATTCCATTCCCGCTGGAACGGTGGGAGGAGACCTTTTTGAATACATCAATTTCCAGCAGCGCTATGACCTGGATGCGCGCATGGAGCGGGCGAATCGCCTGTCCAAAGAGTTTCTCCAGCCCTTGCCCGCAGGCACAGCGGTCCGTAACTCCGTCGATGACCACGTGCAGTGGCTGAAGGGGACGCCTGGATACAGCGCAGCGATGGAGGCCGAATATCGGTTCGCCAGGAGTTCGGAGCAGGTGCGGGTTGCGGAAAATCTCCGCGACCTTTACTCGACCGCGGGAGTCCTGCTGGTGGATGCGCAGGGCCATGGAATTATTTCGGCAAAGATCGCGTCGACGGTGCACGACACATTTCATGCGTTGATGCTGACGGAATTGGACCGTTATGGAAAGACCACGCCGGAGCTTCTCGAAAATCTCAATTTAAGACTGGCGCAATCGGTGACCGCCCGCAACACGCTGGGACTGAGCGAAAAAGAAGATGCCCGCGAAATTGCCACCATGGTCTACGGCGAAGTCCGCCCCGGCGGTCACTTCCGCTTCGCCAATTTCGGGCATCCGCAGCCGCTGGTGTTTTCGGCGGAGTATCGCAAATTCATGAACATCGACGAAAGCCGCATGGCGCAATTCCTGGCGCTTGGCTTGCAGCTTCCCGCAGATCATCCCGACCGCAAGAAGTATTACTCGCTGAATTTCCGGCAGAGAGAGCTCGACGCTTCTGATGTCGCGGAGATCACGCTCATGAGCCCGGGAGATATTCTCGTTCTATACACCGATGGCGTGTACGATGGCAGCGACCAACAGGCGCGCGGACTTCTTGAAGAAGTGATGCGGGAACATTACCAACGGCCGGCGAAAGACATCTGCAATGCGCTGCTGGAATATGCGCTCAAGCAGGATGCCCTTTTGCGAGAAAACGGCGACGAGGCGCTGATCGACGATAAGACGGTGTTCATCATAAAGAGATTCTAAAACTGGCGAAGCAGGAGTGCGGCGCCTGCGATGGTCGCACTACTTCATGTGTGGCGCGGGCGGGCGGGGCCGTGGAAGTTCCACAAAATTTCGGGGTTGCGGCCAGCTGTCTGACGGAATCGGGTTAACACTTCAGGAAATGTTGCCGAATCTAAGGCACCATCCATCGCAGCACGTAAGCTTGCGCGAATGCCAGCAAACTCAGGATCGCGGCAAACAGCAGACTGTGCCAGAAAATCTCGCGCAGGATTCCGCCTTCTTTTCCGGCAAGGCCCACCGTGGTGACGCCGACAGCGATATTCTGCGGCGAAATCATTTTTCCAGTCACCGCGCCGGAAGAATTGGTCGCGGCCAGCAACACCGGGCTGATTCCTAATTGATGTCCGGCGGCAACCTGCAAATTTCCGAACAACAAGTTGCTTGAGGTATCGCTCCCGCTCAGGAAGCATGCCGTCCAGCCGAGAAAGCCGCTCGCCAGGGGAAACCACTCTCCGAGACTGGCCAGTGCCGCGCCCAGCGTGTACGCCATCCCGGAATAGTTGTAGACGTATGAGAGTCCCACGATCAGCACCACGGTAAGACCCGGCAACAGCAACTGCCGGAAGGTGGTCAGTCCGGATCGGAGGAAGGTTCGTGCCGGAGCACGCAAGGCGAGCGCGGCGATAAGGGTCGCGGTCAACGCCGCCGTGCCCGCCGCCAGCGGCTGGAAATTGTAGAGGGCGGCGTACGGCTTGCCATAGAGCGAGATATAGACCGCGTTGTGCAGCCAGGGTACAGGCACCACCATCTGCAGTTTCTGGAAAATTTTGAAGTATGACCAGATAACCATGACCACGGCCAGCAGAACCCACGGAGCCCAGGCAGCAACGGAATCGCCGATTGATAGTTGGCGAACCGATGCCAGGTCCGGAGCCCCGGCCGTTGAGCGCACAACCTCTTTGGGTTTCCAGAAGCGCAGAAAGACGGTCAGGACAACGATCGAAGCCAGGGACGCCAGGACATCCACCGCGTATGGCCCCCAATAATTCGCCACTGCGAACTGAACGCCGGCAAAAGTTGCGCCGGCCACCAGCGCAGCCGGCCAGGTTTGCTTCAATCCCTTGCGCCCGGACAAGAAGGCGACGAGGTAGGCTGGAACCAGCAGGGACATAAATGGAAGCTGTCGGCCCACCATTTGCGAAAGCTTCATCTGGTCGAGTCCGGTGACCGCTGCCAGAGCCACAATCGGGATGCCCAGCGCTCCGAAGGCCACCGGCGTGGTATTCGCGATCAGGGAAACGGTCACGGCGCGGTTCGCCTTGAATCCGAGCGCCAGAAGCAAGAATGCAGTGACTGCGACCGGCGCGCCGAATCCCGCGGTCCCTTCCAGAAGCGCGCCAAAGCAGAAGGCGACCATGATCGCCTGCACGCGCATATCTCCGGAGGCGTGACGTTCCATCCAACAACGAAGAAGATCGAATTTACCGGTTTCTACGGTCAGGTTGTAGAGCCAGAGGGCGGCAAAGACAATCCACATGATGGGCCAGAGCGCGTAAACGAAGCCGTATCCCATGCTCAGCATGGCGAGGCCTGCCGGCATGTGCCAAATGAAGAAGGCGAGCAGCAGGGAGCAAAGCAGGCCCCACCATGCCGCTATGTAGCCGGGCTTGCGCAGTACTCCCATGACGACGAGAACGACCGCGAGAGGCAAGGCAGCGGCGACAGCCGAAAGCACGATGCTATGCAGCGGAGCAATGGGTTGAGACCACAGGTGCATGGCACTCCTCGGAATTAAGCAATGGAGTTTACCCGATGCCTAGCCGCCTTGAGAATGATCAAAGCCTATCTTGGCGCTGGTTGCGGATTTTCTTTTGCGTCCTTCAGGTAAGAAGCCTTTAACCACGAAGACCGCCAAGATATCGCAAAGTTCGCCAGGAAAAAACGCTGAAGATTCAGCTCCACCTGCGCTGGATCATTCAGGGCACGGCATGCAGCAATCTACCGCAATGCTTCACCGGCGCCGGCAAGATTAGCAAGCTTCATTTCCGCATACTTTCGCGACAAGACGACGCCCGGCGCACCCGCCTTAAAAGCTGCCAGCACTGCGGCTTTCACATCCCACGGCTGAGTTCGCTTCTCATTCAACGCGGTGGGAATATCGATATCAATGCCTGGATAAATAGGAATGGCGCCCTGCACATCGGCGATGGCTCGCCGGGTCTCGTGCGCCACGTAGTCAGCCGACATGCCCGCAGTCGGCAACTTGTCGAGGCCGGCCTCATTTTCGTAGCCCAACAACTTGTAGTGGAGTTCCAGAACCTCCTCGGGAGTGCAATCCCGGAAAGCCGTAGATTGGACGTTCTGGATGTATTGTGCGAAGCGCGGCCCGGCGCAATTGTTGTAAGTGCACGGCTTGATGAAGTCAGAGAAACGGGCCAGGCGGGCGAAGTCCTGTTCCGCGCGATAAAAGGGGCTCATCGTGACCAGATGCATGATGTGCCATCCTACTTGCGCCTTGGGATTGGCCTCCTTCGCGGTACCGTACAGCAGGCCGTAGACTTCTTCCTGGCTAAGGAACCATTGCCTCTCCCATTGCAGGATCTCGGGATAATCCAGCAGCAGACGCCACAGGCTCACCAAAAAGCCATCATCAGGCCGTGCGCCGCTCAGGCTCTGCCCCACCCAACGGTCTAGAGCCCTATATCCTTCGCGGGCGCGGTCGATATTGATCCCGGACTCTTTTCCTTTCCGCAGGCAATGCGTGCAAAAACAATTGATAGATCGGGATCTGCCAATGCGGCCGAAGTGCGCCTCGAGCGTGTTATTCAGCGGCCCCTGGCGCTCCGATTCCCACATCATTCCGTCGAGATCATTGTTGCTAAACCAGTCCTTGACCATGGAAGCGAGAAACAGGCGGGCTTCGGGATTGTTGTGACATGTGCTCTCGCCGATCTTGCCATAGACGTCGACTTCTGCAATTTTTTCGAAGTTTGCAATCAGCCGCGGATTGTAGGCTTCCTCAAACAGGCAATACACCTGCATGCGCCGCGATTTAGCCTTCGGAATTACATCGGCCAGGACGTCGAAATCGCCCAACTCGGGAGCTCGAAAATCCTTGATCACGGACTTCTCGTAGAACTGAGGATGAATTTGGGTGTAGCTGCCGCCGTGGACTTCGTCATATTCCTGGACTCCATGATCCGGCAGAGGCTGCCCGGGCACCTGCCGGCCGGCCAAGCCGCGTCCATAGGTAAAGACGGTCGGCATAAGCACGTTGACTGCGCCTTTTTCCTGCAGCGTGTCGAGGCATTTATCAACGCCCTCGTCAACGAAGGAGCGAGCGCCGATCTGGATGGCGACGAACTTCTGCTTGCCCGATCTGCTTGCGGTATGGTCCGGGGAATCGGCACCCTCTGAGGACGACGCCCACGCCGTCGAGCCCTTGCCTGAATTTCGGCCCAGGGAAGCGTACAAAAGCTGGAATGCGGTGATTTCTTTCAGAAATGTCCGGCGGGAATTCTTGTCTTCTGAATCGAGCATTTCGTCGTCCTTGACTCGCAGCTTTCACTTGGCAAACCAATAAAGCAGAATCCCGTAGCCTACGCCCGCCGGATCGCCGGCACGCGCCGCCTGAAATGCCATGAAACGCCCGTCGGTGGAGACAACTGGATTCGAGGCTTTGCCGCCATCGTAGTCGTTGAAATGAGTCAAGCGGGTGAAGTCTTTTCCCGTGCCATCCAGCCTGAGTTTCCAGATGTCGATGTTGCCAGGCCCGCACCCAGCGCCAAATTCCTGGCACTGACGATCTCCTTCGACGGTGGTATAGAGGCCATCCGGAAAAATGCCCTCCGGTTCGTTGTACGTTCCTGGCGCCTGGGAGAAATTCGTTACCTCTCCGGATTGCAGGTCTATGCCCATCACCGAGGCTGTGTCGTGCGGCTGGTAGCAACTGAAAGTCATCTTGCGGTCGTCTTCATAAAAGTCCTGGGCTTCCAGAACGCAGCTCCGGTCCTTGCTTTCGTAAACGGCTTTTTTGTTGATCAGTTTCGGCGGGCCATGAGACAGCTCAAGGTCTGCCACGAACAGCTGCGAACTGCCCGGAGCGAGCGCGGGATCTTGCGCGGGCAGAACCGAGAATGCAATTTTCAGCGATTTCTTCGAGATCGCCGCGCCTTCGCTCATTTTCTGGCCCAGTTTGACTGGTTTGGAGCCTGGTTCTTTGCTGAGAAACCAGAGCTCGTTGTCGCGCGTTCGACTGGTGTGAATGTTCTCGAAGTGATCGGGACCGATAAGAATGTAATCTCCCGTGACCAGATGCATGACGCGCAGAAACGCGGCGCCCGGCACATTGCAGGTCAGGCAGGTAATCACTCGAGTCTTCAGGTCAATCAGCATGGCATCGCCAAAGCTCTTGGCCATAAATGCCACGCGTTGATTGTCGGGAGAAATGTCGGCGCGCTCGCCGAAATGCGTCAGGACTTCGATATTCGGCGGCAGATCATTGAGGGGATTGCCTGCTTTTCGGGAGGGCCTGGCCGGCATGGCAAGCACCACCAGGGCAAGCAAGAGCGCGATTTTCATAGGCAAGAGCTTAACACCGACAACCCTGCGCGAATTCGCAATGAATTGGCCGTCTGTTCCGCAAACCGGGTTCTAGGTTAAATCCAGGTGGTTCGTCTGGCGGGGAGCGGCGAGTGCCTTGGAGCAAGCGGCCTTGAACTCACCCGTCCGGTGGCAACCATACGGCTAACGGACGGGCCTTGAGCCGGCGTGTGGAGATTGCCGCAATGAACTAGCGCTCAACATTTCCGACTGCTGGCCCCGGCGCATAAGGAGCCAGTTCCTAGTGGTTGCGGGCCGGACCCGCGGTAAATGGTGAGCGCGGCAGGATTCGAACCTGCGACCCATGCCTTAAAAGTACCCTGTTAGTGTCTCCTCTCCCTGTATTCTCAATCGGATGTCATCAGGACCATAGCGGGTTTTCGGGCCAAAATAGCCGTGTTCGGGATCTA
>DASVAJ010000012.1:0-20928 GCA_036376415.1 Terriglobales bacterium
CCTTCCAGCTCGGATTCACTCTGCCCGGCTCGTTTGTGCAAATCGAGTGCCGCGGCGAGGTGGCCTGGGAGGGAAATAAGGTTGTCGGAATCCGCTTCCGCGACCTCGCGGCAGAACCCGCCGAGCAGCTCAAAGCGTGGATCGCTCGCCAACTCATGGGAGCCGAGGCGGACGAGCCGCCGGTCAATTGCAAGCTCACCGATCTCAGCCTGGGCGCATGCTATCTGCAGACTGATTCGCCATTCCCCGTGCGTACCCGCCTGCAATTGATGATGAAGGTTCACGACCTCAGCTTGCAGATTGAAGGCATCGTGCGGGTCATGCATCCCGGCACGGGCATGGGCGTTGAGTTCACGCGCCATACCGCAACCCAGCGAACCCGCGTGGAAGAATTCATCGATACCCTGGTGAACTCGACCGGCGCCGTGCCCGACCTGCAGGTCCGCCCCGACGCCATCGACAATAGCGCCGACGCGTATTCGTCGTGGCAAATTTCCGGCGAGCGCGGCGATCCGCTGCTTTCCCTGTTCCGCACCAAGACCGATCTGCCCACCGACATGTTCCATGCAGAACTGCGCAAGCAGCGCGGTGTTCCGGTCGAAGTTGGAGTGTAGAAAGAGCGGCACCAGGCCTCAGGCGTTAGGCTTCTGGCCGAGAGCCACTACGCCTCGGCCGCCCCCTGCAGGGCCGCAATCGCCTCTTCCGGAGAGGAGAAAATCAGAAACAGATCCTGCACCCGCGTAATTTCAAATAATTTTTGTACTCGCGGGTTTAATCCGCTCAAAACCATCCTGCGCCCGGCCTTTTGCCGCGAGATGAATGCGCTCACCAGCATGCCCAGCCCCGCTGAATCCACGTAGGGAACATTGCTGAAATCCAGAATCAAGGTCTGCGCCGGCTCCTCGCGGCGGAGGGCGTTTTGAAAGGTCGGAGCATTGTTGCCCGTCAGCGGCCCGCGCAACGACAGCACTTCCTGGAAGGGAAACCCCTCCACTCGGTCGATCTCTAACTCCTCGGTCATGGGCTGAGGATTGTAGGGCATGGGACCGGGTGGTTTCAATACTACTTTCATTTCCAGTAGTGCATGCCAGCGACGGGTGATTGCGGGATGAAAGACGGCTTCAGGCGTCAGGCTGCAGGCGTCAGCCTGTCCGCTCAAGGCAAGAGCCTGAAACCAAGCGCCAACAGCCAAGAGCCAGAGCCGCTTTCCGCAGACACTACTTCCTCGCCTGTACCGCCTGCTCCAGTTCCGCCTGGTACTTGGCCGCTTTTTCCGGCTCATTCATCGCCTGATAATCTGCCACCAGATCCTTTCGCGCGGCGCGAATAAAACTGTTTGAGCCGCTCGCCTGCTTTTTCTGGTTCTCGTAACCGGCCAGGGTCTCGACTTCGGCTTCCTGGTAGCGCTTCTCATGCAAGAGCGTCCGGCCAAGCTTGATCTGGGCAATGCCGGTATTCACGTTATCGGGCCCCAGAGATTCGGTCTCAATCCGCACCGCTTCCCGGAACAGCTGTTCGGCGCGGGGGTAATCCTTCTTGTCGTAGGAGATGCCAGCCAGGTTCGAGATGGCGATACCGACGGTGTAGTGGCGCTCTCCGTAAATCGCCTTGTAGATCTCCACCACGCGCTGAAATTTCTCCTGAGCATCATCGAGGTGGTCGCGCATGGAGGCCGCGTTGCCCAGTTCATTCAACGTTTCCGCTACCAGCGGATGGACCGCTCCGTACACCCGTTCCTGAATGGCGAGCGCTTGCTCCAGCGCAGCCGCGCCGTCGTCAAACTTGTTTTCGAAGACCAGCGCGCGCCCGAGCGAGGTCAGCTTAGCCGCGGTTTTGGGATTGTCCTTGCCGTAATATTCCTGCGTGATTTCCAGTGCCTGGCGGTCAAATTTTTCGGATTCCGCGTAGTAGCCGAGATCCTGCTGCACCGCGCCGAGATTGGACAGATCATCCGCCACCAGTGGATGCCGCTCACCATAGATTTTGCGATGCATTTCCAATAACCGCAGATAGAGTGATTTGCAGCTCTCATAATGCCCGGCCAGATACTGCGCGTCAGCGAGCGCAGAGAGGCCCGCGGCCAGATCCGCGGGCGCCACTCCGGGCGCAGAATTGATTTGCACCGCTTGCTCCAGCATGGAGAGCGCCTTGTCGGAAAATCCCCGCTGCGCCAGAGCCTCTCCGTAAGCCACCATGGCCTTGCCCACGTTGGGGTGAGTCGCCGGGAAATAATGTGACTCCATCTCGAAACCCTGGCGGGTCAGTTGCTCGGCCTCCTCGAGATGCCCCTGATCCATTCGCAGCCGGCCGAGCGCGGTGAGAGACTCGGCAATCTCGGGGCTGTCTGTGCCGTAAGCGGTCTTCCGTTCATCGAGCGCGGAGCGCAGCAGGGAGTCGGCCTGATCCAATTTCCCAAGTTTCTGATAGATGCCGCCGAGATTTTCGTAGAGGTCGGCCTGCACCTTGGGATCGCTGCTCAAGGACTTCGCCTGCTGCACGCCGCGATCGACAATGGTCACCACGCGCAGGGAATCCGAAGGTCCCGCCGCTTCATCTCCCCCCTGAAACAGATTGGTCATGAATTGCTGGATTCTTTGCGTGCGCGCGGCTTCGACCATGGCCGCGTCGCGCGCCTTTGCCAGGCGTATGGTGAAGAACGCGATCATGGCGACGATCACCGCGAACACAAATGTCGCGGTAGCCACAGCATTGGAGTTGCGGCTTACGAACTTCGCGGTGCGATAGCCCAGCGTGTCCGCCCGCGCCTCCAGCGGCTCACCCCTTAAATAATGATCGACATCGCGGATCAGCGCTTCCACCGACCGATACCGCCGCTGCGGATCTTTGTGCATCGCGGTCAGGCAGAGTACGTCCAGATCGGCCCAAGCCGTCCGGCTCAATTCGAAGGCATTGGAATCCCGCGATGCTCCCCCGCGCCGCACCGCCGCCGAGGGTTTCCCCGGATCGTACTCGGCAATAATGCTGGCGGCTTCGGCGGGGGTGAGATTCGATAAATCGAACGGCGGCTCGCCCGCCAGCAATTCGTACAGGATTACTCCCAGCGAATAGACGTCGGTGCCGATCCCAATCCGTTCTCCGCGAATCTGTTCCGGCGACGCATACGCGGGCGTCATCAGGCGCAAGCCGGTCATAGTCTGATCGACTTGCAAGTCCAGGCTCTCCATCTGCTTGGCAATCCCAAAGTCCAGCAGGCGCGCGCCGCCATCTGCCTTGACCAGGATGTTCGAGGGTTTCAGGTCGCGATGAATCACTGCGTGACCATGCGCGTGCAGCACCGCTTCGCAGACTGCGCGGAACAGTCCCAGCCGTTCGTCGATGGAGCACTTCTTTTCCCGGCAATAGTGCGTGAGGGGAACGCCTTCGATGTACTCCATGATGAAGTACGGGGTTCCGTCCGGCAAAACCGCCGCGTCGTAGAGCCGGGCAATCGAGGGGTGATTCAGTTGCGCCAGGGTTCGCTGCTCGCTGGCAAAGCGCTCGCGCCGCGCCGGCGACAGCCATGCGTCGCGCAAAACCTTGACCGCAACCTGGGTGTGCAGATCCTTCCGCTCGGCCAGATAGACCGTGCCCATGCCGCCTTCGCCGAGCAAGCGGATGACGCGGTACGCGCCAAACTCTTTGGCGGCCAAGGGATCAGGCGAGGAAAGCGCCTGGCTCGCAGTTTCCGCAAGATTCCGGTCCAGCAATCCATCCCCAGAGTCATGCTTCAACATAGCCAGCACTTCGGCAGCAAGCTCTTGGTCCGCGCCGCACCTCGCCCGCACAAATCCATCGCGTTCGACTTCCGGCAGACCGGAAGCCTCATGAAACACCGCCTGAATCCGTTGCCAACGCGCGCCGTCCATTTGCAGAGCCCAGTTGTTAGTGGCTAGTTGCTCGTTGTTAGGGGTTGTTGCTTCACCCGAACAAAACACCGTCATGCCGAGCGAAGTTCGGTCGAGCGAAGCCAGAGACGGAACGTAGTCGAGGGAGCTGCGGTTCTGCCGATAGCGGCAAGAAAGCGCGCCTCGAGCCTGTTGCGCCTAGCCACTATTTACTCAACTTCTGCCCCAACCACGCCCTCGCCGCTCGCCAATCCCGCATGACAGTTGCCTCGGACACATCGAGCAAGGCCGCAATCTCGCGCATTTCCAGTCCGCCGAAAAAGCGGCTCTCCACGATCGCCGCCTGCCGCGCATCCAAGCGCGCCAGTTCGTGCAGCGCAGTATCGAGCGCCAGCAGTTCCCGCTCGCCGTTGGGCGTTGACGCAAGCCCTTCGTCGAAGCTCACGTATACCGCTTCTCCATCTCCGCGCTTGTGCGCGTGTCGCCGCCGCGCCGCCTCGATCAGCAACTGCCGCATGGCTCGCGCCGCAATGCGCTTGAAGTGCAAGGCAGACTCCGCCCCGATCGCCGGCGATTTGGCCAGCTTCATCCAGGCTTCATTCACAAGTGCCGTGGGGCTGAGAGTGTGGCTCGGATCGCCTCGCTTCACGCTGGAAGCCAGCCGCCGCAATTCCTCGTAAGTCACGCTGAAAAGCTGATCCAGGGCTTGGCGATCGCGCTCCCGCTGGGAAAGGTTCGCCGGCGCGGCATTTGTGCCGGCCGCAACCGCGCCGGAACCACTGCCCAAAAAATCTTGAATTGGCATGACAGTTCTTCCCTGGGCTTTGCGCAATGCGATGTGAAAGCAGAAACCGGAAGCCGACCGCCCGACGAGACGCACGAAATTCAGTGCGAAGAGCCTAGCACCGGCGGCCCCCTCCGACAACTGTTTTCCGCACCCCGGAGGAATCATGAAAGCCCGCGGCAAAGTTCTGCGCGAACCTAATGCCGGCCCCGGCCTCGTCATGATTGACGGCCAGCAATTTCGCTTTTGGCTTGACGGCATATGGCGCTCCGAAACCCTGCCCACGCGCGGCCTCGCGGTCGAGGTCGAATTGGACCAAAGCCTGCAAGTAACTGGAATGACGCCAATTCCCGAACCTCAGGTCGCCCGCGATCAGGTAGAAGCGGTTTTGTCTCAGCCGAAACATCACCGAACCGAGATCGCCCATGGAATGGTTCACAAAATTGGACCCTCGGCCATCCTCGCCGCCGGACTTCTGCTGATAGGGTGGTTCTTCCTTGGCACCCTCTCCATCCCGATTCCTCTGGCCGGCACTGTCAACCTGACTTTCTGGCAGCTTCTCGGGTTGGTCAATACGCCCCGCGGGCTCGAAGCCGCTGCCGGCAACGAAAATCTCAACGCCGGAATGTACGCAGTATTCGCCGCTATCGCATTGACTGGGCCGTTTTTCCATCATTTCTGGAACGACAAGCGGGCATTCCTGGGAGGCGCAGCTCCGTTGGTTTTTATGCTGGTGATCTGGTTCGCCGCAGGCAGCACCATTCATGATTTTTTTCTACCCGGCGGTGCCGGTCCTTATGCAGAGATCGCCCAGGAGGCGGGTTCCGAGGCTATGAAGAATGTCTCATTCAGTTTCGGGGGCTACCTGAGCGCCATGGTGGGCGCCTATTTCGCGTGGACTGGCCTCCGGCATTTTTTTTCAGCACAAACCGTGGGGAAACAATCGCCGGAGAGTTCGCGTCCGGCAGCAGCATGAAACTCAATTTTCAGGATCAACAGGTTCAACAGGAGAAGACTATGAAAATCGCCACTCTCAGCAGGAAATATCTGGCGCTGCCGTTAGCCCTGATCGCGTTGGCTTCCGCCGTTTCGGCGCAGCGCACTCGCCAGGCTCAGCCGCCAATGCCACAGCAACAGGTTCAACCACAGGTTCAGCAACCGGCCCCGCAAGCCCAGCCCAACCAACCGGCGCAACCGCAGCAAATGGGCCAGATGCAGGCGGCTGCCCCCAACTCATTGTGCGCTAATCGCCCGCTGTGCTACGACGCCAACGATTATGTCGTCACGGTTACGGAGTTCCGTAGCAGCACCGACGGTCGCGGCAGCAAAATCCTGGATGCCATGTTGCACTTCGTCAACAAGACGAACCAGCCCATCAGTCTCGGCTATGTGGATCAGTCGGGCGCCGCCATCGACGACATGGGCAACCGTTATCTCTTGAACACTTATGCTGGCGGGGTACGCGGCATGGGCATCGTCGCCGGCAACAATATGGACCCGAAATTCAGCCTGCCGGGCGGGGGCTCCGGCGACGTCCGCCTGGAGTTCTGGTGGGCGCCCTATGGCAAGCTCGCAGGCGTGAACTACGAAATCGAATTTTCCGTCCGCGAGATGAATCGCGTGGAAGGCAACCAGTGGATGCTCGGCGATGAAGCCCTGATTCACTATCAGGGGCTCGCCAACGGGATGGGCGTTGCGCCCGTAAGCGGCGGTAACTCCTTCGCCTCCGGTTCCGGCGGCTTCGGCAACAACGGAATGGCCGGCACCACGCCGGCCGCGAATGGCGGCGTGTTCTCGTCCGTCGGCTCCGCCGTGAATACCTATGTCCCCGGACAAGCCAACAACTCCGCCCAGGTCACGCCCGTAGCCTACGTCGCCGCAGGCCAGCCTTGTCCGGCGGGAAGTGTCGCCCAGACCTCCACCGCGAGCAACGTCGCCAATGCTGTCGGTCAACAGAACCAGACAGCCAATAACGCGATCTCTAACGCTAGCTCCGCTATCTCCAGCTTCGGTTCTTTGTTCAAGAAGAAATCCGCGGCCCCAAAGGGAGCGGCTGGCACAACTCCCTGCGTTGCCGCTACGAATACCGCCACCCCGATGGCAACGCCCGCTGCCGTGGCTCCCACGGCGAACGTGGCTACCGCCCCGGCTGGAACGAACGTCAATGCAGCGCAACCCCGGGCTGTGAACGCGAGGGTCGCGCGTACCCCGACCAACACCGCCGTGAAGCCCGCGACGACGCCGCAGACGTCGCGCGCTGTCACCAACGCGGCCCTGAAACAGCCGGCCCCTGGCACCGCCAAACCGAGTCCGACAAAGCCGGCGAACAAGGCGCAGACGTCAACCACCAACCCGCAAGGACACTGATCGGAATTGGGAACAGGGAGGGACGGGCGGCCATGCTCGGTCCTTCCTTGATCTGGTGCCCCATTCAGGCCTGGTCTGGCGTGGTTGGGATGTACGAGAAAAGGAATCAGATCGCTCAAGACGGGTGCCCCAGCCAAGGCCGATTTTGGCCTGGCTGGGGCTGGTTGAGAAGGCGAGACTCGAATCGGTGCCAAAGCCCGCCAGTTCATTTGCGCTATTTCCAGGGAGGCGACCATGAAATCCATCACTTCGCTGGTTCTTGTCACTGCTGCCATCGCCGCTACCATCGCCTGCACCAGCGGCCCCAGCGGGACCTATTCCGACGCCTTGGGCGCGTGTGTTCTCGAACTCAAGTCCGGCCACAAAGCCAACTTCACTTTCGGCGGCGACGTGGAAGAGTGCACGTACTCGACCAGCGGCAAGCATGTTTCCTTGACCTGTAAAGATGCGCCGGGCGTCGCCGGCCCCACCGTCTTCACTATTCATGATGACGGCTCGCTGACCGGCCCGCCCGGCGCCTTCATGCCCACCCTGCGCAAGCAGAAGTAGTGGTTGCACGAACGCTTTGGAGAGTGCCGGAGGTGTCCGCCGAAAGGACACGTCCACAAGTACAGCGTCCCTTGGCCGTATAACCACCGTAATGAACGGCTCCAGGGACACCGATAGTAGGCTTAGAGTGCTGGTCAGCTCGGCGCCCAGATTTCGAGCGGAAATGGCTGTCCCCTGGCGCTGAGCTGGGACCAGCACATCAGCCCTCACCCTACAGACTCGGACAGCAGCAGTGCCGCGCATACCCATCCTCAAGCTCGGTTCGACGGTAGAAGCCAAGCCGCCGCAACTGGTCTCTTACACGCCCATACTCAGCCTCGACGGCCTGCAACTGGGCATTGATAACATTCGCCACGACGTCTGGCTCAGCCCGGCTTTCTCTAAGGCGGTGTCCGGCCATATCGCCACTCTGATCGCGAGATTCGGGAGTGTCGAATCCGTGCTGTCAACCGCTCCCAGCGCTGCTGTCTCGACCGGACGCAGCGGATTATCCAAGCTGCTGCCGGGCTTTTCCAAGAAACCTACCGAGCTGAAACAATTGCTGCTGGAACTGCACAAGTCTTTTCTGAATCACGCCAAGGCCAAAGCGGACCTCACCATTGATCTCCTCGGTCGGGCCGCGGTCATCAAGTTTTTGCGGTCTGAGTTGAACGCGCAGTTCGGCAACGTTCTCGACCGCTGCCGAGCCACGCTCAAAAGCTACGAAGGGGTGCGCCAGCAGAAAGCGCTCGAATACCGCGAGACGGTGGCCGGCTTCCAAATCGCCAAGAAGCACATCCTGCGCCAAGCCGGGGAAGAGCTGTTCCGCACCCTGCGCGAGATTGAGCGGGAGACGCTGGCCGCCATGCGGCGTTCATTCTTCGGCGACAAGCTCAATGCCGACTACCAGGTTTTTCTCAACCAGCTCATTTTCCTGGAAGAGGGCCGCGACTCCTATTTGCAGGCGGAACATTATGTGCTGATCGGCGGTTTTGAGAACGACCCTGACTCCATGGGCAACGTACGAGCGCTGATCTGTGAGTTCTTAAGAGCGGTGGCGCCGCAGGCGCAGGACGAAAACTCAGCCATGATCGACGGCTGGCTCAGCGCCCCGGAAAACGCCCACGAACTCGTAGGCACGGGAGAGCCATCGGAAAAATACCTCAAGCCTCGTCTTGAGATTTGGACCGAGTTGCTGGAACGGGAAAAGCTGCTCGATCTGGCACTCGCCGCCTACGAAGTGGTGCAGCTATTCAGGGAATTTACTCCCTTGCTGGACCCGCAACAGCTGAAGTACTCCCTCGTCCACCGCCGGGAACGCGAGCGCGTGGAAAAACTGGTGGAGGAGCACGGCAAGTTCTCCATGGAAAAGCTTACCGCCGCGGCCGGCAAGGTCAGCCAGGCCAGCGACGCGCAACGCGCCAAGGTAGCCGCCCGCTTCCTGCGCGATTTCATGCTGTACTACCGGGACCTGCGCCGCCTGGAAGTGCTGAACCGGGCCATGGAGAAGGTCAACCTGATCGGCAGCGAGAGACTCCGCGAGTTGTCGCAGCTGAACGGCACGCTCTACGATTTCGTGCTGGCCCAGGAAGAGAAGACGAGGAACGAAAAAGCGGTTCTGCGCCACGTGATCCTCAAGGCCGACGTGCGCGACTCTACGCGCCTTACCCGCTCGCTGCTGGAACGCGACATGAATCCGGCCTCCTACTTCAGCCTGAATTTCTACGATCCCGTCAACAAGCTCCTGGCCAAGTACGGAGCGACCAAGGTCTTCGTGGAGGGGGACGCCATTATCCTGGCCATCCTGGAACGGGAAGGAGACCCCGCGCTGGCGGTCGCGCAGACCTGCGTTCTGGCCCGCGAGATGATGGACATCGTGGGTGGCTACAATCACCTGCTGCAGCGGGCCGCGCTGCCCGCCCTCGAACTGGGAATTGGGATTTCCTATCAGAACTCGCCGCCGACTTACCTTCTCGATGGCGACCACCGCATCATGATTTCCGACGCGCTGAACGAGAGCGATCGTCTCTCCTCCTGCGACAAACGCATGCGCAAGGCGATGCACGGCATGGAAATTCCATTCAACGTGTACGAGTTCCGCAACGGCCAAAACACTGAAGCCGAATCGATGAAATACAACGTGGGCGGAATTCGCATCAGCGAGGCGGCCTTCAACCGGCTGCGCGAAGAAATTTCTCTCGAACAATGCCGGCTTGATTTTCCCCGCCTGTGGGGCACCGAGGATATCCTTTTCTACAGCGCCATTGTTCCCATCGGGGCCGACGTGTTTCGCCGCATCATCCTTCGCACCGCTCAGGCGCCGGTGGTCGAACCCTCAGACTTCAGCCTGCTCTGCTGGACGGAATCGCGGGTCTATGAAGTTTGCACCAATCCCGCGGTCTATGCCGCGGTGGAAAAGAAAATGGCGCAAGGGAAGAGTTGAGGGGAAGGTTGCAAAGTTCCAGGTTTCAGGTTGCAAGGTTTCGCAGGGTTCCATCTTCGAGGGTGTCTTGGAACTCTGAAGGCTCTACTGCCCGGCTCGCAGTGGAGAAATCAGCAGACTGCCCATGCCCTTCTTGGCCGGGCTCTTCCCGGCGGAAAAGCCGAGATCCATCGAGTTTCCTGAAGTTGATGCTCCCGCCAGGATGCCGGCGAGCGAATGGAAGGACCGTCCCAATTCGCTGCTCTCGTGAAACGCCACCGGCGAACCCTTGTCGATGGCCGGTCCGGCAGCGTGAAAGCTGTTGGGCAGTTTCCAGAGCAGCTTGCAATTGGTCACTTTCTGGATGTCCTCATCCGTGAAGCCGGGAATCTTCTTAAAGCGGTTCAGCACCAGGCGTACGCGGTCGCGGCCGCTGCCTTGCTCGAGGAAAGCGTGCAGGCGCGCCGCACTCCACAGGGAAACCACATCCGCTTGAGCGATCAGCAGAACCGCATTCGCCAGGTCGGCAATCATGCGGAATAGCGCGTCGGTGCGGTTGGAGCAGTCGACGATCACATAATCGAAATGGGAGACCAGCACGTCGAACAGCCGGGCCAGTTCGGCCGCCGAGGGCGCCAACTGCAGCGGCTGCTGTGGTCCTGCCAGCAGATGCAAACCGCCCTTGCACTCGGTAACGAAACTTTGCAGCAGCGCTGAATCCATGCGATGCAGATTCTGTAAGGCATCGGAGAGGCCGAACTTCGGCCGTACGTTCAAGTGCAGCGCAGCATGGCCCAGGAGCGCGAAGTCGACCAGCACCGTGTGCCCATGCGACTGCTCGAGCGCAATGGCGGTATTTACCGCCACCGTGGTAGCTCCGGCGCCGCCCTTGGCGTTGGTGATGGCTACGATTCGGGCTCTTCCCAGGGAGGCGCGCGCCCGGGTGGTGGAAGCAGTAAATCGGCGCAGGGCATCGGTAAACGCCTCGGCAGCAGCGTCCTGTTCCAAATACTCCCTAGCCCCGGCGCGCATAGCCGCCACGATGACGGCAGGATCATTCATCGCGCCCACAGCAAAGACGGCGCAATTGGCGACATTGCCGTGGATAACTTCCACCGCCTGCATGGCGCGTGCGATGTCGCGCGCCGCGATGTCGATCAACACAATTTCCGTATGCAGGTCCTGCATGCGTCGAATGGCGGCATCGGTCGCGTTCAGAGGAAAGTTGCCGTGGGCGAAGACGATGTGTCCTAACTGAGTCGCTTCGAGACGCCGCTGAAGCACTATCAGGCGCTCGGGATTTTCAGAAATGACGCTGACGGAAATTTCATGCATGGATTTGCGGTCCACCGCAGGCCTTCCCCAATGTTAGGAGCACAGGTAACCCTCGCCAAGTGACCTTTGTAATCGACTCCGAACCAGGGCGCGGACGCTTGCACCGCGGCAATATTCGGCGGGGAAACAATCCACCGGCGGCTCCCCACTCCGCATTGAAGGGGTATTCTATGCAAAATTGTCCGGCAGGGGAAGCGCCAACCGCCAAAGGGTCAGGGGCGGACGCCGTGCGAGGCGGTCAGATCGTGCCGCAATACTGTAACTTCGCGCGGCAAATACTCAAAATTTTCGATTCGAACTGCGACTGCGGGCTTGCCGCTCTCCCGATCCGGCATCAAGCGTAAGACGCGAGCCTTGCAGCAGACGTTCATGTTGCCGGCAAGGGTTATTTCCTCTGGCATGACCAGGGTCATGGTGAGCGGTTGGCCCTCTACAACCGGGAGGTCCGTCCTTAATAATGCCCCCCGGCAGCTCAAGTCCAGCGTGAAACCGGTGCCATGCCCGCCGTCTGGAGTCTTCAGGGTTACCGGGATGGAATACTGGCTGAAACGATGCCCGCAACGGCGCTCAATCCGGGTTGGTTCTGCACTCGCCATGAGGGGCAGACCTCGGCTGCGATCAACACTTTACTCCAGCCACACCTCTTTCGGGAAGTCCCCAGAAAGTGAACAACAGCTTCGATGTCGCCCGGCACCAGCTTCGTCGAGTTCTTCATCACCACCGGCTTCAACCTGACGGTGGAGACGGTGTCGCGCTGCGGCGCCCAGGTTGGGCTTCCCCTGACGCCTCAGAAGAATTCCGTCATGCTCGGAGCCGTGGCTGCTGCTCCCGGGTAATCGGTGATCCCCAGCAGTTGCATGGTGAGTTTTAGGGTGCTCTGGTGTTGGTACATGGTGGTGGACTGATATCCGGAGCGGACTTTCGGGCTGATCAGAATAGTCGCCACATGTCCGCCGCCGTTAGCCAGGTCGCCAATGTCCGATTCATCCCAGGTATAAATCAGCACCGAATTCTGGAACGCGCTGCTTTGCAGCAGCGCGGAGAGGTTCGTCTGGATCCATTGATCAACGTTGGTGAGTTTCTGTGTATCGGTGCAGGTGGAGGCTTCGTTGGGGCAATCGTGCCCGTCATTCGCAAGATTGGGTACGATCAGAGCGTAATCGGGCAGGGAGTTGTTTTGCAGATCGGTCGCCAGTTGGGTAAACGGCACCAGATTGGCCATCTGAGTAGAACTGGTCAGCACGTTCGCAAAGTACGCGAAAGGGTTGTGGTCCTGTGCGTAGGGAACGACGCTGCCGGCAACGTATGCCGGGCTTGGCAGGCTCTCCGCGTACACTTTCCAGGTCTTTCCAGTCGCAGCCACAGCTTGGGCGACGTTATCGGAAGTTACTTGCCCGGTGTAAAGGTCATTGGTAGTAACCAAGTCCCCCACCGTGAGCATGAAATAGTTCGGCAGGGAGTTGTGCCGGTTCGCGTAATACTGGGTGGCGAGAGCATACTTGCTGGCCAGGTTGTTGGTGTACGGCATGGCGGGGTTGCCGATGACGCTGGCATACCCGTGGTTCTCCTCTACCAGCAGAAACACGTGGGCAACCACTGGGATGGAGCCGCTTGCCGACCTGGGATCGGAGGCCCTGCCGCCCCCGCAAGCCGAGCCCACGATTGCCAACGCGATGCAGAATGAGACCTTGGTCAAGCCTTTGTGAAAAAGGTAACCCTTTATCATCGTCGCCTTTAGAGGCGTTGGGCCGCTGCCCGCGTTGCTTCGCGGATGCCGGGTTGATGCCCTTCCGTGCATGGAAAAGTGGCTTGTTTGGGCCCTCGAATTTTGCTCCACGCACGATACGCGGGTGTAGAATCGCCTCGTAGCAAGAAGCTTCACGGGACCTTCTCCCGCACTCGAGGCAGGCATGAATGTGCACATCAGCTACAAACTCCCCAAAACTCCCGATATCGACAAAGAAATTCAACACTGGACGGCCAAGGTGCAAAGACGCCTGCAGGTTTTCCGTCCGGAGCTTATTCATTTAAAAGGACTAATCGAGCAAAATACGCCCCGGGAGGGGGCCGCCGTTTCTCTGAACCTACGACTGCCCTCCGGGCAGATGGCCGTACAGGAGTCGGCTCCAAACGCTACCGCTGCCATCAAAGCGGCTTTCGACGATTTGCTTGGCCAGATCGGCCGCCACAAAGAGTTGCTGCGCAATTCGCATCGCTGGAAAAGGCGCAGGGCCGCCGAGGGGAGGCCAGCTTCCGAAGTTCCTTTTGAGCAGACACTTGCTTCCGTGCAGCCGACGACGGCGACGGTGGAAGAAATCCGCTCCTATGTTGATGCCAGCCTGCGGCGCTTAACCCTGTTCGTGGAACGTGAATTGTTCCTGCGCGAAGACTCCGGACAGCTGGGTTCAGAATCGTTTAGCCCTGAAGAGATCGTCGACGAAGCCGTGGCTCGCGCCCTGGACGAGAAAATCGAGAAGCCCGATCGGCTCGGCATTGAGCCTTGGCTCTATCGCCTGGCCATACAGTCCATGGATGATCTTGCGGCCCGCCTTTCGGGCAATGGTGCAGAGGTGAATCTCCAGGGGCTCCGGCAGCGGAGAAGCGAACGCGCCAGCGATGAACCCCGCATGCAGTTTCATCAGCCGGATGAGGCTATGACCACGGAGAGCGCGATCGCCGACGGCCGCGCCGCCACACCCGAAGATATCGCCTACACCGACGAGATGCTCGCTCTTGTCCAGTACGCCTTGCGAGGGGCAAAACCCGAGGATCGCGAGGTCTTCATTTTGTACGCGCTTGAGGGCTTCTCGGTTGACGAGATTGCCGCCATCACCGATCGCAAACCCGAGCAGATTCACTCGGCCATCGGGCGCGCTCGCGAGAAACTTCGCCAGGCCTTTCCGATAAACAACCCGTTTAAGAAAAAACTGCTCGAACAGACCGCAACCTACTAGATCGAGGTGTCCTGATGATCTCACGGGAAGAACTGCGCGAGCTTGCCGAATTCGAATGCCGCCGTCCCCAGGAACTGGCTGTGACCTTTTATTTCCAGCCCGGCACGCCTAAAGACAAATCGCATCGCGAAGAAGCGATTCTGGCGAAAGACCTGGTGCGCAAGACTCTGCAGGAACTTGAGGTCAACAGCCGGAACCGAGAAGTCATTGCCGACCTGGAGCAGATTCTGCGCCTGGCAGAAGGTCTGCGCGGGAACCAGGCCCGTGGCAAAGCGGTGTTTGCCTGTTCCGGGCGAAGCCTGTGGCGCGAGTTCGATTTGCCCACAAATTCCTTCCCCAGCCTCGTGTTTGTGAACCGCCGCTTTCACCTCAAGCCCTTGGCGCCGCTGTTTTCTGAACACCCGCGCCTGTGGATCGCGTTAGTCGATCAGCAGAATGCGCGCTTCATTGAAGCGAATTTCGAACAGGTGCGCGAACAGGGAAGCATGAGCAATCCTCTCCCGCGCCACGGGCGCAGCGACGGTTACGGCGGGTACGATGCCGGACACGCGCAGCGCCATTCCGACGATGAGGTTCGGCGGCATTTTCGTGCGGCCGCTGAATTCCTCCGCAGCAGCGCCGAGCGTAAGCTGTTTGAGGCGCTTGTAGTTGGGTGTCGTGACGCAAGCTGGCCGGATTTCGAGCACCAGTTGCATCCGGATGTGGCAAAGAGAATTATCGGACGGTTTTCCGCCGACCTCGGGACCTTGACCAACGAAAAGGCTGTCGCCGAAGCCAACAAAATCCTGCGCCAGTCTTTGGCTGAACATCAGCGCTTGCTGCTGCGCGAAACCGTGGACCAGGCGCGCAGTAACGGCTTGGGGGTTACCGGTTTGCGCCGGGTGCTGCGCGCGACCGAGATGGGCGAAGTAGATACCATTCTTATGTCGCGCGATTACTCCGCGCGAGCGGTCGAGTGCACCAATTGCCGTCATCTCGATTCGCACATTGTTCCTTATTGCTCCGTGTGTGGACGGGCAACCCGCAAACTGGATGACGTCTGTGAAGCCCTGGTTCCCGCGGCGGTTCGCAATAACCTGGGCCTGGTCTTGCTTCCCCGCGATGAGACGCTCGACCAGATCGGTAACATCGCTGCGCTCCTCCGCTTCCGCGCGGACCGCAACAAGAATGAACTGCAAGCCGCTTCATGAGCCTCTGGGGCTCGCTGGCGTGTTATAACTCTCGATTCGAGCAGATGGCGCGCGCCTCCGTTTTCTTCCGGCGAGTGTGGAGGCAGCCGCCCTTGGCTGCCCGTAGTTGGAAGCCGAGCACGCTGCCCGGGAGAACCCATGCCCATCTCGCGACGCGACTTCCTCGCCTCAACCCTCGCTGGTCCACTTGCATTGAGAGCTGCCAGCGACGCCAGCGTTGCCCAGCAGCCTGAAGTTCACGAGCCAGGGTCGAAGCACGCGGCCAGGCTGCCGGTCATCATTTGCGCTCACAATGGCTACCGGTATCTCGACGAAGCCTATCGATTTCTGTCCGCCGGCGGAGACACTCTCGATGCGGCGTTGAAAGTCGTGCAAGGTCCCGAGGACGATCCCAACGATGAGAGTGTGGGTCTGGGCGGGCACCCTAATGAAGATGGCGTAGTTGAACTCGATGCCTGCTGCATGCACGGCCCCACCCGCACAGCAGGCGCGGTTGGGGGCTTGCGCAACATCAAGAATGCCTCGCTCGTCTCCAACGCCGTTCGCCAGCACACCGGGCACGTGATGCTGGTGGGCGAAGGGGCGGAGCGATTCGCCGCCGCCCAAGGCTTCCCGCGCGAGAACCTGCTGACGGACAAATCTCGCAAAGAATGGTTGCTGTGGAAGGAGACTCACTCCGACTGGTGGGGCCCGGGCCTCGACAGCCCCGATTGGCGCAGGCGTTTTCGAAATCAGTCCCATGCCGAAGAGTGGCAGCTTCGGGTCGACCGCATGCAGCAGATTGCGGCCGAAATCGGTATCCCTCCCGAGCTTCGCATGGAAGCGATTCGCTACGTGATTTTTCCGCCCACCGGCACCATTCATTGCTCGGCGTTGAATCAAAAAGGAGAGATGTCTGGCTGCACAACCACCAGTGGCCTGGCTTGGAAAATCCCTGGCCGGGTAGGCGACTCGCCCATCATCGGCGCTGGATGCTATACCGACCAGGACGTCGGCTCTGCCGGAGCCACGGGAAACGGGGAGGAAAATATTAAGATCGTCGGCGCCCACACCATTGTCGAAAACATGCGCCACGGCATGTCTCCGCTCGATGCCGGCATGGACGCGCTCAAGCGCATCGTCCGCAACTACAATGGCGACCGCGAACGCCTGCAATACGTGGATATGGTTTATTACATCCTTCGCAAGGATGGCGCTTACGCGGGGGTTTCGCTGTGGGATGGCTATGGCGGCGATGCCAAACCGCATGCCATCGCAGTGCATGACGGAACCAAGCGCCTGGAGAAAACCGTGAGCTTGTTCACCGGCGTGTCGAATGACTGGCCGCCGCTGATGAAGCTGTGAACCGATTACACGAAACGCACCTTCACATCCGCATTTTTCGCCAGATGAATGCTGTCGATGAAGCGGACCTTGCCCGTCATCAGCGTCAGCACGATGGATGAGGTGCGCGTGCCTTCCCCGAAAAAACGCACGCCCTTGAGCAGCGCGCCGTCGGTTACACCGGTTGCGGCGAAAATCAGCTGGTTCCCAGGGGCCAGATCTTCGGCGCGGTAAATCTTGTCTTTGTCGCGAATCCCCATCCGGGCGATGCGCTCTTCCAGTTCCGGCTTATTCACGACCAGCCTGCCCAGCATGTAGCCGTTCAGGCAGCGGATGGCGGCCGCTGTGATGACGCCCTCGGGAGCGCCTCCGGTGCCCATGACCGCGTGGACTCCAGTGCCAATCACCGCCGCCGCAATTCCGGCGGAAAGGTCGCCATCGCTGATCAGCCGAATCCGCGCCCCCGCAGCGCGAATGTCCGCGATCAACTTCTCGTGCCGTGGCCGGTCCAGCACCACCACGGCCAGGTCTTGAACGCTTCGCTCCATGCCGCGGGCAATGTTCTTCAGGTTTTCGGCGACCGGCGCGTCGAGGTCTACAAGTCCTTTGCACGATGGCCCGACCACGATCTTCTCCATGTAGCAATCGGGGGCATGCAGCAAGCCTCCGGCCTCGGAAGCCGCCAGCACGGTGATCGCCCCCGCCGAACCGGTCGCGCACAGATTGGTGCCTTCGAGCGGGTCCACCGCGATGTCCACCTCCGGGACTTCCATGCCGTCGGGAAACTCCGCCCCAACTTTCTCTCCGATGTACAGCATGGGCGCTTCATCGCGCTCGCCTTCGCCAATGACGATGCTGCCGTGCATGGGGATCGAGTCCATGGTTCGCCGCATGCTTTCGACGGCCACTTTGTCGGACAGTTCGCGCTCGCCGCGTCCCATGGTGCGCGCGCACGCGACGGCGGCGTTTTCCACCACGCGAATGAACTTCGGCGCCAGATCGCTTTCAATGTTCTCGCCAAAACTCCGCGCCTTGATCTCGGGCTTGGTTTGGGTCGCCATAATTCCCCTCCTGCCGTGAAGGTCAAACATTCCTGTCCGACCGCCGCAGTCGCTTGGTTGCGACCAGTGACTATAGCGCGGATAGATGCGATTGGGGAATTCAGGATGGCCGACTACTTGGTCGGCAGCCTGCCCGGGTGCAGAGCGGCGGACGCGTCTCCGCAATCCCCCGGGCAATTAGGGGCCTTGCATCAACAAAAGGAACGGTCGGCAGTCGGACCGATGCTAAAATCTATAAGCACCTGAAGTGGGGCTATAGCTCAGCTGGGAGAGCGCATCGTTCGCAACGATGAGGTCGTCGGTTCGATCCCGACTAGCTCCACCATTTTAACCCTTCTATTTTCAACCGCTCACAGCGCCCCCTTTCAATTTGTACCGTTTTTGTACCGCCGTTTGACCGAGTTCGCCTTCTCGTTTACGTTCGCACCGGCTGTTATGGGCGTTTTCGTGTACACGCGGCACACTGCCGATTGCGCGCATCGTGAGGACAGGTTCTGGCGGCGCTGTCGCTGTCCGAAGTGGATTCGCGGACTGGTGAATGGCAAGGCGATAAGGAAGAGTGCAGAAACCCGAAGTTGGGAGCGTGCGGAATCGAGAGTCCGATCGATGGAGCAAGACGGAGCGGCACGGAATCCTGAGCCGGTACGCGAAGTCACGATTGAAGAGGCAGTCGCCGCTTTTCTGGAAGACGAGCGTTCCCGACATCTATCAAAGACAACCACGGGCCAGAGTAAGACGCTGCTTGAAAAGCAACTCATTCGGTGGGCTAGGGAGCAGAACCTTGCGGACCTTGAGGATCTGACGACTCCTCTCCTGTCGAGGTTTCGAGCCACATGGACGGCTGCTGGCAACAATGCGAACACCGCGCAGCGCAAACATCAACGGCTCTCCGGGTTTCTCTGGTTTTGCGTTCGGAATGAATGGCTGGAGAAGAACCCAGCGAAGCTGTTAAAGCCGATTCGGGTTAAGCAGGTTCCTACGGACTACTTCACCCGCGAGGAGTTCGCCCGCATTGTCGACGCTACATATGCCTACGGAGAATGGCAGGGCGGTCGTGACTTTCATGATCGAGCTGAACGTCTCCGCGCGCTCATTCTCCTGATGCGTTGGTCGGGAATTGCCATCCGGGACGCCGTGACCTTGGAACGGGAAAGGCTTACAGCAGACAACAAGCTCTTTTTGTATCGAGCTAAAACCAATGTTCCGGTCTACCTTCCCCTGCCCGGATATGTAGCGGAACTGCTTCGATCCATTCCAAATTCCAATCCGCGATATTTCTTCTGGAGTGGAAATGGAGATCCGGAGACCGCTAAAAAGGGCTGGGCCCGGAGCCTGCGTCGGCTCTTCAAGAATGCAGACATTCGTAAGCCAGACGGCACGCCCAAACGATGCCATGCTCATATGTTCCGGGATACGTTTGCAGTCGAGTTGTTGTTGGCTGGCGTGCCGCTTGACCAGGTTTCATTGCTTTTGGGGCATTCGAGCATCAAGGTGACGGAACGTCATTACTCGCCATTCGTCAAAGCGCGGCAAGAGCAGCTTGAAGCCAGCGCGCAACTTGCCTGGGTCGTGGATTTGCCAAACGCAGACCGCCGGCCGACTTCAACGAGAGTCAACTAAGAGGACCGTTCTGCTACGCCACTCTCGGTTTTCCGCGATTGGTTTTTGCGAAGCCGCCGCGGATGCGGGAGAGATCCAGCGCCGATAAGCGGCTTCGTTTGACGAAATTTCAGGCCTAATCTACATACAGCAAGCAATGGTGTGCCATGAATTCACAATCTTCAGCCCAGCCAAGCCTTGTACATTCAATTGATCCTTCCTCGCCAGCCGGTGTTGCATTCGAGAAACACTACTCAGTCGGCGAGTTGGCGCAGTTGTGGAGCCTAAGCGAGCGAACTATTCGCCGGATATTCAACAGCGAGCCGGGGGTGTTCAGGTGGGAAAGCTGTGAAACCCGGTTTAAGCGAGGATATACCACTCTGCGCATACCCGAAAGCGTCGTGCAACGTGTCCACCGAAAGTTGAGGAAAACCGGGTAAGGATCCGGGCATCGGGCAGCACCAGAAACCGGCAATCCATTGGGTTTGTCGCGGCAAGGATCGAGTCGTGATCCGTACGCTGCCTGACTCCGTGGCCGAACATTCTGTCCACTGCGTAGGCGAGGCGTCGATCCTACTGCGACGAAGTCTATTGGCGCGTATCCTACTAACGGGCTCACCGTGAAAGCCCGGCGATAACAAATAGCGTCAGGTTGTAACAACAATGCGTAATTGCCGCCGCCGCAGTAGAGCCCGAGGCCAAGCGTAGCCAGCCATACACTAGGCCCGTTAGGGCAAGCCAGGCCCAATGTTCGACGTTCGCCGGAGAGTGAAACAGTGCGAAAGCTATGGCTGTGGCGACCAAACCGGCAGCCTTGCCAGCTGTCTGCACGAGTAGCGGCAACAAGCAACCGCGAAAAAAGGATTCCTCGAGAAGCGGGCCAAAGATGGCGGCCAGCAGCAATTCGTCTAGAGCAAAGTGTGAGAGGGCTTGGTTGACGGCACGTAGGTGAAGCGCGAGTGCACATCCGAGTCCGATTCCCAGCAGGACGGAAACGATCCCGTAGATGAAACCTGGCACTATCCAGCCCAACGGCACAACTACGGCCCGTCGATGTCGAACCTTAAGAATCGTGTACAAGGCACAATCTAAGAGTGCTATCACCCCGAATTGGACAGCTGCGCCCGGATTGGCAAGCGCGGAGCGTGGTAACAGATGAAGGTGGGCCAGCAGTCGAATGCCCGGCCCAAGCAGGCTGGCGAAAACCAGGAAGATGGCGAGGTCTTCATAACCCCAATATGCTCTTGAAAAGAAGCTGTTCGTGTTTGTTCCCCCGATCCGCATCCGCGGTTCGCTGTCCCGCCTACACCGTGTGGAGATATTCAAATTCGCGAACAACTTGAAATGGACTTGCAGGAGGTCTGGCGGGCTCTCCCACTGCATCGATAAGGTGAAGTGAAGAGTTGCCGAGGAACTTCGAGCCCTCGCGAATGTGCGCAACTTTCTCGGGATCTAACCCCATCAATTGGGCGCAAATGGCGTCGGCTGCCACTGGATCATCAGCAAGCACAACCCTGCCC
>DASVAJ010000018.1:0-64844 GCA_036376415.1 Terriglobales bacterium
AAGTCCGTGACCGTGGAGTGGAAGACACCCAAGCCGGGCGAATTGGAAGTAAATGTTCCCCTGCAGAATGCGACGCCCGGATCGCTCAAGATGCTGGTGAGCAAGTATGGCTTGCGCGAACCCGATGAGATCCCCTTGCACACGTACGCCGAAGCAGGGCGGTTGGACGGATTCACTCTCCATGCCGGCGATGCGGATGGCATGCTGCGTGGCACCCGCCTGGACCAGGTCCTGGCGCTCGATGTCAACGGCATGACCTTTAATCCCGACAATCTGACGCGCGCCAATCAGCATGATGAACTCAGAGTTGTGACCCGCGATTCGGCGGGAGTAGCGAAGTGGGCAGCCGGGCAGGCCTTGGCGATTCACGCCAAATTGAAAGACGGGCGGGCGCTCGATCTGAAGTCGCAAGTGGAAGCCGCGCGGCCGAAGCTGACGCTGCTGAGCAAGAGCGTTCAGATTGAGGATACCGATCCCCCCCCCATGATCCATCTCAGCAATCCGGACGAACTGCCGCAGGACGGCCGACTGAATTTCTTTCTCAAGGCGCAGGTTCCGGATACCTTCGCCCCCGGCGAAAAAGTCGAGGTCGCGACCGCAGATGAGTCGTTTCATGTGTTGCTCAGCGTGAAAGATGGCAACCTGACCTTGCAGGATGCGAAGACCATTTATGCCGTGTTCGATCCCATGAAGCTGCTGGGCCCCTCGGCGTTTGGGCCGCTGAAGTTTCGAGCGGTAAGCGGCGATGGCGTGGAGGGCGACTGGCAACCGCTCGCGAACCTGGTGCGCATCCCGGAATTGAAGGGCGTGCGCTGCGTGGCTACTAAGACTGCGACCGTGGAGAAGAGTTCCGCGCCGCAGAAGAGTTCCGCCGATCAGCCGGACAAAAGTTCAGTGGATGAGCCGCCGAAAACCGCCTCAGACAAGAGCACAGTTGCGGAGAAGGAATGCGCGTTGACCGGGCAAAAGCTGTTTCTGATCGATGCTGTGAGTGCCGATCCCGATTTCGCGAATCCGGTTACCGTTCCCGACGGCTTTATCGAAGCTTCCCTGACCGTCCCTCAGCCGAAGAACAAGACGCTGTACATCAAACTGAGAGACGACCCCGGCACCGTGGATACGGCAGTGCTGCCGATGCTCAACTCGCTGCCCTAGGCATGCAAGCCGCACCTTGAGATCCGGAACTTTGCTGGTTCGATGGCGGCCAAACCCGCCCTCAATATCGCAAACCTGGCGAAGTAAGGATGTGGCACAGCAACCTTTCATTCCTATTCAGAAAAGCGGCCGGGGGAGGAGGGATCCCGGCCGCTTACCGCGCCCCAGAGCAGTTCGTCAAACCGCCAAAGCTTCCAGCGCCGGGCGATTCTTAATGATGAGCGTCGAGCCTTCCAGCCTGATCAGATCCTTTCGCCGCAGTTCACTCAACAATCGCGTAACCGTTTCGCGCGAGGCGCCAATGCGTTGCGCCATTTCCTCGTGCGTAACAGCGGCGTGGATGCGCACATCCTGCGCCTGATCAGAACCGTCGGTCACCCAGGAGAGCAACAGGCGCGCCAACTTGCCCGAGGAGGAGCGCGCCAGAACCAGGTCGTGCATGTCACGGTAGGCGGATTGAAATTCGCGGCTCACGGCCAGGGCGGAACGGAGTCCCAGTTCTCCGCTCCGCTCCATGAGCCGGAGCAGCCCTTCCCGCTCAACAAAGTTGACCAGGCATGGGCCCACCGTTTCGGCGGTGACCTCGTAGGCTTCCCCCGAGATCATCGCGCTGAGTCCAATCACGTCTCCCGGTTGCACCACCTTCAGCACTAGCACTTTTCCTTCCTTTGAGGTGGTCGAAAGCTTCACCTTGCCCGAGCACAACACGAAAGTGCCGCGCGGCCGCTGCCCTTCCACAAAAAGAATGGCCCCCCCGGGGTAGGTGGTCAGGTGAGAGAAACTGTTGAAGGAATGCATGAGATCGGCGGAGAGCGCGCAATACCAGCCGCTTTTCTTAAGCTTGCAGCTGTCGCAGTTCTCCACCATTTGCAGTCCGTAGGGTGTATTCATGGATTGCGTCTCCGCGAGAGCGGCGCTTCGGCCGGCGCTGCTTTCACTGTTAAAGCGCGTGATCTCGTGAAGTCCGCCCCTCGTCTTTCGTAAATCGCGGACCAGTAGTTTCCCGTTTTCGGTGCCGGCAAGCAACTCTGCGGCAAGCGCCCGCGCACCACGATCGTTTGAGCGCATGGCTTGCACCAGTTCCCAACCTGCAGAGGGGTCGGCCGATTTATGCCACTGCAATCCGCAAAAGAACAGGAAAAGAGGATCCGCCTTGGGCACGGCGTCCTGCGCCAAGGCTTTGCCGCGGCGTTCGGAAGAACGCCGGATACTGTAGATGGACTGCGGCGGCTTCCTGAGCGCAATCCCTTGGGCGGAAACAGTCGCTCCGGGCAGGAAGTTATCCCGAATTAGTCCTAGCGCTCCGCCCGCTGACATGGGTTGGTCCTCGCTCACCGAACGTAAGCGGAGTAGCGCACGTGTTCTGCCAAAATAAAATGCCTGCTTAAGTACACAGAACAAACGAGGGTAGGACAGTTGAGCTACAACTTTAGGACTACGGACTGCCGAAAACGGGCGCACCCTTGCCGAAAGCTCGGCAGTTTTTCGTCGGTTTTTCCGCGCCACGCGGCCCAAGAAACCTGAGCATCGACCTGAATCATGGTCCAATCAACAGGATTGCCGGACGCATCATTTTGTCTGATCGGCTGGCCTGTGTTGGTCTCGAGTTGCGGTCCCAGGTAATCAACCAGATGGTAAAATCAACGCATAGGCCCGTAGCTCAGTTGGTTAGAGCGCTTCCTTGACACGGAAGAGGTCAGAGGTTCGAGTCCTCCCGGGCCTACCATTCCAGAGATCGCTTGGCAGGCTAAAAGGATGGGTCGGACAGGCGTCCGACCCAGAAAACTTCATCTTGATGCCAATGCCGGTTCCAACTTCCCCGATTTGAAGGCTTCGTAGCGGTGGTTGATTTCTTCCCAGTTCACCACGTTCCACCAGGCGGCAAGATACTCGGGCCGGCGGTTGTTATATTTCAAGTAGTAGGCGTGCTCCCAGACGTCGTTGCCCATAATCGGGAACAGCCCTTGCGATATGGGATTGTCCTGGTTAGGGGTGCTGATGACCTGCACGTCCCCGCCCGGCTTGCCCGCCAGCCATACCCAGCCGCTGCCAAATTGCTTGGCCCCGGCATCATTGAATTTGGTTTTGAAGTCGTTGAAATTGCCGAAGGCTTTTTTGATGGCGTCGGCCACTGGCCCATGCGGATCGCCTCCGCCTTTCGGCTTCATGATCTTCCAGAACATGGTGTGATTGACGTGGCCGCCGCCGTTGTTGCGCACCGCGGTGCGAATGTCTTCGGGGACGGCGCTGAGGTCGCGAATCAGGTCTTCTGCGCTTTTGGACTGCAGGTTGGGATGTTTCTCCAGAGCGGCGTTCAGATTCTTCACATATGCGCCATGATGCATGTCGTGGTGCAGCTTCATCGTCTGGGTGTCGATGACCGGCTCCAGGGCCGAATAGTCATACGGCAAAGCGGGAACTTCGTGCGCCATATTTTCCTCCGCAATGAATGATGATGCGTTCGCTGGGAACGATTCAAGGCAGTTGCCGGTGGTCAGTTGCCAGTGAAACCCGCACGTATGCACGGGCCACTGATCACGGACAACTGACCTATTGTCTACCAAGGCTCCGCACTTTGCACGTAGCTGCTCGTTGTGGCAGCTGCCCGCGGTGTTCCGTCGCTAATCCACGTTGACGACAATCAGGGCAATGCGCAGCCCGGGATGGAACGGGTCAAAAAGAAAGTACTGATCATCCACGTAGTCGATGTAGCAATCGTCGTCGTAGGACCACTCAGCCGGCCACGGCTGGAGCAGTTCGAAAGAGTAGCCGCCATAAACGATTACCGGCTGCGGATTATTGACGACTTCATCACGGCGCACATGAAACTTATGGCTCGGACCGAAGCTGGCGCGGAAGCGGTCGTCGGGAATGCGCTTGCCGCGCTGAGCTTCCACTGGACGGCGTTGGTTGCGCTCGGTCTGTGCCGGGCGATTCTCGTTGCGCTCAGTCTGTGCGGGGGTTCGTGGCTCTGGCTGCGGGCGCGCGGCTTGAGGCTGGCGAGAGCGCTCCTGATCGGATCGCTCCTGGTCTGGCCGAGTCGAACGCGGCTCTTGCGCGGACTGGTCGCGGCCGCGGTCCTCCTGTGGGCGCGTTTCTGTTTGGCCGCGGTTGTCCGGATTGGGCTCGCTCTTCGCGCCATTACGATCGTTTTCGTGCTCCTGGGCCTTGAGCTGCGGAACCGACGCCGTGAACCACATCAGCAGAAATGCGGTGGCAAGGGCGGCAAGGGTTTTCATTGGTCACCTCCGTCGAATAACGCCTTCATTTTCCGCGGTTACGATGAGCCCGCATCCGGGCAGGATGCCCTGCCTGCGCCATCGGCTACGTAAAATCTGGTATCCACAGCTCGGGACTTCCCCGGGTTTGATAAGCTGTTGGCCGAAAATCATTGCAAAGGAGATCGAAATGGCTGTGAAACCCATTCCCGACGGTTATCACTCAGTAACACCTTACCTGATCGTGAAAGGCGCCGCCCGCGCCATTGACTTCTACAAGCAGGCGTTTGGCGCGACCGAAATCATGCGTTTCCCCGGGCCGAACAATACCATCATGCATGCCGAGCTTAAGATTGGAGATTCGGTGATCATGCTGGCCGATGAGCAAGGCACGCCCGGCGGAGCCGAGTACCGCAGTCCCCAGTCGGTGGGCGGCAGCCCGGTGAGCTTGATGGTCTACGTTCCCGAAGTGGACAAGACCTTTCGGCAGGCTGTTTCTTTGGGCGCCAAGTCGACACGAGACGTGCAAGACCAGTTCTACGGAGACCGCTCCGGGAATCTCATCGATCCCTTTGGACACATTTGGACCGTGGCCACGCACGTGGAAGATGTGTCTGAGCAAGAGATGAAGAAACGGATGGCGGCGCTGCCGAAGTCGGCGTGACTGAATTCAGCCATTGAATCATCGGGGGATTGAATCGCTGAGAGACCAAGATTTGATCCCCTTTTTCAATCATTGAAAGACTGAATGATTCGATGTTCCAATGATTCAATCGTTCAATCCTCGAGTTTCGCGCATGTGGATAACCGTAATCGTCGCGGCGGGAGTGATTCTGCTTTACGTTGCGGCCTCGCGCGTGCGCTCGCCGCGGTTGTTGCCTATCGCGGGGTCCGCCGCTCCTGAATTTTCTCTGTCCTCGCAAGACGGCCAGGTCAGTCTGCAAGAGTTTCGCGGGAAGTGGGTCGTGCTGTACTTTTATCCCAAAGACATGACCAGCGGCTGCACGGTGGAGGCGCGAAACTTTCAACGGGATCTGCCGGAATACGCTCGACGCCATGCTGTCGTGCTTGGGGTGAGCGTGGACAACACCGAGTCGCACCGCCAGTTCTGCGCCAGGGATAACCTGCAGTTCAAGCTGCTGGCCGACACCTCGGGCGAGGTGTCCAGGGCTTACGGGTCACTGATGAATTTTGGCCTCACAAAAATTTCTGCAAGAAATACTTTCTTGATCGATCCCAAAGGCAGGATCGCGCGGACATTTGCCAGAGTGAATCCTTCGGGGCACAGCGCCGAAGTGCTGGCCGCGCTGGATGAACTGGAGAAGCGGCCGCTGCAATTGCAGTGAAGGTGCCCGCTCCATGTCATTGATAACGTCCGCGAAAGGAGGGCCTCATGCTATTCGTGAGGGTTTGCTTGCTGCTGGGCTTGGCAACTCTGGCCACCCACGCCAGCGCGGCCGATAAGCCCGCTCCATCCCAGGGCGTGTCGCCGGAGGGACAAGCCACAGTTCCCTCAACTCGAGTCAATGGCGGCGCTATTGAGTTGCTGCCCGACAAGCGCGATCACGTGCCGGGGCCGCCGTTTCGAGCTCCCACCGCGAAGTCGCAGAGCTTCGTCCTAATCCCTGATGCACGCCATCACATACCTGCAAGCGGGCAGTTCAATGAAACAGGCTACAATCTGGCGGACGTGAACGGAAATGTCTGCTATGTCATGCGCACCTATAAAGTGAAGAGGACCGAACGTATTCGGGATGATGAAAGCGTATTCCGCGGTTACTCGGAATGCGAAATGGCGTCTACTTTTCAGCTCCGCCCGGCGGAAGCGCATGCGGAAACCGCGGGAGAGTCGAAATAGCACCTGAAGCTCTACAGGAATTTGAGCCTACCCCGTTCTAAAATTCCGGCTTTACGAAATTTACGCTCGTGGAGCGAAGCCAAAGCCGGGTTTGCTATCAGCCCTCCATTGACTCACTGAATTTTCCCGCCTACCATTGCCCATCATCTCTTCGCATGATTGGGCAAACCATTTCGCACTACCGCATCCTCGAGAAACTCGGGGGAGGCGGCATGGGTGTCGTCTACAAGGCCGAGGATGTCAAACTCGGACGGCTGGTCGCCTTGAAATTCCTGCCTGACGAACTGGCCCGCGACCGGCAATCGCTGGAACGCCTGCAACGGGAAGCGCGCGCCGCCTCGGCGCTGAATCACCCAAACATCTGCACTATTTACGACATCGACGAAGATCAGGGCCGGCCTTTTATCGCCATGGAGTACCTCGAAGGCACGACCCTGAAACATCGCATCGACATTCGTCCGCTGAAACTCGACAACTTGCTGGAGCTGGCGATCCAGATTGCGGATGCGCTTGATGCCGCGCACTCGAAGGGCATCATTCATCGCGACATCAAGCCGGCAAACATCTTCGTAACTGCGCGAGGCCAGGCCAAGGTTCTGGACTTCGGTCTGGCGAAACAGACTGCAGAACGGCGCGTCGGCGAAGCCGTAGGCGCGGGCGCCTCGGCGCTGGCCACGGTGGGCACGGCGGAAGAGCTTCTGACCACGCCCGGCACCGCCATCGGCACCGTCGCTTACATGTCGCCGGAGCAGGCCCGTGGCGAAGAACTCGACGCCCGCACTGACGTCTTTTCATTCGGCGTGGTGTTGTATGAGATGGCGACCGCCCGTCAGGCGTTTATGGGTGGCACGTCCGCCGTCGTTTTCGATGCCATTCTGCACAAGGCGCCAACCTCGCCGGTGCGCCTCAATCCTGAACTTCCCGCTGAACTTGAGCGCATCATCAATAAAGCTTTGGAAAAGGACCGGGACCTCCGCTATCAGTCGGCGGCGGAACTGCGCAGCGATCTGAAACGCTTGAAGCGGGACACCGAGTCGGGGCGGCTGGTGCCCTCTTCGTCCGGGTCGTCATCCGCGGCAGTCGCCGTTGCCGAGCAGCCCGCACTCCCAGGTTCAGGAAGCGTTTCCCTCAAGCTGGGAGGAGAGCCGGCAAAGCCCTCGCGCAAGCTTTACTTCGTTGCCGCGGCAATCGCGGTATTGCTGATCGGCGGCGGAATCGCCGCTTACTACCTGCGCGCCCCAGCCGCCGGACCCGCGGCGATTAAGCAGATCAGCCACTGGAACAAGCCAATGAATGAGGCTGCCCTTTCTCCCGACGGGCGAACCGTGGCTTTCACTTCTCCGGTTTCGGATTTGGACCAGGTTTTCGTGATGCTGGCGTCGGGCGGCGATCCGCTGCAAATCACCAGTGATTCCACCAGCAAAGTTCTGGACGGATTTTCGACGGATGGAACTCAGGTTTATTACGGCGTCCTGGGCGCGAATCAAGCCATTTACAGTGTGCCTACACTCGGCGGCACGCCCACTGTGGTGGCGACTGGACAGGGTCTGGCTGCGTCGGCCGATGGAAACTGGCTTTATTACATCAAGGGATTCAAGGAAAACGCGGTATTTCGGCGCCCCAAGAGCGGCGTTTCTGAGGAACTTGTCTTCCACGCTGATCCCGGATTCAATCCGGCGGAAATCCTGCCGTCTCCGGATGGTAAAGACATCATTGTGGTGGTGAGTAATGACACTATCCAGGGGGCAATCACGGCTGGCCTCTACCGAGTGAATTTAGGATCGCATGTCTCGAAGAAGGTCGGAGACATAAGCGGAAGCCCCACCGGTTTCGTCTGGGCTGACGCGGGCCAAAACCTCGCCTGCAGTCGAACCGTCAACGGAGTCACCAACATCTGGACCTATAACCTGAACGACGGCAGTTTGACGCAGAAGACGTTTGGAGCCGGCCCGGACTTGTCGCCCATGCCCGATCCCACAGGAAAAGGCATTTATTTTGTGAACGGAAGGCGCTCAGGGGCGCTCACCGCCTATCACCCGAAAACAAAGCAGTCGCTTGATCTGGTCAATGAACTTGCCACCCAACCTGCCATTTCCTGGGACGGAAAGCGGGTGGCCTACATTACCCTGACCGGCAATGCGCAGCAGGGCGACTTGTGGGTTTCCGATGTCGATGGCGGAAACCGCGTGAAGCTTGCGTCCGGCACATCACTCGTAACCATTGTTTTCACTTCCGACGATTCGGAATTCGTCTTCAGCGACACCGAGAACGAGGTGCAGAAGGCGTATATCATTCGCACCGATGGCACTCATCTTCGCCAGATTCCGTGGTCCGGCGCGATGGTCGGCTATGGAGCGCCCAGTCCGGACCCGATGACGGTGTTCGTCGGCGGCAGCGAGAAAGATCTCACGAAAATAACCACCTGGAAAATCAGCGGCGATGGCGCCACGGTCGAGAAACTGATGGATGATTGCGGGGCAGTTTGGGACACTTCGCCCGATGGCAAGTATTTGCTGTCCTCCTTAAATGCCGCGTCGCAGAGCATAGGCATCAGCCAGTATTCCATCGATGAGCATAAGTGCACATCCCTGGTGCCCGACCTGAGTAGTCTGATTGTCCGTTTTTCTTCCGACGGCAAATCCATTCTGTACCTGGCCGCGTCGCATGGTGAAACCACGATCTATCGCCTGCCCTGGCACGACGGCAAAGTCGGCGGAGCGGCTGAGCCTGCGGTGAAACTGCCCTTCGCGTTCCGCCAGGGATTCTCCGGGAATGCCTACGACTTCTCCAAGGACCTTTCGACGGTGATCTACGCCCGCCCCAGCGGCCAGGCGGATTTGTATTACCTGGGACATCAGTAGCCTCAACGAATCTCACGAAAAATAAATGCTTCAGTGTTGTTCGGACGCCCCATCAACGCTGCTTTCCTTAGCTCGCTCCGCCCACCATTGCAGGAAACGATGCGTCGGCCAATACACCAGCAAAGGGACAACAACCATGTATGCCACGAGGTACAGCCAGGCTGGTATGAGATGCTGCTCGTGAGCAATCCCGCGAGCGAAGTTCACGTTGTATCCTGGCCTCCAGGAAAAGTTAATGGGGAGCAGCACCCACAACTCCGCAACCTGCCACTTCCAGGCATTGCGGTCGTATCCCAACCGGCGCACGCACCCGAGCAATAAAAGCAGCACAACCAGGTGATACAGCCCAAGCAGCCTTACAAAGAAAGGAATAGCCGCATCGAACATGTACTCAGTGCCGCCGATGACGTGATGTCCCGAGATGGAGGCTCCGAGCAGATCGACGGCGTAAAGGAACTGAAAGACCAGCAAGCCAACCGACTGCCAGGAAATCAAAAGCCGGCTCTCTATCCAGAGCCCGGCTAAAATGAGCAGATTTCCAATGTCGCAGTAAAAGAGGAAGTTCTGCGCCCCGTATTGCTTCCAATAAACCGGCGCCCAGACCACGACGAACAAGGTCCAACCAATCTTCAGCGAGACCGGAATTCGCGCTTGTCGATTTCGCATTGCCTGACTTTACTCACACATCCAGACCAATGGATCTCATCAGCGCGAGTCCGTTGCTCTTGATGACCACGCCTTCGCGGAGCTGGTAGTCGAAAGACATGCGTCCATTCTCGAACTCCTCCTGAAAATGCACGTTGTGCAGCTGGCCATTCAGGGTGGTCCCGATTTCAGCCAGGGCTAAATCGTGGGTAGTAACCAATCCAATGGCACCTCGATGCAGCAGGGCGGAAAGCACTCCCGCGGCGCCAATGCGTCGGTCATTTGAGTTTGTACCTTGTAACAGTTCGTCCAGTAGAAATAGCAGCGGTGGATCGCCGCCCGCCAGATCAAAGAGCTTGCGTAACCGGGTAATCTCCGAGTAAAAGCGCGAGCTTCCTTCCTGCAGGGAATCATTGATGCGAATGCTGGCGCCCACGTGCAATGCCGTAAGGCGGAAACGTTGAGCCCGCACCGGCGCGCCGGCCATCGCCAATACGGCGTTAATTCCCGCGGTGCGCAGCAGCGTGCTCTTTCCAGACATGTTTGAACCGCTCACCAGTAGAGCGCGCGTGCCATCGACGAGACGCACATCATTCGGAACAGATATTCCACCGGGGATTAGGGGATGCCTGATTTCGGCAGCATCGAAAGATGCGGCGCCTGGCACAAACTCCGGCCATGCATCATCGGGGTGCTCGTAACTGTAGGTGCTCAGCGAAATCAGCGCCTCGATCTCGCCAAGGGCTTTCAACCACGAGCCAACCGCATGCCCGTGAGCACGCCGCCAGTTCTCGGCCGCAAATGCCACCTGCACCGAATACATCAGGGGGACATCCAGGACGGCGACAATCAGGTTCTTTCGCGAATCGCTTAAGTTAGTGACGGCTCTTAGACGAGAGATAGCCTCGGAACTGGTCAGGCCGTGAGACAAGAGCTCCTGGTGCAAGGACTTCAATCGCGCGGCGGAGAAGTGCTGGCCTTCAATCCTTGCCAACACGCCTGCGAGCAAGTCCAAGTCTCGGAACCCATGCTCGCTGCTAAGCAGCGCATCTTCGATGGCATTCTTCAAGCGCCGACTGAGGATCGCTTCGCTGGCCATGACCAAGAGTAGCGGACTGGCGATCCCCGCCCACGCCCAGACCACAGCGCCGGCAATGGCCGAAATACAAAGTCCCCGGCTCAACCATCGAAGCCACTCGGGCCTCATCCGATTCGGAGCTTCCGCCCAGCGCAGCAGCGCTTCAGGATGTACTCCCACGCTGGCATCGGCACCAAGCACCGCCAGATCTTCCCTCAGATCGAGTTGCTCCCGCAGCTCACGAAGCGCCGCATGCCGTTCGGTAATCTGGGCAACGGTTGCCGGCGCCAGCAGCCACTTTGCAAGGGTCTCCTCGCCCATGCGGGTGCGCGCGGTGGAAAGAAGTTCGAACAGACTGCCCCGGCCAAATAAATCGAGGTCAGCCGCATACACATGATGAGGGTCGTTGAAGCGTTCGCCAGTCTGGCCCGTGCCTTGCCAGCGATCTTCTATCCGGGCCAGTGCGCCCTGATAGAAAGCGACGGCACGCTGCGCCAGGTCTCGCGCTCGCAAGACGCGAGAATGGTAGCCGGCAATTGCCGCGAAAATGGTTGCAGGAAACAGCAACCACCAAGGCGAGATGGCATGCTCCCGGAGGAATTCCCAGGCAAGAACTGCGGCTGCGCATGCCACCACCAAGCGCACATTCCCCAGCCGAATGTGAAGGGCGTGGCGATGAGCAACACGAGATTCGCGATCCTCGAGACGTCGCCTGTATTCGTCGGCCGCGGGCACAGACGAGAATACATCAGGACGGTAGAGGCGTGTGCATGGTGAGCGCCGCGGCAGACTTCAGCATTTCTGTGGCATAGCCCCTCCGTGCCATTTCGATTCGCCCGACAAACCCATTACATCAGTAACTTGCCGGTGCACACGGGCGTACCTACCATGCGACTATGAGCTACAAGTCCCTGCTTTTCTGCCCAGATGAAAAAGCTGCGCAGGTTGTGACCCAAGTCCTCAGCGAGCTTGAGTTTACGGTCGAAATCGCGTTCGAACCGTTCGCCACGGTCAAGAAACTGACCGACGAACACTTCGACGCGCTCGTGGTCGACTGTCACAACGAGCAGGATGCTTCCCTGCTGTTCAAGGCCGCACGTAACTCGACGCATAATCACAGCTCCCTGGCGGTTGCCGTGGTCGAAGGTCAGGCAGGAGTCGCCAAAGCATTCCGTATCGGGGCCAACCTGGTGCTGACCAAGCCCATCAACGTTGAGCAATCCAAGAGCACGTTGCGCGTCGCCAAGGGTTTGCTGCGCAAAGGCGAGAACCGGGGAGCCCCGGGGGCGCCCGCGCCGGCTCCAGCAACGAAACTGAGTTTTCCGGAAGCAAAGCCTACGCCAGTTGCATCTCCGGCGATTCCGACCGCAAAGGCCGCCGATATAGCGGCGCAGCCAAGTTCACCATTGTTGAACCCAACCCCGGGCATCGTGAGTCCCGAACCTCATATCGCAGCCGCCACCGTTCCTTATGCGGGGCTCGAGGTGGAAAAGGATCCAACTCCGGAGACCGAAGCCGCGGATCTGGCGGTGCTGGAGTCTATGCCCAAGGTCATCAGCAAGCCAGCGCCTGAGCCGGTGATTTCTGGCCTTGCGGCGCCGCCGCAGCCGATCGCAGCCAGCACTGCGCGTGGCGCAGCCGCGGCAGCCGCTCCCGCGCCCGAAATGAAACCGCTCGAAAGGAAGCTGGCGGGTGCGGCTCCCATGGTCACCAATGAGCCGATCGTGCAAGAGAGCAGGGTCCCCGAACCAGAACCGGCGCCCTCCATCCCGACATTCTCCTCTCTCGAAGAAGCTGCCCAGCGCGAAAGCGGCGGCGGAAGAGGATTCTTCAAGTTCGCCATAATTCTCGCTCTTCTCGGAGCGGCGGCCTACTTTGGCTGGCAGAAGTTTCAGCCTCTGCAGTATCTGCACCACAGTTCGCCGGCGGTCGAGCAGCAAGACTCGGCGCCCGCTGCAGCGCCGTCCAGCACACCCGCGCCTAATTCCGCCGCACCGCAAAACACTGGAGGTGCGGCGGCAAATAACCCGGACAGCCCCCCCACGGCGACAATGCCCGACATAACAGCAGAAGCGCCGCCCCTTCCCGCATCAGCGCATGCACGCAGCAGTTCCGCCCCCGAAGACATCGAGGTGCAGGAAATGCCGATGACGCGCGACATGAAGGTTCCTCCGCCGACAAGGATTGAAACCGTACAGCCTCTGGTGGTGAAGTCAGGTCCGGCTGCTGCGCCCTCCAAGGCCCCCGTGCCGCCGCCGGCGATCGCGATTCCGGCGGCAAACAACACGAGCGCAACGCTCTCCAAGTTAACCTCAGCCGAGGCCGCACTTCCGAATCCCGCGCCCAACACCGTGCGCGTCTCGCAAGGTGTTTCGCAAGGACTGCTGCTCAGGAAGGTTGCACCCGTCTATCCACCCATGGCGCTGCAGTTGCACAAGGAAGGCACGGTGCAGTTGCTGGCCACCATCAGCAAGAAAGGCGATATCAGCAACGTGAAAGTGCTCAGCGGCGATACCATGCTGGCCCGGTCCGCCGCCGACGCGGTGCTGCGCTGGAAATATCGACCTTATTTGCTCAACGGCAACCCCGTCGAAATCGAAACCCAGATCAGCATCGTGTTCAAGGAACCGCAGTAAAGCGGCCCTTGGCGCCCCCGCCGGGCGCCCAATCCTAAGCTCCGCGGTTTTTGCGAAATTCAGGGTGGGAATTTTGACCACCGGGAAAGCTTCCGCTCTTATCCACATCTCACGCCGGCAGGCGAGAGCCGCCGACCGACAGCCTTTATAATCGAGAGATACTCATTGCCCAGAATTCATATCTGGGGCCGGGCGCTCTCATGGATTTTCGTCTAGTCAGCGATTACAAACCGAAGGGGGATCAGGGCGCTGCCATTGAGGCCCTGCTTCGAGGCATTCACGACCGCGAGCAGCACCAGGTTCTGCTTGGCGTAACCGGCTCGGGAAAGACCTACACCATGGCCAAGGTGATCGAGCAGGTGAACCGCCCGGCCCTGGTCATGGCCCACAACAAAACCCTGGCCGCACAGCTCTATCACGAATTCAAGACCTTCTTCCCGAACAATGCGGTCGAATACTTTGTATCGTATTACGACTATTACCAGCCGGAAGCATACGTGCCCGCGGCGGACCTCTACATTGAGAAGGAAGCCACCATCAATGATGAACTGGACAAACTCCGCCTGTCGGCGACGCGGTCGTTATTTGAACGCCGCGATTGTCTCATCGTAGCTTCGGTGAGCTGCATTTATGGCCTGGGTTCTCCGGAAGCGTATTACGGGATGCTGCTGTTTCTGGAGAAAGGCCAGCGGATCCGGCGCGAGGACATTACCAAAAAGCTGGTGGAAATTCTGTATGAGCGCACGGAGGGCGATTTTCGGCGCGGAACGTTTCGTGTGCGGGGCGACGTGGTTGAGGTCTACCCCACGTATGACGATTTCGCTTACCGGATCGAGCTTTGGGGTGATGAAGTGGAGTCGCTGGCCCAGATCGATCCCCTGTTCGGGACCGTCCGGCAAAAGTATATGCGGCTGCCGATTTATCCCAAGACCCACTACGTCATGAAGCCGGAAACCCGCAACCGGGCTGTGGATACGATCAAGGAAGAGCTGGCGTGGTGGGAAAAAGAACTGGAAAAGCAGGGCCGCATAGTCGAGGCGCAGCGCGTCCACCAGCGCACCATGTATGACCTCGAGATGATCAAGGCCATGGGTTACTGCCACGGGATTGAAAACTATTCGCGGCATTTCACCGGACGCTTGCCGGGCGAGCCGCCGCCGACTCTGCTCGATTACTTCCCCCGCGACTACGTGCTGTTCATCGATGAATCGCACCAGACGGTGCCGCAGTTGCACGGCATGTATCACGGCGACCGCTCGCGGAAATCGACGCTGGTCGAGTATGGCTTTCGCCTGCCTTCGGCGCTGGACAATCGCCCGCTGACGTTCGAGGAGTTTGAGCACCGGACCAATCAGTTGGTCTACGTTTCGGCCACGCCCGGGCCTTATGAACTGACCAAAGCCGCGGGAGTGGTGGTCGAGCAGATCATTCGGCCGACCGGCCTGGTCGATCCTCCGGTGGAAGTGCGCCCGGTAAAGGGTCAGATCGATGATTTGCTGCACGAAATCCGGCAACGGGTCGAGCGCGGCGAGCGCGTGCTGGTCACCACCCTGACCAAGCGCATGGCGGAGGATCTGGCCGAGTACTACAGCGAAGTCGGCGTGAAATGCCGCTACATGCATTCCGAGATCGAGACGCTGGAGCGAGTGAAGATTCTGCGCGATCTGCGCAAAGGCGAATTCGATGTGCTGATCGGAATTAACTTACTCCGCGAAGGTCTCGACTTGCCCGAGGTTTCACTGGTTGCAGTACTCGATGCCGACAAAGAAGGATTCCTGCGATCGAGCGGGTCCTTGATTCAGACGATTGGCCGTTGCGCGCGCAATCTGAATGGCCGTGCCGTGCTTTACGCCGACCACATGACGGAATCCATGCAGAAGGCCATTGACGAAACCAACCGCCGGCGGGCGATCCAGGAAGCTTACAACGCCGCCAATGGGATCACGCCACAGTCGATTGTGCGGCCGCTGGAGATGTCGCTGGCGCACATTGTCGAAGCAGACTACGCTGATCTCGCGAGCTCGGAAGCGGACGGCATTCCGGAATTCAAGAGCCAGGAAGAGCTGGACGCGTTCATTGCCAAGCTCGAAATCGAAATGCGCGAGAACGCCAAGCACTTCGAGTTTGAAAAGGCGGCGAAGTTAAGGGACCGGATCAAGGAGTTAAGGACGAAGGAGTTCCTGTTCGCGTAGAACATCCTGGAGCATTGGTGCAATCAGCACGACCTGGGCCTCGCGCTCAAAGTATCGATCGCAAGGCGAGAAACTTTGGGGATCTGTCGCCCAGCCGAGGCGGCCAGGCAGAGATTTTGCGGTCAGCACCTTTAAAGGTGCTACACTGACTGCATGCTCAATATTTCCACCGACATTCAGCCGCTGACCACCTTCCGCCGCCGCTCGGCGCACTTCCTGAAGCAGATCAAGAAGAGTAAACGCCCGGTCATACTCACCGTAAATGGGAAGGCTGCAGCCGTCCTCCAGGATGCGGAAGCCTATCAGCGCCTGCTGGATATTGCGGCCAGCGCGGACGCTCGCGAAGGGATTCGGCAAGGAGTGGAAGACGCGCGTAAGGGCCGGACCCGGTCCGCCGCCGAGTTCTTCCAGGAATTCGAAGCCGCACATGGCCTACCGCGTTGAGATCACGCCCCGAGCGGAACGCGATTTGTTCTTTCTCTACCTCGATATCAATGCCGTAGACTCGAAGCACGCTCGAGAGTGGTATCTCGGCCTGCGCGAAGCCATTCTCGGACTCAGCAGAATGCCGCTCCGCAATCCCACAACGTCGGAGAACAAACGGCTCAGGCATCTGTTATACGGACACAAACCCCATGTTTACCGGATCATTTTTCGAGTGCGGCAGAAACAGCGCCGGGTAGAGGTTCTCCACATTGGGCACGGTGCGAGGCGGAGGTTTCAACGTACCGATCTGAAGTGAAACGCAAGACGTGGGCGAAGACAATAGTCGATCAGCCGCCGGAGTTATCCGGCAAGGCGGCGAGTCTGGCCAGCAGGTCGTCCGGTTCGACAGGTTTCGCCAGCAGTTCCCAACTCACCCCCCTGGCGTAGGCCTCGCGCACGATTTCATTCGTGGCCGCCTGGCCGGAGAAAAGGAAAATGTGGCAGTCAGGGAACATGGCCGTGATCGCCTGACACACTTCGATGCCGTTCATCCCGGGCATAATCACGTCAGAGATCACCACCGTCGGCAGGAATGTCTCCGCTTTCTTGAGCGCCGATTGCCCGTCATAAGCGGCAGCCGCTCTCAGGCCGGACTGTTCCAGAATCATGACCAGCGTATCGGCGACATATTTTTCATCATCAATTACCAAAACGTGCAAGCGTCAGAGTCCTCAAGCGGCCAGAGTAGACTCTAGCATTTTCTCAGTCTGGGCGCGCGACGCCAGAGGCCACAAAACCGATACCGTAGTGCCGCTTCGACCTGGGGCTACCGAACTGCGTAACCGGATTGACCCGTCGTGCCGGGCGAGGAGCCCGTGGACCACCCACAGGCCCAGTCCCGTTCCCTTCTCTGGCTTGGTGGTGAAAAACGGCTCAAAGATTCTGGAAAGGACGTTCCTGGGAATGCCGGAACCGGAATCGGCGATGCTCAGGCGGACACCGCTGAGATCATCCTTCCAGCTTCGCGAGCCATGAACGGAAACCGCCAGGCGTCCGCCCCGCGGCATCGCCTCGATGGCATTGAGCAGCAGGTTGTCAATCACCTGGCGCACTTCATCGGGGAAGCCCAGGACGGGATCGGTCCTGCGAATTTTGCGGACAACCTCGATTCCGGAACGCTCGAATTTCGCGCTGAATACCTGCAGGGATTCATCCACCATCATCGAGATGTTCACGTCTTTGGGAAGTGCGCGCGAACGGTAATAGGAAAGACTCTGCTTAACGATGCGCGACATGCGCGCCAGTTCGCTGCTGGCAATGGCAACGAGGTGTTGCGCGTGCGTGTCCAGACCAGAATGGTGTTTCAGCAGGTACAGAGCATTGGTGATGGAGGAGAGCGGATTATTGATCTCGTGCGCCAGGGAAGCGGCCAACTGGCCGGCGGCGGCAAGCTTCTCGGTCTTGCGCAACCGCTCCTGGTTTTCGCGGAGAGCCCGTTCAGCCTGGCGGCGTTCGGTGATGTCGCGCGCCACCTTGGAGGCGCCGATAATTCGCCCGGCTGGATCCCTGACCGGAGAAATGGTGAGCGAGAGTTCGACCCGGCTTCCATCCTTGCGCACGCGCACCGTCTCGAAGTGATCCACCCGCTGGCCATGACGAATCCTGTCGATGATCATGTCTTCCTCGGACCGCAGTTCCGCAGGAATGATCAGCGTGATGTGCTTGCCGATGGCTTCATGGGCTGCATATCCGAACAGACGTTCGGCGCTCTTATTCCAACTCATGATGACGCCGTTGAGGTCTTTGCTTACGATGGCATCGTCGGATGAGTCCACGATCGCAGCCAGCAGACCGATAGCGCGATCGCGGCGGTTGATTTCGCTTCTGGCCAGCACCTCGTAGGTGACGTCAATTCCGTGCACCAGAATGCCTTCGATCTTGCCATCACCCGCGCGTAATGCCTGATAGACGAAGTTGAAGTACGCGTCCTCCATGCGCCCACCCCGGTTGAGTGAAACCTTCGCTTCCTTTCCGGTGTAGGATTCGCCAGTCCGATAAACATTCTCGAGCAGCTCGAGGAAGCCTTGGCCTTCCAGTTCCGGCAGGCTTTCACGGACGGTTCTGCCCACGAGATCCTCGGGGCGATGCCGTCCGACGACGCGAAGATACTCGGAGTTTACGAACTGCCAGCGCAACTCTGGGCCGCGAAGCAGGCCAATGGCGGAGGGCGCGTGCATGAACAGGTCGCCCATGGTAATCCCGGGCATGTTGAGGAGGTGATGCTGATCGGCCGAGACTGGCGCGCCCGGCGTCAATTCCCGATCCTTTGGAATGCGGCTCTCGTCTCTCATCTCGACCCTAGTACCGAACCATAAAGAATTTCCCGTGGGCAAATCAACATCACAGCCCGGGGTTCGAGCAGAAATCATCTCATAAAAGAGACTGGAACTTGGCTTGCCTTCTTGCTTAACCGGAGGAGCCCGAGAACGGTCGCCTACGACGAGAACGATCCAGCGAAAACCACGCTACCCCACTGGGATTGGCGCCCCTTCATGCGATCGCATGTGGACCACGTGCGCATTCGCCCTCACGCTGCAGGAAGATCTCCGTATGTGTTCGCCAGGAAACGATTCTGCTGAACACCACAGAAGAAAGAATGCCATTGTCGAGTCGCAGACGAAATACAGTTTTCACCGTAGTGCGTCCCCCGGCCCGAGTGTTCGATAGCAAACGTAAGTCGAGCATTCCTCGATCCATCTACAGCATCAACGGTATTGAGCATTGTGTAGTTTGGGAAGATTCTAAGGTCGTCAGGTTTTCCCTCCGCAAGTTGGAGTCGCGCCATGTCAATCGTCCCCCAGGCAGTCACCCCGCCACAAGAATGGAAACAGTTGTATGTTGCCGCGCTTCTCGAGAAAGACAGTAGCCGCGTCCCGCTGCTGATTGCCGATGCAGAACGCGCCATTGTGCTGCGAGCGCGTCAACTCTTCGGAACTCCCGAGAACAATCTGCGCGAAGGAGAGGCGCTAGATGACGCCTTGCACACGCTCCGCACTCTGAGGGGCTGTCTGGCCACGCGCGAGCAATCCGTCCGGGCCGCTCGCGCAGGAAGCGCGCAACTGCTCAATTGAACTGGGCGCTGTTCTGTGGAGCTTCACGCTCTATGTAACTCTGTGTCCTCTGTGGTTGGACACCCGGATGACCCGTCATCTCGTGCCCTTTAGGATCGAGCCGACGATGCCTCCCACAACTCCGCCGTCCACCGTACGGGTGGAATTCTCGTGCGGCAGGTAGTGATCAATGGCATGCGCGAGCTTTGCGATGGGGAGCGTCTGGAGCCAGATTCGGCCCGGGCCGGTCAGGGCGGCAAGGAAAATTCCATCGCCGCCAAAAATCAGGTTCTTGATGCCGGGCACGGTCGTGATCTGGAAAGACACACTGCTTTGAAACGCGCCCACGTGTCCCGGATGGACCCGCAGAGTCTCGCCCGGCTGCAAATCCCGCACCACTAACTCGCCGGAAAGTTCCAGCCAGGCGGTTCCCTGCCCAGTGAGCTTCTGGAGTAGAAATCCATCGCCGCCGAAAATGCCCGCGCCCAGCGATTGCTGGAAGCCAACCGAAATCTGAATCTGCGGCGTCGCGCACAGGAAGCCATGGCGATGGATCATGTAGTCATGGCCGGGCGCGACTTCGACGGGGACGATATGGCCCGGCAACTTGGTCGCGAATGCCAGCTCGCCCGCCGCGCCCATGGCGCGGTACTCCGTCATAAACATCGAACCGCCGCCGGCCACGCGCTTGATGACTCCCAAAAGACCGTCGCCTCCCGCGAACTGCGTGTGCGTGGTCAGCTGGATGGCACTGCTCATCCACGAAAGCTCTCCGGCTTCGGAAATGATGGCCTCGTTCGGATCGAGGACGAACTCGACAACGGGCATGGTCGTGCCCGTGATTCGGCTCTGCATCGGTAATCTCCTTCGGCACCGCCATGTTAACAGGGAGCCTGTGCGTGCCGCCTGAGTGTCCCCACCCAGACACGCAGCACATGTGAGCAATGGGAGGACTACACGTGAGACTGCGCCCCCGCACCTTACGCTGCAGGCGATTGCGTTTTCGACGAGCTAAGTCGACAGATAGGAACGCCCAGAAGCAGTGATCAAGGTCACTTACCCAGCTTTAGAGTTCTGCCATAGTAAACGAAGATCCAACAGATGGGACGACAAACACGAAAGAAACTGGGAGGTGTTGGTCTCTCTGAGTCTGTGGCAGGCTGCGTGACTGACTGGCGACAGCAGTCCGCAGCCTTGATTGTTGCTACGCTGATTCGATATCGCGATCACCCCTGGCGGAAGTTAGATAATAAATAGCTCCCTAGGTGCTGCATCAAGTTTTGCGGGCGCACGCACCCGCGACATGCGCGACAGGTTATTTGATCCTTGTTGTGCCCCAGCGCAGAGGCCAGAGGAATATGCTCCGCTCCTGCGCTCTTCTTAATTGTTAATCAGGCAGCTGACTCCGGCGGTTATGCGAAAATGCGACTCGCCTGAGGAAAACTTTCGGCACTTTTGTGATCCTAAATACATTCCATATTAGATATATCTATGTATGCTTTTATGTATCCTCAACAAATTTCTGATACTTACATATATGCGTGCGCTGTTGAGAAAATCGTTATTCTTTTTGCTTGACAACTTTCGCCAGCTGGCAGCACACTGCGTCCGATCGCGTTTATATCGAGGGGCAGGCCTTTTACCGTCTTCTTCTTCATTGCCGACCTCGGCAAGAGACCTGACAAATAGCTGCTGATTTCCTTTGGGAAGGTGACCCTTTCGCTCACCTTCGTGCGTTGTTGCCCGCCATTTCGCACGCAACGCTGGTACGACTCACAACTTTAATCGATATGAAGGAGGGCCGATGGCTTTATCAAACAAGTTCATTGCCGGAATCCTTCTGGCTGGACTTTTCTTATTTACGAATTCGTTATGGGCACAAAATAGCGGCTCGATCACCGGAACGGTAGTGGATCCCGCTGGAGCAGTCATTCCTGAAGCAACAGTTCAGGCGGTGGATCAGGCCAAGGGGGTGGTGGTACGCGAAACCAAGACCGGCGGGGAGGGTCTGTTTCGGCTGGATCTTCTGCAGCCGAGCATTTACACCCTGCGCATCAACGCCGGGGGCATGAAGGAACTGATTCGCCGAGATGTAAATCTTGATCCCAACCAGGTGCTAGGCCTGGGACAAGTAATCATGGAAATCGGTTCAGCTTCCGAGCACGTGGAAGTGGCAGCGATAACTCCACTGGTCGAGACCGCCACGGCGGACCACTCGGCCATTATCGACTCCAAGCAAGTCACCGAAACACTGCTCAACGGCCGCGATTTTCAATCGCTGATGAAATCGCTGCCTGGCGTGACCTCGAACAACGCGTCGGATTTCCAACTGCAGTTCAACAACACTGACCAGATGCACATCAATGGGCTGCGCGGCAGCGCCAACAACGTGTTTCTGGATGGCGCAATCAACACTGACGTGGGCGCCAATGATGGGCAATTCACGCAGCTCAGCATGGATGCGGTGGGCGAGTTCAAGCTGATCAGCAGCAACTTCGCCGCGGAGTATGGCCGCAATCCCGGCATCCTGATCGCGATTAATACGAAAAGCGGTACCAAGGATTATCACGGCACTCTGTATGAATTCAACCGTGAAGACGGCTTTGGCGCCAAGCCCTGGGGATCGAAGACCACCAACTTCCTCCGCCTGAATGTATTTGGCGGCAACTTGGGGGGACCCATCCCAATTCCCAAGCTGAAAGAGAAGATGTTCTTCTTCTTTAACTATGAAGGCACGCGAGGCCTGCGGCCGGGCAATACCCAGTTCGCCGGCACATCCCTGCCTGGGGTTGGCAACGGTTATGACTTGCCCGATCCGAAGTGGATTGGGATCGGCACGACGAATGGAGCGTACGACTTCACTTCGGCGTACCAGTACGATGCAACTACGGGTCTCCCGGTCAACGACCCGAACGGCTACAACGTCAACCAGATCTATGTTCCTGGATCGATCACGTCGCGCGATACCTCGGGGCGGCCGTTGAATGGAACTCCGATATGCATGAATGGCGGCGTAGCCTGCAATATCATTCAACCGAACGATCTCAACTTGAGCAGCCAGGCGCAGGCCTGGATTAACTATTGGAAACCACACTATCTGACCGGGTACCGCTATGATCCGAGATACCCCAACAATGGCGGGTTGTTCAACAAGGTATTCGTTCCCTACAACGAAACGTACCAACTTTTTAAGCATCAAGAAATTCTGCGTTATGACTGGAACGTCAACCCGAAAACTAACTTTTTCTTCCGTTGGGTAGATGATTCGCAGAAGGAGCAATATCACAACCTGTTCGATTACGCGGATTATCCGATTCTTCCCGAATACCGGAAGAAACCAGGATCGAGCTGGGAGTGGAACCTGGTCAACGTAATTTCACCGACGCTGACCAATGAGTTCATCTTCAGCTACAACCACCTTACGCAAGTTGTGGATATTCAGCCTGGAACGCCGAAATCAGTGTACGACTTGAACGCGCTCGGCTTCACGTTCCAGCAGTTGTATCCCAACTCCAATGTCGACAACCGCGCTCCCGTCATCACCTGCTGCAACGGGACGTTCAGTGGCCAGAGCTTCCATCCTGGCTGGCACAGCGAGGCCCGGCAGTTCACCTGGACAGACAACATGACCAAGGTCGCTGGAACGCACACGCTAAAGTTCGGTGCGTTCTTTGACTATAACCAGGCAGGCCAGCAACCCGTATGGACGGATACGCCGTATCTGCAATTCAACACGGGATCGGCGAATCCGCATGACTCTAACCAGTACGTTTCCAATGTGCTGTTTGGGTATTTCACTCAGGCGCAACAAACGAACGGCATGTTCTTCGGGGCGTTCCGTTTCCATCAGCTCGAGCTCTTCGGGCAGGACAGCTGGAAAGTCAATAATAAGCTGACCATCGACTACGGACTGCGCTGGGGCTATCTCGGCCCGACGTACACCGTGCAGCCGTTCTTTGCCAATTACTGGGACATAACCAAGTACAACCCCGCTCAAGCGGTTACTCTTAACAGTGCCCCAGGAAACTACCAGTTAGCGATATGCAGCGCTGCTTTGGCAGCGATGCCTCCAACTGTTATTAACGGCACATCGTATCCGCAGTGTCCCGGCGTAACAAACTTTGGCAATCCCTATAATGGCCTTGTCCAGGAGGGCCACGGCATCCCGCCGGGCTTTGCCAAACACCGCTACAACAACTTCGCTCCCCGGTTCGGTTTCTCCTACGATCCGGTGGGAGATGGCAAGACGGCCATCCGCGGCGGAATTGGAATCTTCTACGAGCGTATTCGTCAGAACATCAACAGCTTCGACCTGCTTGGAAATCCGCCGCTCAGTTATACGGCCACGGTTTTCAACAATCGCTTGGACAACATCGGACCGCAGAACGTAACCGGGATACTCACACCCAACACCATCAACGCATTTGATGGCCAGGGGCAGATCCCAACCATCACCGGGTACAGCCTGGGTGTTCAACGCGAAATGCCCGGGAGGATCGGACTGGAGCTTGCTTACGTCGGCAACACAGCGAGACACCTGCAATATCAATACAATGCCAATGCACTCCCTGTGGGCGCCCAGGTTGCGGCACCCAATCCGATCGAGTTCTACGGCCCCTACAAGGGATTCAAGAACATCCAGTACACCAAGTACGGCGCCAACAGCAGCTACAATTCACTGCAAGTCAAGGCCACACGACGCTTCCATCGCGATCTGACGCTGACTGCTGATTACGTTTACAGCAGCGCAATGGATCTGATGGACAACGACAATGGCAACATCAACCTCACGAACGGTGGAGGCGCTCCTCTGACCGATCCTTACAACCAGTGGCGTGACTGGGCGCATGCCGGATTCGATCGCACCCACGTATTCAACCTGAACTACGTGTACGCGATCCCCTATAACGGCACGGGCGTTCTCAAGCACGTGCTCGGCGATTGGCAGATCGGCGGGCTGTGGAAGTGGTGGAGCGGACCTCCGGTCGATGTCCTCATGACCTGCTCGGATGGAACTTGCGGCGATCCCGGCAACTTCATCGGCGTAGTTCGTCCGGACCGCGTGCCTGGAGTGCCCTTGTATCTCAGCCACAGCAACCGCGAGGATTGGTTCAACCCGGCAGCCTTTGCGGCGCCTGCATCGAACGGTGATGTGGGCAACATTCGCCGCAATGCCTTCCGCGGGCCGGGCATCAATAACTGGGATATGTCGCTGTTCAAGAACATCCACTTCACGGAACGGGCATATCTGCAATTGCGGCTGGAGACCTACAACACGTTCAACCATCCACAACCAAACAGTCTTGGCCCGATCAGAAACAACCAGACGGTAGGCTTTACAGCGGCAACGGCCGGCGCTGCCGCATCCACGTTCAGTAACAGCCAGGGATACATCACGGGCTTCCGCGACGCTCGCGCAATCCAACTGGCCGGAAAGTTCTATTTCTAACTGCTGTCTCCTTTACAGCCGCACTTCTTCGGGGGTGCGGCTGTTTCTTTGGTGCTACACTGGTGCGTTCATGAGGGGTCTTGCGGCGGCGCTTGCGGTCACGGTGTTTCTCGCCGGGCAGCCTGCTTTTCCTTCCACACGCACGGAACAACTTTTCACGCAAGCTTCACAGGCGCTTGCCGCCGGCGATTACGACACGGCCGAAACCAGATTCCGGCAAGTCCTCAAGCTTGAACCTCGCAATCTGGGCGCCCTCGGCAATCTGGGCGTGGTTTATTCGCGCACGCATCGCTACTCCAAGGCCATCGATGTCTACGATCGCGCACTGAAGCTCAGCCCACGCGAAGCCGGCCTACTTCTCGATCTCGGGCTGGTCTATCTCAAGCAGAACGACTACGCGCACGCGCAACCGCTGTTTCGCCGTCTGCACCAGCTCAAACCAGATGATGCGAAAGCTGCCAATCTCCTCGCGACAACTCTGGTGTTCGGCGGAAAACCGGCGGAGGCGATTGCATTGCTAAAACCCGCCGCCGGCAAGGACCCCGATCCTGCGGCGGTGTATTTGCTGGGCGTTGCCTATTACAAAGCGGGACAAGTGGAGGCGGGCAAGGAGATGTTCAATAGCATGCTGGCAAACGCCTCGACCCAGGCGCAGGCCGGTTTCCTGCTTGGCCATGCCTACTATGACTCGGACCGTTTCGACGAGGCCGAGGGCGCATATAAAGAGGTGCTGCAGGCCGACCCGAATTTCGCCGGCATTCATCGTGAACTGGGCAAGGTCTACATCAGCCTGCGGAAGAATGACGAAGCACGGAAGGAATTGGAATCGGCGCTGGAACAGGATCCGGAAGATCACAGCGCCGCATATTTTCTCGGAGCGTTGTTGGTGCAGAACGGGCTATATAGCGATGGCGTGCCATATCTCGAGCGCGCCGTGCGCAGCGAGCCTGACTCCTGGGCCGCATGCTTTTATTTAGGCAAAGCAAAACTAAAGCTCGAGGACCGGGATGCGGCGATTACGCTGCTGCAGAAGGCGGCGGAGTTGAATCCGGATGAGGCGACCATCTTTTATTTATTAGGTACCGGCCTGCGCGCTAAGGGTCGCGAGCAGGAAGCTCGCGCGGCGTTTCACCGGGTGAGCGAACTGCACACCAGCAATCTGGACGCCGCGAAGAAGTCGTTGCAAGATGCAGGAGTCGTGGATGTGCGGTAAAGGTCGCGCGTCAGACATCGAGCGTCGTGCGTTTGTTCGCGGTGCTGCGCGCCGGATAGTGGAATCCATCTCTTTCATCCTTACGCTGGTTTTGCTTTGTCCGGCAGAGCTGTTTGCGCAAGGCATGGCCGAAGGCTCAGCGCCGCCCCCGAATCTCAAGCTGGTGAAGTGCCAGGGGCGGCAAGTGCCGCAACTTGACGACACGACCGACAAAGCCGGCATTCACTTCGACCATATTGTCGCCCCGGAAGCCAAATACATTCCCGAATCGATGAGCGGCGGCGTGCTGCTGCTGGACTACGACCGCGACGGCTGGCTGGACATTTATTTCACCAATGCGCCGACCATTGACATGGAACTGAGAGGCGAGAAGGCGCCCGGAGCCCTGTATCACAATAATCACGATGGCACTTTCACGGAGGTGACCGACAAGGCAGGCATTGCCACTCCTTGCTTTGCCAACGGCGGAGCAGTAGGCGACTACAACAATGACGGATGGCCCGACATTTACGTTACCTGCCTGCACGGGAACGTGCTCTACCGCAACAATGGTGACGGCAGCTTCACCGATGTCACCGCAAAAGCCGGTGTAGCCGATGGGCGCTGGTCCACGGGCGCGGCATTTGGCGACTACGATGGCGATGGCTACCTCGATCTCATGGTCGCGAACTATACCGAATTCGACCTGCATCATCCGCCGGTTTTCGGAAGCAGCCAGAATTGCAGGTACATGGGGGTGGATGTGCAGTGCGGGCCGCGCGGGCTGAAAGGCGTGGGCGACGCTCTTTTTCACAACAACGGCGACGGCACCTTCACCGATGTCTCGAAGCGCGCCGGCGTGGATGATCCCGCTGCCTACTACGGGCTGGGTGTAGTCTGGGCCGATTTCAACAATACGGGGCGTCCGGATATCTATGTTGCCAACGACTCCACGCCGAACTATCTCTATCGCAACGATGGCAACGGCAAGTTTACGGAAATCGGCATGGAGTCGGGCACGGCGCTGAGCGAAGATGGCGCAGAGCAGGCGTCAATGGGCGTTGCCATTGGCGACTATCTGCACACCGGGCGGCCTTCGTTGTTTGTCACCGATTTTTCTTTCGACTATTCGCCGCTCTATCGCAACGAGGGCAAGTGGGCCTTTGCGGACGTCGGCTACAAAAGCAATGTCGGGCTGCCCTCGGTGCTCTACGTCAAATGGGGAGACGCTTTCGTCGACTTAGACAACGATGGTTGGCTGGATCTGATCCTGGTCGCGGGCCACGTTTACCCGCAGGCCGATGAACTTCCATCCGCCAAGGGATTTCGGCAGCCCGGCTTTCTCAGCATGAATCAGGGCAACGGAAGTTTCTGCGACGCCAGCGATCAGGCAGGGCCCGCCCTGCAGATCCCGCGAGTATCGCGGGGCTTGGCGGTGGGGGACTTGTTCAATGACGGCAACATGGATGTGGTCATCGAACATCTCGACGGCAGCCCGACCATTCTGCGCAACCACGGTAGTGAGGGGCGGCACTGGGTCAGTTTCGAACTCGCCGGGACCAAGAGCAATCGCATGGCGATTGGCGCGAAGGTGAAGATTGTTGCTGGAGGCATGACGCAGACGGAAGAGATTCATAGCGGCGGCAGCTACCTTTCGCAGAACGACACGCGCGTGCACTTCGGGCTGGCGTCGGCCACAAAGATTGATTCGGTTGAGATCCGCTGGCCTTCAGGCGCGGTCGACACCCTTAGGGATCTCGCGGCGGACAAGTTCTACTCTGTGCTCGAAGGCAAAGGATTGGTTGCGGCGGAGGAAATCCGCCCGGCGGCGAAGAAATAATCTGGCTGGTGCGGCATAATCGTCAGGTCGGAGTCGAGCCGTCCGCATGCCAGAACTCCCGGACATTGCCGCCTACATCAGCGCACTGGAGGTGCGGATTGTGGGCAAAACCCTCGACCAGGTGCGACTGAGCAGCCCATTTCTGCTTCGCACCGTTGTCCCGCCTCTCTCCGCTGCGGAAGGCCGGATGGTGCGCGAGGTGCGGCGAATTGGGAAGCGCATCGCCATTGGTTTCGATGACGAACTTTGGCTGGTGCTGCACCTCATGATTGCCGGTCGCCTGCACTGGCGGGGGTGCGGAGTGAAGCTGGGCGGGCGTCAGAATCTGGCCGCGTTCGATTTTCCCAACGGATCGCTCGTGCTCACAGAAGCTGGAAGCAAGCGCCGGGCTTCGCTGTCCGTAGTGCAAGGCGAAGATGCGCTGCGGGCGATGGATCCGGGCGGCATCGACGTTTTCACCGCGGATTTGAACTCGTTCCGGGAGGCGCTGGGCACCGAGAATCACACATTGAAGCGGGCGCTTACCGATCCGCGGGTCATCAGCGGCGTGGGGAATGCTTATTCCGATGAAATTCTGCATGCTGCCCAACTCTCTCCGCTGGCGCAAACGCAGAAGCTCCAACCTGAAGACTGGGACCGGCTGTTCCGCGCGACGCGCGAGACGCTCTCGCACTGGGTTGAGAAACTAGGCGCCGGGGTCCAAAGTGGTTTTCCGGAAAAGGTCACTGCCTTTCGCAAGGACATGGCCGTGCACGGCCGCTTTGGTCTACCCTGCCCCAGGTGCGGTGAAAAAATTCAGCGGATTCGCTATGCAGACAATGAAACCAACTATTGCGCTCGTTGCCAGACGGGCGGACGAGTGCTCGCAGACCGAAGCTTGTCCCGGCTGCTGGGCTCGGACTGGCCGCGCACTCTGGATGAACTCGAAGCTTTGAAGCGACGATAGAATGCAAGGTTGGTGCGACAATCCTGCCAGCACCCGGACAAAGAATTGTGTTTGGATCTTAGGCGAAAGGAAATGACTCATGGTCGAAGCCTCAAAGGAAACCAGCAATCGTCGTCTGCGCCTGGGCATGGTGGGCGGCGGGCGAGGAGCTTTTATCGGCGCGGTGCATCGCATGGCCGCGCGCCTCGACGATCGTTATGAGCTCGTTGCAGGCGCGCTGAGTTCCGATCCGCAGCGCAGCCTGGACAGCGCCAAGGACGCGCACATTGCGCGCGCGTATCGCAGCTTTGAGGAGATGGCCGCGGCGGAGTCGCGGCGCGACGACGGCATTGAGGCAGTTTCCATCGTTACGCCGAACCACATGCATCACGCTCCGGCAAAGGCGTTTCTGCAAGCAGGAATTCACGTGATCTGCGATAAGCCGCTGACCACGACCATTCAAGACGCCCTGGACTTAGCCGACGCCGTGAAACGCACGGGACTGGTTTTCGGTTTGACGCACAACTACACGGGATATCCCCTGGTGCGCCAGGCGCGCGAGATGGTGCATGCGGGCGAACTTGGGCCATTGCGGGTAATTCAGGTTGAATATCCGCAGGACTGGCTGGCGACCCCGCTGGAGCGAACCGGACAGAAGCAGGCGGAGTGGCGCACCGACCCTGCGCGCAGCGGACCCGCAGGCTCGCTCGGCGATATTGGCACCCATGCTTACAATCTCGCCTGTTTTGTAACCGGGCTAACCTGCGAACAGCTTGCGGCGGACGTCACAACCTTCGTTCCTGGGCGGCGCTTGGACGACAACGTACAAGTGATGCTGCGATTTGCGAATGGCGCGAAAGGCGCGCTGTGGGCGAGCCAGGTGGCTACCGGAAACGAGAACAACCTGCGTTTGCGCGTTTATGGCGAAAAAGCAGCGCTGGAATGGCGGCAGGAAGATCCCAACGAGCTGGTCTTTTTCCCGCTGGGTCAGCCACGGCGAAGCATCCGCCGCGGCAGCGCCGGAACCGGACCCGTGGCAGCACATGCTACGCGCATTCCCAGCGGGCATCCCGAAGGTTATCTCGAAGCTTTTGCCCAGTTGTATGCGGACCTGGCCGAACAGATCATCGCCCACCAGGAGAAGCGCGCGCCGGATTCGAAATCGCTGCTGGTGCCCGGTGTTGCGGATGGAGTCGACGGGGTACGGTTTATCAACGCGGTGCTCGAATCTGCACGCAACGGCTCGGCATGGACACCGCTGCGGCATGCATGAAGGAACACCTGGGTTCGCCTAGACCAGAACTTTGAGATTGGTTGCGGCTTCTGCTGTCACATCGGTCCTGCCGAATTCCACCCCGATCTTCTTCAGGAAATCATTGGGAGGGATGCCGCCGGCAAAGATCCAGACAAAATCGTTGGGAATTTCTTCAATACCGCCATTCACCTCGAGGATGACCGACTCCGGTCGAAACTCCTGCGGCGTCGATTGAAATAGCACTTTGATTTTTCCTGAGCGGACGAACCCGTCCATGCGCTTCGCGTTGCGGTCTTTGATCCGGCTGAAACGTTCCTGTCGATAGGACAACGTCACCTGGTTGCCGACCTGGTGCGCCAAGCCCATGGCAGCTTCCACCGCGCTGTCGCCGCCGCCAATTACCAGTATTTTTTTGTTGATGTAGTGATCGGCTTCGATCAACCGGTACATGACTTTGGGCAGTTGCTCTCCCTTGACGCCAAGCTTTCTGGGTTCGCCGGTACGCCCCAGAGCGAGGACGACCGCGCGAGCCTGATAAGTACTGTTAGCGCTGGTGATGGTGAAGATGCCGTGCGGGTCCCGGCATATATTTTCCACCTTCTCACCGGTCACCACGTTGAAATCCGAGCGATTCAGAACCATGTCCCAGAAGGCCAGCAGGTTTTCTTTTGAGAGTTGAAGCTTGTTGAACTTGCCGTACATGGGGAATTCCACCGGGCTGGTCATCACCAACTTCTGCCGCGGATACTTGGCGACCGTGCCGCCGATCTCGTCGCGCTCGAGCGTGATGTAATTCAGTTTCTTCTCGATCGCGCGCAGGGAGGCGCTGATCCCCGCCGGACCGGCCCCCACAATGAGCACGTCGTAAACGCCCATGCCGTTCGTTCTCGCGGGGTTCGTCGAAATGCGGTCCGCAATGGTATCGATAGACTCGCGTCCCTGGTTCACCGCGTTCTTGATCAAGGCCAGTCCGCCAAGTTCTCCGATGATGAAAAGGTTCGGAATATTGGATTCGTGTTCGGGCGTCAGGTGCGGGAGATCGGCGCTCATGCTGGGACTTGCCATGACCATGGTGATGGCGCCGACCGGGCAGGCCTCCGCGCACAAACCGTGTCCAATGCACTTGTAACCGTTCACAATTGCCGCTTTGCCACCCAGCATGGCCAAGACGTCGCCCTCAGGACACACGGTTGTGCACGTCTGGCAACCGATGCAATAGTTCGTATCAATGTGGGGGTGCTGCGCCTTGGGGCCGTCCGAAAACAGCTTGCCCTTTTCCGCGGCTTCGAGCGCCAGCCGATCGCGCTGCTTCAGCTTTTTCAAATGGCTGCGCAGAAACAATGACGAGATACCTGCTGCGATCAGTACCGTGATCAGAGTTTCCATCAGAAATATCCCATAAGCATGACCACAATGATGTGAACCAGGGCCAATGCCGCAAACGAGTAACTGAACGGCTTGTGTACGACATGCCAAAGATGGAAGACCTGTTGCGTTCGCGCCAGGAATAGCGCCCGCTTAGCCAGAGACGATTCCTCTCTCGCGATGCTGATAGTTCTTTCCAGATCGGTGTAGCGTGTCGGCAGGACTCCACCCAGTGTGGTGAATTTTTTGGTTATGGAGAGTGCGTGGCGGCGAAGGCGGGCAATACGAAATGCGCGGGCTACATCCAGCCCAAACATGTAAAGGAGCGCGACAACCATGGGCAGTCTTTCGACCTTTTCACGGCTGGGCAGGCGCAGCAGCGAGCGCAGATCGGACTGCGGAAGGAACCGCTGTTGCGCCAGGTGTGCGGAAGAGCGCTCCTGCATTTCCTTCAGTTCGTTCAGCGAGATTTCTGCCGCATTCAGGCTGCGGGGAATTTGCGAATACAAATAGCGTCCGACCACTCCGCTCAGCGAGACAGTCACCATGATCCAGAAAGCCATGCCCGCAAATCCGGCGAATTTGAAAGACGAGTGAAAGGCAATCACGAAGGGCGCGCTGAGGCCGAGAAGAACGTGAAAATCGAGCCAATGTCGCGCATTGCCCTGCCGCCCCAGCCACGGCCAGGCTTTTCGCAGGGGATACAGAAAAATAGCGAAAAACATCGCCAGGCCAAGAAAGCCGAGTTTCAACCCGATGGCGCCGCTGGGTTTCAATAGCACGTGCTTGGGAGAAAATGGGCGAGCGGTTGCCGGGAGCATGTAGTAATCGAATCCATAAACGGCGAGACACAACAAGAGCGCGCCGACGACCACGTAGCCTGAGCGCAATCGAAGGCGGTGCGCGCGAGCTTGGGGCGATGCCGGGCGAACCGGTGCTAAGGCTGTGGCGGGAGCATTCATTGGGTGTTCACGTGCTCCTCTGAGCCGACGCTAAACAGCTTGTAGTCGGTAAAGTGATGGATGTTGCGCCAATGCTGGCGTGGGGTTTGTACATCGACGGTCGCGGTTACAGGAAACCAGAAAGCCTGCAGGTCACGGAAGGGCGCGGGAGCGAATTCCACCGATGACCGCAGCGATTTCAATCCGACATCGCGCAGCGTATCGCCAATTTCCGCTTCGATTCTGGTGACAATGCCGGTAGCCGGATCAATCCATGCTTCGCCCGAAAGCTCGAGAGGGTACTCGCGTCCTCGCAAAGCCAACGCTCCGGGCGAGCGCATGCCGGGAATGGCCTCGAAATTAATCCTGGCCAGGGTGCGGTTTCCGTTCGCTTCTTCCCCGGCGAAGGTGAATCTAAAGCTTTGGGAATAATATGGATGGAAGACCAGGAACAGGGTGGCGAAGCCGTTGCTGAGCAACATGGGAGTGTTTCTCTTGTCGCCTTTCGGTTCGTGAACCGCGATGCGCGATTCCTGCAGGCTGAGATCGCCGCCCCGATCGGCGAGAATCACCAGATAGTCGTAAGTCGCCGCCTGTTTGAGTTCAACCTTGCCGTCGCTGCGGAACTTCTCGCGCTCAACCTCTTCTGTGCATTTCACGTTCGAAAATTGATCCAGCAACTTCGTGATCTGCGCCCCCGCACGCGAGAGCAGACTGTTCATATTCACGGCGGGATCGGGCGCAGCTGCAAACAACGCCTTGCTAAACGCAAGGCTTAATAGAAGCGCGGTGATGTACGTAGGGCGGGTCATTGCCTGTGCCCCTTTGAATCGAAACGGTAACCCAGCGTGAACATCCACTGGTCATAGCTCATCTGTCCGCGATTCAGCGTGTAGCCGCCCTGCAGGAAATAGTGTGGGCCGAAATTCGTCTGCATATTGCTGATCACGAACCACGAGCGGTTACCGGTCGTCATCAGCTTGGCGAAGTTCTGTTCTCCTGTGAGCACCTGCACCTGCAAAGCGTCGGTCAGATTTCGTGATAAGGAGAAGGCTTTGTAGCGGCCGCCTCCAAAGGAACTGTTGAACTGTGCGTAATGAACATCGGCGCGGAGTCCGGCCCACGGCAGGCGTGCGTAGGTGAGCCCGTAAAGCTGGTTGATTGAGCTTGAGGTGTCGCCACTGCGGCTGCTGCGGCCGAGTTGGGTGTAAAGGGAAATTTGCCTGGTCACTTCCGCCCGCACCCCGACGCTGAATCCCTGGAACAGATACTTATCCAGTAGGCCGGTGCCGATCAGCGCGGGATCGTAGGTCGGCATGTCACGAAAATAAGTGTGATTGAAATCCAGTTCCAGCCGGCGGTGCGGTTGCAAGCGTAAGGTGAGGAAGTTACGGCTCAAACCTGCGCCCGGAGCAGGAACGGCGGGGTTGCCGGCAGGACTGTCTACTTGCAGCGCATCATAAATCGAGGCCCGCTGCGAATACGACACTGTATTTTCGAGAAAGCCGAAGGGACGATCTACTTGCCAGCGCAGCATGCTGACCCCCGCGCCCAGCGTACTGCTGTAGTGCAGCTTCGCGAAATCGCCGCCGCTAAAGTTGAGGAAGCTCCCGCCAATTTCGCGATTGGGGCTGTAGTCATAGGAGGTCGGATCGGGTGTGGAGCCGGCGAACATGCCAAGCGTGCCGGTGCCCGAGACCCTTCGGCCAAAGTATCCGCCATCGATGGTATCGAGACTGGTCGCCCAAGGCAGATACAAGCGTCCAAAACCCGCGACCCAGCTGGAGTTCGGATTGTCGTAGGTCATGCTGAGGTGATATGTACGGTTAATGAGATCTTGCAGAGTTGGTGTTCCCCCGGCTGACTGGGAATTCAGCCTGCCGCGCCAGTAGCCATTCAAATTCCAGTACGTCCCGCCGATGCGAGTAATGTCGCCGCGAAACATCATCCCGAGATTCGATGAGGTCATTGTGTTCGCGCCGTGGCTTACGGTTCCCATGTAATCGAAACCGATACGCCCGCGGGCGCGATTCACCGACGGCAGCGGAGGCCGCGGAACTTCCTCGCGTACTTCTTCATCCTCGGGATCGGCCTCGGTAAAGCTGACGACTACGGGATACTTCCGCGTGGGGCTGAGCGCGGTTTGCTGCACCAAAGCGTCGGCGTCGGTGGAAGAGAGGTAAGCAAGATCGCCGGGCTTGACCGGACGTTGCGGCGTGTGGATATCCGCGACGGCAGAGCTTTCGGCAGTTGCCGTGACTTCCAATTCGGCGATCACGCGAGGATCGGAAGGAGCTACGGACGCGCCCTCGCGCGCTGGGAGGTCGGCGTCGCGCACCTCCAGCTTGACACCTTCCCTCAAGCCCGCAGCGCGTCCGCCGTCAAGATAGGCAACTCCCTCCGCGATATATTTCACTTTGAATACGGTGCGAAGAGCGGGATCAAGCGCGCGGACTGTAAGTTCCGGTTTGTTCGCTTCAGGCGGAGGAGTGGCCGACGAAACTGGCGCCCCCGAAGTTGCGGCCGTAGTTGTTGGTGTGGCTCCAAGCGCAGCGCCTTGTGCCGGCGTGGAGGCTGAAACCGTTACGGGCGTCGCTGCTGTCGCCAACGCCGGTACAGTCGCGGCCGACGGTCCCGGTTCAGAGGCGGCGGCCGTTGTGGCCGGGCCTGAGACTGACGAGACAGCCTGCGGTGCAGAATTTGCGGCGGAGGTTTGCGGCTGCTGAGACATGGGCGGAGTCCGCGCGGAAGCCGCAGGAAATTCAACTGCAGCAACCGAGGATGTGGAACCCTGCGCCTGGACAACGGTAGCTTGCCCCATAGACGCAGAGGTATTCGCCGCAGTTGTGCTTGGCGAAACCTGCGGCGCTGGCACGTTTGCCGGCGGTGCGGGGGTTGCGGATGTGCCGGCGACGCGATCGTTGTCGCTCACTACCCGTGGCCGCCTTTTTCTGCGAAGAAAAAGAGCTCTGAGGGTTCCGGCCTTTGCCGCCGCAACAGCGCCTTCCGAGTGATGAAGTGGTGATGTAGCCTGTGGCGCAAAAGTCAGGACAATTCCATTTGCTTCCGCGCTGATCGCGTATGGGCGGGCATAACTCAGTTGAATAAGAACATCTGTGGTATCCCCATCGCTTGAACCGGCTTGAATGCTGCGCACGCCATTGGCTTCGACGTCGATCCGGCTCCCGTTCGTACCGTTGGCGGTACCAGGGAAATGGAGCAGCAGGCGATCCGGATTTTGCATCCTGGTCATGACTGGTTGCACTGTCGGACTCATACGCAGTTCCACCCGGATGCTGCCCGCTGCCCGGGTTACGACAATGTCGCGCAGTACTGGCCCTGCGCCGCCCAGGGCCTGGGCCGCGGCAATCGGCGCCAGGCAAATCAACCATCCGAGTTCTCGGTATACCGCTTTCATTGGAAAATCGAGATTTCCGCGAAAGGACTCGTGCCCCTCCTTGAATCAGTCAACCCCAGCGTCTGTTGACCTATCCTCCCCCGCCGTTCTGATGGCATTGGTAACAATTCGTGCTGTTGTACACATATCCACTTATGCCCTGGTGATTCTGGTCAGTCTGCGTCTTGGTGTGACAGTTAGTGCAAGTGAACACCAGGTAATTACTGGGATTGGTATGGCACGTCGAGCAGACGCCGTTAGCGCCACCGTGATTCGTGGGAAACCAGGTGTGATTAAAGACCGCCCCTAACCAGGAAGAGGTGTTGTGACACGTTTGGCACGTCGTCGGGAAACCAGCGGCGGCGTGGTTCGGGTTAGTTGTGCCCTGATAATCCTTTTGATGGCAGCCATAGCAGGTGATCGGCAGCGTGGTGTAGTTGTTGTTCACATGACACTGGGCGCACAGGACGGTGGTGTGGAACCCCGTCAAAGGAAATGCCGTGTTGTTGTGGTTGAATGATGCCGGAATCCATGCGGTCGTGTTATGGCAGACATCGCAGGTATTAGGAAAACCAGCCTGGGAGTGACTTGGGTTATTGGTGCTGTTGTAATCCGGCATGTGGCAGGACGAGCACGCGGTACTGCTCAAGTTGTAATTGCCGTTCACATGGCAGAGCGCGCAAGCGGTGTTGATGTGCGCGCCCGTCAACGGGAAACCGGTCAGGTTGTGGTTGAACGTGGCATTCAACCATGAGACCGTGTTATGACAGACCGAACAATCCGTCGGGAATTTTGCCTGCACATGGTTAGGATTGGTCGTGCCGTTATAGTCGGGCATGTGGCAGTTGCTGCAGGCGCCGCTTGTCAGGTTGTAATTATTGTTGACGTGGCATTGCGTGCATTGCAGGTTGGCATGGCCATTGGTGAGGGAGAATCCGACGGAATTGTGATCGAAATACGCCGGCTGCCAGGCGGCCGTCGTGTGACACAACTGGCAAGTCTGCGGGAAATTAGCGGTTATGTGATTGGGGTTAGTTGTTTTCTGGTAGTCCGGCAAATGGCATCCCACGCACGTGGCCGGGGCCCCTTTGAATTGGTTGTTGATGTGGCAAGCCGTACAACTTAGCGTGGCATGCATCCCGGTCAGCGCGAAACCTGTGTACTTCAGGTGATCGAAACGCACACCGAACCAGTTATCGAAGTTATGACACTGTTCGCAAGTAACGGAGAAGCCAGCGGACGCGTGACTCGGTCCGCTGGTTGCCATAAAGTCCTTGGCATGGCAGGAATAGCAAGCGGTCGACAATCCCTGGAATTGTCCGACAGCCGCACTCTTATGGCAGGAGTCGCAAGCAAGCACGGCGTGCGCTCCCATGAGCGGGAAGCGGTTTTGGTGCTCTTGGATCTGCTGCACTGATACTTGCCAGCCATTGACGCTGTGGCACCGTTCGCAATTCGCGCCAAATTGCCGCTTATGGATGTCGGCATGGCAATCGGCGCATTTGCTTCCAACATTACTGAAAACCATTTTGGTGTGGCACTGGGTGCAGGTTACGTTCTGATGCAGGCCGCGCAACGGGTAACGGGTCTGGTTGTGATCAAACTCGGGCATGCTGCGGATGGGTCTCCAACCGCTGAAGGTGTGGCAGTTCTGGCATGGGATATTGAGGGGGCCATGCGGGCTGTGCGTGCCCGTTCCCCGCTGTTGCGCTTGCACTCCCGCCGCGCAAAGCACGGCGAGCAGCAGCAAGGTGACCGCTTCGATTCTTGCGGGCCGAGTCACGGCCTTCCCCCTCGAAGTCGCGTAACTGCGCTGCTAAATTGAACAGTATTTATGCCGGACAAAAAGACGAGTGGAGCGCGGCTATGATTTGCCGCCACTAATGCATTGGACGCCCGTTCAGAGTAGAAGGTTACCTGGCAAAATAAAACTATCGAAAGTTCCTGTTCTCTTCGCATGCTCCGCCTGTACTGATTCCCGCCGAAGGACAATGTACCGAAACCGATGTAATTTTTTTAGAGCCGACGCAATTCTTACGTTGTGCTGTCCATCGAATTGTGATGGCACCTATCGCGCTTTTCGCGTGGTTACTCGCGGCGCGGAAATCATCACTAACGCTAAGTTTGCATAGGGCGTTCGCAAACTGTTGCATCCTTCGCAAAAATAGGAAAAAGATTTCCTGTCACGAACCTTCCGCATCCGAATCAGGTTTTCGTGCTTCCATGACAGGCCGCGCAATCTTTCGGAGCGGGTCTGTAAAACAAAACCGATTTACCGTCGACGTCGCGCGTGACTTTGTGGCATCCCGCGCAGCTTACGTTGCGATGAGCTCCCTGCAATGGAAAATCGGTTCTCTTATCGTGATCAAAGAGAGAGGGTCTCCATTTCGCGGAGTTATGGCAATTGGCGCAGGCTGTCTCGTTGCCTTTCGCGAATTGCCTGCCGTGAACGTCGAGGTGGCACAACTGGCATTTGGAAGGCGCGGATTTGAAGTCCACGTTCATGAGCGTAGTTTCGAGGTTGGGCGGCTTGTGGCAATCCACGCACGCCACGGCCCTATGTGATCCGGCGAGCGGAAACGACGTGCTGCCATGATCGAAGCGCGACAACTCTTTCCAGGAACGGGTGGAGTGGCAGGCCTCGCAACCGGCAGAACTGCCAGCCGCTCTTACCTGCTGCATGCGTTGCCTGAACTGGCCACGATGCGGGTCGGCGTGGCAATTGGTGCAAGCCAGGCCTTGCCAGTGGTAAACGGCTGATGACGGCTTGAACTCATCGGATAGCTTATGACAGTCGGCGCAGGGCACCGCAATGTGCCCGCCGGTAAGGGCAAATCGCCCCTGCTGGTGGCGCGCCAGCGTGAACGTGGATGGCCGGTATCCGTTCAGCGTGTGGCACTGTTCGCAAGCATTGAAGTAAGGGGCGGCGGCAAACTGTCCGGCATGGCGGTCGGCGTGGCAGTCGGTGCAGTGCTGAAACTTTATTTTGAATAACGTTTCGGCGCCGCGCGGAATGTGGCATTGCGCGCACCCGACCTGGGCATGGCCGCCCTGAAGCGGATAGGCCGTAGAAGCGTGGTCACCGACCGTGAAGTTCGATGGTTTCCAGCCATCCACGGTGTGGCAGGATGCACATTCGCCCCGGTCGGCGCGATGCGAAAACTGTCCCTGGTGTGGATCTGGCTTGTGGCAGTCGCTGCATTGGTCAAACCCCAGCGGCTTCTTGAAATCTCCTCCGGCGTGGCACTGGATACAGTCCACACCCTGGTGTTTTCCCAGCAGCGGGAATTTGGTTTTTGAGTGATCGAACTTTTCGTTGACCGACTGAATCGAAACTTTTTTCCAACCGCTCGTGTTGTGGCAGGCCTGGCAGGTTTGGGAGAAACTGCCGTGATGGGGATCGGAGTGACAGTCGGAGCATTTCTCAAACGCGATCCCGGCATATCGAGGCTGGTTGTCGGCTCCGGGAGTGTGGCAGCGCTGGCACGCAACCTGCGCATGCGCTCCCGTGAGGGGATAGCGTGTCTTGGAATGATCGAACTGCTTCGGACTAACGATTTTCCAGTCATTGAAATTGTGGCACTGCAGACAATCGGTCCCCAGCCTTCCTTTGTGAGCATCCTGATGACAGGTAATGCAGCCCGGCGAAAGCCCTAAGAAAGTGTGGTTCAGGTCCTTGGCTTTTATAGTCGCGCGCTCCGCCACGGAGATCTTGTTGGCCGAGTGACATTGGGCGCAGGCCAGCGCGGCGTGCTTGCCTTCAAGCGTATAGCCGGTTTGGCGGTGGTCGAAGGTCCGGATATCCCACTTGACTATGGGAAAGTCAATGCCGTTGTGCTCCGAGTGGCAGGCGACGCATTCCTGGCTGGAACCTGGCTTGAGGTTATAACGGGCGTGCAGGCCCTGGTGCGCGACCACGCGCGACGCGATCTCCGTATGGCAATCGAGGCATTTGAATGTGGGCTGTCGCCCGAGGCGATGACAGCTGGTGCAGTTGGTGGCTCCGTTCAGGAATTGGTGCGGCCGCGAGAGCTCGCCGGGAGAAACCTGGGCCAGGCAGAGGCCGCCCAGCCATAACGCGGCAATCGCCGCGAGCATGCAAAAGCGATGGAACCGCATCCATCGGCTGTCAATCATAGTCAAACTTTTGACCGAAACAGCGGCGTCGCCCCACGGTGCCTGGGGCACGCCAATCAAGAAAAACTTGTATCGGAAGCCTTTGCTTATTTTGAGCAGAAGCAAGTTGGAGACCAAAGTTACGATTTCTGTGATGACAGTGGAGTCAGGCACAGCACGGGCATGAACTATTGGCGGGGGGCTGATTCCCGTTTTAGTATCGCAAACGCGAGAGGAGGAACGGAGTCTTGGACAAGATCAACGCGAAGGCGCGTATGCCCTTGTTGCGCACGACGAATCGTTCAGGCGCGAGATTGCCTCTTCGCTTCGGCATTCGCTTCGCCTTTGATCCCAGAGGCAAGCGCCTTTTGTGGGGCGGGTTTCGCTTCCGGCAGCCTGGCCCCGTCTGAACCAATTCTTTTGTATCTCCGATTAAGAACGGGGGATCTTGTGTCGCACAGTTGTCCTTTTGAATCGCTCGTCAAGCAGCCTGCAAGCCGCGGCCATTGACCTCGGCGCTGATCCTGGGGAGTATTTCCTTGGCGTAAAAATCCATGAAGCCTTCCTGATTGGGTCCAATCTGATGAACGAAGATGTGATCGAATCCCGCGTTGATGTACTCGCGAATGCCTTGGAGGTGTTTCTCGGGATCGGGTCCGCAGGGAACTAACTTGGCCACCTGCTCCACCGTGACCAGATTTGCGGCCTTTTCAAACAGCGAAGGCAGCGGCAACTCAGAGAATAGCTGCCCCGGCAATCCCGCAACCGGCCAGACCTCGTGCGCAATTTTTTGGGCTTTGCGCTCGTCCGGATCGAAACAGACCGGCAGCTCTCCATGACAAGGCTTGTCCTCACCGGCATTCTCCCGGAATTTTTGCACGAGCTCGCGATCGGGATGGGTAGCAATTAATCCGTCGCCCAATTCGGCCGCCAGTTCGACACTCTTCTCACCCGCGGCGGCAATCAGGACTGGTGGGGGCGCGTCCGGCATGCTGTAGATGCGCGCGTTCTCCACGGTAAAGTACTTTCCGCGGTGACTCTGCTGGCCACCCTGCCAGAGCTTGCGCATGATCTCGACCGCTTCGGCCAGCCGCTCCTGGCGTACTTCGATTTCCGGCCAACCCTGTCCCACAATGTGCTCGTTCAGGTTCTCGCCGGTTCCGACTCCGAGGAAAAAGCGGCCCGGCATCATGGTGGCGGCGGTGGCGGCAGCTTGGGCAATGATCACCGGGTGAGTGCGAAAGGTGGGGCAGGTCACTCCAGTGCCCACGACAAGTTTGCTTGTGGCTTGAGCAATTCCGCCGATCACGCTCCACACGAACGGGCTTTGGCCCTGGCGGTCAGTCCAGGGATGGAAGTGATCGGAAATTGAGGCGAAGCTGAATCCGTGCTCTTCGGCGGCCCGCGCGAAACGCACCAGCTCGCGCGCGGAAAACTCTTCGCTAGTGAGCTTGTATCCAATTTTTACGTGGCGATTTTGCGGCATGACTTGATTTCGCTCCATGCCTCCGATGACGCTGCGCACCATTAGGATGGCTACAATTCGAAAATCCGAATCTCCGCTGTCCTGCGCCAGCATCACACCTCGGATGGCTTCGAATCAAAATTCTGAGCGCGGCGTGATGCCGCCTCAATCGCAACTCAGGTGAGCGATTCATGGACTTCTCGATTTCCCTCCCTCAAACCTATCCCGATCCTGCCGCCATTCAGCGATTCCTCAAACGAGCGGAGGAATTGCCGTTTGCAGGTGTCTGGTGTATTGAGCAGGTCATTGGCAACGCGCCAGTATTGGAATCTGTCAGCACCCTGGCCTATGCGGCAGCACTCACGCGACGCTTGCGGCTGGGGGTCGCGGTGTTGATCCTGAATCAACGAAGCCCGATCGATTTGGCCAAATCGCTGTCTTCCATCGATGTGCTCTCCGGCGGCAGGCTGATGGTCGGAGTCGGATTGGGTCACAGCACAAGGTTTTATCCGGCGTATGGCCTGGCGACTGAAGGACGCGTGGCCCGATTTCGCGAAAATCTCGCCATCATAAAACAGCTCTGGACCAACGATGGGGTGACGGTCGAGGGCCGCTTCGCGCATCTTGAAAACGTGCCCATGCAACCGAAGCCGGTGCAGAAACCGCATCCGCCGGTCTGGTTCGGCGGGCATGCGGAGGCGGCGCTGCGGCGCGCCGTGGAATTGGGCGACGGCTACATCGGCGCGGGTTCGACGCCGACGGCCACGTTCCTCGCAGACATTAAGCAGCTCCCTCCAGAATTCCCGAAAGCCAAGCGACTGTACGTTGGACTGGGAGACGCTCTGCCGCGTCTGCGCGAATGGTTCGCGGCTTTTTACGGCAAACCCGAAATGGCGGATGAGGTGGCGGTCTGGGGCTCAGCGCAGAAAGTTGCAGACGAAGTCGCCCGCCTCAGGGATGCGGGCCTGAAAGAAGTTTTACTGAACCCTGTTTTCGATGAAGAAGCGCAAATGGAGCGACTGGTCCAGGATGTACTGACGCGCATGTAGGGCGAAAAACTTTTCACTTCTGCGAACGATTTCAGCGTTTTCGTTTTTGTTGAGCGCCGCTGGGCAAAGCCCGCCCATGCGGGGACATCACAAGTCGAGAGACCGGGTCAGTCTTCTCCTGGTCATAGCACCTGCACGAGCCGGGGAACCCAACCATGAGGCAATACCCGACTGAACTCGACGATGCCTTATTTCGAGTACGAGAACACGTGCCACCCCAAGCCCTGTCTCTCCCGGGCTTTCGCAGCGAGGATCCGGCGTGGCTGTTGCGCGATGAGGGTTTTACGCTTACCCGTGAACACGAAATCGAGTCGCTGTTTGCGATCGCCAACGGCTACATAGGAAACCGCGGATCCCTGGCTGAAGGCAGTCCGCTGTCTGCACCGGCCACGTTCGTGGCTGGAGTGTTCGAGCAACTCAAGCAGCCCGGCGCGGTTCCGGAATTGATGGTTCTGCCGGACTGGACCGGGGTGAGGATATGGATCGATCACCATGCGCTCGACATTCAGCACGGAAACGTGCTGGAACACCGGCGCATTCTGGACATGCAGCGCGGCGTATTCTGGCGCGAATGGCGGCATTGCGATCCTGCGGGAAGGATCACGCGTATTGTGTCTTTTCGATTGGCCTCCATGGCGGACCGGCATCTGCTGCTGCACTCGGTCACGCTGGTTCCGGAGAATTACACCTCGGTCGTTCGCTTCGAGAGTTCGATGGAGGTGACGGAAGGCGAAGTGTCGTTGCTGGCGCCGGAATGGAAGGTCCGGGCGAACTCATTGCGGCCTAACATGCTGCCACTGGCGGTCCGGGCGCCAGGACGCGAAACCGTGGTGGTTTTCGGCGTAACCAGCCAGGTGCTCAACTCCAACTATGCGGGTACATGCCGCCGCTTGGAAACCAGGGAGGGCACACTCATCGAGCACTGCGAGGCCGAAGTGAAAGCCGGCGCGCAATGCCATCTGCACAGGCTGATTTCCGTGTTCACCTCACGCGAGAGTTCCAACCCGTTCAAAGACGTTTCAAAACACCTAAGCGAAGTGCTCACCAGGCCGAGATCGGAGCTGATTCTGGCGCACGCCTCGCAGTGGAAGTCCTATTGGGGCTCGGCGGATATCGAAATTGATGGCGATGACCATCTGCAGCGCGCGCTGCGTTTCGCGGGCTATCACTTGATCAGTGCAGCCGATCCGAATGACGGTCGTGTCTCCATCGGAGCTCGGGCGCTCACCGGAGCCGCATACAAGGGACACGTGTTCTGGGACACGGAAATTTACATGCTTCCGTTCTTCACCTTCACCAATCCGCCGGCTGCACGCGCACTGCTGGAGTACCGCTATCACACCTTGGGCGCCGCGCGCCAAAAGGCGCGGGATTTCGGTTTTCGCGGCGCGATGTACCCGTGGGAATCGGCCGATACCGGCGAAGAGACTACTCCCAAAGCGGTGATTGCGCCCAGTGGGGAGGTGCTGATCATCCGCAACGGCGAACTGGAGGTGCACATTGTCGCGGATGTGGCGTTCGGAGTTTGGCAGTATTGGCGAGCTACTTGGGATGACGACTTCTTTCTGAATTGCGGCGCGGAAATCGTGCTGGAAACCGCGCGATTCTGGGCCAGCCGCGGAACGCTGGAGAAAGATGGCTGCTATCACATACGCCACGTGATCGGTCCCGATGAATATCACGAAGATGTTGACGATAACGCGTACACGAATCTCATGGCCGCCTGGAATTTGCGGCATGGAGCAGAAACCGCTCGGTTGCTGCAAGAGCGCTGGCCTGAGCGGTGGGCGGACATCAGCGGACGTTTGCACATGGGCGATGAAGTGAGCACATGGGAGAAGCTGGCGGATGCCATGTTCATCCCGTTCGATTCGAAAACGCTGTTATACGAGCAATTCGCCGGCTACTTCGGCAAAGAGCAGATCGACTTGCGCAGTTACGAGCCACGCTCGGCGGCGATGGACATGATTTTGGGGCACGAGCGCATCCAGCGGACGAACGTAGTCAAGCAGGCGGATGTCGTGCTCGCCAACTATCTCCTGGAAGAGGAGATGTCTGCCGAAGTGCGCACTGCGAATTTCCGCTACTACGAGCCGCGGACTGGGCACGGCAGCTCCTTGAGTCCCTGCATACATTCTTTGATAGCGGCTCGAATTGGAGATCTACAGCTCGCGCAAAAGTATCTGCAGCAGGCGGCGGAAATCGACTTAGGCAACAACATGGGCAACGCCGCCGGCGGCGTACACGCGGCTGCTCTCGGCGGATTGTGGCAGGCAATGGTGTTTGGGTTCGCGGGGGTTCGAATTCACGAGCACGGCATCAGCTTTTTCCCAAGATTGCTTTCGCACTGGAGGCGCCTTGCGTTTCCGCTGGAATGGCGCGGGCGCAAGCTGAGAGTGTCCATCGAACCCCGCGCGATTCGGGTTGCAGTTAGCGGCTCCGGTCCCATCAACCTCGCGGTTGAAGGAGCATCCAACCTACAGGCGGAGCCGGGAAATGAATACACGACCGAACAGAGCGAACCGGGCTGGGAGGCGTGGCGCCAGGCGGCCCGAAAGGAAGCCGTATGAATGCATTGCGTGATCAAGCTCTTTTCCACCCGCCCCTGCAGGAACACGCAGACTCGATCACGACCATCCTTTTGGCTTTGGATGGCAGCAGGCGTTCGCAAGCCGCAGTTCCGGTAGCCCGGAAGCTTCGCAGTCTTTATGAGGCAGCGTTGCGCGTAGTGTATGTGGGAATCCAGGCTTTTAATCGCGACACAATTGCGGAACAACTCGGGTTCAGCATGCCGGAATCGCGCGATGTGACGTTCGACTCCAGTGGCGAGAAACCCGCGGAATCGATCGCGCGACTGGGAAGTTCACATCCCGGATCGCTGGTTGTGATGTCCACCGAGACGGGAGAACCCACCGGTGGCGATCATTTTGGATCGATTACTGAATCGGTGTTTGCGCTCAGGCCTGAGCGAATTGTACTGTTTGCTCCAGACGGGAGTGCAGAGTCCTGGCGTCTGGGGCGCATTCTTCTGGCCCACGATGGCACACCCGCATCGCACGCGGCCACAGGCCCGGCCGCTGACCTGGCGCAACGCGCCGGGGCCGAGGTGATCGCCCTGCACGTCGCGGCTCGCGGCGAAGAGAGGTCCTCGCAACCTGGCAGCATGTCCGCTCCCCTCTACGTGGATCAACCACAACACGAGTGGCCCGTCTGGGCCGGAGAGTTCATGAACCGGCTGCTCGCCGCGGGAACTCCGCCCGCGAACGTCCATTTCAAATTGGCGGTTACCGGAGGCCAGCCCGGCTCGGAGGTCGCGCAGGTGGCTCGTGAACGGCAAATTGATCTTGTGGTTATGGCGTGGCATGGCCACTGGGACAGCGAGAGTTCTGCAACCCGTGTCGTGGTTCGCGGCTGCGGCTGTCCAGTCATGCTGATTTACTCAGCCGACTAACTCTTTTTTTTCGGAGATTCAATGCCCAACGGTCCTCAGGCGATGATTTTCGACCTCGACGGAGTAATCACCTTCACTGCGCGAGTGCACGCGGCTGCCTGGAAAGAGTTGTTTGACCAGTTTCTACGAGAACGGGCAGCGCGGCTTCACGAGCCCTTTCGCGAGTTCACCGTCGAGGGCGATTACCTGAACTACGTGGATGGCAAACCGCGTTACGACGGGGTGGCAAGTTTTCTGGCCTCCCGCGGCATTTCCATTCCTTATGGAAGCCCATCCGATCCTCCGGATGCTCAGACGGTTTGCGGGCTGGGCAATCGCAAAGATAATCTCTTCACCGCAAAAATTCATGAAATCGGAGTTGATGTGGACCATGACGCGGTCCGCTTCGTGCGCGAGCTACGGGATCGCGGGATTCGCGTTGGGCTTGCCTCTTCCAGCCGCAACGCCGTCCCGATCGTGAAACAGGCGGGAATTTACGAGTTGTTTGATGAGATCGTCGACGGCGTGGTGAGCGAACGCCTGCATCTCCGGGGCAAGCCCGAGCCCGACATCTTTCTGCAATGCCTCAAACAGCTTGAGTCCGACCCTGAGCCGCGAAAGTCAGGGATCGCCGAAGACGCTATTGCTGGGGTAATGGCAGGGCATCGGGGCGGGTTCGCATTGGTGCTGGGCGTTGATCGGAAGCATAGTGGCACGCTGGCGCACAATGGAGCGAATTGGGCGATCGGCGACTTCAAAACCATCACGGCCGAAGAAGTGATTCGCTTCTTTGCCGATCGCGCGCGGGCAGCCTGACCCCTGCTATCGGCGACTCACGCGGCCTTGCCGGGGGATTGCGTTTGGATCACCTCGACGTTTTCCATAACTTCCAGGCTCGGATAGGTAGGCATTTTCTCTTTCCAGCCTTTTCTCAGCAGCCATACATTGGCTGGGTAGGCCGTAAACCAGCCCACGATCATCGCGATCTGCATCATGAACCAGAAGACGGCAACATTGGGATGGATGCGGCGAGGAACCGGGAAAAGTACGAAGCGGGAGAGAGCCATCCAGGCGAACATCCCGAATTCAAACGCCAGGATCGAAATCGTGTTGACGCGCATAGCGGCAAGAATTCCTTTACCCGGTTTCCTCGATTGCATGGGGATGATGGTGAAGTACTGGAAGACAATTCCCAGGATGTAGGCCAGGATGAAATCAAAAACCACCCTGGTTGCGAAATCCGAGCCGGCTACGCGGGTCGAGAGCGAACCGCCGGCGACAAACAGGGTTGCTTCCCCAATGATGTCTCCAAGCACACAACCGGCGCCGCAGTGAGAAACGGCTACCGCCACCTGCTCCCGAGTGGGGCTCGCTTTTTTCATCAACTCTCGAAACCTGCCCTTGGGCTGCGGACTCTCAGAAAGAGTTAACGGGCGGGTGCTGGCGTAGAGCAAGACGGCCATAGGACCGAGATACAAGGCCGTGACCGGCCAAACCAGGTGCATGATCCACATCCGCTGCCGATGCCCGCGAAAGAAATCGGCCACCATGAACGAAGCCGAACCAATGCAGAAAGCCAGGTACGCCCAGGAAATAAAGGTGAGCCACGAAAGGTAGGCAGGCACCGTAGGGAGATGATTCTCCGCAACTCCAGGTTGTGCCACCGGCAAGCAACAACTACACGGTTGTATCAGCAATTCAAACGAACACTCGGCGATAAAAACCTACATCCAAACCCGTAGTCGTCTGCTTTGTGGCGGCAGGTTCATGGGTTCGCCGCCGCGACGACCCAGGAACAAAATCCCATCCGGAGAACGGCGGATGATTGGAAATGCCAACGGTATCGATCTGAATAATTCTGAGCTGTATGAACTGGAGAGAGTTGGAGGTCTGGGACGCGTGTTTGCGACTCGAATCATCCGGCACCGCCCGTTCCGCAAGTGGGATGACCTGCTGAACATCCAGGGGTTCGACCTGGAGTTAATCAAGGATCTGCGCGGATCAGGAGCAAAGCTGGGGCGAGTCAATCCTGCCACCGCCCAGAAACGTACAACTCGCGTTCTGTCCATAAGCACCGGGCGACGGAAGCCCATCAGCACCAAGAGCAATGCGAAACGCCGTGGCCGGACGCGCACCGCCAGAAATATTTTTTCTGGCAGGGGGATGAGCCCAGATTAAGCCGCTGTTATGCTGCGCGATCGTGGGTTTGGGACTGGCGCTCGGCAGAGAGTTGTATGAAACGCAGCAATTGACTGCGGGAAAAAATGCCTTGCAGCTTTCCGTCGGCGATCACCGCCAATTGATTCACATTCTCGCGGCTCATCAGTTCAATGGCTTTGTCCGCCGGCATCTCCGGCGCAACCGCAACCAGTTTGCTCAAGGGCCGCATGATGCTCTGCACGCTGGTCTGATCCCATGCCTCGCGCGGTACGCCCCGGGTTTGAACAGGAGTAACCAGGCCCACAACGCGGCTATCCTGAGTAACCAGGAAGCAACCCCCGGCGTTGTGCAAAAGGTATTCATCAACAAAGTCGCGCAGGCTGAGATAGCCGGGAACTGTAGGGCAATCGCGCTGCATTAAATCGGCGACCTTGTGGCCTCGAAGATCTGCAACCAGGCCGGTCTGCAGATAACTGCTGCGCGCGGCATCGAGTAAAAACCAACCGATAAAGGCGAGCCAGAGCCCTCCGAAGTTTCCGCCCGCGAAAAAGCGGTAGAGTCCAAATAGGATGAAGAGAAAGCCGACGACCTGGCCCACCCGCGAGGCCCAGCGGGTTGCGCGTTGCGCGTTGCCGCTGACCCACCAGAGTATCGAGCGAAGAATGCGCCCGCCGTCAAGAGGGTAGCCCGGAATCATGTTGAAGACGGCGAGGCCGAGGTTGATATATCCCAGCCAGAGCAGCACGGCCGAGACCGGAGTTGGCGCTTCGGTTCTCAAGGATCCTCCCGACATTCTTGCGATCCAGATGCAAATCACTCCGATGATCAGGCTGGTAAGCGGGCCCACAATAGCGATCCAGAATTCCGATCTGGCATCCTGCGGCTCCGACTCGATCTGGGAAACACCTCCGAGAGCAAACAGCGTAATGGCGCGCACGTTAAGGCCGCGGGATTTGGCCACCAGCGAGTGAGCCAGTTCGTGCAACAGCAAGGCGACGAAGAAGAGAATGGCGGTAATGACAGCCGCGCTCCAGACCGCCGGGGAGCTCCAATCCGATCTGATTTGACGGAAATGGGCGGCCAGAGAAAATGCAATCAGGAAAGCGATGACAAACCAGCTGTAATGCAGCCCGATGTCAATTCCGAAAATGCGTCCGAGTTTTATCTGGGAATGCAAGGTCCAGCAAAAGCTTGGATGCAGTTGGCGGCGCCACTGCAAAGCAGTTCTGCCGCTGGCCGGCAGCTTTTCTCGCCTGCTCTGTCCAGGGCGGGCGTGGGAAACCATACCTGTCCGGAAGCGAATCTAAATCGTAGAAAAAGGAGGGCCGGTAGATGAGATGGAAAACCACGATCGGCCTGGCGCTGGCTTGCTTGGGCACGTGTGCATGGGCACAGAGCAACTCGGCGAGCACAGGTGAGAACGGCAGTTCTGCTGCGACGTCTGAACTGCAGCGGGCAACGGAAGTAGTTGAGCATATGACGACGACAGCCCCGGATAAAGGCGTTCCGAAGCAAGTGCTCGAGGGCGCGAAATGCGTCGCCGTCATTCCCAAGTTGATCAAAGGCGCCTTCGTCATAGGTGGAGAGCATGGAACGGGAGTAGCTACATGCCGCGCCAATGGCGGCAACTGGAGCCCGCCAGCGCCATTCTCGGTCTCTGGCATCAGCTGGGGTCCGCAGATCGGCGGAAAGAGCTCTGACCTGGTCATGTTCATCATGAACGAGCAAGGCATGAGTGACCTGATTCAAGGGCACATCAAGGTAGGCGCCGATGTCTCTGCCGCTGCGGGTCCGGTGGGGCGCGATGCCGCTGCTTCCGCCGGATGGAAAGCAGGCATCCTGACGTATTCCGGCAGCAAGGGCGCGTTTATCGGAGCATCCCTGAATGGCGCGGAGCTGCATGCCGATAATCGCGCGATTCAGAACTGGTACGGCAAGAGCCTGTCCTTCAAAGACATTCTCGAAGGAAACGCGCAGATGCCGAATGCGCAAGCCCGAGCGTTCGTAAACGCTGTCCAGAACGCGAAGGAAACAGCACAGACACATTAGATTCGTGCAGAGCTAACCCGCTAGGGCGGCCTTTCGGGCCGCCTTTTTCTTTCTCAAATAAGCGAATTCGAGCGCGGGGATTACGTTTACATCGGCATGGGTTCGGGCTCATGCGTGGGGGGAGCACCTACGCCCGGCTCCGGCTCAGGACCAGTCGGCGGAATCACATCGGGCTGGGTCCCGGGCTGGGGATCGGGATTGGGATCAGGGGCTGGGCCGGGATCCGGTGTGGGCGGCGTAATTAGGAATCTGGCATGGCGTTCTGACATGCTGTCGCTCTCCTATTCCAGACCTTTTCCGATGCGCCGCCCGGTTATCGAGATGTAAAGCACCTGCGGGCTCCGCAAACCTCGGGCCAACGAAGCTGAGGCATGGGGAATCCTATGCATCGAGTACGAGGAGAAGTATCGTGGAACGATCTGTACATCTGAGCCGGGTGATCGCGATTGTGATTGGTGTCTGCATATTCGTCATTGGTGGGGCCATCGGAACAGGACTCACATCCTGGGCCGGGCGCTCGGTTTTCGGTTCGTCGCGGGCCACTCCCGTCTACATAAATGACAGTGCCGCGGCGAGTGCCGCATCCGCGAGCGGCATGGGGTTTGATTCTGTCTTGAAGCCGGCCTTGCCCGCCGTGGTCCGCATCACCTCCTCGCGGGTGGTAAACGTGCCACAAACGCCATTCTTCGACAACCCGTTTTTTCAACAATTTTTTGGAGGGCAAATGCCGCGCGGGCCGCAACAACAACGCGAAACCGGCCTCGGCTCGGGCGTGATCATCAGTCCCGACGGCTACATTCTGACCAATAATCACGTGGTCGAAAAAGCCACCGACATTAAAGTCATGCTGCCCGACAAGCGCCAATTTCCCGGCAAGGTGGTCGGCACTGATCCCAAGACGGACATTGCGGTGGTGAAAATTTCTGCAACTACTTTGCCGACGCTCCGGCTGGGCGATTCTTCCCAACTGCAGGTCGGAGACTACGCCTTTGCGATCGGCAATCCATTCGGAGTAGGTGAGACCGCTACCATGGGAATCATTAGCGCAACCGGGCGAAATGGCCTCTCGATCGAGGATTATGAGGATTTCATTCAGACCGATGCGGCCATCAATCCGGGAAATTCCGGCGGGGCCCTGCTGAACGCGCGCGGCGATTTGATCGGCATCAATACGGCAATTCTGTCAGGCGGCTCGGGCGGCAATCAGGGGATCGGTTTCGCTATTCCCATCAACATGGCGAAATACGTGATGGATCAGATCCTGAAGCACGGCAAAGTCGTGCGCGGATACATCGGAGTCGGAATCCAGGAGGTCACGCCCGCTCTGGCGAAAGCGTTCAACGTGCCCGCGGAAAAAGGCGGGCTGGTTGGCAGCGTTGAACCGGGCAGTCCCGGCGCAAATGCGGGCCTGCAACGCGGAGACGTGATTGAAGAAATCAATGGACAGGCGGTGCAGGGACCGAATGAACTGCGATTGAAGATCGGGACCATGGCGCCGGGCACCGCGGTCCATTTAAGGGTCGATCGCAGCGGCCAAACCCGCGACGTAACTCTCAAGCTGGGCGAGGCGCCAAGCAGTAATCCTGGCGCGGCTAAACCGGGCGGCGCAGAACAGAGTCCGATGAGCGGCGTCGAAGTCGACCAACTGACCAACGACATTCGCCAGCAGCTTGGTCTGGGAGCCGACGTGAAAGGAGTGGTAATTACCGATGTTCCCGACGGCTCTCCGGCTGCGGATGCAGGCTTACAGCGCGGGGATGTGATTGAACAAGTCAATCGTCACCTGGTCACTTCCGTATCGGACTACCAGCGCCTGATCCATGACGCAGGCAATCACAGCCTGGTGCTGCTGGTGAACCGCGGCGGCCAAACGACGTTCGTGGTGGTGCAACCGGAATAGGACTGGGCATTCACCGGCCTGCACTTGCGAAGGAAGTCCCAGTTGCAAATACAACGTCGGGCATCTTCAAGGGATTGCATCTGTGGCGCGCGCCGCCATCATCTTATCCCTACCTGATGGCCCGCGATGCGTCGTTCGGCCCTCCAGTCGCCCAATACGTTCCACCGCACTTGGGTACTTGAAAAGGAGATTGACAAGCCATGTGCGACTATTCACTGATGGCGCTTCCAAACCGGTTAGCGGTTTGCGGGGAGGAGTTGCTTGTTCACAGATTTGAGATGGGCAGCATGGGACTTGCGAGTGCGTCCGACATTCACCTCATGCCGCAGCCGGATCACCGCCCGGCCGCAACCTTCTGGGAAAAGTTGAAGACTTGGTTTTTCCCACCCGTGCCACAGCAGTGTCCGGCAGTCTGCATCCCGCCAGGAGCGCGGCTATTGCTGCGCGACATTCCAGAAAAACTGCAAAAGAGTCTCAGGCTGGAAAGCGGAGTCCAGGAAGTTGTCTTCACCCAGATCGGAACGGCCGGATTCCGTGATGCGATTCGCTTTCCCAATGGCGCGGAACTCCTCCTGCAGAGGCTCACGGAGGGGCAACGAGTTCGCGTTCTGGCACTCTCGTCCGAGGACCAGCACATCGAGCCCACGTGGGAACTGGAACGAGTGGTCAGGCCTGAAATCGCTGTTTAGCTGCAATTCTGGCGCTGGTTCCCGCGCAGGGAGAACCGCCGATTCGCCGAGGTGTCGCGCCGTCCTGACGAATGTCAGAGATGGCGCGATACGATTCGCATCAAGCGGTCGGGCGCAAAAACCAGAACTGGCGCGTTATGGCGCTTCCGCGACCTGGGACAGTGCTGGACAATCAATAGGTGATACTTGGTTCCCCTCCCCCAGGCAACAATCCCACAAACCACGCCACCGAGACTGAACCCAACCCACGCTATTTAGCGCCTTGTACATGCGGGACGCTGCGCCGGGCCAGCCGCGCGGTTACCAATCTTTACGACCTCGTACTGGCTCCCAGCGGATTACGACTTACACAGTTTCTCGTGCTGAAAGCGCTGCATGAGGAGGGCAGAATCGCGCAGTGCGACTTTGCGCGCGATCACGATATCGCGGTTGAAACCCTGTCGCGCCGCTTTGGCGCGCTTCGCCGCAAGGGCTTGATCGAAATGCATATGGGCGATCGCCATGGGGAAAGAGTCTACAATCTGACCGCCGAAGGGCGTGAAGCGTTTCTTGGAGCATTGCCGTACTGGGAGCGGGCGCAAGAGCGGCTCAGCAATGTGCTAGGCGAGTCGGATGTGCGCAAGTTACTGGAAATGTGCGAGCGCGTGCGGCAGGCCGCGCACAACGCTGAAAATGTGCGCGCCAGAAATCATGCGGAGATCAACTCCCTGCGTAGTTACAGCAACGCGACGGCTGACTAAGTTTGCCTTCTGTCCTCGCTCCCTGATTTTCCTCGACGGTGGAATGGAATCGGAAAGCTCTCCACCGGCTGCCCCTGGCTACGTTCTTGCCGTTGCTTGTTCGGCCGGTACCACTTGAAGTAAAGCAGCGCGGCAAGTGCTGCCAACCCGCCAAGCGCAATGAGCGTGTACAACAAGGGTTCATAATACGGGCGCAAGCTGGCGAGAATGGCCGTGCCATAAAAGCGTCCGAGGATTGCTAAGGCCAGGAACCGCACGGCTCTTCCCGAAGCCAGGGCGGAAAGAAACTTCTTGCGTGGATACTGGAGAACTCCGGCGGCCATCAGCACGGGAACCATGGGAAATGGCGGCGGGAGAACGGCGCTGATCGCGATGGTGGCGAATCCCCGTTTCTTGAACTTGTCGTAGACCTTCTGGGCGCGGCTCTTCCCAATTTTCTTTTCCAGAGTCTCCTCTCCCCCCTTCTCTGCGAGACGATAAGTAAGATAGCCACCGAGGACAGCGCCGACAACCGCCATGAACGCGTAGTACAGCCACCATTCACGGCGGTGAGCGGCGAGCAGAATTACGAAAATGTCCATGCCTCCGGGAATGGGGATGGCGGAGTTATCGATGATGCCGAGCAGGATGAGACCCGGCCCCCCCAGGCGGTGAATCCAGGTCCAAATGGCGCTGACCAGCAGCAGTGAAGGAGCAAGGCGCATGCTCATCCACCCGCTTAGAGGCTGTCCCGGACAAAAAAGGCCACTGGTTAATCATTTTATAACTAGCCCTGAACCGCGAATGCTGGCAAGTCCGGTAAAGACATTGCTGATGCAAGGGCGCGCTAGTGCCGGATGTGTTAACCACCTGCCCGTCGCGGCATCGTAAAGACAGGTCTAGGGCTTCTGACGACGAAAGAGGCCGGAAAGAAACCTGAAGGGACACCGAAATGAACTCGGGAATGAGAGGAGGATGAACTATGGCAGATATTGCTTATCGTAACGACACAGTGGTTTATGGGCCCGGACGAGTCAGTTGGGGTGCAATCTGGGCGGGAGTATTCACATTTTCGGCTATCTGGGCGGTGTTTGGAGCTCTAGGACTGGCAATTTTCGCCAGCAATGCCAACCCTAACGCGACCGCGCCAGTGACCGGACAGAGCGCCGGAATGGCCATTTGGACGATCATTCTGACCATCATCGCCATGTACGTCGCGGGGCGAGAGACGGGTCGTCTGGCAGCCGTAACCACCCGGCACGACGGGTTGATTCACGGCATGATCATGTTCGGACTTTCCGTGGTCTCCGTACTTGTTTTGACCGCGCTGGCGGGAGCGGTGTTGTCGGGTGGCAGCGGAATCCAGAGCACCACCGCACACAACGGATACGTGCTCGGCATCTTTGCCGACCTGGGCTGGTCAGGCTTCGTCGCTCTTCTGCTTGGCTGGCTGGCGGCAATGGGCGGAGGTTCGCAGGGTGTTGCCAGAAAGATCGAACCGCCCAGCAGCAACGTGCGCGACATTCGGCCCGCCGCATAGCCGCATTCCGTCGGGGATCGCGCGCCATGCGCGACCCCCGGACTAGGCGGCGAATTTCTTCGCGTCCGCGCGCTTGAGGGTCAAACCATTTCCCGGCCGCGAGTTGTCAGGACGGAGCTCTCCCCCGACAAGTTGCGGCAAGCCGTCGAACAGCATCTGCTCGATGCGCACGTGATCGTGGAAATACTCTATATTCTTAAAATCCAAAACAGAGCAGGCGGCAGCGACGTGTTGCGCTGGGGCGGTATGTGCCGACAGGGGCAAGTTCCAGGCCTGGCAGAGCGCAGCTACCTGCAGGAAACCGGTAATCCCTCCGCAGCGCGTGATGTCTGCCTGCAACACATCCACGGCGCCGGCTGCCAGCATCCGTTCGAAATAGAAAATGTCGTAGCCGTACTCGCCGGCGGCAATATCCATACCGGCGGGAGCGCGGTCGCGCAGTAGCCACAACCCGGTCAAGTCGTCAGAGGAGACCGGCTCTTCAAACCACGCTACCCCGAATTCCGCAAACCGGTCCGCTTGCCACAAGGCTTGCTTCTGCGAGTACGCACCATTGGCGTCCACGTAGAGTTCGGGCTCGGAACCGATGGCATCGCGGGCAACGCGTACGCGTTCCAGATCCCGTTTCGGGTCGCGTCCGATTTTCATCTTCACGCTGCCAATTCCCTGCTCAACCCAGCCGGAGAACTGTTTGGCCAACGTCTGATCCGAGTAGGAAGTAAATCCTCCGCTGCCATAGACCTTGGCTGCGGGCCGGACTTGGCCGAGCAACTTGATCAAGGGCATTCCGAGCAGTCGCGCTTTCAAATCCCAGGCGGCGCAATCGACCGCCGATATTGCCATAGAACAAATACCCGGGCGGCCGAGGTTGCGAATTTTGCGCCACATCGCCATGTAGATAGCCTGCGGAGAAAGCGCGTCCGCCCCCTTGATCACGTCTTCCAGGGTGCGCTCGATCAGCATGCCCGTCTCGCCGTTGGCGTAGGTGTAGCCAAGCCCCTGCTGGCCGCCTGCATCCATGGTCACGATGACAATCGTGGTGTGGCTCCACTCGTAGGTGCCGTCGGCCTCCGGCTGATCGGTTGGAATCTTGTAGCTCTCAACCGAGACCCGCTCGATGGGGATGGACTCGTGCATAAGCAAATGCCTCCGCATCAGGAGCGTCGATTCAGAGCCCAAGCCAGGGCGCCGGCACCAGCCGCGATCGCGCCCAGTGCAACGCCGGCCCGGATTTTCGACTTGCGCACCGCTTGCTTGTGCGGCGCCAGCACTTCGTCTTCTGGCATGGTGCGGAACCCGGCGCCATCGTCCTGAATCGCCAAGTTGAGTAGTTCAGCGAAGTGGAGTGGATGGCGGTTGGTAAGCTGCGAAACTTGCTCGCGGCAACTGAAACCGTCGGCGAGGATGATGGTGCTCAACCCGGCGCGGCGCACTGCGGGCAGGAGCGTATGCTCGCCGACTTTGACGGACACGTCGTACTTATCGTCTTCGAAGCCAAACGATCCCGCCATGCCGCAGCAGCCCGAAGTCAATTCCTGTAGATCGGCGCCCATTTTCTTGAGCAGCTCCTCTTCATGCTGGGCTTTCTTGATGAGCGCCTTGTGATGACAATGCGCATGCATCATCACCTTGGCTTTGAGTTTTGGCAGGCGGTTGGTGTCGGCGTGTCCCTCCAGAAATTCTGCGAGCAGGAAGGTGTTCTCCATGATGCGATGGGTGTCTGCGCGGTTGGGAAACAGTTCGTTGATTTCGTCGCGCAGCACCGACCAGCAGCTCGGCTCTAAAACAACGATAGGAACCTTCGCATCGAGCGCCGGGCGCAACACCTTCATCACGTTCAGCAGGTAGCGTTCGGCCATATCGAGGAAGCCATAATCGTAGAGCGGACGGCCGCAGCAGACGCTGCTCTCGGGGATGACGACGTTGTACCCGAGATGCTCGAGCACTTCCACGGCTGCTCGCGCAGTCTGCGGGAAGAAATGATTGTTGAACGTATCCGGAAACAAGAGAACAGTCTTGTCCGGCTCAATGGCAGCATTGGGCCGATTTTTCCGGAACCAGCGCGTGAACGGTTCGGGATCAAACTGCGGGACCTTGCGCTCCAGCGGCATGCCGGCGGCAAGTTTCGCCAATTCGCGCACCCCCGGGGTGGAGGTTGCCAGGTTCACCAGGCCCGGAGCGAGCGACGCCACGCGCGCCCACTTATCAATCCATCCGAAGGCGTAAGCGGAACGGGGGCGCATCCGGCCATCCCAGTAATGGGACAGGAACTCGGCCTTGTAAGTGGCCATGTCGACATTGACCGGGCAGTCTCCTTTGCAGCCTTTGCAGGACAGGCAGAGATCGAGAGCTTCTTTCACGTTGTCATCGCGCCAGCCTTTGCGGATGGGATCGCCGTGCAGCATCTCCCAGAGCAGGTGAGCACGGCCGCGAGTCGTGTGCTTCTCTTCATGCGTGACCATGTAGCTGGGGCACATGGTTTGGTTCTCTTCGACATTGGAGCTCTCGCGACGGCACTTCCCTACTCCCACGCAGCGCAACGCCGCGTGGGAAAACTGACCATGGTCGTTGGGGAATTTGAAATGCGTTTTCGGTTCCCAGGGATGGTAGTCCGGTCCGAGGCGCAGGTTCTCATCGAGACCATAAGGATCCACAACCTTCCCCGGGTTCATCTTCCAATCGGGATCCCAGATGGTCTTGTATTCGCGGAAGGCCTGGATCAATTCCTCGCCAAACATTTTTGGCAGTAGCTCGCCGCGGGACTGGCCGTCACCGTGTTCGCCGGAGAGCGAGCCGCCATAACTGACGACCAAATCAGCCGCTTCTTCCGCGAAGTGGCGGTAATTGCGCACGCCCTCGGCGGTCACCATATCAAAGGTGATGCGGCAGTGAATGCAGCCCATGCCGAAATGACCATACAGCGCGGCAACGTATCCGTACTTCTGAAGCAACTTGCAGAAGTCGCGGAGATAGGGCCCGACTTTGTCGGGCGCGACCGCGGCATCTTCCCAGCCCGGCCAGGACGCGGGCAGCCCCGGCACAAATGCGGTTGCTCCCAGGCCGGACTCGCGTACTTCCCACACGTGTTTTTCTTCTTCCGGATTGTCGTAGAGCCGCATGCTGGGCGGGTTAGGCTTCGATTTCAAACGCTCCATCAACTCTCGGGCTCTGCCGTCCGATTCTTCGAGCGTGTCTCCCGGCAATTGGACCAGCAGCCAGCCTTTGCCCTCGGGAAGGCTGCTTACATCCTTTACGTGCAGTCCTTTCTTCTTCATGTTCTCGATGAGGAAGTAGTCGATTCCTTCCAGACCCATGGGCTTGGATTCGAGAACTTCGGGAATGTGATCGCCGGCATGGTAGACGTCGGGGTAGCCGAGCACCAGCAGGGTTTGGAAAGGGGGATTGTGCACCAGGCGCAGCGTGGCGGAAAGAATCGTGACCAGGGTTGCCTCCGAGCCAACCACGGCGCGCGCCAGGTTGATGCGTCCGTCGCTATCCGGAATCAGTTGATCGAGGTTGTAGCCGGAAATGCGCCGCGGAATATTGGGATACCGTTCGCGGATTTGTTTGGCGTACTTGTCGCGAAGCGCCCGCAGCGACTTATAAATTTGCCCAACTCGGCCCGGCTTTGAGCTTTCGTTGCGCATCTCGTCCTCGCTGGTCCAACCGAGGTGCATGCGGGTTCCATCGTAGAGCAGGACGTCGAGAGCTTCGGTATTGCTGGCGACCGATCCGGCCATTTGCGCGTGCATTCCGCAAGAGTTGTTGCCCAGCATCCCGCCCAATGTGCAGTGATCGTGAGTTGCGGGATCCGGCCCGAAGGTGAGTTGGTACTTGCCGGCCGCATTGCGCAGGTTGTCGCAGATACAGCCGGGCCGGACGGTTGCCAGCCTGCGAGCGGGATCGATGTTGAGTATCTGCCCCAGATATTTCGACCAGTCGATCACGATTGCGGTATTGCAGCACTGGCCTGCCAGGCTGGTCCCACCCCCGCGCGACAGCAACGGAACCTTGAACTCACGGCAGAGCGCGACCGTGGTGATCACGTCGTCAATGGATTTGGGTATGACCACGCCGATCGGAACCTGGCGGTAATTCGAAGAATCGACGGCATACATGGCTTTGCTGCCGTCATCGAAGCGCACTTCGCCCTCAACCCCGGCTGTCAGGCGCGCTTCCAGTTCCGCAATCTGGCTCGCACTCGCCACAACCCGGTAACGTTCCCGGACGTCAACGTTATTGGCAGGAGTAATTGCTCGCAAGGCGCTCATATTCATTGTCTCCGGCTGCTCACCTGAAGGAGGGCAACTAACTTCGATGTGCAGCTGCGACCACAGGTTTGCGGCTGTGCAGGACATACCCGAGGTTTGTAGCCCGCATCGAAAACATAGAGCTTTGCTTGACTGGGGGTGCGACGTTGACCATAGGTCCCGCGAATTCCCTGGTAGAACTTCGTTTACGCGCGGGAGACATTCAATTGAGCCGCGGGCGAACCGCCTTGGTGGCGCGTTCTACCGGCGTAGTTCTCGATAATCCTCATCACGGCTTGTTCGTATACCAGACTCGTGTCCTGGGAAAATACCGCTGGCTGATGAACGGCAAGCAACCGGAGTTCAGTTGCGGCTCCAACATCGAGCAGCACAGCTGGATGGGCTACTTCATTCAAGCGCCGCAAAACTGGAAAGCAACGCCGCCATCGGAAGCCAGCCCGCTGCAACAGACGATCGAGCTGCGCCTGAAGCGCTCCGTAGGCGAAGGCATGCAGGAAGAAGTGCAGCTTACAAACTACACGCAAGTAAAGACCAGCGTTCAACTCGAACTCGAGTTCAAGCCGCAGTTCCTATCTCCCGAAGAAGCGGGCGGTGAACGGAAGCAGCAGGGGAAACTTTCATCCCGCTGGAGCCATGTTCAGCCCGACGCATGGGAACTGGATTTCAGCTATGAAGCAGAGCACCACTACGAGCACCAGGGAGATGTGGGAGATGCGCGCATAAAGCGCGGCTTAGCGCTCCGCATTGAGCATGCCGACTCTGAGCCAGAGCATAGTCGCGCCAGAATCCGATTCGCGGTCAAGCTCGAGCCGCACGGAACATGGCGCTGTTGCCTGAACTGGATTGCGCGAGTGGAAGAGAACGCATTACCACTCTCAGCTGCATGCTTCCACCACGGCGCAACTGAATACGAGCGGAAGCGGGTCAGTTACTTGAGTGCTGCAAGCTCATTTGACTGTGGCAATGGCGATCTGCGCGATGTGGTTCGTAAGTCCGTCGAGCGCGCGCGCCTGGACCTGGCGGCTCTTCGAATGTTCGATCTGGAGAGCGACGGGAGAATCGCCGTGGCTGCCGGGATCCCTACTTACATGGGCGTGTTTGGCCGGGATATGCTCGGCACCGCGTGGCAAGCCTCGCTGTTGGGGCCGGAACTCGCCCTGGGCAGCCTGGATGTGCTCAGCAGGAGCCAGGCATCGCAGGTAAACGAGTGGCGCGATGCGGTGCCCGGGAAAATTGTCCACGAGATGCACACCGACCCGCTTTCCATGCTTAACTTTCGCCCCAAGGGCGCCTACTACGGTTCCGTCTCCGGCTCTTTTCTTTATCCACTTTTGATTTCCGAGCTGTGGCACTGGACGGGGAATCTGGACTTGATCCGCCCTTACGTCGAACCCGGGAGACGGGCTCTGGAATGCGCCGACCGCTACAGCCTGGACGAGACCGGTTTCTACCGGTATCAAACGCACTCGGAACAAGGCATGAAGAATCAGGGGTGGAAAGATTCACAAGACGCCATCGTCTATCCTGACGGCTCGCAAGTGCCCGCTCCGATTGGCACCTGTGAAATGCAAGCGTTCGCCTACGCCGCCAAACGCCACTTCTCCGAAATACTCTGGTGGGTTGGAGAACGCGCGGAAGCTCTCCGTCTCTACAAGGAATCTGCGACTCTGAAAGAGCGCTTCAACGATCGCTTCTGGATGGAGGAGGAAGGCACCTTTGCCATGGGGATCGATAACCATGGCGAACTGATTCGTTCGGTAGCCTCCGATCCCGGGCACTGCCTGCTCTCCGGCATCGTGGACGAGAGCCGTGTTCCGCGGCTGGCCAATCGGATGTTGATGAAAGATATGTTTTCGGGCTGGGGCATCCGCACGCTTTCCGCCCACCATCCTGCCTACAATCCTTTCTCCTATCACCGCGGATCGGTGTGGCCGGTGGAGAACGGCAGTTTTGTGCTCGGACTTGCGCGTTACGGCTTGTTAGGAGAAATGCACCAGCTGGCCCGCGCGCTTTTCGAAGCAGCGCGTCTCTTTCCCCATTGCCGCTTGCCCGAGGTCTTCGGCGGACATCAGCGCGGCGATGACGCGCCATTTCCGGGACTTTATACCAGGGCGGACTGGCCACAAGCGTGGTCGGCATCAGCAACGCTCACCATCCTGCGGGCGCTTTTGGGACTGTTTCCGTACGCGGTCGCTGATTTGCTGGTCATCGATCCGCATTTACCAGAGTGGCTGCCTGAACTGACGGTCCAGAACCTGCGGGTTGGGAAGGCGCGCGCGACCATACGGTTTCAGCGCAAGCCAGACGGCTCGACCGACTATCGCATTACGGAATTGGAGGGCAAGCTGCACGTAGTCAGGCAGCCGAGTCCGAACTCACTGACCGCTGATTGGGCCGAACGCGTAAAAGATGCGCTGTTCAGCCTCGCGCCTGCAGCCTGAGTTGCTGCTCAATCCGCCAAGTTGCTTGAGCTGCACGGGCCTCGCCACGCAGTCGCCTGCGAACTTCCTGAGCTGCCGCACAGAAAATCGAATTCTTCAGAACACCCCCCATGCCGGGCAAACATCCAAATAACACTGCCAGCGGAAGCGATCCCACAGCGGCAGGCAGGAGTGTGCAATGACGGTAGCGGACATGATCGTGGAACGATTGATGGAGTGGGGAGTGGAAGTCATTTTTGGGCTTCCCGGCGATGGCGTCGACGGAATGTTTGAGGCGCTACGTACTCACCAGGACAAATTGAGATTTATCCAGGTGCGGCATGAAGAAGCTGCCGCCTTTGCCGCCTGCGGTTATGCCAAATACACCGGCCGCCTGGGAGTGTGCATCGCGACCTCCGGCCCCGGAGGCATTCACCTGCTGAACGGCTTGTACGACGCCAAGTGCGACGGGCAGCCGGTACTAGCGATCACCGGGCATACCTTCCACGATCTGATCGGCACAAGCTTCCAGCAGGATGTCGATCTCGATAAGCTTTACATGGATGTGGCGGCCTACAATCAACGCATCATGGGACCAGCGCATGTGCACAACGTCGTGGACGAAGCGGTGCGCAGCGCGTTGGCGCATCACACGGTCTCACACATCACCATCCCGAAAGACATTCAGGAATGGAAGAGTTCCGACGATCAGCGCTCGAACATGAACGTGAAGCAGCACAGCAAAAATATTTATGTTGCTGCGCATCCCTATCCTCCGCACCAGGCGTTCCAGCAAGCCGCCGGGATTATTAACCAGTGCAGCAAACCGGCGATTCTGGTCGGGCGGGGAGCACTGGGCTGCAGCCAGGAGATCACTGAACTCGCGGACACGATCGGCGCCCCGGTGATCAAAGCGCTGCTGGGGAAAGCCGTCATTCCGGATGACAGTCCCTTCACCACGGGCGGCATTGGCCTGCTGGGCACGGCGCCTTCTCAGGATGCGATGGAGGAGTGCGACATGCTGCTGATCGTGGGCAGCAGCTTCCCCTATCTCGATTTCTATCCCAAACCGAACAAAGCGAAATGCGTGCAAATCGACCTGGACGCTACCCGCATCGGCTTGCGCTATCCCGCCGACATCGGCCTGGTGGGAAATTCAAAAGATGTGCTGCAGGGACTCATTCCGCTTTTGCAGCGCAGGAAGGATCGCGGCTTCCTTGAAACGTCGCAGAAGCGCATGGCGAAATGGCGTGAATTGATGCAGGAGCGTGGCACTCGGACAGATACGCCGATGAAGCCCCAGGTGGTGACCTATCAACTCAACCGGCTGTTGAGCGATGACGCGATTATCTCCTCTGACAGCGGGACCATCGCAACCTGGGCGGCGCGATATATCGACATTCGCGGCAACATGCAGTTCTCGCTCTCCGGCATTCTCGCCAGCATGGCCAATGGCCTTCCTTACAGCATTGGCGCCGCCGTTGCCTATCCCGGCCGCCAGGTCGTCTGTATCGTGGGCGACGGGGGCTTCACCATGTTAATGGGAGAGCTGGCGACCCTGGTGAAATACAAGCTGCCCGTGAAGGTGATCATCATTAAGAACAACGCGCTGGGCCAGATCAAGTGGGAGCAGATGGTGTTGGACGCGAACCCTGAGTTTGGAGTCGATCTGCAGCCCATTGACTTCGCACTCTATGCGCAAGCCGTGGGCGCGGCAGGCTTCAGAATTGAGCATCCTAAGGACGCCGAGAGCACGCTGCAAAAAGCCCTGCAGTACAACGGCCCGGCGGTCGTCGAGGCGGTGGTCGATAAGAACGAGCCCCCGCTGCCCGGGCACGTCAAGCTGAACCAGGCCGTACATTTTGCGGAATCGCTCCTTAAGGGAGAGAAGGACGCGAAAGCCATTGTGAAGACGATCGTCGAAGATAAGGTTCGCGAAGTGATCTGACAAAAATTAGTGGCGGGTCTCCAGACCCGCCACGCCTTCCCTCAATTCTTCTGGATTTCCCCGATTCAGCGCCCGACAACAACTTCTCCGCCCGGAGTTCCTGAGCAGTTCATGACGCAGAAGTAGCGGTAAGTCCCGGGGGTTGTAAATGTGTAATGGAAGGTCGCCCCGGGTTGAAGCAGCCACGAATCAAATGGCCTTGTCGCTTGCGGCAACACCGCTGCCGTCGCCTGTTTCTGCTTGGTTGGATTGGCCACCACTTCGTGAATCGCGCCGGTAGCATTTCGCCATTCCACGGTTTGTCCCACCCGAACTGTTATTCGCGCGGGCGAGAAAGCCTGGCGCTGATCGCCGCTTAACTCCACCGTGATCGGCTTACGTCCGGGCGCCACCGCCTCCGTACCTGAGTTGGCCAGAGCGGTTTCTGCGCCCACGGTATTTCCAGGCTGAATCTCGGTGCGAGTGGCGCTCTCCGCATAGATTTCCGCCGCCGCCGCCGACTGCGCGGCTTGCGCCGTGTTCCCGGGTGCATAGAGGAGATTCGCCTTTGCACGACCCGCAGGCCGTGATCGCCCGCTCGCCGGCAACTCCTGGTCGCTTACGTCTTCTGTTTGGAAACCAGGCGTGTTCTGGTTCGCACTGGCGGTGGTCGTGATCGGAATCGCGACTTGTCCCTCTCCAGCCTTCCCCACGACGGCTTGCGCTTTCGTTGCAGGAAGTGCCGCTGCGCACGTTTCTGCAACCACGTCGACGGTTGCGGCATTCAAGACCGGCAGACCTCCGATGCTTCCGGATGCGCTGAACTGGCCGCGAACCTGCACCAACTGGTTCACGTGCCGAATCAAGAGAGCCGTGTCGCCGCGCACAACGTAAGACTTTCCAGAGCGGCCACCAAGTTGCAATCCGTCATTTGGACTCTGAGTAATGCAACCGACGACCTCCTGTTCTTGGCTTAGCGCTGGGGTGAGCTGAAACCACCACAGCAGCGCCGCAGATACGGCGAGAGTTACGGATCGCATCATAATTGCTTCACTCGACGAAAAACACAGCTTGGATGCCCATTACACGCGGATGAGTAACTCACTTTTGAGCAACAGTGATGGCGTGCCTTTGTTTAGCCGAGACCTGCACCTCCACAAAACTCTCCAGCTCTGGGTTGCTAAGGCAATAGCAACAAGGAATCCACAGTACAACCGCGCTGTCGTTCCTCGTCTCTCACTCGCTTACAGTAACTACTCTGTGCGGGAACAAGCGCCGGGAGATGGGACAGCTATTTCATCCGAACACGAACACCCTCTACCGGTTCACGTTTTTCGGGGGAATAGTGGCGGTGATCGCGCTGCTCTGGTTTTTCGAGATGATGCAGCGTTCCACGTATTACTCCGATCGAGCAGTAGTCCATGCGCAGCCGGTGCCGTTCAGCCACGAGCACCATGTCGGCGGGCTCGGTCTCGATTGCCGCTACTGTCACACCTCGGTCGAGAAGGCGAGCTTCGCCGGCCTGCCGCCGACTGAGACCTGCATGACCTGCCACTCGCAGCTCTG